>CANRFT010000030.1 GCA_947629955.1 uncultured Oscillospiraceae bacterium
AGGTTCAGGATGGTGTCCATCATGCCGGGCATGGAGGCCCGGGCGCCGGAGCGGACGGAGACCAGCAGGGGGTTCTCCTTGTCGCCGAACTTCTTGCCGGTGATCTGCTCCATGCGGGAGATGAAGGACATGATCTCCTCCTGGATCTCAGGGGCGATCTGGCGGCCGTCCTCATAGTAGCGGGTGCAGGCCTCGGTGGTGATGGTGAAGCCCTGGGGGACGGGCAGGCCGATGCGGGTCATCTCGGCCAGGTTGGCGCCCTTTCCGCCGAGGAGCTCGCGCATATTCGCGTTGCCCTCGGAGAAAAGGTAGACATACTTGTGAGCCATAGTTGCATACCTCCAAAAAACTTTGTGTGTAAAGGCTTTTCAGGCACATAATATTCTATCAAAACCAGGGGGATTGTCAAGATATAGTTTGGCCGGGAACGGCGGCGGAGGGAAAATTTTTCTCCGTTTGACAGATTGGGCCCCGCCGTGTTGTTATATAGGCAGAAGGGGGTGAGGCCGATGGACAGCGCGCGGGCGGAATATCTGGTGGAGCGCTACGCCGATCTGCTGCTGCGCGTGGGCTGCACCTGGCTGGGCGACCGGGACGACGCCCAGGACATCTGCCAGAACGTCCTCATCAAGCTGCTGGACCGGCCCAGGGACTTCCCCGACCCCGGCCAGGAGCGGGCCTGGGTGATCCGGCTGGCGGTGAACGAGTGCAAGAACTGGAAGAAGTCCGCCTGGAACCGCCACCGGGCCCCCCTGGAGGAGGGCGCGGCCCTCTCCACCGAGGACCCGGAGCCGGAGGACGGGACCCTCCTGGACCGGGCGCGGGCCCTGCCGGAGATGTACCGGGAGGTCATCTTCCTGCGGTACTACGAGGGGTACGAGGTCCGGGAGATCGCCAAGCTGCTGGGCCTCCCGGCCCCGGTGGTGAGCACTCGGCTCAAACGGGCAAAGGAAAAATTGAAGATCATGCTGGAGGGATCGGAATATGCATGACGGATTTGAACAGTACAGAGCGGAGTTAAACGCTGTGAGGCTGACAGAGAACGAAAAGGCGGCGCTGCTCCAAGCGCTGACGGAGCGGAAGCGGGCCCGGCGGCCCGTCCGCGTCCTGCGGACGGCGCTCATCGCGGCGGCGCTGTGTCTGGCGCTGGTGGGGACGGTTTTCGCCGCGGAACAGATCATGGAGCGGGCAGGCTTTGTCCCCGGCGGCTGGTTATCGTCTGTGTGGTCTGACGAGAAGGGAAGTCACGAGACGATCGATTGGCCTGATGGATCTGCCGATCCTGTGGAGGTGCGGGACGGTCGGCTGTGGTTCACCGCCGACGGTCAGGAGGTGGACATCACCGACCTGGTGGACGAGGACACGCCCTATATCTACATCATAACGCTGGAGGACGGCGGGCTTGACTATGTGATCGCGGGCGGTACCCCGGAGAATTACGGTTACGCTGAGGTGGTGTTCGGCCAGGACGGAACTGGTTACGGGACCATGGGCAAAGATTGGTTCGACATAGAGCCGGGGGGACTGCCAACCTACTGTGCCTGGTATTTGGCAGCCGAAGAGCAGCTTGGTTTTAGCTGACAGGTGAACCGCGAGAAAAGCCGTCCGGCTCATTGAGCCGGGCGGCTTTGTCGGCCGGTCCCGCGGTAGGGGCGCGGCCGAAAAATGCAGTTGAAATCACGGACAAAATATGGTACACTGGTCTTGACCCCAAACCGGAAGGAGCTGGACTTATGAAATTCACGTATACCGAAAAGAAGGTCAACCTCCCTAAGAAACTCCACGACTACGCGGAGAAAAAGGTGGGCAAGCTGGACCGCTACTTCAAGCAGGACGCGGAGGCCAACCTGGTGTTCAGCGTGGAGAAGGACCGCAACAAGGTGGAGCTGACGGTCCGTTCCGGCAGCACCGTCCTCCGGGTGGCGGAGAGCACCTCCGATATGTTCGCCTCGGTGGACGCGGCGGTGACCTCCATGGAGCGGCAGCTCCGCAAGCACAAGACCCGCCTGGAGAAGCGCCTGCGCACCGCCGTCTTCGAGCCGGGAGAGGAGGCCACCTCCTTCGTGCCCGAGGAGGAGGAAGAGGACTTCAGGATCGTCCGCACCAAGAAGTTCCCCATCAAGCCCATGACGGTGGAGGAGGCTGTGCTGGAGATGGAGCTCGTCGGCCACAGCTTCTACGCCTTCAAGGACGAGAGCACCGGCGCCTTCGCCGTGGTCTACAGGCGGACCGCCGGAGGGTACGGCCTCATCGAGGACGAGACGTAAGGATATAAGCCAGGCCCCGCCGCTTGCAGCGGCGGGGCCTTTTCGCGTTTTCAGGCCGGGGGCGGGGCGGCGGTCATTGGTCCGCCACGGTGATGACCGTCTCGTTCTCCCCGTGGGTGTACTCCCGCAGCCGGGGCCGCAGGAGGGGGTCGGCGGCGGTGTGGACGAACCAGTCCCCGTAGCAGCTGGGCCCGAAGATACCGTTCAGGGCCTGGACGTACACGTTGTCGTGGAAGCGGACCTCATTTGGGGTGTCGTACACCGAGTCCCACCCCAGGGCCAGGATGTACCGCCTGCTGCGGGCGAACACGTTATCGGACACCTCTAGGACCGCGGCGCTGATCTTTCCCCAGGTCCCGATCACCAGAGGGGAAAACGCGCAGCAGCAGTTGCTCCCCATGGTCTCCGTTCCGTAGTTATAGCCGGTGTCCGTCACGATATTGCCGGAGACGGTGATCCTGTCGAAGTTGAACCAGTCGTTCCCGTCGTTGATCTGGACGCCCGCGCCGCAGCGCTCGATCAGGTTCCCGGTGCAGGTCCAGGTGAGACCGGCGGCGGAGCCGTCCATACCCGGGACAGTATCCTGGGGCTCCTGACCCGAGTAGGTCTCAAAGGTGATGGCGGCCCCGTCGATGTCGTGGAGGTAGTTGTCCCGGATGACCGCGTTCTGGGCCACGCCGTAGACGGCGTCGTTGATGAGCATGTAGTCGGTGGTGGGCTCGGATTGTGTGTAGACGTTGATATTGGTCCGGCCGCGGGCGACCTCACAGTTCTGGATCACCACGTCCCGGTCGCTCTCCGGGTGGCCGCGGAAGGCGAAGGTGCTCCAATACCGCACGGCCAGGTTGTCGAACACGCAGCCGCTGGACACGACGATGGGCCAATCAGCACCGCAGAACTCGATGGAGTTATAGACGGTGCCGGGATTTCCGGCGTCGCAGCGCAGATAGAGCGGACCGGGGCGGTCATAGGGGAAACCGCAGGGGTAGGAATCCTCCAAGGGCTCGGGCATACAGCAGAACTCCAGATCGGCCAGGCTCGTCTCGGGCCGCTGGGGCCCTCCCACGCGCAGGGACCAGCCGCTGGAATTGTTCGGGTCGTACTCCGGGCTGTAGACGAGATCCACATCCACATAGCCGTCCCCGGTCCAATAGCCGTAGGCCCGCTGGGCCTCCAGAGCCCCGCCGTTCAGGTAGATGCCGCCCACCATGTCCAATTCCTTGTAGTATTTCCAGATCTTTCGCCCGTCGGTCCCTTGACGGTACAGCGTCCACTTGCCGGGACTCGCGCTGTCCTCCGGGGAGGCGGTGAACACGGGTTTGTCGCCCTCGCCGTAGGCGGAGTAGGTCACGCCGGGCGCGGCGTTGAGGGTGGCGCGCCACATATCCCCCCGCTTGAAGAACACCGCGTCGCCGGGCCGGAGATTTGCCGTGTCCAGCCGTTGGATGTTCTGCCAGGGGCTGTTGGGGGAGGTGCCGCTGTTGGTGTCCCGCCCGGTGCTGGAGGACACGTAGTAGGCCCGGCCCGTATAGGTCTCGCCGGGGATGTACACATCTGACTTGACGATCTCCGTTTTGGAGTCGAGGATGGCCTCCCGCCGGGCGTCGGCCCGGGCCTCGTACTCCGCCACCGCCGCTCTGGGCACCGAGCTGTTGGCCGGGGCCGCCAGGGCCAGCAGGGCCGCGGCGATGTCCCCCCGGATCGCGTTGTCGGTGGGACGGATGCGTCCGTCCACCGGGGTGAGGATGCCGGAGGCCATGGCCCAGGTCACGCCCTCCTTTGCGTAGGGGGAGACGGCCCCGCCGTCGGGATAGCCGTCAAGACTCTCTGTTTGGATGATATACCCCTGGGAGACGGCATAGCGGTACAGCAGCTGGGCCAGATCCTGCCGCCGGATGGGGTCTTTCGTCCCGAACAGGCCGGTATCGTAGCCGATCATGTTCCCCGTGGCGTTGGCCCACCGGACGGCCTCCGTGTACCACTCCCCGTCGGAGATGTCAGGGAAGGGGATGGGGCCCTCTGCTTTCGGCTCTCCGGCCAGACGGTGGAGGACCGTGGCCATCTGGGCCCGGTCCAGCGTGAGCCAAGGCTCAAAGGTGGCGTCAGAGGTGCCCTTTATCAGCCCCTGGTGGTAGGCCCAGCTCACCGCCTCCATGTAGTTTTCCGGCACGTCGCCAAAGGGGATCTCCTCCGCCGCCAGCGCGGTCATGGGGCACAGCGTGAACAGAAGGGTGACCGCGAGCAGGAACGAGAGGATCTTCCCGGAGATACGCTTCATATCGTCCAGCCTCCTTTACCTTATTGCGTACCAACACTTTATCATTTCAGAGGGGGGCTGTCAATGCTGGCGCACGGAAAACGAGGACCCGCCGGTCGGCCCCGGCGGGTCTGCCCCCGGCGGGTCTGAAAAAACCTCTGGCATTTTTGGAACGGATGTGTTAATATAAATAAGTTAGCGTATTCGGCCCGTTGGGCGGGCCAGACTGAGGTGACGGCGATGAAGCTATGGATGGCGCTGGTATTGGGCCTGGTACAGGGGGTGGCGGAGTTCCTGCCCATCTCCAGTTCGGGGCATCTGTCTCTGCTGGAGCACTTTTTCCAGTTGGAAGAGCCGGACAATCTGTTCAATATCCTGCTGCACTTCGCCACCCTGATCGCCGTGTGCGTGGTGTACCGGAAGGACATCGCCGACATGGTGGTGGAGTTCTTCCGGGGCGTCGGCTCGATGATCACCGGCTCCGGCTCAAGGGAGGACAGGCCCCCCGAGGCCCGGCGGCTGGTGCTGCTGCTGGTGGTGGGCACCCTGCCCCTGTTCCTGGTGCTGCCCTTCCAGGACTTTGTGGAGGGCCTGGGGGCCAACCCGGTGTTCATCTGCTTCGCCCTGTTCGCCACCGGCCTGATTCTCTACACCGCCGACAAGCGGGGGGGAGGGAAGAAGACCGCCCGCTCCGCCACGGTGAAGGACGTGCTGCTGATCGGCCTGGCCCAGGGGGCGGCCACCATCCCCGGCCTGTCCCGGTCCGGCTGCACCATCTCCGCCGGCATGGCGGTGGGGCTGGACCGGAAGTTCGCCGTGCGGTACTCCTTCCTGCTGTCCCTGCCCGCCGTGCTGGGGGCCACCCTGCTGGAGGTGGTCAAGACCGTGAAAGACGCCGGCGCGCTGGATCTGTCCGTCGTCCCCATGTATGTGGCCGGGATGATCGTGGCGGGCGTGGTGGGGTACTTCTCCATCCAATTGGTGAAGCTGCTGGCGGACAAGGGCAAGTTCGGCGGCTTCGCGTACTACTGCTGGGCCGTGGGCCTCATCGCCCTGGTGGCCAGCTTCGCCGTGAAATAAGAGATACAAGCGATACTTTAAGGAGGCGCCTCTATGGCCTCGACTCAGAAAAAAACCACAGCCAACAGCGGCAAGCGGTCATCGTCGGCATCCAGGCCGAAGCAGACCGCAAAAAGCCGCCCCGCGGCCAGGCGCAAAAGCGCCCAGCCCGCCAGGAAGCCCCTTCGCCGGGAGATTGGCGCGGGGGTGTTCCTGCTGCTGGCCCTGTTCGCCGCCATCGGCTACTTCAAGACGGACGACGGGGCCTTTATCGCCCTGTTCTGCAATCTGCTGAAGGGCCTGTGCGGCTACGGATTCTACATCGCGCCCCCCATGCTCCTGGCCTGCGCGGTGATCCTGATGTTCCACCGGGGGCTGCCGGTGCGGCTGCGCCTGACCGGCTCGCTGCTGCTGCCGCCCCTGCTGGGGGGGCTGCTCCACCTGATCCTCTGTAAAGAGGTCTACGAGTGGGGCTGGCCCATGTTCGCGGTCCTGTGGAAGGACGGCCTGGCCATGAGTTCCGGCGGGGCGCTGGGCGGCGTGATCGCCCTGGCCTTCCGGTTCGCCTTCGGCGGGGTGGGCGCCATGCTGGTGGTGATCCTGCTCATGGCGGCGGCGGCCCTGTGCGCCCTGCGGCTCACCCCCATGGATATCGTCAGCTACCTGAAGGAGCAGCGGGACAGCCGCCCCGAATACGATCCCGAGGACTACCCGGAGCCCGTCCGCCCTCCGCGGCCCGCCCGGCAGGATACCGGCAAGGCCCGGAAGCCGGTCATCGACATCCCTGTGGACGACGGCCCGCTCACCGGCAAAAAGCCCACCACCCCCGTGACCACCGTCCGGCGGAAGAACCTGTTCGACAAGGTGCCGGGGGTGGAGCCCCCCGACCGGCTGCTCACCGGGCAGAAGTCCGAGCCTGTGCTGGAGGAGCCGCCCGAGTACGAGGACGTGCCCGATGTGACGCCCGCCGCGGAGCCCGTCCGTCCCGCCCGGCAGGTGACGGAGCCGGAACCCCTGCCCGCGCCGGAGCCCGTATCCGAGTCCGCGCCCGAGCCGGTGCCGCCCCCGGTGATCCGGGAGCCCGCCGTGGCCAAGGCGCCGCCCCAGGTCACCAGGGACGACGCCCAGGCGGCCCGGGAGCAGGTGGCGCGGGAGATCGAGGCGGGGATGGAGCAGGAGGCTCCGGCCTACCGCTATCCGCCCATCTCCCTGCTGAACGAGGGGAGGGAGCCCTCCTCCGCCGCGGCGGGGGAGCTCCAGACCAACCAGCAGCGCTTGGAGGACGCCCTCCGCTCCTTCGGGGTGGACGCCCACATCGTCAACGTGGTCCGGGGCCCCGCCATCACCCGGTACGAGTTGGAGCTGGAGCAGGGGGTCAAGCTGAACAAGATCACCAACCTGTCCGACGACATCGCCCTGGCCCTGGGGGCCAAGTCGGTGCGGGTGGCCCCCATCCCCGGCAAGATCTCCACCGTGGGCATCGAGGTGCCCAACCGCTCCGTGACGCCGGTGGCCATCCGGGAGGTCCTGTCCTCCGCCGCCTTCACCGGCAGCAAATCCAAGGTCTCCTTTGCCGTGGGCAAGGACATCGCCGGCAACTGCATCGTGGGAGACATCGCCAGGATGCCCCATATGCTCATCGCCGGCACCACCGGCTCCGGCAAGTCCGTGTGCACCAACTCGCTGATCGTCTCCCTGCTCTATAAGGCCACTCCGGAGGAGGTCCGCCTCATCATGGTGGACCCCAAGATGGTGGAGCTGGCCCCCTACAACGGCATCCCCCACCTGCTGATCCCGGTGGTCACCGACCCGAAAAAGGCCGCCGGCGCCCTCCAGTGGGCGGTGAACGAGATGATGAAGCGCTACCGTATGTTCTCCGAGGTGGGGGCCAAGGACCTGGTGTCCTACAACAACCACGCCCGGAAGGACGGCAGGGAGACCATGCCCCAGATCGTGGTGGTCATCGACGAGCTGGCCGACCTGATGGTGGTGGCCGCCAAGGAGGTGGAGGAGTCCATCTGCCGGGTGGCCCAGATGGGCCGCGCCGCCGGGATGCACCTGGTGGTGGCCACCCAGCGCCCCTCCTCCGACGTGATCACCGGCCTGATGAAGGCCAACATCCCCAGCCGCATCGCCTTCGCGGTGGACGGGGCCATCAACTCCCGCATCATCCTGGACGCCTCTGGCGCGGAAAAGCTGGTGGGGAAAGGCGATATGCTCTACGCCCCGCTGGGCCAGGACCGGCTGAGGGTCCAGGGCTGCTTCATCTCCGAGGAGGAGGTGGCCAACGTGGTGGAGTTCGTCAAGGAGGGCGCCTCCGCCCGGTACGACGAGGAGGTCATGCACGAGATCGACAGGGCCGCCGAGGAGAAGGACAAGGCCGCCAAGGGCGTGGGGGGCGCCGACCCCTCCGCCGCCGCGGACGACTACGACGAGCTGCTCCCCGCCGCCATCGATGTGGTGCTGGAGGTGGGACAGGCCTCCGTGTCCATGCTCCAGCGCCGGCTGAAGCTGGGCTACGGCCGGGCCGCCCGCCTGGTGGACCAGATGGAGGAGAAGGGGGTCGTGGGGCCCTTCGAGGGCTCCAAGCCCAGGCAGCTGCTCATCACCAAGGAGCAGTGGGCGGAGATGCAGTACAAGCAGGACATGACGCCGGGACCCGTGCCCGAGGAGTTCCCCTACGAGAGGGACGCTGTGGAGCAGGACCGGGACACACCACCCTTTGACGAGTAAGGAGTACGCCGTGAGAGAGATCGCAAACAGCTGCGGGAGCTTTATTGTGGACGACAGCGGCGCCCTTCTGGACTTCAAATGCGCCGAGGAGAATTTCTACAAACCGCTCAGCGGCCCCTATGTGCGGGACGAAAAGCACGTGATGTGGCTCACCATCCCCGAGGGCGTCACCGCCCTGCCGGCGGGGGCGTTCGACGGATACGACGTCTTTATGGAGATCGCGTTTCCCCAGAGCCTCCGGCGGATCGGAGACGAAAGCGGAGGGGCGCTCCGCTTTTGCAGCCTGAGGGATGTGGAGCTGCCGGAAAAGCTCGAAGCCCTGGCCCCTGGGTCCTTTCTGGGCAGTTCGATCAGCTTGATCAGGCTGCCCGACGGCATGGATGTCCGGCTGATCCAGGAATGTATCTACCAGTTTAAAAGCTATACCTCCCACTCTTATCTCTTTTATCCCGTGGAAAAAGTCAGGGATCTGCCGCCGCCCGTTCATGCGGAAAAAGAGCTGAAAAACGAGTGCGGCAGCTTTTTCGTGGACGAGTGCGGCTGCCTTGCGCGCTTCGTCTGCGCGCCGGAGAACAACGCGGCCGGCTGCTCACCGGAGGAGACGAAGGACGTCTATAACCTGCGCATCCCCGAGGGGGTGGCGACCCTTCCTTACAACGCGTTCATGGGCTATACCGTGCGCCTGCTGCTGACGCTGCCTGATTCGCTGCTGATCCTGGGGACCGGGAACGGCTGCGCCTTCCAGGGCGGCACCTATCCCGAGGTACATATCCCGGCGGGGCTGAAGATCCTGGGCACCTTCGCCTTTGGATGCAGCCGGATCCGGGATCTCTGGTTTCCCAGGGAGATGATGGACTGGGGGTACGCCAGGCACTTCAAAGGGGCGCGGATCGGGACGCTCCACATCCCCGCGGGCCTGGAGTATGACCGATACCTCCACGTTCTGTTCCCATCCAACAATGTGACGGTAGACGCCATCGTGCAGGATGCGGAGCCGGAGCAAAACTGAACGGCGGCCTTCCGCCGGCGGACAGACAAAAATAAAACGAGACAGCGCCGCCCGCCGGGCGGCGCTGTCATTTTTGTCATGCGGTCACCAGAACCAGCGGGAGGTCTGCCGGCTGTCCACCACGTCCAGCATAGCGGAGAGCATCTGAGCGCCCTCGGACCGGGTCAGTGGCTCGCTGAGGGCGGCGTCCGCCGGCAGGACGGACACCGTCTCCATGTTGAGCACCGACTGGGCCGCCCAGGCGGGGGCAAGCTCGGCGTTCTCAGAGGAGAAAATGCCGGCGGACACGTCGTTGACGGCCAGCAGCCGGTCGATGATCACGGCCGCCTCCGTGCAGGTGATGGGGGCGTCGGGGTTGAACACGGCCTGGCCGGCCTCGTTCCGACTGCCCTGGACCGCGCCGCTGACCAGGGCGGCGGACACGTAGCCCTTGGCCCAGGCGGAGATGCCCTCGTCGTCATAGAAGCCGGTGAGGGACACGTTTTCCAGGGGGGACTCGCCCGCCGCGTCCATGGCCAGGGCCAGGAACTCCTCCCGGGTGAAGGTGTCCTCCGGATCGAAGCAGTACAGGGAGCCCACCTGCCGGCCCACGTAGATGCCCTCCTCCGCCAGGTGGAGGGCGGCGTAGTGGCCGGGGTCGCCGGCCAGATCGGAGTAGGTCACCTTGGTGGACTGCTTCTGGATGGTGATCTTCACCGTGGCCGGCTCGGAGGTATTGCCCTTGGCGTCGATGGCCACGTAGGTGAAGGAGTCCTTGCCTTTTTTGCCCTCATAGGGGGTGTACCAGAAGGCGGCGGGGTCGTTCTCGTCCACGGTGACCTGGCCCCGGGCGGGGGAGTCCACGATCTGATAGGTGACAAGGTCGCCCTCCGGGTCCACGGCGGCGAACCGGCTGGTGACGGCCACCCCCTTGTAGGTGGTCAGTTCCAGGTTTTCGGCGATGGGGGCGGCGTTGGCCGCCTCGTCATTGGTGAGGGTCAGCGCCGCCGCGGGGGTCAGCAGCGCCGCCGCCAGGCACAGGGTGAGCAGTAGGATACGGGATTTCACGGGGAAAGCCTCCTTGTTGAGTTAGTGCTGATAGCTTTCTCCAAAGGGGCGAAAAGTATGCGGGAGGCCTCCGGTTTCGGAGACCTCCCGCGGTTTTTCAAAAGGGTCAGAGCTGACTTCGGTCCCTGAGCCAGCTGGGCAGGGGCCGCATCTTGATGCCGGACACGATGCCCATGGCGATGAACAGGGTCAGGATGGAGGTGCCGCCGTAGCTGAAAAAGGGGAGGGTGAGCCCGATGACCGGCAGCACGTACAGGCACATCCCCACGTTGATGACGGTCTGGACCATGAGCATCCCGGCGATGCCCATGGAGATATAGGCGGACAGGTGGCTCTTGGCCCGGCGGGACACCCACACGCACCGCAGGATGATGGCCAGCAGCACGATGAGCACCGCGCAGCACCCGATGAGCCCGAACTCCTCTCCGCACACGGCGAAGATCTCGTCGGTGTACCGGGCGGGCAGGTCGCCGGTGAGTTTCGACTGGGTGATGGCGCCCTTCAGATAGCCCTGGCCGGTGAGCTGGCCCGAGCCGATGGCCCGGATGGACTGGCCCTGCTGCCAGCCCCGGTGCTGGGGGTCCAGGTCGTGGTCGAACACCACACGGATGCGCATGACCTGATAGTGGGTCCAGTAGGGCGTGTTGGGCAGCACGAAGATCCACAGGGGGATCACCGTCCCCAGGATGGCCGCGCCGCCCCCCAGGAACCACCACTTGCTTACGCCGCCCTCCCAGGCCATGATGACGAACAGGCCCAGGTAGACCAGCACCATGCCGTAGTCCCCGGACAGCACCGCCAGCAGGCCGGCGAACAGCCCGGTGAGCAGGAGGTACTTCATCAGGGCGGAGAACTTGCCCACGCCCTTGCCCTTCTGCCGCTCCCGGTTCATCAGCCAGGCCAGCACCACGATGTAGGACAGCTTGGCGATCTCACCCGGCTGGAAGCCCACGGGGAGGCCGGGGAGGTACACCCAGCTCTTGTTGCCGCCCACCTCCCGGCCGAAGGGGACGATGAGCAGGATGACAAAGAGGCCCAGGGCCAGGAACACCCACCACCACCGCTCCATCAGGTACTCGATGTCCACGAAGGTGATCCAGACATACAGCACGATCCCCAGGCAGATGAACAGCGCCTGCTTGATAAAGTCCTGTTGGAGAAAGGAGGTGTACACCGACTCTTTGTAGCGGGTGGCGGAATAGATCAGCACCAGCCCCATGAGGGAGGCCAGCACGCACAGGCCCAGCAAGACCACGTCTCCCTTGTGCCAGAACTCCCTGAGGGTCTCCACCGGGCGTAGGAACAGGTCGGCCAGGGCGGAGCCCAGGCTCTTGATGGTGGACTTGCGGTTCGGCACGGGCCTCGCCCTCCCTTCCGATGATAAAATCGCAAATTAGTATAGCACATTTTTTCCGCATATGCTATACTGTTCAGAAAGAGTTTACAAATGGGAGGGCAACGCCCTATGGAATACATCACCCACAGCCGGGCGGAGACCGAGGCCCTGGGGGAGCGGCTGGGGTCACGGCTGTCCGCCGGGGCGGTGGTGGCCTTCACCGGCGACCTGGGGGCGGGGAAGACCGCCTTCGTGTCCGGCATGGCCCAGGGCCTGGACATCGAGGACCGGGTCACCAGTCCCACCTTCACCATCGTCAACGAGTACGAGGGGGGGAGGCTCCCCCTGTTCCACTTTGACATGTACCGGCTGGAGGGGGCCGACGAGCTGTTCCACATCGGCTGGGAGGACTATCTGGCCCGGGGCGGCGTGTGCGCCGTGGAGTGGAGCGAGAACGTGGCGGAGGCCATCGAGCCCGGCGCGATCCGGGTGGACATCCGCCGGGGCGGGGGAGACGACGACCGTATCATCACCATCGAGGGGGTGGAGCTGTGAGGATATTGGCCCTGGAGACCTCCGCCGTGTGCGCGTCGGTGGCGGTGACGGAGGACGAGAAGCTCATTGCCCAGTCCTTCCAGCGCAGCGGCCTCACCCACTCCGCCACCCTCATGCCCATGGTCAGCGACCTGCTGAAAAACGCCGGCCTCAAACTGGAGGATATGGACGCCATCGCCGTGGCCGCCGGGCCGGGGTCCTTCACCGGGGTGCGCATCGGCGTGGCCGCCTCCAAGGGCCTGGCCTGGCCGGGGGACAAGCCCTGCGCCCCCTGCTCCACCTTAGAGTCCATGGCCTGGCCCCTGGCCCATCTGGAGGGGGAGATCTGCGCCGTCATGGACGCGAGGCGGGACCAGGTCTACGCCGCCCGGTTTCAGGCGGAGGGCGGGAAGCTCACCCGCCTCAGCGAGGACGGGGCCGTCAGTCTGGATGAGCTGGCGGAGCAGGTAAAAATTTCGGGAAAACCGCAAATTCTGGTTGGAGACGGCGCTCTTTTGTGTTATAATGGCTTTCAGGAGCGGGGGGTGCCCGCGGTCCTGGCACCGCCCCACCTGCGGGACCAGTCCGCCTACGGAGTCGCCCGGTGCGCCCTGCGCCTGGCGGGAGAGGGGAAGCTGGTCTCCGCCGCCGCCATGGCACCCGCCTATCACCGGCTCAGCCAGGCCGAGCGGGAGCGGCTGGAGCGTTTGAAGTCACAAAACCAATAAGGAGAGAGGTTTTTACTATGGAAGGCAAAGTACACGTACTGGATCATCCCCTGCTGCAGCACAAGCTGTCCATCCTGCGCAACAAGGACACCGGCGTGAAGGAGTTCCGGGAGATCGTGTCCGAGATCGCCATGCTGGAGTGCTATGAGGCCACCCGGGACCTGCCCCTGGAGGACGTGGAGGTGGAGACCCCCATCACCACCGGCACGTTCAAGGCCCTGTCCGGCAAGAAGCTGGCCATCGTCCCCATCCTGCGGGCGGGCCTTGGCATGGTGGACGGCATTTTGAACCTGATCCCCTCCGCCAAGGTGGGCCACATCGGCCTGTACCGGGACCCGGAGACCCATCTGCCCGTGGAGTACTACTGCAAGATGCCCCCCGACATCGCCGAGCGGGATGTGATCGTGCTGGACCCCATGCTGGCCACCGGCGGCTCCGCCGCCGCCGCCATCACCTTCATCAAGGGCTACGGCTGCAAGAGCGTGAAGCTGATGAACATCATCGCCGCCCCCGAGGGCATCGCCGCCGTCCAGAAGGACCACCCCGACGTGGACATCTATGTGGCCGCCGTGGACCAGGGCCTCAACGACCACGCCTACATCGTCCCTGGCCTGGGGGATGCCGGCGACCGCATCTTCGGCACCAAGTGAGCTCTGAGAGGAGGACGACGCCGTGAAATGCCCATTCTGCGCCCATCTGGAGAGCAAGGTGGTGGACTCCCGCCCCGCCGAGGAGGGGAGCAGCATCCGCCGCCGCCGGGAGTGTCTGGCCTGTCACAAGCGTTTTACCACCTATGAGACGGTGGAGAGCCTGCCCCTGATGGTGGTCAAGCGGGACGGCAGCCGCCAGGCCTTCGACCGCAACAAGCTGCTGGGCTCCATGCTCAAGGCCTGCGAGAAGCGCTCCGTGTCCATGGACACCCTGGAGAGGATCACCGACGAGATCGAGCAGTCCCTCCAGAACGAACTGGAGCGGGAGGTGCGCAGCACCGAGATCGGCGAGCTGGTCATGGACAAGCTGAAAGAGGTGGACGAGGTGGCCTACGTCCGTTTCGCCTCTGTGTACCGCAAGTTCAAGGACATCAACTCCTTCGTGTCCGAGCTGAACAAGCTGCTGGCGGAGAAATAGACCGACACAACGCGGGCCGCTGTCCTGAGAGACGGCGGCCCCGCGTTTTCCGTGAAAAATTTTCCTCGTCAGGCGTATAAGCCGGAGAGAAGGGTGGCATACTTGTTCTCGTGAGGTGATAAATCATGGATAACCGCAGCGACTACAGCAGCACCACTCCCAACAGCGGCAGCAAGAACAGCGGCAGCTCCGAGACCAGGAAGCAGAATCCCGAGACCAAGAAGAACAACGGCTCCGAGAACAAGAACAACCAGAACAAGGGCTGCTGAGCCGAATAAATGCTCCCCGCTCCGGCGGGGAGCATTTATTATGCGTGCGGCGGAAAGGGCGGGGGAGGGGTCCGCGTCCCTTGACAGTCCTCCGGCCCCCGTGGTATACTCACCATGTTCGCGGCTTTCCCCTAAATCTGCCGCGGAGGCGGAGGGACGGCATGAAAGTCCTCTATCTCATCAACTACGCCGGGAACGCCGGCACGGAAAAGTATGTGGAGAATCTGATCCGGGCCTACCATCCGGACCGGTGCCGGTGCGGGCTTTGCTACAATCTGGAGGGGCCCCTGGCGGACAGGATCCGGGCGCTGGGCGTGCCGGTCCACCGGATCGAGATGAAAACTCCCTTCGACCTGGCCGCCGCGAAGCAGCTGGCGAAGCTTTGCCGGGACGAGGGGTACGACGTGGTCCACGCCCAGTATCCCAGGGAGAATTACATCGCTCTGCTGGCCCGGCGGTTCGGCAGCGGGGCACGGGTGGTGTTCACCGCCCACCTTACCATCGAGCAGCCCCTGCCGTGGCGGCTGCTGAACCGGGTGATGACCCCCGGGGACCACAAGATCGTGGCCCTCTGTCCCGAGGGCGCGGATACGCTGGCCCGGAACGGCGTGAGCCGGGCGCGGACCGTCACCATCTTCAACGGCATCGACGCGCTCGCCATGCCGCCCCACGACCGGGCCCCTCTGGCGGAGTTCGGCATCGGGGAGGAGGAGACGGTGCTCACCATCCTGGCCCGCTTTGCCCCGGAGAAGGGCCTGCCCTTCCTGTGCCGGGCGCTGGCGCGGCTGCGGGAGCGGACGGAGTTCCCGTTCCGCGCCCTGCTGGTGGGGGACGGGGAGCAGATGGCCGAGATCAGGGAGTTGGTGCGCTCCCTCGGCCTGGAGGACCGGGTGATCCTCCCAGGCTTCCGGAGCGACACCGCCCGGCTGCTGGCTGCCTCCGACATCTGCCTGAACAGCTCCAGCCATAACGAGGCCATGAGCTTTGCCATCCTGGAGGCTATGGCCTGTTCACTGCCGCTGGTGGCCACCGACGTGGGCGGCAACCGCACGCTGGCAGAGCTGGACGGCCAGTCCGGGCTCATCGTCCCCTATGGGGATGAGGAGGCCTTCAGCGGCGCCCTGCTGCGCCTGATCCAGGACAAGGACCTTCGCCGGCGCCTGGGCGAGACCGCCCGGCAGAAGGCGCTGGGCGTGTTCTCGCTGGAGCGGAGCCTGGAGCGGACCTTTGAGATCTACGCCTGAACGAAAGGGAGTGCTTGCGCGTGGAAAAACAAAAAAAGTGGAGATTCAATCTCATTGACGTGCTGTTCCTGGTGGTGGTGCTGGCGGGGGTCCTCTTCGTGGCCCTGCGGATGGCAGGGCCGGACGAGACCGCCGGCGGCGGGCCGGAGGACTACTATGTGATCACCTTCACCTGTGACACCGTGCCCAGCTATCTGGTGGACCACCTGCAGCTGTCCGCCGAGGTGACCGACGACGGGATGAAGCGCAGCCTGGGCAGGGTGGTGGATATCCAGCGGGGCCCCTCCGTGTACTATAACACCGACAGCTCCGGCAGGCTGGTCAAGTCCTCCCGGGACGGCTACGACAGCCTTCTGCTGATGTGCTGCGTGAAGTGCGCGGACAACGGGTACGGCATCACGGTGGACGAGCTCAACCTCGGCATAGGCCACACCATCACCATCCGGGCCGACGGGGCCAGGATCAGCAGCGCCGTGTACAATATCCAGAAGCTCAGCGACACCGTCTATACGCTCCCCGAAGGCTGAGGGGACCTCTGAGCGTCCAAAGGAGTGGTTACCTTGGAAAAACAGAAAAAGTGGAGATTCAACGTGATCGATGTGCTGTTCGCGCTGGTAGTGCTGGCGGCGGTCGGTCTCCTGGCCTTCCGGCTGTTCGGGCCCGATCTGTCCGAGTCCGCCGGCGGCGACCCGGAGGATTACTATGTCATCACGTTTTACAGCGACGCGGTGCCCAACTACGTGCTGGACCACGTGCGGGTGAACGCCTCGGTGACGGACGACAGCCTGACCCGTGATTTCGGCACGGTGCTGGATGTGCAGACTGCCCCCTCCGTTTACTACGGCGTGGACAGCCTCGGCAACACGGTGCCCACCACCCGGGACGACACCTCGAGTCTCCGGCTGATCCTCTGCGCCAAGGCGTCGGGATCGGGCACCCGGGTCAGCATGGACGGATTCTCGCTGGACATCGGCAGCGCTACAGTGGTCCGGGCCGAGGAGGCCAAGATGTACCTGACGGTGTATGATTATCAGAAGCTCACCGACACCTCTTATGAGCTTCCCGCCGCCGAGACGCCATGATCACGTATTTTGTGACGGAGGTCGTCCCCGGCTGGATGGACTGGCTGGAGGGGCAGATCCAGGAGAGCGCGCTGCGGCGGCTGTTGGTCTGGCTGTGGCGGGAGTTCACCGGGAGCCTGCTGTTCCACGCTGTCCGCTCCGCCTATCGCCGGGTGTGCCGGCTGTGCCGGGACAGCGCCATCGGCCGGCTGCTGAGCCGGCCCTCTGGGGAGGACCGGCTCTATGAGGGCTCGCGCCTCGCCGCCCTGTTCGACGGGCTGATGACCTGGATCACCAAGGCCCTGCGATGGATCGGCGCTCTGCCGTTTTGGGGGGCGGACCGCTCCGCCGTGCTGAGCCTCTGCCGGCGGGCGGCGGCTCGCTTCCGCTGGCTGGACTTCGAGTTCCTGTGCGGCGCCACCCTCCTGGTCATGCTGCTGTGCCCCAGCGAGGCCTGGCACAACATCTACGCTCTGGGACTGGCGGTCCTGCTGATGGCCGCCCTGCTGATCCTGGCGGCGGTCCAGGACCGGCCCGCGCTGCGCCTGCGCTCCCTGGGCCTGCCGCTGGTGGCCTTCGCCGTTGCCACCGTGGTGGGGATCGGGGTCGCCTCCGACCGGGGGGAGGCCATCCGGGTGTTCTGTTTCTTCCTGGCCTCCTTCCTGTTCTGCGCCGTCTTCGTGGGCGCGGTCACCGATGAGCGCAAACTGCGGAAGATCCTGGGCTTCCTCTATATCGCCGTGACAGTGGCCGCCGCGGTGGCCGTTGTCCAGCGCGTCATGGGGGTAGAGGCGGACGCCAGCCTCACCGATCTGTCCGCCAACGCGGGGATGCCCGGCCGGGTCTATTCGGTCTACGAGAACCCCAACAACTACGCGGAGATCATCGTCCTGCTGCTCCCGGCCGTCACCGCCTGGGCCGTCACGCTGAAGGACCGGCATATGCGCGTCTACGCCTCGGCGGGGCTGATCCTGCCGGTGGCCGCCCTGCTGATGACCTATTCCCGCTCCAGCTGGGTGAGCATCGCCCTGGCGGCGGTGGTGTTTCTCTATTTCGTGAACAAAAAGGTGCTGCCCGCTTTCGTGCTGCTGGCGCTGCTCGCCATTCCGCTGTTACCCTCCACCATCCTCAACCGCGTCCTCACCATCGGCTCCACGGCGGACAGCTCCAATATGTACCGGGTCTATATCTGGACCGGCGTGCTGGACATGCTCCGGAACTACGGCCTCACAGGGCTCGGCCTGGGCCCCGGCAACTTCCTCCCGGTATATCTGCAGTACAGCGATAGCTATGCGCCGCACTCCCACATGGTCTATCTGGAGGTATGGGCCGAGATGGGCGTGCTGGGCATTGTCAGCTACCTGGTCTACTATTTCTCCACCCTCCGCCGGGCGGTGGCCGGCATCGCCTCCTCCTCCGGGACCACCCGCCTGTTCCTGACGGCGGGGGTCAGTTCGCTGGCCGGCGTCCTGTTCCTGTCCGCGGCGGAGTATATCTGGTACTATCCCCGTGTGATGTTCTGCTTCTTCATCCTCACCGGGCTGATGGCGGCGGCCGCCGATTTCTCCCGGCCGGCCGCCGGGACCCCGCAAAGGTCATAACGAAACCGCCCGCCGTAGTCCGGCGGGCGGTTTTCTGTGTTAAGTAGATCAAAGAGCTGCCAGCAGCTCGTCCACCCGGTCAGTGCGCTCCCAGGGCAGGTCCAGCTCCGGCCGGCCGAAGTGGCCGTAGGCCGCCGTCTGCCGGTAGATGGGCCGGCGCAGTCCCAGCCACTCGATGATGGCGGAGGGCCGGAAGTCGAACACGCGGGAGACCGCCGTCTCCAGCGCCTCGTCGGGTACGGTGCCGGTGCCGAAGGTGTCCACCCGGATGGACACCGGCCGGGCCACACCGATGGCGTAGGCCAGCTGGATCTGGCACCGGTCGGCAAGGCCCGCGGCCACCACGTTCTTGGCGGCCCAGCGGGCGGCGTAGGCCGCCGAGCGGTCCACCTTGGTGGGGTCCTTGCCGGAGAAGGAGCCGCCGCCGTGGGGAGCGGAGCCGCCGTAGGTGTCCACGATGATCTTCCGGCCGGTGAGGCCTGAGTCCCCCTGGGGCCCGCCTACCACGAAGCGGCCGGTGGGATTGACGTAGATTTTGGTGTTCTCGTCCAGCAGCTCCGCCGGGATCACCGGCCGGATCACCAGCTGGATCATCCCCTCCCGGATCTGGTCCAGCTCCGCGTCGGGGTCGTGCTGAGTGGAGATGACCACCGTGTCCACCCGGACGGGCCTGCCGCCGTCATCGTACTCCACGGTGACCTGGGTCTTGCCGTCGGGCCGGAGGTAGGGCGCGAGCCCCTCCTTGCGCACACGGGCCAGCCGCTGGGCCAGCTTGTGGGCCAGGGAGATGGGCAGGGGCATCAGCTCCTCCGTCTCCCGGCAGGCATAGCCGAACATCATGCCCTGGTCGCCGGCGCCGCCGTCCAGGCCGTCGTCCATGCCGCCCTCGCGGGCCTCCAGCGCCTTGTTCACGCCCTGGGCGATGTCGGGAGACTGCTCATCGATGTTGGTGATCACGGCGCAGGTGTCGCAGTCGAAGCCGAACTTGGCCCGGTCATAGCCGATGTCCCGTACCACCTCCCGGGCGATATGGGGGATGTCCGCATAGCAGGAGGTGGTGATCTCCCCCATGATGTGGATGAGACCCGTGGAGGCCGTGACCTCGCAGGCCACCCGGGCCTGGGGGTCCTGCCCCAGGATGGCGTCCAGGATGGCGTCGGAGATCTGGTCGCAGATCTTGTCGGGGTGGCCTTCGGTCACCGATTCGGAGGTGAAGAGCCGTTTTGCCATGATTTTGTTCTCCTTTCTTTCTTATGGGAAAAGAAAATCCCCGCCGGGCGGCGGGGCAGAGGCGTTTTCTTTCCTCATCTTGCGTTTCCGCCGGAATTGGCACCTTGCCCGCGGGCAGGTTGCCGTGGTTTCATCGGGCCGATCCCTCAACCACTCTTGATAAGGGTATGCAGTTGTGGCGTCCCGTTGGGACATGCCCCTATTATAGCACGGCGGACGGGCTTGTCAATGGGGAGTTTCACAAAACCGCTATTTGATGGTACATTTTGCCGCGGAAAGGGGTACAATAAGCAAAAGACGGCAAACGGGGGAGTCGGCGTGGCGAATTTCGGGTACATCCGGGTGAGCACAAGAGAGCAGAACGAGGACCGGCAGGTCATCGCGCTGCAGGGGCTGAGCATCCCGGCGGGGAACCTCTATATGGACAAACAGTCCGGCAAGGATTTTCAGCGGCCCCAGTACCAGCGGATGATCCGGCGGATCAGGCGGGACGATGTGCTGTATATCAAGAGCATCGACCGGCTGGGCCGCAACTATACTGAGATCCAGGACCAATGGCGGATCCTCACCAAGGAGAAGGGGGCCGACATCGTGGTGCTGGATATGCCTCTGCTGGACACCCGCCGGGGCAAGGACCTGCTTGGCACCTTTCTGGCGGACATCGTGCTCCAGGTGCTCTCCTTCGTGGCGGAGAACGAGCGGGTCAACATCCGCCAGCGCCAGGCCGAGGGCATCGCCGCCGCCAAGGCCCGGGGCGTCCGCTTCGGCCGCCCGCCTCTGCCCGTGCCCGAGAATTTCAAGGCGGTCCACCGCCAGTGGCGGGAGAAAAAGATCCCCCTTTGGAAGGCCGCCGTGGCCTGCGGCATGAAGGAGGGCACCTTCTACGCCAAAGCCAGGCGGATGGAGAGCGAGGAGACCGCAAAGGGAGCGTAGCGCGGCGGGGCCCCGGCCGGATGGCCGGGGCCCCGTTGCGTTTTCGGGCGGACGGACTACGGGTTTGCCCTCCGCGGGTAGGGCCGCGGGTCGTCGGTGAGGCCCGCCAGATAGTCCATGCTGGTGCCCAGCACCACTGCCAGCGCCTTGCACTGCTCAAAGGACAGATTGCGCTTTCCAACCTCTAATTTAGAGTAGTCACTTTGGTCGATTCCTGTTAACATTTGCATCCTAACTTGCGTATAACCCTTTTTCTTACGCAATTCTCTCAGTCTTGACATAACCATCACCAAAATGAATTATGGCAAATTGACCTATTGCGTTTAAGGAGGTTTAGACCTATAATAGTGGCGGAGGGATGGAATATGCCAGACTACAAAGAGATGTATTTAAAAATGGTGCGGGCCACGGAGAGGGCCATCCGGGCGGAGGAGGAGACGCTGCGGACGCTGATCGAGGCCCAGCGGGAGTGCGAGGAGATGTACCTCTCCGCGCCGGAGCCGGAGGTCGTGGAGCTTCCACGGCAGGATAAAGAGTAATAGAGGGCCGCTCCGACGGAGCGGCCCTTTTCACGTCATCTTATAACCGGGGAAATACTCCTCCACAAAGTCTACATCCTCCACCGTCCACTCCCGGCCGTTGAGACCATTGAGCGGCCCCGCGTCGGTGGTGAACTGGAATTTCAGCTTATAGGAGTACAGCGCCTGGAAGCGGCGGTCATACTTCTTATCGTCCCGCTCCCGGCCGTACTTGCTGTCCCCCAGGAGGGGGTGCCCCGCGGCGGCGAACTGGGCCCTGATCTGGTGGGTCCGCCCGGTGATGAGGTCGCACTCCACCAGGGAGAGGCCGTTTTTGACCGCCAGCGTCCTGTAAAGGGTGACCGCTGTACGCCCGTTGGGCACCGGCTGTTTGTACACCTTCACCTGGGCTTTGTCCTCGTCTTTGAGGATGTACCCCTTGAGCTGTCCCTCTCTCGGCTCCGGCGTCCCATGGACCACGCAGAGGTACAGCTTTTGCAGTTCCCGGTCCCTTATCTTCTGGTTCATCACCCGCAGGGCCTCGGCGGTCTTGGCGGCGATGACGATGCCGCCGGTGTTCCGGTCGATGCGGTTGCAGAGGGCGGGGGCGAAGGAGTTCTCCCAGTAGGGGGACCACTCCTTCTTCTGGTACAGATACGCCTGGATGTGGGTGATGAGGGTGTTGACCCGCTCCTTGTCGTCGGGGTGGACCACCACGCCGGGGCGCTTGTTCACCAGCAGCAGGTGCTCGTCTTCGTAGAGAATGTCAAGCACAGGCTTGAACACGGATAAAAAAGCGTTCTCCTTATTTGGCTTCTCAAAGAACTCGTCGTTGATATAGAGTTGCAAGAGGTCGCCCTTTTCCAGCCGGTCGTCCTTTTTTGCGGCCCTGCCGTTGCGCTTCACCCGCTTGAGCCGCAGGTATTTCTGGGCCAGGGGGCCGGGGAGGAGGGGCAGCGTCTTGGCCAGCCAGCGGTCTACCCGCTGGCCCGCGTCGTTTTGTCCGATGGTAAATTCCTTCATGTCACGCTGTCGATGAACCGCAGGAAGGCGGCCTTGCCCTCGTCGTTCCGGGCGTAGACGCCGGCGTGCTCCAGCACCTTGGCGAACACAAGCCCCGTCTCCTTCTGCACGATGTCCAGGGCGTTCTCCCGGGTGAAAGTGTAGCTGGGGGCGAAGCCCTCCGCCCAGTCGGCGTGCTTCTCGGTGAGCTCATTGGCCCGGAGGTCCCCGCCGGACACAAGGGCGTCAGCCACGGCGGCCAGTTCGGCCTTGAGCCGGGCGGGGAGGACGGCCAGGCCCATCACCTCGATGAGGCCGATGTTCTCCTTTTTGATGTGGTGCAGCTCCGCGTGGGGGTGGTAGACCCCCAGGGGGTGCTCGGCGGTGGTGATGTTGTTCCGCAGCACCAGGTCCAGCTCGAACTTCTCCCCCCGCCGTCGGGCGATGGGGGTGATGGTGTTGTGGGGCTCGCCGTCGGTCTCGGCGAAGATGAAAGCGCTCTCGTCGGTATAGCCCCGCCAGGCGGTCAGGATCTTGTCCGCAAGGTCGATTAAGCGGGCGGGGTCGTCCGCCGTGAGGCGGATCACCGACATGGGCCACTTGACGATGCCGGCGGCCACGTCCTCAAAGCCGGGAAAGGTCACCGGCGTCTCCACCGGGGCCTTTTCCATGGCGAAGGTGTACCGCCCGCCCTGGAAGTGGTCGTGGGCCAGGATGGAGCCGCCCACGATGGGCAGGTCCGCGTTGGAGCCCACGAAGTAGTGGGGGAACTGGCGGACAAAGTCCAGCAGCTTGCCGAAGCAGGCCCGGTCGATCTTCATGGGCACGTGTTCCCGGTTGAAGCAGATGCAGTGCTCGTTGTAGTAAACATAGGGGGAGTATTGCAGGAACCAGAGGGAGCCGTTGATGGTGATGGGCACCACCCGGTGGTTCTGCCGGGCGGGGTGATTGACCCGGCCGGCGTAGCCCTCGTTCTCGGCGCACAGCTGGCACCGGGGATAGGCGGAGGCGGGCAGGTTCCTGGCCGCCGCGATGGCCTTGGGGTCCTTCTCCGGCTTGGACAGGTTGATGGTGATGTCCAGGTCGCCGTACTCGGTGGGGGCGATCCACTTCACGTCCTTGGCGATGCGGTCCCGGCGGATGTAGTTGGTGTCCTGGGAGAACGCGTAGTACCAGTCGGTGGCCTGTATAGGACTTTTCCTATACAGCGACTGGAACTTTTCGATGACCTGGGCGGGGCGGGGGGTGAGCCTGCCCATGAGGCCGGTGTCGAACAGATCCCGGTAGACCACGGAGTTCTCGGTGAGGACGCCCCGCTGGTAGGCGTCGTCGGTGAGCTCGTCCAGCACTGCGGCCAGGTCGATGTCGCCCCATTCGATGCCGGGGTCGGTATAGCTGTCCAGCCTGAGGGCCTCCAAAACGGCGTTGGTGGCCCAGACGGTCTCACACTCGTCTATGAGCCCCTTGCGGCGGGCGTAGGTGATCAGTTTGGAGATCGCTTCGTTGACCATGATCTCACCTCATCTGGGGCCCCGGTCCACCCCGCAAAGTATTCAACGACGGCCCGCCCGCCACCACGGTGCCGCCGTAGGGGCGGATGTGGAGCACATGGCAGCAGTCGATGCCCAGCAGCTCCTCCATGCCGGCCTTGAAGGCGTCCAGCAGGTCGTCGGGCACAAAGGCCTGGATGGTGCCGGCGAAGCCGCCGCCGTGGACCCGGATGGCCCCCCGGCCCCCCAGCAGCTCCCGGCCCACGGCCAGGGCCACCGCCACCGCCTGGTGGCTGGGGTCGGCGGGGGACCACACGTTCTGCAGTAGGGTCTCGGAGGACAGGCCGGAGGCGTTCACCAGCGCCAAAAAGCGGTCAAAGGCGCCGGCGGCCAGGGCCTCGGCCTCCTCCGCCGCCCGGCGGTCGTCGGCGTAGTAGTGCATGGCCCGGAGGACCGCCCGGTCCCCGCACTGCTCCCGGAGGGCGGGCAGGTTGGCCCGGAAGTCGGCCTCGGGCACATCCCGGAGGAACTGGCAGCCGAAGCAGCCGGCCACCGCCCCCATTTCCCGGGTGATATCGGCGTAGTCGTCGGTGAGGTCGCCGTGGCTGGAGCCGGTGTCCACGATGCAAAGGGCGTGGCCGGAGCGGGAGAAGTCGTACTCCACCCGCTGGGGCCGGGGGTCGTCGGGGTCGCCGAAGTCGATGGCCACCGCGCCGCCCAGGGCGCTGCCCATCTGGTCCATGAGGCCGGAGGGCTTGCCGAAGTAGACGTTCTCGGCGTACTGGCCCACCCTGGCCACGTCGACGGGGGAGAGTGTCATGCCGCAGCAGTAGAAGTTGAGGATGGTGCCGATCAAAACCTCATAGGCGGCGGAGGAGGACAGCCCCGAGCCGGCGGGCACGGCGGAGACAGCGTAGGCGTCGAACCCGGAGAGGGCGCGGCCCGTCTCGGTGAGCCTGGCGGCCACCCCCCGCACCAGGGCGGCAGAGGTGTTCTTCTCATCCTCCTTGGGGTCCAGGTCGTCCAGGGAGATCTCCAGAGCGGGGTAGCCCTCGGAGGTGACGCGGATCACCCGCTCCCCGTTGGGGGCGGCGCAGGCCAGGATGTCCATATCCACGCTGGCGCACAGCACGTGGCCGTGCTGGTGGTCGGTGTGGTTGCCGCCGATCTCGGTGCGGCCGGGGCCGGAGAACAGGGCGGCGTTATCCCGCTCGCCGTAGACGGACACAAAGCCCTCCGCCGCGTGGGCGGCCCGGTCCCGGGCGCGGGACAGGCCGGTCTCGCCGCCGTCAGGGGCGTAAAGGCGGGCCAGGGCGCCGTCGTGCCCGCCGGCGCGCAGCTCCTTCGCAAGTTCAACAGAAGTGGGCATATCAGTCACCTCGTGTATGATGTGATACCAGTATAGAGAATTTCGGCGGGAAATTCAAGGTGATTTTCCGTTTCCCGCAAAACTTCCGGGCGGGGAAAATCCCGCCGGAAGCACTTGCCAGTGGGTATGGATTGTGATATAATTGACCGCTGAACATAAGATAATGGTATCATGCGCCGTTCAAGGAGTGTTATTTTTTATGGATATCATCGTGTTGGCCGGGGGACTGAGCCCGGAGCGCAGCGTGTCCCTGTCCAGCGGCACCAAGGTGTGCCGTGCCCTTCGGGAGAGGGGCCACCGGGCCGCCCTGGTGGACCTGTATCTGGGCACGGACAGGTCCGCGGAGGAGCTGTACGCCGCCCCCCTGGAGCTGTCCGCCATCGACCGGCAGGCCCCCGACCTGGAACAGGTGAAGGCCGCCCGGCAGGGCGGGGAGGACGGCCAGTTCGGGCCCAATGTGCTCTCCCTCTGCAAGGGGGCGGATGTGGTGTTCCTGGCCCTCCACGGCGCCTGTGGGGAGGACGGCCGGGTCCAGGCGGCCTTTGACCTGCTGGGCATCCCCTACACCGGCTCCGGCTATCTGGGCAGCGCCATCGCCATGGACAAGGACCTGACCAAACGGGTGGTGGCCCCTCTGGGGGTGCTGACCCCCAAGTGGCGGTCCCTGGTGGTCACCGGGGACAACATAGAGGAGTTGACCGGGACCCTGGACCTGCCCTGCGTGGTGAAACCAGTGGACTCCGGCTCCTCCATCGGGGTGTCCATTGCCCATGACCGGGCGGAGCTCCGCTCCGCGCTGGAGGCAGCGGCGGCCCTGGGCGGCCGCACTGTCATCGAGGAGTACATCGCCGGCCGGGAGATCCAGGTGGGCATCCTGGAGGACAAAGCCCTGCCCTCCATCGAGATCATCCCGAAAGTCGGCTTCTACGACTACGCCAACAAGTACCAGCCCGGGGCGGCGGAGGAGATCTGCCCCGCACCCATCCCGGCGGAGTGGGAGGAGAAGCTGGCCAAGGCCACCGAGACGGTGTTCCGGGCCCTGGGCCTCAGCGTGTACTCCCGGGCGGACTTCATCGTCACCGAGGACGGCACCGCCTGGTTTTTGGAGATCAACACCCTGCCCGGCATGACCCCTACCAGCCTGGTGCCCCAGGAGGCGGCGGCGGTGGGCATCGGCTACGGCGAGCTGTGCGAGCGCATCATCAACGCGTCCCTGGCCGCCCGCAAGGCGGGGCGCTGAGGTCACAGGGGGAGAGAGACCATGGAAAAACTGACGGTACGCCAGCTGTTGGAGGCCGTGGACGGCGTCCTGCTGGGGAGCTTTGACGATCTGGACGCGGCGGTGGATTCCGTCACCACCGACAGCCGGAACACCCCGGAGGGCTGTCTGTTCATCCCGCTGACCGGGGAGCGGTTCGACGGCCACGCCTTCATCAACTCCGCCCTGGAGGGCGGCGCGGCGGGCTGCCTCCTCGCCCGGGAGCGGGACAGCTATCTGCCGGGGAAGTTCTACATCAAGGTGCGCTCCACCCAGCAGGCCCTGCGGGATCTGGCCCGGTACTACCGGCTGACCTTTGACATCCCCTTCATCGCCGTCACCGGCTCGGTGGGAAAGACCACCGCCAAGGACATGATCGCCGCCGTGCTGGGGGCCCGGTACCGTGTCCACAAGACGGAGGGCAATTACAACAACGACGTGGGGGTCCCCCTGACCCTGCTGAAGCTGGAGCGCCGCCATCAGGTCTGCGTGGTGGAGATGGGCATGGACCACGCCGGGGAGATCGACCGCCTGGCCGCCCTGGTGGAGCCGGACATGGCGGTGATCACCGTCGTTGGCGACGCCCACATCGAAAACCTGGGCAGCCGGGAGAACATCTTCAAGGCCAAGTGCGAGGTGCTGCCCCATCTGAAGCCGGAGGGCGTCCTCATCCTCAACGGGGACGACGAGTGGCTCAGCACCCTCCGGGGCAAGGTGCCCCAAAAGACCCTGTTCGTGGGGAAGGGGGAGGGCCTGGACTACACCGCCTTCGGCATCGAGACCGGGGCGGCCTCCATCCGCTGCGGGGTGCGCACCCCCCGCAGCCAGTTCCAGGCGGACATCCCCGCCCTGGGGGAGCACATGATCTATCCCACCCTCATCGCCGCGGCGGCGGGGGAGGAGCTGGGCATGGGCCCCGACGAGATCGCCAGGGGCATCGGCGCGTTCCTGCCCACCAAGATGCGCATGAACATCCTCCGCTGCCCCGGAGACGTGATCATCCTCAACGACTGCTACAACGCCAACCCCCAGTCCATGCGGGCTGCCGCGGCGGTGCTGGGGGGCGCCGCCCACCGGCGCAAGGTGGCCGTGGTGGGCGACATGAAGGAACTGGGCCCCAACAGCGAGAACTTCCACCGGGCGGTGGGTGAGTTCTTCGCCCAGGCCGGGTGCGACCGGCTCATCGCCATCGGAGACCTGGCCCGATTCATGGCGGAGGGGGCCAGGGCCGCCGGGTTGGAGCAGGCCGCGTATTTCCCCACGCTGGAGGAGGCCGAGCCCGCCCTGCTGCGGGAGGTCCGGGCCGGGGTCACCATCCTGGTGAAGGCGTCCCGCTCCATGGCCTTCGAGCGGGTGGTGGAGTTTTTGCAGGCCAACATTCCCGATTGACCGACAGAGCACATCCGGCGGCGGCCGGATATAAGGAGCACACATGATCGACATCCAACTGACCGGCCTCGTCAAGGAGTTCGAGGTGGGCAAGCGAATACTGGACGGCTTTTCTCTCCAGGTGGAGGAGGGGGAGCGGGTGGGACTGCTGGGCAAGAACGGCGCCGGCAAGACCACCGTGTTCCGCATCCTCACCGGCCAGGTCAGCGAGGACGAGGGGACGGTGTCCGTCGCGCCGGGGAAGCGGCTGGGGCTCATCTCCCAGATCCCCGTGTACCCCGAGGGCTACACCGTCCGGGACGTGCTGGACACCGCCTTTGAGCGCCTCCACGCCATGGAGGGGGAGTTGAGCGAACTGGCCGCCCGGATGGGGGAGGGGGCCTCCCCCGAGGTGATGGCCCGGTATGACAGGCTCACCGCCGCCTTTGAGGCGGGGGGCGGCTACGATACCGAGACCCGCCTCAACAAGGTCTGCAACGGCCTGGCCATCGACGCGGATATGCGGGAGCGTCAGTTTGCCGACCTGTCCGGCGGGGAGAAGACCCGCATCAACCTGGCGCGGCTCATTTTGGAGGACACCGACATCCTCCTGCTGGACGAGCCCACCAACCACCTGGATCTGAACGCCACCGAGTGGCTGGAGAGCTACCTGGACCGGTTCAAGGGCACCGTCATCGCCATCTCCCATGACCGGTGGTTCCTGGACCGGGTGGTACGCCGGGTGGCCGAGATCGTGGACGGCAAGGCGGAGCTGTACTCCGGCAACTACTCCTTCTTCGTGGAGGAGAAGGAGCGGCGGTATCAGGAGCGCCTCCGCCAGTACGAGAAGGAGCAGGCCAAGATCGCCCAGCT
>CANRFT010000031.1 GCA_947629955.1 uncultured Oscillospiraceae bacterium
GCCGCCTGCGCCTCCGCCGCCGAGAAGTACGGCATGAAGGGCAACATCATGGCGGGCGCCAACATCGCCGGCTTCCTGAAGGTCGCCGAGGCCATGCTGGCTCAGGGTGTTTGCTGAGAAACTCCCCCACAACCGCATATCGCCAAACTCCCCCGCTGCTGGCGGGGGAGTTTTTTATGAAAAAATGTAAAATGTCCTTGACATCAAAAGTAAAGCGTGCTATACTCCAAACGTAAAGCGAGCTTTACTTTTCTGAGAGGAGGGGTCCTATGGAAAATCGCATCGCCGCTCTGCGGAAGGAGCGGCGCATCTCCCAGGCCGAGCTGGCCGACGCGGTGGACGTGACCCGGCAGACCATCATCTCCCTGGAGAACGGGCGGTACAACGCCTCCCTCCTGCTGGCCCACCGCATCGCGGCCTACTTCGGCCTGACCATCGAGGACGTATTTCTGTTTGAGGAGGAGCGCACATGAAGAAGAAAACGATTTTCGCCGCGCTGGGCCTGGTCCTGGCTGTGGGGCTCGGGCTGGCCGCGTTTTTCCTGGACGGCCGGATCTCCGACGCCGCGGGCGGAGCCCTGTTCGGCCTGGGGGGCGCGCTGCTGGGCATCTGCGTCACTGCCCTGATCGGCGACCGTATCGAGAGCCGCATGACCCCGGAGGAGCGCCGGGAACTGGAGCGGGGCGAGCGGGACGAGCGCAACGCCGCCATCCGGGACAGGGCCGCCCTGAAAAGCTGGTACTGGACTCTGTACCTCCTGTGGGGGCTGTTTTTCCTGACCCTGATCCTGGAACGCGGCCCCTTTTTCGCCCTTGTCACCGTTACCATCGTCCTGCACTGCGTATTTTACCTGATCAATCTGGGCCGCGTGGCCCGCGAGATGTGAGGAGAAAAGACCATGTTGATCAAAACTCTGTTCTGCGGCCCCGACTACAACAAGTCCCTCCGCCTCCGCCTGTGGCTGGGCGCCGCCTTTCTGCTGGTGGGGCTGGTGGGTTTCGCCTGCTGGTTCCTGGTGGTCCCCGGCAGCAGCCTGGACGACCACGCCCGGGGCTTCTACTTGGGGGCGGCCACCGGCGTCACCCTTGGGGCGGTGATCCTGCTGGCCCGCACCGGCTGGCTGCTGACCCATCCCACCGCCCGTAAAAAGGCCCAGATCGAGGACACCGACGAGCGGGAGCTCCACATCACCCGCACCGCCGCCCAGTTCGCCGGGCTGTTCACCTTTTTCGTGACCGCGGCCCTGCTGTTCTGGGCGGTGGCCGCGCCCCTGCCCGCCTTCAAGGTCCTGTTCAGCCTGATGCTGTGCTACGGCCTGTCCTTCTCGTTCGCCCGGATGTACCTGTCCAGAAAGCTGTGAGCGCCCGGTATCTCACCCTCCCCGTCACGCCCGACCTGGCCGGCCGGGAGGTGGACTTTCTCCTCCGCAGGACGCTTGGCCTGTCGGGCACCGTCCTCCGACGGGTGAAGTGGCTGGAGGACGGCATCACTTTGGACGGGGCGCGGGTCACCGTCCGGGCCCGGGTGCGGGAGGGGCAGACCCTCTCCGTCCGGCTGACGGTGCCGGAGCGGACCTCCGGGGTGGTCCCCGCGGACGGTCCCCTGGACATCGTGTATGAGGACGGCGACATGGTGGTGCTGAACAAGGCCCCCGGCGTGCTGGTCCACCCCGGCCACGGCCACTTCGACGACACCCTGGGCAATTTCCTGCTCCACCACTACGACCAGACCGGGGATGAGTCCGACTTCCACCCGGTCCATCGGCTGGACAAGGGGACCTCCGGGCTGCTGGTGGTGGCCAAGCACCCCCACGCCCAGGAGCGGCTGAAAAACCAGCTCCACACCGGGGATTTCCGCCGGGTCTACCTGGCGGTGTGCGACGGCTGCCCCGAGCCGTCCGAGGGCGCCATCGACGCCCCCATCGGTATGACGGAGGGCTCTCTGGTGGCCCGGACCGTCCGGCCCGACGGTCTCCCCGCCCGGACCCGGTACAAAGTGCTGGACAGCGGCCCCCGCTCTCTGGTAGAATTGGAACTGGACACCGGCCGGACCCACCAGATCAGGGTCCACATGGCATACCTCGGCTGCCCGCTGACGGGGGACTTCCTCTACGGCACGGAGGACAAGTCCCTGATCGCCCGGCCCGCCCTCCACTCCTGCCGGCTGGAGCTGGCCCACCCCGTCACCGGGGAGCGGCTGGCCTTTGCGTCCCCTCTGCCCGATGATATGAAAAAACTGTTGTATAAGGAGGATCACTATGAGCAAAAGTGAGAAGCGTTTCGAGGTCATCCATCAGGAGAGCTCCGTCATGTCCGCCTCGACCATCATCCTGCGGGACACCTTCACCGGCGCGCTCTACCTGTTCGTCCAGAGCGGCTACGCCGGCGGCCTCACCCCGCTGCTGGGCGCCGACGGGCAGCCCCTGGTGGGCCATCCGGACTGATCCGCGAAGCCGCCGCGGTCCCCGGCGGCGGTTCTGTTTTGCCCCTCCCCCGCATAGGGTGGAGAGAGGTGAATCGCAAATGAAAAAAAACCGGACAACCCACCCCCTCCGGCGGGCCCTCCGCCGGGGGGCGGCGGCGTTCCTGGCGGCAATGGCCCTGTGGCTGGTGTGGCTCACCGGCGACCCCGCCGCCGCCCTGGAGGAGCTGGCCGCCCTGGCGGGCGACGCGGAGGTGGCCACCTCCCTGCTGGCGGCGGAGCTGGGGACCCCACGGTCGGAGGGCGGCCTCTCCCCGCTGGACAAACTGGTGCTGGCCCAGTCCTCCCTGCTGAGCGGGACGCCGCCCGACCCGCCGCCGTCTCCCTCCCCCTCCCCCGCGCCCACGGCGGAGCCCTCCCCCTCCCCCACCGTTCCGCCGGAGGTCAACGACGAGGACGACGACCCCCTGCCCCCCGCCGACTCCTCCCCGCCGGACGGGGTCATCTCCAGGACCCTGAAGGCGGGCACGTCGGCCAAGTACGTCACCGTGGGGAACGTGTCCGTCTACAACCGCACCGGCTATACCCTGGACCTCCAGCCCCTGCTGGACAACGCCCCCCATCTGACCAAAGGGGAGGGCCCCCAGATCCTGATCTATCACTCCCACGCCACCGAGGCCTACCACCCGGACGGGGACGACGTCTACGAGCCCAGCGGCGACCACCGCACCCTGGACGTCAACTACAACATGGTCCGGGTGGGCCGGGAGATGGCCCAGGTGTTCGAGACGGCGGGGTTCGAGGTCATCCACGACGAGACCCTGTACGACTACCCCAACTATAACGACGCCTACATCCGCTCCGCCGAGGGGGTCGCCAACTGGCTGGAGCAGTATCCCTCCCTGGCCCTCATCATCGACGTCCACCGGGACGCCCTGGTGGCCACCGACGGCACCATCTACAAGACGGCGGCGGGCACCCTGGACAACTGCGCTCAGGTGATGATGGTCATGGGCACCGACTACAACGGGCAGGTCCACCCCAACTGGCGGGTGAATCTGTCCCTGGCGCTGGCCATCCAGAAAGGGCTCACCGACAAGTGGGCCTCCCTGGCCCGGCCCCTGGTGCTGCGGCCCACCCGGTTCAACCAGCATATGTCCACCGGGATGCTCCTGGTGGAGATCGGCACCCACGGCAACACCCTCCAGGAGGCCATCACCGCCGCCCGGCTCTATGCCCGCACGGCGGTGGAGCTGTTCAGCTGAGGACATAAAAGAGCCGCCTGTCAGTGACAGGCGGCTCTTTCGCGCATACGCGTTTGTTCAGTTGTCGGGCTCACACCAGCGCTGCATAAGGGCGGCGGCCTGCGCACGGTTGGCGGGACCCTGGGGATCCAGCAGACCTTTGTCGGTGCCGCCGATAAGGCCGGTCTCCACCGCCCAGGCCATGGCCTCGGGCACATCGGTCCAGGTGTGGATGTCGGAGGCGTCGGGATAGCTGTCCAGAACGGACTCGTCCACGGCGGGCCTGCCCTCCAGCCGGTACAGCATCGTCGCGAACTGCTCCCGGGTGATAGTGACCGTGGGGTTGGTGCCGTCGGACACGCCGGCCCCCACCGACCACTCCATGCCCTTGTCGAACCAGTTGGCGCCGCCGTCGGTGTCCACGCCGTCCCGGCGGGCCAGCATGGTGACCACCTCGCCCCGGGTGATGTCCCTGTCGGGATTGAAATTGCCGTTTTCGTCGCCCTTCATCAGGCCGTTATCCGCCACATACTTCACCGCGTCGGCGTACCATTCGTCGGCGGGCACGTCGGGGAAGTCGGGCTCGTCAGGCACAGGCGCCGAACCCATGGCTTGCGTGTACGTGACATAGACCGTGCTGCCGTCGGCCGCGGTGAAGGTGATGAGGTCGTACATCATGACGGCATCCGCGCCCCACTCCTCACTATAGTAGGTATAGGCAAAGAACGGGCTGTCGGTGTTGGTCTCGCCATCTATGAACGCAGCCAGGATATGCTCACCTGCGGCGACCTTCACGGGGGTCTCCTCGGGTTGAAGAACAAACACGCCGGAGGGGGTGACATCACAGGCCAGATATCCCGCCCCAGTGACGGCCTTGTCCACCGTGAGGGAATCACAGTCATCGACGATGACGGCGGTGACCTCCCGATCCTCCCCGTCAATGTTCACGACGCCCTCCTTGAGGTAGGCGTTCGGGAAGACTGCCGTCGCCACGGAGCCGTCGTCGGCCTTCAGCTCCAGCTCCACATCGTCCGCGGCCGGCTGCGAACCCATGGCTTGCGCGTACGTGACATAGACCGTGCTGCCGTCGGCGGCGGTGAAGGTGAGGAGGTCGTACATCATGACGGCATCCGCGCCCCACTCCTCACTATAGTAGGTATAGGCAAAGAATGGACTGTCGGTGTTGGTCTCGCCATCTATGAACGCAGCCAGGTCGTGCTCGCCTGCGGCGACCTTCACGGGGGTCCCCTCAGATTGAAGAACAAACGCGCCGGAGGGGGTGACGTCACTGGCCAGATATCCCGCCCCGGTGACAGCCTTGTCCACCGAGATCATGTCGGTATCATCGACGATGACGGCGGCGACCTCCCGGTCCTCCCCGTCGATATTCAAGACGCCCTTCTTGAAGTAGGCGTTCGGGAAGACCGCCGTTGCCACGGAGCCGTCGTCGGCCCGCAGCTCCAGCCCCACATCGCTCGGGAACGGGAGCAGATCCAGGGCTTGCGCGTATGTGACATAGACCGTGCCGCCGTCGGCCGCCGTGTAGGTGATGAGGTCGTACATCATGACGGCATCCATGCCCCAATCCTCGCTGTAGAAGGAATAGGCATAGAGCGGGCTGTCGGTGTTGGGCTGGCCATCCACGAACGAAGCCAGAAGGTGCTCGCCCGCGGCGGTGGAGATGGCGTCATAGCGTTCAAAAACGGGCAGGCCGGCGGAAGTGAACTCTTCGCTGCCCAGATATCCCGCCCCGGTGACGGCCTTGTCCACCGTGATCGTGTCGGTATCATCGATGATGACGGCGGTGACCTCCCGATTCTCCCCGTCGATGTTCAAGACGCCCTCCTTGAGGTAGGCGTTCGGGAAGACCGCCGTTGCCACGGAGCCGTCGTCGGCTCTCAGCTCCAGCTCCACGGCGTCCGTGTCGGCCAGGGCCACCGTGAACAGGCACGGAAGGAGCGCAAGAGCAAGCAGCACGCTGAGAACTTTTTTCATGTAGTTTCCTCCTTTTTTGATAAAGTGTAATTTTATAAAATCCCTGAGGACTTTTACAAAATTCAGTATAACAATTAAAACCGGAAAAATCAAGTATTTTCTGAGCGCAAAACCCCGCCGACAAAATAATTTGAAAAACTACACGTTTTCAAATCTTACGCCGCGAAACGACACCCATGCACGCCAAAAAATCGGCGTCCTTTTCAGGACGCCGGTTTTTCGTTCTCTCCGGGGGTCACGCCGCCTGACGGTGCCTCTCCCCCTCGCCCCCGCCGAACAGCCGGCCCAGCAGGAAGCAGGCGGCCAGCGTCCCCAGCAGATTGGGCAGGCCGATAAAGAGCCCGACCGGAAATTCCGTCCGGACGAGCAGGAAGAGCACCCCCGGCAGCAGGGCGGCGGGGATCTGGAACATCGAAAATTCATAGATCTTCTCCACCGCCCACGTCAGCAGCAGCCCCGCCGTGACCCGGAGCCGCTTTCCGGGCCTGCCGCGGAACGCCGCCCGCAGGAAGACGGCGTCCACAAGATAGGCGACCAGGTACACCATGATAAGGCACCGGGCGGCCCGCGCTGTGCTGCTGACGACCGTGGAATCGTTCGCCGCCGACATCGCCAGAGTGAGCGCGACACCGCACAGCCAGGAGACCGCGCTGCCCGCGAGGCAGATCAGAATATCCCCGGCGCCCCGGCCAAGCCCGTACAGCCGCCCTTCCAGGCTCCGCCGCCACTGGGCCAGATACTCCCGGTTCAGCGCCGCCGGGTCCCCCATCCGGCGGACGGCCTCGGCTCGGGCCTCCTCCGGGGGGTATCCCGCCGCCGTCAGGTCGGCCTCCAGGGCCGCCAGGTGGCCCTCCAGCTCCTTCCGCAGGCGGCGCGCGTACCGCCCCTCCGGGATGTTGGAGAGGCACCGCTCCAGAAAGTCGTTCGCCCAGCTCAGCATATTTTTTCCTCCTTTGTAAAAGCCTTTGCCGCAGATAAATGCCCAAACACCGCGCCCAGCGAAACGCAGAGCGCGAACGCGAGAAAAGCGTTCACCGCGATCTCAGGATAGGACGACCAGAGCTCGATCTGCTCCCAAAACGTCCTCTGATAATTGACGGACTGATGGCTGTATGCCTCCAGCCACACCCGGAGCGCGGCGTCAGACGCCCAGTAGAGGGTCAGCCCCGCGCCGACCTGCCAGGTGGGATGGCGGGTGATTTTGAATTTCTCCCGCAGATAACAGGCCCCCGCCAGCAGAGCGGCGGCGAGGGGAAGGGTATAGCGAACGAACACGCTTTCCTCCATCAGCCTGGCCAGCGGGTTCTGGTTATACCCGAGGAACCAGTCCGCGATCATACACGCCCAGCCCATCGCCAGCATGACAAAGAGCTGCGCCCCAAACATGACCACAAAATAGTTCCAGACCCACGTTTTCAGCCGGTACTCCCATTGTGCCGGCAGGGAGTTCTGCCACGCGGCCAGATAGTCCCGGTTCAAGGCCGCCGGGTCCCCCATCCGGCGGACGGCCTCGGCTCGGGCCTCCTCCGGGGGGTATCCCGCCGCCGTCAGGTCGGCCTCCAGGGCCGCCAGGTGGCCCTCCAGCTCCTTGCGCAGGCGGCGCACGTACCGCCCCTCCGGGATGTTGGAGAGGCACCGCTCCAAAAAGTCGTTCGTCCGGTTCAGCACGGTTCTCCCCCCTTCAAAATGCCCTCCATGGCCCGCACATACCGCTTCCAGCTGTCCTCCTTGTCCGCCAGGGCCTTCCGCCCCGCGCCGGTCAGATGATAGAACACCCGCTCCCGGCCGTTCTCCGGCACGGTGTAGGACGACAGCAGGCCGGCGTCCTCCAGCCGGTGGAGGAAGGGATACAGGCTGCCCTGGCTCATGCTGAATGCGTCGTCCGACAGCAGGGCCATCTGCTGGACGATCTGATAGCCGTACATGTCCTCCCGGCTGAGCAGCTTTAAGATGATCAACTCGTGGCTCCCCTTGGAGAGCTCCTTGTCCACCCGCATAGCAATGCCTCCTTTTGAGAGGTATTATATACCTCTTGTTTCGAGGTGTCAAGAGGGAATTTAAAAACGGCCGGGGCAGGTGCCTCAGCCGTTTTTATGCGCAAAAAGAACGGAAACGGGTCATTTCCGAAAAATATCGGAATGCGTGCCGGTATCCACCAGGGTCAAAGTCAAAATGTCGTTCTCAATCAGATAGACGAGAAGCCAATCCGGTTTGATATGACATTCCCGAAATCCGACAAAACTGCCTGAAAGTCCATGGTCGCGGTACTTTTCATCGAGCTGCCTGCCCTGACGCAGCAGATCGACTACCTCGTCCAGCGCTGTGAGGTCCAGCCCGCGCTTTTTCATCAGCTTATAGCTTCTCTTATAAGCCGCAGTGAATTTGATTCTGTACATCAGTCCTCCAGCGCCGCCTTCAGTTCTTCCATGCTGGTGTACCCCTTCACGTCAGGGTCGCGGGAGATACGCCTCGCCTCCGCCATCGCGCTCAGGGTCCTCTCGCTGTACTGCGGAACCTCCACCGCAAACGGCAGCCCGCCGCGAAGGACACACTGGTGAAGAAACAGATTGACCGCCGACGACATATCCAGACCAAGGCTGTCAAAGAGCGCGTTCGCCTGGGTTTTGATATCCGCGTCGATACGGACCTGTGTCGGAGTAGTAGCCATGAAATCGCCTCCCTTATAAGTGTAGCCTTATTATAACCGTTTTAGTTTACGTTGTCAAGCAATTTAGTGACACACAGAACACTTTATAGATATTCACCGCCACGGCAGGGTTCTGGAGGGTCTGCTGAAGCGGTACTTCTGATCCGATCATAGACACAAAAACGGCCGAGGCAGGTGCCTCAGCCGTTTTTTGTGGAAAGGGATTTCACAATTCATCCCTTATAGCGGAGTTCCGCTGCTTTATGCAATATAAAACGCACCCTCAAAATCTTGTGACATAGACAACTCACCGTTCTCAAATGTATATGGCATGCACGCCTGCGCTCCATCCTCGAAATTAAGGACAATATAGGCGTTTGCCACATAATAGGTGCCCTTATTACTCAGCGTGGTGTTAAGTAACGTATTATGCGTCTTAATCGAAACGGTATCGCCATCAAAGGTCAGATCGTGTGAAGTCGTGTACATGCTGGTCCCTGCGTAACCGTAGATACTCCAACTCCAAGTGCCCTGGAGTGTCTTCTTTATCTCATCAGACAAATCCTTGTCGACCTCCGTCATCTTCTCAATCCTTTCAGCCTCCTCCGCAGCTTCGCGCTCGGCTTTAGCTTCAGCGGCAGCTTTTGTATCAACAATAAAAGTAAAATCTTCTCCTTCAATAGTAAAAACGGTCAACGTTTGTTTTTCAAAATCAGTCTCAAGTGCGTTAGGAACCTCTATGCAAAACCTGGTATAGCGAGTAGTATCACTGTTCAATGGTTCGAACACAACCGAGGAACTTGTACCCCATTCCTGCTCGTCTTTTGAGTAGCGCACTCCATTGTGACCGCCGTCAAAGACATATCCATCGTCGAAATCCACCTTAAAGGTGAAATCGAATGTCTCATTTTCCTTTGAATCTCCAACATATTCTAATTTGGCAGAATAATACATCATGACCTTGCCTTCGTCTGCCACATAGGGATTGTTATCTTCATCAACGCCTTGACCATTTGGCCGCATATAATTCTCGTCAGGAAAGTTCGCTACTGCGTCGGCAAAGCCGTCAAATGACGGAGTAAAGACAAATAGCCCGGAGGGTGAGGTAATGGAATCGCCAAAGGTGTAGATTTCAGGCTCCGGTTCCGGTTGGACTGCGGAAGGTTCCACTGTGGGTGAGTCGCTAATTGGTGGCGTGTCCTGCACATCTGTGCTGGGTTGACTGGGGGCAACGTTCGCGCTCCCGCCACAGGCAGTCACAGACAATGCCAAGATGACCGCCAACATAAGTGCTAACATTCTCTTCATCCGTTGTACCTCCAAAATTTGAATTAAACCTGAATCAAATAACCGATTCGGTTTCCTGTCTCTTATTATAGACAAATTTTTGTTTATATGCAAGCCTCTTTTTTTCAACAATAATAGAAAAAGAGGCGATGCAAAATGATTAGCTATCAGCCACTGTGGGACACAATGAAGAAAAAAGGCGTAACCACCTATGCCTTGATATACAAGCACAATTTCAGCCCATATACGATAACAAACCTCAAAAGAGGAAAAAGCATTACTCTCTATACACTGGAAAAGCTGTGCAAGGCTCTTGATTGTCAAATCAACGACGTGGTTGCTTTCCTCCCCGACGAGGAGTAAAACAAGAAACGGCTGGGGCATCTGCCTCAGCCGTTTTTTAATAGCGGGAAACGGATCATTTTCGAAAAATATCAGAATGCGTTCCGGTATCCACCAAGGTCAGGGTCAAAATGTCGTTCTCAATCAGGTATACGAGCAGCCAATCCGGTTTGATGTGACACTCCCGAAACCCAATATAATTGCCTGAAAGACTGTGATCGCGGTATCTTTCATCAAGCTGCCTGCCCTGACGCAGCAGATCGACTACCTCGTCCAGTGCTGTGAGGTCCAGCCCGCGTTTTTTCATCAGCTTATAGCTTCTCTTATAGGTCGCGGTGAATTTGACCCTGTACATTGTATCAGTCCTCCAGCGCCGCCCTCAGTTCTTCCATGCTGTCGTAGCCCTTCACATTGGGATCGCGGGAGATACGCCTTGCCTCCGCCATTGCGTTCAGGGTCCGCTCGCTGTACTGCGGAATCTCTACCGCGAACGGCAGTCCGCCGCGAAGGACACACTGATGAAGAAACAGATTGACGGCCGAAGACATATCCAGGCCGAGGCTGTCAAAGAGCGCGTTCGCCTGGGTTTTGATATCCGCGTCGATGCGGACCTGGGTCGGAGTAGTGGCCATGAGATCGCCCCCTTATAAGCGTAGCCTTATTATAACCATTTTAGTTTACGTTGTCAAGCGTTTTAATGACATATGAGGTATTATGAACATCTTCACCACTATGGAGCGGCTATGCGGTATTTTGGGCCGTCAGCCCAACGACGTGGTTGCTTTCCTCCCCGGCGAGGAGTAAAATAGACGCAGGACAGGGCGGGAGCCTCTCCCGCCCTGTTTTTTTCGGAAAAGGAGGCCCCGCCCATGAAGCCCATCGCCCACATCCGCACCGAGTTCTCCTCCAAGTTCGGCGTGCCCCGGCAGGCGGGGCTGGTGGAGGAACTGCGGGCGTCCGTCGTGTTCGAGCCGGAGTACCGGGTGGCCGACGCCTTTCGCGGCATCGACGGGTTCTCCCACCTGTGGCTGATCTGGGAGTTCTCCCAGGCCAAGCGGGAGAACTGGTCCCCCACGGTGCGCCCTCCCCGGCTGGGCGGGAATACCCGGCTGGGGGTGTTCGCCACCCGGTCCCCCTTCCGGCCCAACCCCATCGGCCTGTCCTGCGTGAGGCTGCTGGGGGTGGAACTGGACGGCCCGGAGGGACCTATCCTCCATGTGGCAGGGGCGGATCTCATGGACGGCACCCCCATCTATGACGTGAAGCCCTACCTCCCCTACGCCGACTGCCGGCCCGAGGCCGTGGGCGGCTTCGCGGCGGAGGCCCCGGAGGAACGGCTGGCGGTGTCCGTCCCGGACGAGCTGATCTTAAAGGTCCCGGAGGACCGCCGGGAGGCGCTGGTCCACGTGCTGGCCCTGGACCCCCGGCCCTCCTATCAGGACGACCCGGAGCGGGTCTACGGGTTCGGGTTCGCCGGGATGGAGGTCAAGTTCTCCGTCCGGGATGGGGTACTGAGCGTCATCGACATACAATAGCAGCACGGAGGGCCGCCCGCTCGGGCGGCCCTCTTTTTGTATCGTGGATCAATTATTTAATGTTTGTCATTAAATAATAGTTGACAAACATCTATTTCTCTGTTATGCTGGCCTCAACACAAAGGAGGCTGTCTCTATGGAAAAACTCAAAAAAATCGCGAACGCCCTGGATGTGATCGTCCGGGTCCTGTTCTGGCTGTGCGTCGCCGGCGCGGTCTTGGCCGCCGTGGCCGTCGTCCTCGTCCCGCTGTCCCTCTCCGGCACCCAGGGAGTCATCGGCGGCGCCGACGGCCCCTCGGTGATGTTCTTCGGGATGACCGGCCTGGATCTGGGCTATGTGTCCCTGATGTTGAACGGCGGCCTGGCCGGCCGCGTCCCGGAATGGCCCTACATCGCGCTGCTGGCGGTGCTGGCCGCCGCGGCGGTCGCCCTGACGCTGACGGTGCTGGCCGCCCTCCGGTCCATCCTCCGGCCCATGAAGGCGGGCCGCCCTTTCGATCGGACCGTGTCCAGAAATCTCCGGCGGCTGTCGGTCATCGCCCTGATCTGCGGCGGGGTGTCCTCGGCGGTGGACTACGCGTGTACCCAGCTGATCTTCCGCATGGTGGACGTGATAGCCCTGTTCGATATGGCACAGGTGTCCTCCGTCACGATAAACTACCGGCTGGACCTGTCCTTCCTGGCGGTGTTTGCCGTCCTGCTGCTGCTCTCCTATATCTTCCGCTACGGCGAGGAGCTGCAGACCCTCTCCGACGAGACCCTGTGAGGTGAGCTTATGGCCATTATCCTGCGTCTGGACCGGGTCATGGCGGACCGGAAGATGTCCCTGAACGCCCTGGCGGAGCGGGTGGGCATCGCCAACGTGAACCTGTCCAAGATCAAGACCGGCAAGGTCAGCGCCATCCGCTTCTCCACCCTGGACGCCATCTGCAAGGCCCTGGACTGCCAGCCGGGGGACATTCTGGAGTACCGGCCGGACGGCCCGTAGCGCTTCGCAGGGGAGATCTCCCCCGCGTTTTCACGCCTTTCCCCGACGTGGATCTTCCCGCCGTCCGCTGCTGTCAAATCGCGCGGGACCGCCTTGACTTCGCCCGCCGTCCGTGGTATGATTTCCCAAACAAGGAGGGATCATTATGGATTGGCTTGCGCGTTTGAAAAAAGAGAGCGTCAAAAAGCTCCTGCCCATATCGCTGATCCTGATCGCGCTGGGCATCGCCATGTTCATCCTCTCGGGGGCGTACCGCGTCTTCAGCCTGCTGACGCCCAAAACGCTGACCGAGCTCACCCCCGACACCGCCGAGGGCGCCTATGTGGTGGACGACGTCTACTTCCTCTACGGCGAGTTCATCGAGGAGGAGCAGTACAAAAACGACCGCCCCACCGGCACCATCACCTCCCGGTACTACCTGACCGACTTTGACGAGGACACTTATTTCATGGGCCTGCGGGTCTACCAGGAGGATCTGGACGATGCGGAGGACATGATGGACGCCTGCGACGCCTACATGGATGACGAGCTGGACGCCAGCCAGGTCCCCATCCTCCACGTGCGGGGCACCATCCGGGCCATGGACGACGAGGAGCGGGGCTACTACTACGACGCGGTGGACAACGACAGGGATATGACCGACGTCATGCTGCCCTTCTACCTGGATATGGGCCGGGTGGGCGGCCTAAACACACCGGCGCTGGTCATCGTCCTGGTGTTCGTCCTGTTCCTGGTGGGCATCGGCGCGGGCACCCTGATCTACGCCGCCGCCGGAGGCTATCAGAAGCAGGTGCGCCAGATGCTCCAGGCCAGCGGCAGCTTTGATCTGACGGCGGAAAAGGCCGCCGCTTTCTACGACAGCACCGAGCCGGTCTCCAAGGTGCGGATGGGCAAGGAGTTCGTCTGCTTCAACGACGGGCCCCGCAGCGTCCTGCTCCGGCCCTGGGACATCGCCTGGGCCTACCAGAGCACCACCACCCACCGCCGGGGCCTCATCGTCACGGGAAAGACCCACGCGGTGGTCCTGCGGCTGATGGACGGGAAGCGATATGACGTGACCATGAGCGAGCAGGAGGCCCAGACCCTGCTGTCCGCCATGCAGACCGCCCTGCCCGGCGTCGTGCTGGGCTATGATAAGAACATCGAGCAGATGTACAACCGGCAGCGGGACTTCTTCGCCCAGCGGTGGCAGAGCTGCCTGAACGGCGAACAGGCCGAGCCCGCCCGGCAGACCGCCGCACAGGACGGCCAATAAATACAGACTACAAGGGCGGCGCTCGGTGAGCGCCGCCCTTTCGTCATATCTGTTTACTTCGCGAACTCCGCCAGCTCCACGGCCTTTCCGCCGTGGAGGCGGCTCTCCTCCGCCGCCAGGGCCATGATGTGGCTCTCCACCGACACGTCGATGGAGGTGAGGGCCTCGCCGCCCCCCTCCGCCACGATGCGGCACAGCTGCTCCATCATCCGGGAGTCGCCGCCGCCGTGGCCGGCGAACTTGTCCTTCTTGGGGTCGATGGTGACGACCTCCTCAGGCCTGCCGAACCGGCGCACCACGATCCTGTGGTCCTCCATGCTGCCCTCGATCTCCCCCATGGTCCCCATGAGCCGGATGGTGCGGTAGCACCGCTCGGTGAAGGCGGACACGGAGAAGGTGGCGGTAACGCCGCCCTCAAACTCCAGATCCACCACCTGGTGGTCGGCCACGTCGTTGTCGCAGCGGTAGACGCAGCGGCCGTAGGGGCCGGTGCGCATGGCCTCGTACAGCTTCTCCTCGGTGGGGTCCACGCACAGCACCGTCAGCGGCCAGCCGCGCACCCCCTGCCGGTATCCGGCGGGCTTGTGGGTGATGTAGATCTTCTCCGCGTCGTAGGGACAATCCGCCTTGACGGGGCAGTCCAGGCACCGGGCCGCGCTGCCCGCGGGGGCGTTCTCCTCTTTGAACCAGTCCAGGGAGCCGAAGCTGGACACCCGCAGACAGGGCCGGTCCGCCAGCCAGCGGAGCAGGTCCATGTCGTGGCAGGTCTTGGCCAGGATCAGGGGGCTGGTCTCGTCGGACCGCCGCCAGTTGCCCCGGACGAAGCTGTGGGCGAAGTGATAGTACCCCACGTTCTCGGTGGCGGCGATGGACTCCAGCTTCCCGATGGCCCCGCTGTCCAGCAGCTCTTTTAGTTTGCTGTAGAACTGGGTGTAGCGCAGCACATGGCACACCACCACCGTGCGGTTACACGCGTGGGCCTTCTCCCGCAGGGCGACGCACTCCTCCAGGCTGGGGGAGATGGGCTTCTCCACCAGCAGATGATACCCCTTCTCCAGGGCGGGCAGGGCCAGGCGCACGTGGTCCCGGTCCTGGGTGGTGATGATGAGCACGTCGGCAAGGCGCGGCTGGGCCAGCAGCTCCTCCGCCGTCTCGTAGCAGCGCTCGCGGGGCACATCCAGCCGCTGCCAGCCCAACGCCCGCCGGTCGGGCCGGGGGTCGGCCACGGCGGTGATCTCCAGCTCCTCCGGGAACAGCCGGTGGTAGTTGCCGTAGGCCTCGGCGCCCCGGTTCCCCATGCCGCAGATGGCGGCGGTGATCTTTTTCGGCATAATGATCGTCTCTCCTTTGCGGCCCGCGGGCCGCTCACTGTGCCTTTTTCAGTCGAACTTCTTATCGAACCGCTCGTCCATCAGGACGGCAACGCCCTGCATGATGTCACGCTTATTCTCGGTCAGCTTGACATCCATTCGGTCCTCCGACTCCTTGATCAATCGGGCAATGGCCTCCAGATCCTCTTTATCCAGCATGATAAGCCCCTCTTTCCGTTCAGAGCGTTCACAGCGGCCTTCTTCGCCGCTGTCCTTTTGTTCAAATTATAGCTTTGATGCGGGAACTTGTCAATCGGCACATTTACGCCGCCGGGAACCTCTGCTCAAAATAATGCTTGACAAGTCGATATTGTAGTGATATCATTTCGATATCATAAAAAGCCAATCCAAGGAGGTCCTCCCTATGAAAACCAACATCGTGGAAAAAGAGCTCCATCCCAAGTCCGGCGGGCTGGCCCTGCTGCTGCTGATCCTGGGCATCCTCTGCGGCACAGCGGTGTTCATCGCCGGCATCGCCGTGAGCGTGAGCACCGGGAAGGATATGCCCGGAGCGCTTCTCGGCATCATCGGCGCCATCTTCGGCTGGGTCGTCTGCCCCATCCTGCTGGCCGGGCTGAAGATCGTCAAGCCCAACGAGGCCCGGGTGTTCACCCTGTTCGGCAAATACTACGGCACAGTGAAGGAGAGCGGATTCTATTATGTAAACCCCTTCGTCTCCTCCTTCTCCCCCGCCTACAATGAGGCCCTCAAGGCCGCCCAGCTCAAATCGAAGCAGCTGGAGGAGGAGGGCAAGGCCGCCCTGATCTCCGTCCCCGGCGGCAAGGGCATCTCCCTCAAGACCCAGACGCTGGACAACCGCCGGCAGAAGGTCAACGACGTGCTGGGCAACCCCATCATCATCGGGGCGGTGGTCATCTGGCACGTGGAGAACCCCACCCTGGCCGCCTTTGCCGTGGAGAACTATGTGGAGTTTTTGAACATCCAAACCGACTCCACCATCCGCAACATCGCCCGGCTGTACCCCTACGACGTGTTCGACGACGACGATGACGACGACGGCGTGAAGGAAAAGACCCTGCGCAGCTCCGCCATCGAGATTGCCGACTCCATGCGGGAGGAGCTGCAAAAGCGGGTCAAAGACGCCGGCCTTGCCATCGAGGAGGTGCGCATCACCCACCTGGCCTACGCCGAGGAGATCGCCGCGGCCATGCTCCAGCGCCAGCAGGCGGTGGCCATCATCGCCGCCCGGCAGAAGATCGTGGACGGGGCCGTGGGCATGGTCAAGATGGCCATCGACCGGCTGGGCGAGGACGAGGTGGTGGTCCTGGACGAGGAGCGCAAGGCCGCCATGGTCTCCAACCTGCTGGTGGTGCTGTGCGGCAACAAGGATGCCCAGCCCATCGTCAACTCCGGGAGCATCTACTGATGACGCCCGAGGAACGGGAGCAGGCCCTCCGGGCGCGGCTGGAGCGCATCGAGGCGCTGGAGCGGGAGTTAAAGGCCAAGGAGACAGCCAAAAAGCAGGTCCCCCTGCGGCTGTCCGCCACCCTCTGGAGCGAGATCGCCGCCTGGGCGGAGGAGGACTTCCGCTCCATCAACGGCCAGATCGAGTTCATCCTCACCGAGGCGGTGCGGAGGCGGAGGGGCAAAAAAGAGTAAAGCGGCGCATTGGAAAAGGCGGCGGGGCCTCCCCGCCGTCTTTTTGCGGTTGACGATTCAATCAGCGCTTGATTTTTCTCCAATCCGCCTCCATTGAAATCAAGCAACGGACGACCTATAATGAAAGCATAGCTTGTACAGGCGCATATCACACGGGAGGTCGACGATATGGAGATCAGTTTGATCGGCAGTCAGATACAGAAATTCAGAAAGCAGCGGGACCTGACCCAGCGGGAGCTGGGCGAGGCCGTGGGGGTGAGCACCCAGGCGGTGTCCCAGTGGGAAAACGGCGGCGCGCCCGACGTGGCCCTGCTGCCCGCCATCGCGGACCGGCTGGGGGTGACGGTGGACGCCCTCTTTGGCCGGGAGGGCGGCCAGGTGCAGGATATGTCCGACACCTTTATCCAGTGGCTGCGGTCCCTGCCGGAAAAGAACCGGCTGAGCCGGATCGCCCGACTGCTGTGGGAGGCGGCCATCTACGGCGTCAGCGATCCTCTGTTTGACGCGCCGTGGATCGCCTACCCTGAGAAGGGGGAGATGGAGACACCGGGCCTGTTCGGTCATGGCAAGGCGCTGCTGCGCACGATGGTGGGGACGGACAGCGGCTACCTTTTGGGCGTAGGGTCGGAGGACTACTCCTACTTCGGGGTGTTCCCAGAGCCGGAGGAGGGCTATGAGCGGTATTTTCTGACCGACGACGAATACCGCACATTGTTCGCCGCCCTGGCCATGCCGGGGGCCATGGAGGCGCTGCGGTTCTTTTGCCGGAACAGGCCGTCCCTTTACGCGGCGGCGGCCATCGCCCCGCGCACAGGGGCGCCGCTGGCGGAGACAGAACAGGCTCTGGAGGCGCTGACCCAGGCCCATCTGCTGGTGAAGGAGCAGATCACCCTGCCGGACGGCCCGCTGGATACCTACGCTCTCAGCGATTTCAGCGGCGTCGTGCCCCTTTTGACCTTTGCCCGCTGGGCGTGGCAGAGCCAAAACGGGATGAATCTGGTGGGCAACCTGATGCGGGAGAGATGCTTTGAAAAGGGGGCGGCTGGAGATGAAGAAAACTGACCCCGCCCGGCCCTACATCCGAGCCTTCTACGAGCGCAACCGGGGCTTTTTTCTCCTGGCCCTGGCCCTGTACGCGCTGGCGCAGGCCGGGACGCTGTATCTGGCCTGGCTGCTGGGGACGGTCTTGGACATCATCGCCGCGGGGCGGATGGAGCCGCTGGCGCAGAGCGCCCTGCGGGCGCTGGTATTCGTCCCGGCGATGGTCGTCCTGGAGCTGTGCTGGCACCGGGCCCGGGCGGCGTTCCTCCGCCGGGCGCTGACCCAGTACAAGGCGCTGGCCTTCCAAAAGCTCTCGGAGAAGTCCATCAGCGCCTTCACCAAGGAGAACACGGGCCGGTATCTCTCGGTGCTGACCAACGACATCAGCACGGTGGAGGAAAAGTACCTGGTCCAGCAGTTCGATCTGGTCATCCAGCCTGTGGCGTTCGCGGCCACACTGGCGCTGCTGCTCTGGTACAGTCCCGTCCTCACCGGCGCGACGGCGGCGATGTGTCTGCTGCCCTTCGGGGCGGCGGCGCTGCTGGGGCCGGGCCTGGCCCGGCGGGAGAAGGCCGTCAGCGACCGGGGCGAGGGATTCGTGGGCAAGCTCCGGGACCTGCTGGCGGGCTTCTCCGTCATCAAGAGCTTCAAGGCCGAGGGGGAGACCAGCCGGGTATTCGCCAAGGAGAACGACGCGCTGGAGCGGGCCAAGGCCGGCCGCCGCTGGTGGGCGGGGCTTCTGGACACCGTCGGCGGCTACGCGGGCGCGTCGATGCAGTTCGGCGTGTTCTTCCTGTCGGCCTTTCTGGCCATCCGGGGGGACGTCACCGCCGGGACGGTGATCGTGTTCACCCAGCTGACCAACAATCTGCTCACGTCGGTGCGGGTCATCCCCCAGTATTGGGCGGACCGGAAAGCCGCCCGTGGCCTCATCGAAAAGCTGGCCGGCATCGCGGAGGAGAACGCCGCCCGCTCGGGGGAGGCCGTGGAGCCCCGGCTCACGGACGCCATCGCCCTGGACCGGGTGTCCTTCGGCTACGAGCCGGATAAGCCGGTGCTGCGGGACGTATCCCTCCGGCTGGAGGCGGGGAAAAAGTACGCGCTGGTGGGGGCCTCCGGCTCGGGCAAGAGCACCCTGCTGAACCTGCTCATGGGCGGGCACGACGGGTACACGGGCAGCCTCACCGTGGACGGGAAGGAGCTGCGGACCATCGACCCCGACAGCCTCTACGACCTGGAGAGCCTCATCGGGCAGAACGTGTTCGTCTTCGACGACACCATCCGCCGGAACATCACCATGTTCCGGGACTTCCCGGCGGAGGCGGTGGACAGCGCCGCGGACCGGGCGGGGCTCTCCCCTCTCCTGGCGGAGCGGGGGCCGGACTACCGCTGCGGCGAGAACGGCGCGGGACTGTCCGGCGGGGAGCGGCAGCGGGTGTCCATCGCCCGGGCCCTGCTCCGGGGCACCCCGGTGCTGCTGCTGGACGAGGCCACCGCCTCTCTGGACAACGAGACCGCCTTCGCCGTCACCCAGGCCATCCTGGATCTGGACGGCCTCACCCGGCTCATCGTCACCCATCGGCTGGACCGGGCGCTGCTGGCGCAGTACGACGAGATCTTCGTCCTCCGGGACGGGCGGCTCATCGAGCGGGGCGGGTTCGACGCCCTCATGGACGAAAAGGGGTACTTCTATTCGCTGTATACCATCAGCGGGACGTAAAACGGGCAGTATGAAAAAAGCAGCGCGGAGAGGAAGCCGTCCTCTCCGCTCTGCTTTTTCATGTCTATCGGACCCAGTCAGGCACGGCGTACTGATCCGCGTAATCGGGGTACAGCGCCGTCAGCCGGTCCGAGATGGAGCGGTATTCCTCCGCCGTCAAATCCCGTGTGCGCCGGTAGATCCGGACCTCCGCGCCGTTCTCCAGGGTAAACGTCTTTTCCGTCAGCGGGACATAGGCGCTGCCCGGGCCGGTCCCGTCCAGCACGTCGTGGGCGAACAGGGCCATCACCTGCTGGTTCTCCTCCCCGAGATGGGTCTGGACCGGGTCGCCCAGGATCAGATAGTCGGAGGTCAGCGTGTTCCAGTTGAAGGCGTCCCGCTTGTCCACGGTGCCGTGGGAGCGGATGACGGTGGTCACCGGCGGGGCCGCCAGGCCGCAGGAGGGCCGCAGGTTGATCAGCGTCTCCGCGTTGAACGTCAGGGACGAGGACAGCACCGTGGCCGTCTTCTCTCCGCCCTCGGACAGGGAGTCCACATAGTCCGCCAGGGCGATCAGCTGATCCATGTCGGCACGTTGGGGGCCGTAAAACACAAAGGAGGGCACCAGATCCACGCCACGGATGGCGTCGATCGAGGCGGGCTGCGCCTTGGGGACCAGGCACCAGCCAAACAGCGCCGCGGAGACGGCGGCCACGGCCCGTCTCCGCCAGGCGGGGGCGGAGGCGCCGTCCTGACCGGGCAGCATCCGCGCCGCCAGCAGCGCCAGGGAGGGCAGATAGAGCAGCAGATGCTGCTGCCCATGGGACTGCACCATGACGAAGGCGGCAAAGCACAGGAGCAGCTGGGCCAGGGCAAAGACGATCCTCTGCCGGTCCGCGCCCCGGACGATCCCCCCAATCGCCCCGATCAGCAGGGCCAGCAGGAGCAGCAGGCCGAAATAGCGCAGAAACAGCTTCACGTCGCTCTTCAGGCCCAGGGCATAGGCGGAATAGATGTCCCGGTAGTTGGTGCCCAGCACCTTTTCCAGCAGGAAATTGGGCGTGAGGGCAGCGGCGCAGACCCCGCCGGTGACCGCCAGCGCCAGGAAATCCCCCCAGCGCTTTCGGTCAAACAGCAGCTTGACCAAAAAGGCCGCCGCCCCGAAGGACATGGCATAAAAGAAGAAGTACCGCCGGAGCAGGAAGGTGCCCACCAGCAGCGCCCCCGCCGCGATCCCGCGGCTGACGGCGGGGCCGTCCCCCAGGTAGATGACCGCCGCCCATATCGCCAGGGCACAGGCGGCCACATCCACAAAGCCCACCAGGCCGAGATAGATTAGCATGGGGAAACATCCGGCCAGGAGCAGCCCGCCCCACTTTCTGCCCCTGGCCAGAGCGCACAGTCCGCAGAGGCCGGGCAGGGTGTAGAGGTTGGAGACGGCAAAGATGAACACCGTCCGGCTGCCGCCGAACACCCGCATCACCAGCGAGACGGGAAAGGCCAGCAGATAGTTGTAGTCCATGTGGACGGTGCTCTGGAGCACCTCCCGGATCTGGGCGCGGCCCAGCCACTGCCGGGACAGGTCCCGGGCCACCGTCCAGTAGCCGGCATTGTCCCACACGAAGACGGTGCGGGTGGTGGCGGTATAGAGAGGGCGGTGACCCCGTTGAGGATCGCTATGATCGCCAGCAGCTGAGGCCATTCCACCGAACGGGGGGTCCGCAGATCCCGGGCCGCCCGCACCAGGACCAGCACCAGCGCGCCCAGGAACAGCCCTCCGGCGATCCGGGCGCAGAACAGGAACGGCTCCGACCGGGCCAGAGGAGAGTCGCCCAGGCGGAAGCTGGTCAGATCGAAATAGGCGCCAAGGAAAAACGCGGGGATGAACAGCAACAGATCATACTGCCACTTTGAAAAGGGCAGCAGCCGTCTCACCAGATCTCCTCCTCCGCTTCGGCTCACATGGGCTTCCCCTGCCCGTCGAACAGGGGCAGCCGCTCCAGGAACAGGATGTCCTTCCGGTCGGCGGCGCCGCCCTCGGCCAGGATGGCCATCTTGCCCGCCACGATGCCGCCGGCCTGCTCCACCAGGTTCTCCACCGCCGCCAGGGACCCGCCGGTGGAGATCACGTCGTCCAGGATGAGGATGCGCTTGCCTTTCATCTTTTTGGCGTCGGCGCCGTCCATGTACAGCTTCTGCTCCCCCTCGGTGGTGATGGAGCGGTCCACCGCCTCGAACACGCCGTCCATATAGGCCTTTTTCTTCTTGCGGACCAGGAAGTACTCGTTGCGGCCGCTCTGCCGGGCCATCTCGTGGACCAGGGGGATGGCCTTGGCCTCGGGGGCCACCATGTAGTCGAACTCGGGGGCGATCTTCAGCAGGTCACGGGCGCAGGCGCAGGTGAGCTCCACGTCGCCGAAGATCACGAAGGCCGCGATCATCAGGTGGTCGTTCAGGGGGCACAGGGGCAGGTTGCGCTTCACGCCCGCCACAGTCATTTCATAGGTCATGTGAACACATCTCCGTTAAATCGTGATTTGTGGGGCACAGCCGAGCAAATCATAGCACCCCGGAGCGTGTTTGTCAAATCAATGTACGGCACCTCTTTCGCAGCGATTGCCCCAGGCGTCGATGAGCTTGTCGCCGGAATAGACGCAGATGATCTCACAGTTGTTGGGGCAGCGTCCGCAGCCCGCCTCCCGCACGTGGAACTCGGTGTCCTCCACGGCGAAATCGAAGGGACGGCGGCCCTTCCCCTTCCGGGCCAGGATGGCGGCCCCCAGGGCCCCCATCAGGTGGCCGTTCTCGTCCACCGTCACCTTGCAGCCCAGGGCCTTCTCAAAGGCGGCCACCACGCCGGAGTTCTTGCTGACGCCCCCCTGGAACACCACCGGGGAGAGGATCTTCTTGCCCTTGCCCACGTTGTTCAGGTAGTTGGCCACCACCGCGTTGCACACCCCGGCGATGACGTCCTCCCGGGGATGGCCCATCTGGAGCTTGTGGACCAGGTCGGACTCGGCGAACACGGTACACCGGGCGGCGATCTGTGTGGGGTGCTCCGACCGGGCGGCGTACTCGCCGATCTCCTCCACCTCGATGCCCAGGCGCTTGGCCTGGCTGGACAGAAAGGCCCCGGTGCCGGCGGCGCAGAGGGTGTTCATGGCGTAGTCCACCGCCACCCCGTTCTCCACCAGGATGATCTTGGAGTCCTGCCCGCCGATCTCCAGGATGGTGCGGACCTCCGGGTAAAAGGTGGTTGTGCCCACCGCGTGGGCGGTGATCTCATTCTTCACCATGGTGGCCCCCACGATGGTCCCCACCAGCTTCCGGGCGGAGCCGGTGGTCCCCGTGGCCACGATCCGGTAGTTTTTCTTGTCGAACTGCTTTTCCAGCAGGGACAGCAGCCGCTTGCTGGCCCCGATGGGGTCGCCCTCGGTCCAGATATACGCGCTGCTCAGGATCTTATTGTCGTCGTCGATGATGACGCCCTTGGTGGAGATGGACCCCACGTCGATGCCAAGATACGCCTGTTTCAAGACAATGCCCTCTTTCTCGTTTCGATCATATCGTAGAACGCCTCCAGCCGGGTCATGAGCCCCACGTCGCTGGTCTGGGAGTCGTAGGTCAGGTACAGCGTGGGGATCTTGTAGTCCGCGCTGATGTTCTGGAGCACCGGCATGATGTCGATCTCCGGGGTGCAGTTGGCGGACTTCACGTGGATGAGCCCGTCGTACCCGTGCTCCGCGCAGGCCTTGGCGTACCAGATGTTGGCGGTGGAGGTGGGCCCCATGGTGTACTCACACTGGTCCCTGATCTTGGGGGCCAGGTTCTTCACCTCTCCGTAGTGGAGGAGATGGTGGGTCATGTTCATCCACCGGTGGACCTCCACCCCCATGTCGGCCAGCTTCTGCTCCAGATGCAGGTTGGAGAAGGCGTCCATCACCGTGTAGAACTCGCCCAGGATGCCCACCTGCAGGGGCCGGTCCGGCTTGTTCAGGGGGATGGTCTGGAAGTCCTGCTTCACCCGCTTGTAGGCCCCCTCGATGTCCTCCCCGGAGTCCGCCGTGTACAGGGCGGCCAGGAACCGCCGGTAGGCCCGCCTGACCTCGCCGCCGGTGGCGTCGAACCCGCAGATCTGGTAGTAGTCCGACGTCACCTCGTCCAGGTGCTCCATCATCCTGATGGTCTCCCGGGCGGCCTGGACGAACTTCGGGATGTTCAGCTTCGGGTCGATGCGCCGGATCACCTTCAGCCAGTCCCGCTTCTTCCAGGTGTCGTATTCGCTGAGGTTGATGAAGTCGAACTCATAGCCCTGGTCCCGCAGGATCTGCTCCATCAGCTCGCCATAATACCCCAGGCGGCAGTAGCCGTGGACCATCACCAGGGTGTCCGCCCCGGCCTCCAGCGCCTCGATGAGGCTGCCCAGCAGGGTCTTGAAGGGGGTGCAGACGTAGTCCGGGCTGTACCGGGCGCCGATCTCCTCCGTCCGTTTGGTAAGGGGGGGCGGCATGACGAACTTCACGTTGTGGAAGCCGTGCTCCGCCATGTACTTCATGGCGCAGTTGTACTCGGCGTACCGGGGGAAGGCCCCGTGGATGACCCTCTGCCCCTCTTTGATGCGTTCCAGTTTCAGCGGCATCTCACAGCGCCCCCTTCTTCAGTCGGATGATGTCCACAAAGCTCTCCAGCCGGGTCTCCACCCCCGCCGCGCCGCTCTGGGCGTCCAGCACCAGGTTCAGCAGGGGGATGTCCTTCAGCTTGCGGGTGAGCAGCTCGTTGACCATGGCGTCCGGCCCGCAGGGAAAGGCGCTGACCAGGATGATCCCGTCCACCTGGTCCCGGTAGAGGGCGATGCCCCCCAGCAGCTCCCGGCTGACCTCCCATTTGCAGGTGGGGGACAGCTCCACGCTCTTTTTCAGGGCCAGTTCCCGGTTGACCACGTCCGCCCGGATGGCGGTCACGTCGATGGAGCGGAGAAAGTCGGTGATGGGCTTGCCCACATAGGGGTCATCCAGCACGTAGCTGTGGCCGGACAGCAGGATCTTCGTCCCGCCGGCTTTGAGCAGGGGCTCCTGGGCTTTCAGCTTCTCCCGCCAGGCCCGCTGCTCCTCTTTTTTGGCGGCGGCATAGGCCTTTTTGACCTCCCCCTTGGAAAAGCCCAGGGACTGGCCCAGCTCCAGGAAGGCCATCTCCTCGGTGATGCCGAACTCGCCGTCCACGTTATAGGTCAGGAATTTCTGGCCGGTGGAGCGGAACAGGTTCCGGCACTGGTCGTACAGGGCCTGGAAGCGGACGCACATATCCCGGAAATGGCCGAAGGTGTCCACCCGGGGCACGAAGATGTAGTCGCACCTGCCGATGAGGGCCTTCACGTGGCCCATGTAGATCTTGGCGGACAGGCAGGTCTCGTCCACCTCCACCCCCGCGCCCTCCTCCAGCACCTTCCGGCTGGTGGGGCCGCTGTAGACCGGCGTTATCCCCAGCCCCTTGAAAAAGGCGGACCAGAGCACGCTGTACCGGTGATAGAGCAGCCCCTGTGGGATGCCCACCGTCAGCCCCTCGGGCCGCCTGTCTCGCATCAGGATCATAGTTCTCTCTCCTCCGCGGGCGCTCCGAAAGGGGGCGCTCTCAATGTTGACATGTCACAATTGCTACCCAGTATACCAGCGCCGGCCCGCCCTGTCAAGAGCGGGATACTTGACAGGTCCGCCTTTCCCGCATAGAATGGCTTAGAATCCCGGAAAGAGGTCGAGCCTATGCCCCGTCTGAAAAACTACACCCACACCATATACGCCAGCTACTTAGGGTACATCACCCAGGCCGTGGTCAACAACTTCGTCCCCCTGCTGTTTTTGACGCTGGCGGCGGACTTCTCCCTGTCCCTGGGGCAGATCACCCTCATCACCACGGTGAACTTTGCCGTGCAGATGCTGGTGGACCTGCTGTCCGCCCGGTTCGTGGACCGCATCGGCGTCCGCCGCTGCATCGTGGCGGCCCACGTGTTCGCCGCCGTGGGGCTGGCGGGCCTGACGGTGCTGCCCGCCCTGCTGCCCCCCTACCCCGGCATCCTGTGCGCGGTGGTGCTGTACGCCGTGGGCGGCGGGCTGACAGAGGTGCTCATCAGCCCCATCGTGGAGAGCTGCCCCACCGAGAAAAAGGAGGCCGCCATGAGCCTCCTCCACTCCTTCTACTGCTGGGGCCATGTGGGGGTGGTGCTGGTCTCCACCGCCTTCTTCACCCTGTTCAGCATCGAAAACTGGCGGGTGCTGGCGGTGGCGTGGGCCCTCCTCCCCGCCGCCAACGCCTTCTACTTCGCCGCGGTGCCCATCTTCCCCATGGCCGGCGGCCACGAGCCCATGAAGCTGGGGGACCTGCTGCAGCAGAAGGTGTTCTGGGTGCTGCTCCTGCTGATGGTGTGCGCCGGCGCCTCCGAGCAGGCCATGAGCCAGTGGGCCTCCTCCTTCGCCGAGTCCGCCCTCCATGTCACCAAGGCGGTGGGCGACCTGGCCGGCCCCTGCTCCTTCGCCCTGCTGATGGGGACCTCCCGGGCGCTGTACGCCAGATTCAGCGAGCGCATCCCCCTCCACGCCGCCATGATGGGCAGCGCGGGGCTGTGCGTGATCTCCTATCTGCTGGCCGCCCTGTCGGGCTCCCCGGCGCTGAGCCTCGCGGGCTGCGCCCTGTGCGGGTTCTCGGTAGGGCTCTTCTGGCCGGGGACGTTCAGCGCAGCCGCCGCCCGCCTCCCCGCCGCCGGCACCGCCATGTACGCCCTCATGGCCCTGGCGGGGGACGTGGGCTGCTCCGCCGGGCCCACCCTGGTGGGCTTCGTGGCAGCGGCCAACGGAAATGCGCTCACCGCCGGCCTGCTGCCCGCTATCGTGTTCCCGGTGCTGATTTTGATCGGCGTGCCGCTGGTGAAGCGGAAATGATACGCGAAACGGCCCCGGAGGAACGGTGGGTGCTCATAAGACAGTAATTAAAATCTACTGAATTATAGCATCTGTCAGTCGGGAAAGGTCAACGAAAGAAAAGGCGCCGGATTCGGCTTACTGCCGTATCCGGCGCCTTTTCACCCTTTCTTTGGGACACTTTGTCCCGAAACTCTGGCGATATATCCCCCGTCGCCGTTGTTTCCCCTGCACAGCCGGGAGTGGGCAGTCAAGGGTGCAAAGCACCGCCGTCAGGCGGCTTGCCCTTGACGGCCTGCCCCGGCTGTGCTATTCCACAGCGGGCGGCGGGGGTATATCCTCCAGAGCCGCCCCCTTGCCCCAAGAATGGGGCAAGGGCGGGGGGATTGGGGTTGAACGCATCGGACGAATAATATTCCAAACAGGCCGCTGTACTGTTAACATTTGACGATTTGAAACCCTTGCGCCGCAAGGCTTCCCAGCCTCGGTTCTGGCAGGGGTGCTATCTTTATATTCCCCACCCCCGATTTGCCCGGTAAATGTCAACAGCGGTCTGGGCGGTGGGCTGCGGAAAACAGCCCGAAAAGCAGCTTTTAACAAAGGCTTCAAAGCGCAAGAGAGAAACAGCCGGAGGTGCTGTCATGTGACAGGTGTGGACACACCCCGGAATTTTGCTCTGGGGCACAACGCCCTGAAGGCTCAACCTCGCTCAATCGAAGAGGCGAGAAGGGATAAAAGGAACAGGCGCGATAGCGATAAGTGACGCAGACAAACTTTGGGACACTTTGTCCCAAAGGCCGGGTTTGGGGAGGCTCCCCAACAATCATTTTCGCGGGGCCTCCGGCGACGCGAAAATGGCAAGTGTGTCCACACTTGCCCTGCTTGCCGTTAGCGCGGGGCCCGGAAACTGGCGTAAAAAACGTGGGTGAACTTTACTTCCATTTTACACAAGCACGGTAACGGATTTGATTTTTCGGGGCTAATATAGGGCCGTACCCAAAAGGGATACAAAAAAGCAAAGGAGAATTTTGAAATGAAGAAAGTGTTTTCACTCATGCTTACGGCAGCTTTGGCAATCTCCATGCTTGCCGGATGTTCCGGAAACCAGCAGGGCGGCACGGTCAACACCGACGGGTCCACCTCTATGGCGGATGTAAT
>CANRFT010000032.1 GCA_947629955.1 uncultured Oscillospiraceae bacterium
ATGCCGGAGCAGGAGCCGCAGGTGGGGCAGGCGCAGTTCTCGTACTCCTCCACGCCGGCCTCGTCCAGCTTGCCGGCATAGTAGGAGCCGACAGCCTCAAACATATGGCTGAGGCAGGTGCGGCGGCCGTCGGTGAGCCGACCCGCCAGCATGGGCCCGCCGGAGCAGAAGATGGTGGGCACGTTGATCCGGGCGGCGGCCATCAGCAGGCCGGGGACGTTCTTGTCGCAGTTGGGGATCATCACCAGCCCGTCGAACTGGTGGGCCATGGCCATGGCCTCGGTGGAGTCGCAGATCAGGTCCCGGGTGACCAGGGAGTACTTCATGCCGATGTGGCCCATGGCGATGCCGTCGCACACGGCGATGGCGGGGAACTCGATGGGGGTGCCGCCCGCCGCCCGGACGCCGGCCTTGACCGCCTCGGCGATCTTGTCCAGGTTCATGTGACCGGGGACGATCTCGTTATGGGAGCACACCACGCCGATCAGGGGACGCTCCAGCTCCTCCTTGGTGTAGCCCAGAGCGTAGAACAGGGAGCGGTTGGGGGCGGCGGGGATGCCTTTCTTGGCGATATCGGAACGCATACGCAAAACTCCTTTGTGTTTAGTGGGATAAAGCATTTTACCACAGCGAAACGAAAAAGACAACGGGTAAGATGAAAAAACCGCGAAAACCCGCCCTTCCACGGAGCGTGGATTGACAACCGCCGTCTTTTTTTCATAGCACCACGTCAGGAAGGGGACAGGGCAGAGGCATTGAATTGAATATTTATCAAATATCTACAAAAGATTCCAGGCAAAGGAGAAATCCTCTGCCTGGAATCTTTCATATGTTGGTGAAATTTAATGGAAGAATATAAGTTTAATAATCGCTACTGGAATCAGTATCCAACCGAAAAAGAGAGCGATGGTCAGTCGAGAAACCAAAAGGTCAGCGGCCGTTCCAAACCGGATTTTGTTTGCAAATACGGTTACGCCGACAGCCCAGTATCCTACAGCAACATAGAGAATCAATAGTATTATCATTGCTAACCCCTCCTTATTTTTCTTGCTGCGCCCTTATTATAGCCCGAATACGGGCAATTGTCAATATGAGAACAAATCAATAATCTTAGTACGATAATAATTTGTAAGGGGCCGAACGCAATGATTGTCTATAACCGTTTGTGGAAAACGTTGCGTGAAAAGAATATTTCGCAATACAAATTGATAAAAGTCTATGGAATCAGCACGGGACAATTGGACCGGCTCCGGAAAAATGAGAATGTCAGCACATACACGCTTGGACTGCTTTGTAAAATATTGGGCTGTAAACTGGAAGATATTGCAGAATATGAGGAATAGAAAAAGCGGCGCTGTTCAAACAGCGCCGCTTTCTTTCGATATTTGGGGTCAGTTGGACGCGGTGTCCAGGTCGGTGTCGCCGCCCCAGATCATGTTCTTGCGCAGCTCGGCGCCCACGATCTCCATCTGGTGCTTGGCCAGAGCGGCCCGCTTGGAGTTGAAGAAGGTGCGGCCCATGCTCTTGTTCTCGGCGATCCAGCGGCCGGCGAAGGTGCCGTCCTGGATGTCGTTCAGCACGGCCTTCATGTTGGCCTTGGTCTGCTCATAGGGCAGGACGCGGGGACCGGACAGGTACTCGCCGAACTCGGCGGTGTCGGAGATGGAGTAGTTCATGGCCGCCACGCCGCCCTTGTTGATCAGGTCGATGATGAGCTTCATCTCGTGGATGCACTCGAAGTAGGCGTTCTCGGGCTCGTAGCCGGCCTCGACCAGCGTCTCGAAGCCGCACTTCATCAGCTCCACCACGCCGCCGCACAGCACGGCCTGCTCGCCGAACAGGTCGGTCTCGGTCTCGTCGTGGAAAGTGGTCTCCATCACGCCGGCCCGGGCGCCGCCGATGCCCGCGATGTAGGCCAGGGCGATCTGATAGGCGCGGCCGGTGGCGTCCTGCTCCACGGCCACCAGGCAGGGCACGCCCTTGCCGTTGACGTAGGTGGAGCGGACGGTGTGGCCGGGACCCTTGGGGGCGGCCATGAACACGTCCACGCCGGCGGGGGGGACGATCTGGCCGTAGCGGATGTTGAAGCCGTGGGCGAAGGCCAGGGCCTTGCCCTCGGTCATGTAGGGGGCGATGGACTTCTTGTACACGTCGGCCTGGACCTCGTCGTTGATGAGGATCATGACGATGTCGCCCCACTGGGCGGCCTCCTCGATGGTCTTGACGGCGAGACCGGCGGCCTCGGCGTTGGCCCAGTTCTTGGAGCCCTTGCGGAGACCCACGCACACGTCGCAGCCGCTGTCCTTCAGGTTCAGCGCGTGGGCGTGGCCTTGGGAGCCGTAGCCGATGATGGCGATCTTCTTGCCGTCCAGGTAGTGCAGGTCGCAGTCCTTCTCATAGTACATTTTTGCCATGATGAAACACTCCTTATCAAAGTAGTCTGGGATCGATATGTGAATTGGGTAGTGCTGACGAAATTAGAGGATGTTCTTGCCGAGGTTGTACTCGCCCCGCTCCTTGTTGTCGGCGTTGTCGTTGATGGTGGACTCGCCCCGCTCCAGGGCCACCATGCCGGTGCGGACCAGCTCCAGGATGCCGAACTCCTGGAGGAGGCTCTCCAGGGCGTCGTCCTTGGACTCCTGGCCGATGACCGCCAGGGTCAGGCTGTGGGGGGACACGTCGATGATGGAGGCCCGGAAGATGTTGGCGATCTGGATGACCTCGTTGCGGATATCCCGGCCCTGGGCCCGGACCTTGATGAGCACCAGCTCCCGCCGGATGGAGGAGGCGGGGGGCAGCAGCCGGACGGAGTACACGGGGATCAGCTTGCGCAGCTGATTGGTGATCTGCTCGATCTGGTTTTCGCCGCACAGCAGCTCGATGGTGATGCGGGAGACCTCCGGGTCGTCGGTGGTACCCACGGCCAGGGACTCGATGTTGTAGCCCTTCCGGGAGAACAGCCGGGACACCTGGCTGAGGACGCCGGCGGCGTTCTCCACCAGGACCGACAGGGTGTGGCGCTGCTTTTCAGTATTCATGGCGTCCTCCTTTAATGCAGCAGGAACTCGGTGACGGGGGTGCCGCCGCCCACCATGGGATGGACCATGGCGTCGATGTCGATGGCGCAGTCGATGACGCAGCCGCAGCCGGCGGCCAGGGCCTGCCGGAAGGCCTCCTCGAACTCCTTCTGGTTGGCGGCCCGGAAGCCCTTGAGCCCGTAGGCCTCCGCCAGCTTGACGAAGTCGGGGCCCCGGTCCAGGGTGGTCTGGGAGAACCGCTTGCCGTAGATCAGATTCTGCCACTGGCGGACCATGCCCAGGGTGCGGTTGTCGAAGATGATGGTGATGATGGGCAGGTGATAGTGCTCCACGGTGGCCAGCTCATGGCAGTTCATGCGGAAGCAGCCGTCTCCGGTGCAGTGGACCACCACCTTATCGGGGTTGCCGACCTTCGCGCCCATGGCGGCCCCCAGGCCGAAGCCCATGGTGCCGAAGCCGCCGCTGGTGAGCAGCTGGCCGGGCCGGGTGAAGTGGTAATACTGGCAGGACCACATCTGATGCTGGCCCACATCGGTGGCGATGATGGCGTCGTTGTCGGTGAGGGCGGACACCGTCTCCAGGATCTCGTGGGCGTGGAGGATGTTGTCCTTCTTCAGGGGCACCTCCCGCTGGGAGAACACCCACTCCTTCCAGCTCTTGTAGCTGTGCCTGGGCAGGCGCTCGTTCAGCAGCTCCAGCACCCGGCGGGCGTCGCCGATGATGTGGTGGTAGGTGAGCACGTTCTTGTCGATCTCCGCCCGGTCGATGTCGATGTGGACGATCTTCGCGTTTTTGGCGAAGGAGGCGGGATCGGTGGCCACCCGGTCGGAGAACCGGCAGCCGATGGCGATGAGCAGGTCGCAGGAGCTGGTGGCCATGTTGGAGGCGTGGGAGCCGTGCATCCCCACCATGCCGGTGAACAGGGGATGGTTGCCGGGGCAGGCGCCGCCGCCCATGATGGTGGAGGCCACGGGGGCGTCCAGGGTCTCGATGAACTTGCGGAACTCGGGCACCGCGCCCTTGGAGCGGATCACGCCGCCGCCCACCAGCACCAGGGGCCGCTCGGACTGCTCGATGAGCTCCAGCAGCTTGTCAATGTCCCCCATGTCCGGGTCGGGGTTGCCCAGGTCCCGGTTGGAGCGGCGGAGCATCTCGGCCAGCCTGCCGTGGTTGGCGTGCTCCGACACGGGCAGATAGGTGTACTCCGCCTCCTCGGCGGTGACGTTCTTCACGATGTCCACCAGCACCGGGCCGGGCCGGCCGGACCGGGCCACGGCGAAGGCCTCCCGGATGATGTCGGCCAGTTTGGTCACGTCCTTCACCAGGTAGTTGCTCTTGGTGATGGGCATGGTGATGCCGGTGATGTCTACCTCCTGGAAGGAGTCCTTGCCCACTAAGTTCTCACTGACGTTGCAGGTGATGAACACCACGGGGGAGGAGTCGTAGTAGGCGGTGGCGATGCCGGTGACCAGGTTGGTGGCGCCGGGGCCGGAGGTGGCGAAGCACACCCCCACCTTGCCGGTGGAGCGGGCGTAGCCGTCGGCCGCGTGGGACGCGCCCTGTTCGTGGCTGGTGAGGTAGTGATGGATCTTGTCCTTGTAGCCGTGGAGCTCGAACTCGTCGTAGATGTTCAGAATGGTGCCGCCGGGGTAGCCGAACACCGTATCCACGCCCTGCTCCAGCAGGCACTCCATCACGATCTGGGAGCCTTTCATCAACATTTGGGGAGACCTCCTTGACATAGAAAAAAGCACGGCCTTCATCCGTTCATAGGACGAAGCCATGCTCCGCGGTGCCACCTAAGTTCCTCCCGCCCTTGGGGGAGACGCTCTGCCCGTTAACGGCGGGGACCGTCCCGGCCTACTGAGGGTTCAACCGGGCCGCTCGCAGAGGACGTTCACCGCGCCCCGCTCACGAAGGCTCGCACCGTCCGCCTTCTCTCTGGGCTTGCGCGAGGGGGCTACTCGTCTGGTCATCGCGTTTGGATATTGTGGATATCATATGCTTTCTGCTCCGAATTGTCAATGTATAAAACTGATAAAAGATGAAATTCTGTCCGTCAGACAAAGAACGACAGCCCCGCGCGGAGGTTTTTGCGCTTTTTGATAAAAAGCAGGAGGGCGCGGCGCCCTCCTGCTTTTCCGCCTGTCACCTGCATCCGCAGCTGGTGCCGTGGTCGCCCAGCCGGAAGGAGGCGCACTCGGTCTCCCCGCACTGGCCCACCTCGTTCTGGCAGCAGCCCACCTGGATCTCGTTCAGGGTGCAGCGCTGGTCCTTGTGATGGGCGCAGCTGTTCACCGAGCACTTGATGCTGGGGTTGGTCTGTTCAAGCATGGTGTTTCCCTCCTTGTGGTCAACGTTTCCGAACAGGGACAGTATGCCCAGGATCAGGAGAACGATACGCCTTTTCCCGCATAGGATGGACCTGAGGAGGCGATGAACATGGATCTGAAAAACGGCCGGATCACCCTGGGGGAGCTGTGGGACGACCCTAAGAGCCGGGCGGTGTTCCAGAAGCGGGTGCCCATGCTGGCAAAGCACCCGGTGAAGGGGACGGCCCGGACCATCACACTGGCCCAGCTGGCCGATTTTCTCTCCGGCTGGGTGCCCCAGATGATGATCAACGGGGTCATGCAGGATCTGAAGAAGCTGTAACGGAACAGATAAAAGCGCCCCGGCGCCGTCGGCCGCCGGGGCGGCTTTGCCCAGGCAGGAGTTACAAGTATTTGCAGATTTTGATACCGTTTTTTAACTTGACAGGGGAGAGACGCGGGGCTAAACTGAGACAGTCGACCGGGTTCGACAAAACTGTACGGGAAAGTGATTTGGACATGGGCAGGCGCGAGAGAAAGAGCGAGGGCGGAAAAACTGGATTGGCGGTGGTCCTGTTTGTGATCGCCCTGGGACTGGCGGGACTGTCCGCCTTCCTGGCCTGGCAGAACAGCCGGGAGAGGGACCTGCGGCAGCAGGCGGAGGCTGACAGCGCCCAGGCCGCTCAGACCATCGATGGGCTGGAGGGCCAGCTGGCGGAGGTCAACGGCGCGCTGGATGAGGCCAATGACTCCCTGGCCGAGGCAAACGACACCATCGGCGAGCTCCAGCGGAAACTGGAGGAGGACGATCCCTTCGTTCCGGGACACCCGGCCTACGAGGACCTGTACCCCGATTTTTACGCGCCTCAGCCCCTGGACGCGTCCCAGACGCCGGACCATGTGATCTATCTCACCTTTGACGACGGCCCCTCCAACCGCACCGACGAGATCCTGCCCATCCTGGAGCGGGAGGGGGTCAAGGCCACCTTCTTCGAGGTGGGGACCTATCTGGACGGCAACCAGACCAACATCGACCGGGCCAAGCGCATCGTGGAGCAGGGGCACACCCTGGCCATGCACTCCTACAGCCACAACTACAAGACGTGCTACGCCTCGGTGGAGGCCTTTCTGGACGACTTCTACAAGGTGTTCACCGTCATGCGGGATCAGGTGGGCTACACCCCCACCATGTACCGCTTCCCCGGCGGCAGCACCAACGCCTATAACTACGGGGTGGAGCAGGACATCATCGCCGAGATGCTCCGCCGGGGCTTCGTGCCCTACGACTGGAACATGTCCGCCCAGGACGCCACCGCCAAGCCCCTGCCGGTGGAGACCATCCTGGCCAACGTGATGGCCTACAGCAGCCAGAAGTACGGCGTGGTCCTCATGCACGACAGCAACGCCCGCACCACCACCGTCCAGGCCCTGCCGGAGATGATCCGGCAGCTGCGGGAGAAGGGTTATTCCTTCGCCGCCCTCACCCCGGAGGTCAAGCCCGTCCTGTTCGGCTACAAGACCAACCGGTGAGGAAACCGGCGATATAACTGTGAAGGCTGCGGAGCCATCCGGTTCCGCAGCCTTTTTCACGGGCGATTTATTTTTCTTCCGGTTCTTCCTCGGCCGGGGCCAGCTTGGACACCAGCGCCCACTCCACCCGGCGGTCAGACAGCTCCAGCACCTTGATGTGGAGCCCGCAGGCGTCCACCTCCAGCTGGCTGCCGTCCTCGGGGATGGCGGTGAGCTGGGCGAACACCAGCCCGCCCAGGGTGTCGGACTCCACGTCCTCGGGGAACTCCACGTCCAGCGCCTCGGCCACCTGGTCCAGCGGGCAGGAGCCGGCGATCTTCCACAGATTGTCCTCCAGCTGCTCGATGTCCTTTTCCTCCTGGGGGTCGAACTCGTCGTAGATGTTGCCCACGATCTCCTCCAGCAGGTCCTCCATGGTCACCAGACCCGAGGTGCCGCCGTACTCGTCCACCACGATGGCCAGGTGGACCTTCTTGCTCTGCATATCCCGGAACAGGGCGTCGGTCCGCACCGACTCCGGCACGAAATAGGCGGGCCGGAGCAGCTCCCGCAGGCTCCTGGGCTGTTCCTCCTGGGCGTCGAGCAGATAGTCCCTGGTGTTCAGGACGCCGATGATGTCGTCAGCGTCCTCCTCATAGACCGGGAACCGGGTGACGCCGGAAGTCCTGATGGTGTCCAGGATCTCCTCCGGGGAGTCGTCCGCCTGGATCATCACCATATCGGTGCGGTGGACCATCACGTCCTCGGCGGTGGTGTCGTTCAGCTCGAAGATGTTCTCGATGAACTCCTTTTCGGTGGGCTCGATGGCGCCCCGCTCCTCGCCCAGGTCCACCATCATTTTGATCTCGTCCTCGCTGACGTCCTCCGGGTCGGCGGCGGGGTCGATGCCCAGCAGCCGCAGCACGCCGTTGGTGGACTTGGAAAGCAGCCAGATCACCGGGCGGAACACCGCCGCCACGGCGCACACCGGGCCCACCACGAACCGGGCCACCTTTTCGGTCTTTTTCATGGCGATGCGTTTGGGGACAAGCTCGCCCAGCACCAGGCTGAAGTAGGACAGCACGACGGTGATGAGCACCACCATGATGCCGTTCAGGACGCCGGGGGGGACAGAGGTGACATGGAGGTCGTTCACCAGCCAGTCCACCAGGGGGTCGGAGAAGGAGTCCGCCGCGATGGCGGAGGACAGGAACCCGGCCAGGGTGATGGCGATCTGGATAGCGGAGAGGAAGCTGTCGGGGGCCTGCATGAGCTTGAGCAGCTTATCGGCCTTCCTGTCGCCCTCCTCGGCCTGGCGGCGGAGCTTGGTCTCCGACAGGGAGATGACCGCGATCTCCGCCGCGGCGAAAAAGGCGTTGATGGCGATAAGTATGACCAGGATCAATATTTTGGGCAATGGGTCGTCCAAGGTGGATTAACCTCCTGATTTGGCCGTGATGGATTAGCCGCGGGACGCGGCCCGGCCAATTTAGCAAACAGTATACCACACATCCGGGGAAATGTAAAGAGATTTGCCGACCTGACCGTGCCATTTTTCCACTTTTTCGCAAAAATTTCCCCGGCGGGAAACCGCCGGGGAAATTCAGTCTCAGTCCAGCAGGGCCAGGACCTCGCTCTTGGGGGTGACGCCCACCGTCTTGTTGTGGACCTCGCCGCCTTTGAACACCATCAGGGTGGGGATGGACATGACCCCGTACTGGATGGCCAGCTCGGCCTCGTCGTCGATGTTCAGCTTGCCCACCACGATGTCGTCCCGCTCCTCGGCGATCTTGTCGATGACGGGGGCCATCATCCGGCAGGGGCCGCACCAGGAGGCCCAGAAGTCCACCAGCACGGGCCTGTCGTTTTTCAGCACGATCTCCTCGAAATTGTCCTTGGTGATGGTCTCGATAGCCATAAAGCGTTCCTCCTTTACACAGGTTAGCTTAGTTGAATTTATATATCTTCTGGGCCAGCCGGTAGATCTTCACCGACAGCTTGCGGCCCTGGTAGCCGGGGATGTTGGTGCCCAGGTTGGTGAGCCGGAAGCGGAGCCGCCGGTAGAGGGCGGCATCCTTTTTGCGCAGATACTCCCACAGCTCGGTGCGCATCCCCAGGGATTCCGGCGTGTCCGCGATGACGGCGAAGATGGAGGAGATGGTCAGCATCATGCCCAGGTAGTTGAGCATATACCGGCCCAGTTTGGGCTGGCTTTTCTTGATGGACAGCACGTCGTGGGCGTCGATCATGATCTTGGTGATGCGCACCTGCTGGTCGATGCGGCCGGCCATCACCGCCTCGTTGACGCTCTGGTCCGCCCGGCCGATGTAGTACCGGTACAGGTCCAGGTTCAGGTAGTACATGGTCTTGACGAAGGGCAGGGGCTGATAGACGAAGATGTTGTCCACATAGAAGGTGTGCTTGGGCAGTTCGATGCCGCAGTCCCGCAACAGCTGGGTGCGGTAGATCACCGAGTGCATGAGCAGATACTGGGAGGTGTGGAAGTGGCGGATGTCGTCCCATGTGAAGATGCAGCCGGTGGGGAACACGTTCTTGTACCCCATGACCTTCCGGGTGTTGTCCTCCGCGTGCTCGTACACGTAATTGGCGATGATCATGTCCACCGGGGCGGGCATGGCGGCGAACTCCCGCAGCTTGTCCATGACCTTGGCCAGGGCGTCGGTGTCCAGCCAATCGTCGGAGTCCACCACCTTGTAGTAGAGGCCCCTGGCGTTGCGGATGCCCTGGTTGACCCCCTCGCCGTGGCCGCCGTTCTCCTGATGGATGGCCCGGATGGTGTCGGGATAGCGGGCGGCCCAGTCGTCGCACTTCTGGGGGGTTTCGTCCTTGAAGGAGCCGTCGTCCACCAGAATGATCTCCGCCTCCGGCCCCGCGGCGAGCAGGGTGCCGATGCACTTGTCCATATAGGCGGCGGAATTGTAGCAGGGGACGGCGAAGGTGATGAGTTTGTCCATGATAGTGTTCACTCCTGATCGTGATTTTATGAGGGGGACAGAGGAGCATCCCTTTTTGTCCCCTCATCAGTCAGCCTTGCGGCTGACAGCTTCCCCCCTATGGGTGGAAGCCTTTTGCGAGCGTGTCCAAAGCCTTCCACCCGCAGGGGGGAAGGTGGCATCGCCGTAGGCGATGACGGATGAGGGGGAGGAGAGGGACTGCATCCTGTTTCTATGAAAGCGAGGACTGGTACTCCTTTTCCAGCAGCCGGTCGGTCAGTTCCAGCGCTTTCGCGGTGATGGCGTCCATGTTGTAGTATTTGTACTCCGCCAGCCGGCCCAGCAGGTACAGGTTGGGATAGCGGTCCGCCATGGCCCTGTACTTGGCGTACAGGGCGTTGTTCTCCGGGTTGATGATGGCGTAGTAGGGGATCTCGCCCTCCGCCCCGGTGTAGGCGCGGGAGTACTCCTTCATGACGGTGGTGACGCCGGGGAGGACCTGCCCGGTCAGGTGCTTGAACTCGGTGATGCGGGTGTAGGGCTCGTCCACGGTGTAGTTGACGGTGCCCCGGGGCTGGAAGCAGTCCTGTGCCAGCGTCTCGAATTTGAAGTCCAGGGTCCGGTAGGGCAGGGGGCCGAAGCAGAAGTTGAACAGCTCGTCGGCCTGGCCGGTGTAGATGATGGGCCCCTCAAAGGGGACGTCGTTGAACATAAACGGCCCGTCCCCCACGGCGGTCAGTTTGGTCAGGGCCTCCGCGCCCAGCCGCACCTCGATGTTGGGGTGGTCCAGCATCTTCTCGAACATGGGGGTGTAGCCGTTCAGGGGCATCCCCTGGTAGGCGTCCAGGAAGTACCGGGGGTCGCCGGACAGGCGGACGGGCACCCTCGCGGTGGTGGCGGGGTCGATCTCCTCGGGGGTCTGGCCCCACTGCTTCATGGTGTAGTGGACGAACACGTGCTCGTACACATAGTCGGCGATGGCGGCGATCTCGGGGTCGGAGTTCTGCCGCAGCTCCAGGATGGTCACCTGGGACTGGGCGGGATAGGCGTCCAGCAGTTTCTGTCCCAGCCGGGCGCCCTCCTTTTCCCCGAAGGCGGCCTTCATGGAGTCCAGATTGAAGGGGACGGGGAAGAAGAACCGGCCGTCCGTCGTCTTCCCGGCGGGGATCACCTCGGGGTTGTCCCGGGGCAGATTGGCGATGACGCAGTGCTGATAGCGCCGCCATTTGGTGAACCGGGAGAGGTAGTCGAACACCCGCCGGTCGTTGGTGTGGAAGATGTGGGGGCCGTACTGGTGGATGAGCACCCCGGCCCCGTCGGGGCAGTCGTAGGCGTTGCCGCCCACATGGGGCCGCCGCTCCAGCACCAGCACCTTTGCCCCGCCGTCCTCCGCCAGACGGCGGGCGGCCACGGCGCCGGCATAGCCCGCGCCCACCACGATGGCGTCATAGAGGTTCACAGACATCACGTCCTTATCAAGGTTATGGGATATAATTGCATATATTATACCACAGGCGGCGCCGGGATGGAAGAATAATCTGTAAATTTCCGGCGAAAACAGGCCATTTTCCCGTTTTGGGAAAAACCCGTTGAGAAAGGGATTGTAACCGGTCAAAAAATGTGATAGAATGTCAAAAAACCTGTGAACGGACAGGAAAGGGGACTTTATCATGGAACCCGTCATCCATCAGTTCCGCACCGCCCTGGGCGGCTTCAACCGCCGGGACGTGCAGCAATACATCGAGCAGTCCGGGGCCGCCCACCGCAAGGAGACGGCCGAGCTGAAGGCCCGGCTGGAGGAGGCCCTCCGCCGCCAGGAGGAACTGGAGGCCGCCCTGGCCGAGACGGAGGGGGCCAGAGGGGCCGCAGCCGCCGAGGAGGCCAAGGTGCGGGAGCACCTGGAGACCTCCACCCAGACGCTGGCCAGGCTCCGGGGGGAGCAGACCGAGACCGAGTCCAAGCTGGCCGCCGCCCGGAGAGAGCTGGAGCGCCTCCAGGCCCAGGTGGCCCAGCTGGCCCCCCTGGCGGAGAAGTATGAGCAGCTGAAGGACCGGGTGGCCACCGTGGAGCTGGACGCCCACCGCAAGGCCCAGTCCATCGTGGACGAGGCCAACGGCCAGGCGGAGGAGCTCAAGGACGACACCCGCCGCTGGCTGAACGACGTGCTGGCCCAGTACGGGGCGGTCCGGCAGGGGGTGGACGTGCTGCTGGACCAGGCCAAGGCCCTCACCGCCGTGGGCGAGCAGACCGCCGCTCTGGAGGAGGAGGCCGGCCGGCTGAAGGAGCGGGGCGGACTGGAGTGAACAGACGCTGAAAAAACGGAGCGCGCAGCGCTCCGTTTTTTTCATCCGTAAATGCGTTTCAGATGCTCCCGCTGGCGGGCAAAGGCGGCGGCGGCGCGCTCCAGCCCGCCACGGTAGACCAGCCGGTAGCCGGCCCAGGAGAACAGCAGGCCCACGATCACATCCACTACCGAGTGCTGCTTCAAAAACACAGTGGACACGCAGATCAGGGCGGTGGCGGCGCCGAAGGCGATCTTCCAGCCCCGGCTTTGGAACCGGGGGGTGTCCCAGGCGGCGAACAGCACCGCCATGGAGCCCACCACGTGGAGAGAGGGGCACACGTTGGTGCTGGTGTCCATCTGGTAGAAATGCCCCATGAACCGGCACAGGACATTGTCTCTGGGGAACACCGCCGGCCGGAGGTTCTGGGCGGTGGGGAAGACCAGGAACAGCACCAGCGCCGCCGAATAAGTGATGATGATGTAGGCCATCAGCCGCTTGAAGGCGGCCACGTCGAAGAAAAAGGTATAGGCGTGGATGCCGAACAGATAGACGAACCAGAACACATAGGGGATGACGAACCACTCGCAGAAGGGGATCACGTTGTCCAGGGCGCAGTGCATCACGTGCCAGCGGGTGGGGGTGAAGACCTGCTCGACCAGATAGAAGGCCAGCCCGAAGGCGGGCCAGTACAGAGGCAGCAGCCAGTGGCGGAACCGCTCGGTGGTGAGCAGGGACAGCCGAAAGCCGCTGTAATCCACAAGGGGATAGGTATGTTCCATGATGTCCTCCAATCGACGCGGTGAAGCGCGCACCTCCATGTGCGCGGGAAAGCGCCCGGGCGCTTTCCATGGTGCATTATAGGCCGTTGGATTTAAAAAGCAAGAGGAAAAGTTTTAAGAAATTTTGAAATCGCTGGAAGGCTTTCTGTTCATTTCGCAATATAGTTCATCCGAACATGAAAGTCAAGAAAATTCTGACAGATGGTCCAAAATCCGGGACAGACGGTCAGAAGACCGGCCCCGCGTCCTCAGACGGCGCCCGCCGGGGCCGGGCGTTCCCCGGGTGGGGAATTTTTCGCGAAAGTCCCGGAAATAGCAGTTGATATTTCTGCCGCGCTGTGGTAAAATACATCCCGGCTTTTCCCGCGCTCCGGCGCGGAACAAGGCCGCGCTACTCGGGGAGATAGCGGTGCCCTGTACCTGCAACCCGCTACAGCAGGGAGGAATCCCGGCCCCCGGAGGCAGGATGTGTTGTCTGCCCCATATAAGCAGCGATGATGGATCGGTCCCGCGCAACCCGGCCCCGTGAACCGTGTCAGGCGGGGAACCGAGCAGCACTAAGCGGACCGTTGGGTGTGCCGCGGGGCTGCCGATCCTGAGCCGGCTGTATGGTTACCGGGCATATCCTGTCCTTCAAAGGCCGGTGCGCGGTCTTGTTCCGTGCCGGAGCGTTTTGATTGACGATTTGGGAGGTGCGCGAGATGTATCAGGCCCTGTACCGCAAGTGGCGGCCCCGCTCCTTTGACGAGGTGGTGGGCCAGGAGCACATCACCCGCACGTTGGCGCGGCAGGTGGCGGACGGCCGCCTGTCCCACGCCTATCTGTTCACCGGCACCCGGGGCACCGGCAAGACCACCTGCGCCAAGATATTGGCCCGGGCGGTGAACTGTGAGCATCCGGTGAACGGCAGCCCCTGCAACCAGTGCCCCTCCTGCCGGGGCATCGAGAGCGGCTCCATTTTGGACGTGCTGGAGCTGGACGCCGCCTCCAACAACAAGGTGGACGACATCCGGGCCATCCTGGAGGAGGCGGTCTACACCCCGGCCACCGTGAAAAAGCGGGTCTACATCGTGGACGAGGTCCATATGCTGTCCGCCCAGGCCTTCAACGCCCTCCTTCAGATCTTGGAGGAGCCGCCGGAGCATCTGATGTTCATCCTGGCCACCACCGAGCTGAACAAGGTGCCCGCCACCATCAAGAGCCGGTGCCAGCAGTTCGCCTTCAAGCGCATCCACGCGGAGCAGCTGGCGGGCCGCCTGGACTACGTGGCGAAGCAGGAGGGCATCGACCTGACAGACGAGGGGGCCGCCCTCATCGCCCGGCTGGCCGACGGCGGCCTGCGGGACGGCCTCTCCCTGCTGGACCAGTGTTCCGCCGTGGGAGAGGGCCCCGTGGACGAGGAGCGGGTGCTGTCCACCCTGGGGCTGGTGGGAAACATCGAGACCGCCGCCCTGCTGGAGGACGCCGCGAACGGCGACACCGCCGCCGCCCTGGAGCGGCTGGGCCGGCTCTACGCCGGGGGCAAGGAGATGTCCGCCCTGGCGGGGGAGATGTCCGCCCTGGTACGGGATCTGCTGGTGCGGCGCACCGCCCCCAGGGCCGGCGGGGCTCTGCTGTCCGGCGGCTTTGACGACGCCACCCTGAAACGTCTGGCCTCCCGGTTCGAGCTGCCCCGGCTGGTACAGATGCTCACCCTGATCCAAAAGACGGCGGCGGACCTGGCCCGGTCGGCCAACCGCCGCACCGACATGGAGCTGTGCCTGGTCGCCCTGTGCGACCCCACCCTGGATGGCTCCCCGGCAGGGCTCACCGCCCGGATCGCCCGGCTGGAGCAGGGGATAGGCCCCGTGTCCGCCCCGGCCAAAACTGCCGCGGAGCCCGCGCCTGCCCAGGCCAGACCGGTCCAGACAAGACCCGTCGAGGACGACGATCCGCCCCCCTGGGCGGAGGAGCCGGCGCCCGTGCGGCAGGAGGCCCCCGCACCCCAGCCCAAGGCCCAGCCTAAAGCGGAGGCCCCTGCGCCCGCGCCGAAGCCTGTCAAGGCTGCGCCCTTGACACCGGCGGCGGGGAGGTGGCCCGGCTGGGCCACCTTCCGGGACCGGCTGAAGGGCGTTCTGCCCATGGCCGATTTCGCGTTCCTGGGCAATCCCGCCATGGCGGAGGGCTCCCTGGGGGGGGATGAGCTCACCCTCTGGGCGGTCAGCGAGCCCATCCGCAGGATGATCGACAAGCCCTCTGTCCTCCAGGCCGTGGGGGAGCTGGCAAAGCAGATCACGGGCGGACCCGTCCGGGTGGAGGTCCGGGTGGGCCGGGCGCCCGCCGAGGCCCCGTCCGCCCCGGCGGCGGAGGACGATCCTCTGGACGCCCTGGACGACTTTCTGGCCGGCAATCAGGGCAACATCACCGTGGAATAACTATTTATAGATACAGGAGGCAATACAGTATGGCGAAGGGATTCAACAGCCGGGGCATGGGCGGCTTCGGCGGCGGCAACATGAACAACATGATCCGGCAGGCCCAGAAGATGCAGCAGGATATGCTCAAGGCCCAGGAGGAGCTGGAGGGCAGGAGCTATGAGGCCAGCGCCGGCGGCGGGGTGGTCTCCGCCGTGGTGAGCGGCAAGAAGGAACTCACCAGCGTGACCATCGACCCCGAGGCGGTGGACCCGGACGACGTGGAGATGCTCCAGGACCTGATCGTGGCCGCCGTCAACGAGGCCATGCGCAAGGCCAACGAGGACGCCGCCAGCCAGATGTCCCGCCTCACCGGCGGGATGAACCTGCCCTTCTGACAGAGAGCGAGGGCAGCCTATGATCAAGTTCTCTGAGATGCCCTACGCCCGCCCAGATCTGGAGGCGGTCAAGGGGGAGTACGCCGCCCTCACCGGACGGCTGAAGGCCGCCAAAAGTTATGCAGAGGCCAGGGCCGTCTTTCTGGAGAAGGAGGAGCTGGACAAGCGGATCGGCACCCAGTCCAGCCTGGCCTCGGTCCGCAATTCCATCGACACCAGGGACGCGTTTTACGACGGGGAGATGACCTTCTGGAACGGGGCCTACCCCCAGCTCCAGGAGTGCGGGCAGGTCTGGACGGCGGCCATGCTGGACAGCCCTTTCCGCAGGGACTTTGAGGCGGAGTTCGGCACGCTGTGGTCCCTCAACGCGGAGATCGAGCTGAAGACCTTCGCTCCGGAGATCATGCCGGACCTCCAGAAGGAGAACGACCTGACCCTGGAGTACCAGAAGCTCACCGCCTCCGCCCGGGTGGAGTTCGAGGGGAAGACCTATACCCAAGCCCAGATGGGCGTATTCAAGACCGCCCCGGACGACGCCCGCCGTCTGGCGGCGTGGAAGGCGTCGGGCCAGTGGTACAAGGACCACCAGGACGACCTGGACCGCATCTACGACGAGCTGGTCCGCCTCCGGGACGGCATGGGCAAAAAGCTGGGCTACGGCGGCTATACCCGGCTGGGCTACTACCGCATGGGCCGCAACTGCTACGGCAGGGAGGACGTGGAGAAGTTCCGGGCCGCCGTGGTGAAATACCTGGTGCCGGTGGCCGACTCCATCCGCCGGGAGCAGGCGAAGCGGCTGGGGAAGGAGTACCCCCTCAGCTTCGCCGACGAGGCACTGTCCTTCCGCTCCGGCAACCCCCGGCCCGTGGGCGGGCCCGACGACATCCTGGCCATGGGCAAAACGTTCTACGGTGAGCTGTCCCCCGAGACCGGCGCGTTCTTTGACATGATGCTGGACGGGGAGCTACTGGATGTGCTGGCCAAGGAGGGCAAGGCCGGCGGCGGATACTGCACCATGATCGACGACTACGGCGCCCCCTTCATCTTCGCCAACTTCGACGGGACCCAGGGGGACGTGGAGGTGGTCACCCACGAGGCGGGCCACGCCTTCGCCGCCTGGCTGAACCGGGACCGGGTGCCGTACAGCTATGTCTGGCCGGGGATGGAGGCCTGCGAGGTCCACTCCATGTCCATGGAGTTCATGGCCTGGCCCTGGGCGGAGGGCTTCTTCGGCCCCGACGCCCGGAAGTTCCGCTACTCCCACCTGGCCGCCGCCCTGACCTTTATCCCCTACGGGACCCTGGTGGACCACTTCCAGCACATCGTGTACGAGAAGCCGGACATGACGCCGGCGGAGCGCCACGGGGTCTGGAGGGAGCTGATCGGCGTCTACCAGCCCTGGCTGAAGCTGGATGGGGACATCCCCTTTTTCGGCGAGGGGGAGGGCTGGCAGCGGCAGAGCCACATCTACCAGGACCCCTTCTACTATATCGACTACTGCCTGGCCCAGACGGTGTCCCTGGAGTTCTGGGCCCTGCTGCAAAAGGACCGGAAGCTGGCCTGGGAGAGGTATATGGCCTATGCCCGGCAGGGGGGCAGCCGCACCTTCACCGAGCTTTTGGAGAACGCCGGGCTGGACAGCCCCTTCGAGGAGAAGTGCCTCCGGGAGGTGTGCGCCGCCGCCAAGGACTGGCTGGACGGGTACGACCTCACCGGCATCGAATAAGCCACAGAAAGCCCTCCGGCGGCAGTCGGAGGGCTTTTCGCGCGCTCAGACCGGATAAGTGGTCGCTTTTCGGGGACAGGCGGTCGGTCATGGCGGGGCGGTCTATGGTATGATTATACCATAAAAGGGGAGGTTCCCCAAACTCTGCATAGGAGGGATCGTCATGAACAAAAAGACAGGCGTGAGGTTTCCGCTGATCCTCTATGGAGCGGTGTGGCTGTTCTGCGTGGGTTGGTTCTGGCTGGGCGCGGACGGCGGCGGTTGGATCATGGCCTACACCATCCTGACCCTCGGGGTCCTGATGCCCTTGGCGGCGCTGATCTCCGCCTTTATGCTGGCAAACCGCCGGGCGCTGGGGGGCTGGTTCTGGGGGGCGTTGGCCGGATATGGGGCGCTGGACCTGGCAGTCATTGCCGCCACCTTTACGCTGGGTACCGCCATCCACGCGGTCAATATAGCCCCAATCGACGCCCCCGTGGTGGTCTGGTGCTTTATTCCCGGCACGCTGGGGCTGGCCTTGGGCTGGCTGTTCCGGGTGCGGGGTTGGAGCGTCAAGTGGGCGCTTGCCGTCCTGCTGGCGCTGCTGGTGGTGTGCTGGGTCGGGATCAAGTCCCTGGCCGGTCCCGTGCTGCGGTGGGAGCCGCTGCTGGACCTGCCTCTGCTGGCAGCTCTGACGCTGGGAGTGTGGTCCCTGCTCCGACGGGGTGGGGTGAAAGGGCGGGCCTGACCGATTTGTACAAATCCACACTTGCAAAGCCGCGGAATAGGGCGTATGATAGGGCCAAAGGCAGAGTAGGAGCGCGCGTGTGAAAGTGCCGGCGGGACGGGGAGTTGTCCGCCGGACGAAGGGCCGATGGCCCGCAGTGCGCCCTCCGCATCCCGCTGCCGCATGGCGGAGCGTACCACGACCTCCTTTGTGCGGCATCCCGCAATGGGGCTGCCGAAAAACAAAGGAGGTCTTTTTATGTCCAAACCGTCCAAAAATCTGTACCGGACGCCCTTCTCCGCCGCCTACTGGCGGGACGCCCTGGCCGACTTCCGCTCCCCGCGGATCATGGTGTTCGCCGCTCTGATGGTGGCCGCCTGCGTGGCCCTGGCGCAGCTGGATTCCGTTCCGGTGGTGAACAACATCGGCATCAAATGGGGCTTTCTGGCCCGGTCCCTGGCCGGGCTGGTGTGCGGCCCGGTGACGGGGCTGGTGTTCGGCGTGGCCGAGGACACCATCTCCTACCTTTTCCATCCCATGGGGGCTTATAATCCCTTTTACATCATCACCACCGTGCTGGGGGTGGAGACCTACGCGCTGCTGTTCTATCGGGCCAAGGTGACCCTGCCCCGCATCGTCATCGCCAAGCTGCTCACCAATCTACAGAACATCTTCATTGGCGGGCTGGGGACCTATCTGTTCTACTCCAGCAAGGGCTATTGGGCCATCGTGACGGGCAGCGCCGTGAAGAATCTGGCCATGCTGCCGGTCCAGATCATCGCGCTGTGTGTGCTGTACGCCGCCCTGCTGCCCGTCCTCCACCGGGCGGGCTTCCTGCCCGACCAGGCGGGACGGCTGGCGCTGTGGTGGAAAAAGGAACCGGAGCCGGAGGCAAAACCAAAACAGGGCGCCGTGGAGAAGGATCCCTGGGAGCGGTAAAAACCTCATAAACGAGGCCATGTCCGCATACCCTCCCGTGAGGGGGGATGGGGACATGGCCTTTTTGTCGGGTTTGGGACGGTTCCTGTGGGGCGGGCCGCTGCCGGCGGCCTTTCTGGCCGTGGGGCTGTGGTACACCTTTGGCAGTGGGTTCTTCCAGATCTTCGGCCTGCCGGTGTGGCTCAAGACCACGGTGGGCTCTCTGTTTCGAAAGGGGGAGAAAAAACGGGGCGCCGGCGCGGTGACCCAGTTCCAGGCGATGGCTGCCGCCCTGGGGGCCACGGTGGGCACCGGGTCCATCGCCGGGGTGGCGGCGGCCATCTTCTACGGCGGACCGGGGACGGTGTTCTGGATGTGGGTCTCCGCCTTTTTGGGGATGATGACCGGCTGCGCCGAGAAGATCCTGGCTGTCCGCCATCGGGAAAAGGGGGAGGACGGCAAGTGGCGGGGCGGCCCCATGCAGTACATAGAGAAGGGACTGCGCCTGCCCTGGCTGGCAAAGGCGTTCGCGGCGGTCTGCGTGGCCGAGTCCCTGGTGGGGGGCGGCCTGGTCCAGGCCAACTCCATCGCCGCCGCCCTGCACGAGACCGCCGGCAGCGGCAAGCTGCTGGTGGGCGTGGTCGCGGCGGCGGTGGCCGCTCTGGTGCTGGCGGGAGGCATCAAACGGATCGGGCAGCTCAGCGAGCTGCTCACCCCCGCCATGGCCCTGCTGTTCATCGGCGGCGGGACGCTGGTCATCGCCTCCCACTGGCAGGCGGTGCCGGGGGCCTTCGCCCAGATCTTCGAGTACGCCTTCGACGTGCGGGCGGCGGCGGGGGGCTACGGCATGTGGATGGCCCTGCGGTACGGGGTGGCCCGGGGGGTGTTCACCAACGAGGCCGGCCTGGGGATGTCGTCCATCGCCCATGCCTGCGCCGATGTGGAGGAGCCGGCGGAGCAGGGGATGTGGGGCATCTTCGAGGTGTTTTTCGCCACCCTGGTGGTGTGTACCGTCACCGCCCTGGTGATCCTGACCTCCGGGGTGTACGACCCCGCCGCCGCCATCGCCATGATCCAGAGCGGGAGCGTGCCGCCGGAGATGATAGGCGCGCCCCTCACCGCCGCGGGCTTCGCCACCCTCTTTGGGGAGACGGGGGAGTGGCTGGTGTCGGTGTGCCTGATCCTGTTCGCCTTCACCTCCATCCTGGGGGCGGGGTACTACGGAAAGCGGGGACTGGAGACCCTGACCGCCTCCCGGTGGGCGCTGGCGGCGTACAATCTGCTGTTCCCGGCCTGTATCGTGCTGGGGGCGGTGGGGGACGTGTCCGCCGTGTGGGAGCTGGTGGACGTGTTCAACGGCCTGCTGGCCATCCCCAACCTGCCCGCCCTGCTGCTGCTGTCCCCGGAGGCGCTCCACCTGCTGAGGGACTGGGTGGAGCGGCGAAAGGCGCAACCATAGGGGCCGCCCCCCTGGGCGGCCCGTGAACTTTCCCGTATTCTGATCGGGCGGGCCGCCACATGGGCCGTCCCCTACAGACGCGAAAAGAGGGCGTCCGCGCATAACGGACGCCCTCTTGCATGTTTACGACCGTTTCCAGGCGCTGCGGCTGAACAGCACCAGGATGGGGTACATCTCCAGCCGGCCCAGCACCATGGCGAAGGACAGCACCAGCTTGCTTAAGTAGGACAGGCCGGCGAAATTGCAGGTGGGGCCGACGGCCTCCAGGCCGGGGCCCACGTTGTTGATGCAGGTGATGACGGCGGTGAGGGTGGAGCCGAAGGAGAAATTGTCCAGGCCCACCACCATGGCCATGGAGAACACCAGGAAGATGTTGATGATGAAATAGCTCTGGGTGGTCTGGAGGGTCCGCTCGGAGAGGGGGGCGCCGTCCAGCCGGACCACCTCCACGGCGCGGGGGTGGACGATGGAGCGGACCTCCCGCTTGGCGGAGCGGTACAGCACCAGGATGCGGGAGCACTTCATGCCGCCGCCGGTGGAGCCGGCGCAGGCCCCGGCGAACATGAGCACCACCAGGATGACCTTGGAGAACTCCGGCCACAGATCGAAGTCCGCCGACACGAACCCGGTGGTGGACACCACCGTGGCCACCTGGAACACGGCGTACCGCAGGCACTCTAGGATGGAGGAGTAGTAGTCCCGCAGGTTCCAGGCGATGACGCAGGTGGCGATGGCCACCATCCCCAGGAAGAAGCGCAGCTCGTCGCTCTTGAGGGCCTGTTTCGCCTTGCCGGTGATGATGAGGAAGTACACCGCGAAGTTGATGGAGAACAGCAGCATGAACAGGGTGCACACCATCTCGATGGCGGGGCTGTTGAAGGCGGCGATGGAGGCGTTTTTGGTGGAGAAGCCGCCGGTGCCGGCGGTGGCGAAGGCGTGGGTGACGGCGTCGAACCAGTTCATGCCCACGATCCGCAGGATGACGGCCTCCGCCCCGGTGAGGGCCAGATAGATGCCGTACAGGATCTTGGAGGACTGGGAGGCCCTGGGCACCAGCTTGGACTTCACCGGGCCGGGGCTCTCCGCCCGGATCAGGTAGTTGGAGCTGATGCCCAGCATGGGCAGCAGGGCGGTGGTGAGGATCAGCACCCCCATGCCCCCCAGCCAGTGTGTGAAGGACCGCCAGAACAGCAGCCCGTGGGGCAGGCTCTCGATCTCGGAGAGGATGGTGGCCCCGGTGGTGGTGAAGCCGGAGATGGTCTCGAAAAAGCAGTCGATGAAGGAGGCGAACTGTGGCTGCCCGGAGAAACGGAAGGGCAGGGCCCCGAACACGCCGAACAGCACCCAGATGAGCCCCACGGTGAAGAAGCCCTCCCGGGCGAAGAACTCCTGCCGGGGGCGGAGGAGGGTCACCGGGCCCACCGCCGCCGCGCAGATGATGAGGATGGCGATGAGAAAGGGGACAGGGCTCTCCCCGTAGAGCAGGGAGACGGTCAGCGGCAGCAGCATAGCGGCGGCCTCGATGAGCAGGGAGAAGCCGGTGATGCGCGCGACAAGCTTGTAATTCATACGTCAGCCCCCCGCGCTCAGCCCGCCGTATAGATGTCGTCCAGATCGGTGATGCCGCTGTTCTGGGCCACCACGATCACATCGTCCTCCGCATGGAGGCAGGTGGAGCCGTCGGGGATGATGACGCTGCCGTCCCGCACGATGACGGCGATCAGCACGCCGGGGCGCAAGTGGCGGCTCAGGTCCTTCAAGGGGACGCCCAGGTGATCGTCGTCGGGCCGCACCCGGAACTCCATGGCCTCCGCCCGGCCGCCGGCGATGCGGTACAGGGCGGTCATGGAGCTGCCCTTGGAGTTCTGGAGGCCCCGGATGAGCCGCAGGATCTGATAGGCGGTGGTCAGCTTGGGGGACACCACCGACTCCACCCCGGCGGACCGGGCGATGGAGGTGTAGTTCTGGTGGCTGGACTTGGCCACCACCTTGGGCACCCCCTCCTGGTGGGCGTACAGGGAGATGATCAGGTTGTCCTCGTCCCGGTCGGTGAGGGCGATGAATGCGTCAGAGGCGGACATCCGCTCCTCGGTGAGCAGCTCGGGGTCGGTGCCGTCCCCGTGGATGATGAGGGACTTCAGGAACGCCTCGGCCAGCTGGCGGCAGCGGTCGCCGTCCTTCTCCACCACCTTGCAGCTCATACCCAGCCGCTCCAGCTGGACCAGCAGGTAGAACACGATGCGCCCGCCGCCCACGATGAACACGTTTTTGATCCGGTGGTCGTTCCGGCCCAGCAGGCGGAAGAACTGGTGGATGCCGCCGGGGGTGCCCGCCATGTAGACCCGGTCTCCCTGATGCAGCACGGTGGCGCCGTTGGGGATGAACACCGAGTCGCCCCGCTCCGCGGCGCAGAACAGGATGGGCAGGCTCTGGATCTTGGAGGACAGGTCCGCCAGAGACCGGTCCGCCACGAAATCCTGGGGCTGCACCTGGAAGGACACCAGCTCCACCCGGCCCCGGGCAAAGGTCTCCACGTTGGCGGCGGAGGGGAAGCGCAGGATGCGGGAGATCTCCACCGCGGCGGACAGCTCCGGGTTCACCAGCAGGGTGATGCCCAGATCACGCTTCAGGGCGTCCATATCGTTGATGTAGCTGGTGTCCCGCACGCGGGCCACCGAGTGGGGGATGCCCAGGCGGTGGGCGCTGTGGCAGCACAGCAGGTTGACCTCATCGGAGTCGGTGGCGGCGATGATCACGTCCGCGTCCCCGGCGCCGGCCTCGATGAGGGTGCCCCTGGAGGTGCAGCTGCCCCGGATGCACATCACGTCCAGCTGATTGTTCAGCCGGTCCAGGGTGTTCTGATCCACGTCGATGATGGTGACGCTGTGCCCCTCGGCGGCCAGCTGTTCCGCCAGAGTGCCGCCCACCTTGCCGCCGCCGGCGATGATGATGTTCAAGAAGATCAACTCGATTCACAGAAAATGTGAGGAAAATCTTGCATGTATTATAATATAGGGAAAGGGAAATTGCAAGACTAATGTAGGGGCCGATGTCCCCATCGGCCCGCGGAATGAGCGCGGATTTTGATCGAGAGGGCCTCTTGCGGCGCACCGTAGGGGTTGCCGCCCTCGGCGGCCCGTTTTCATACGCGGGCGTGTCTGAGAACGCGGGCCGGCGGAGGGTGCCTTTTGCGGCGCGTCGCAGGGGCCGCCCTCGGCGACCCGTTTTCATATGCGGGCGTGTCTGAGAACGCGGGCCGGCGGAGGGTGCCCTTTGCGGCGCGCCGTAGGGGTCGCCGCCCTCGGCGGCCCGTTTTCATATGCGGGCGGCCTGTTTTCATACGCGGGCGTGTCTGAGAACGCGGGCCGCTGGGGACAGCGGCCCCTACTTGCAATATTCCGCCGCTCTTGGTAGAATACTACCATCAAACGACAAAAGAGGGGTCCCCATGAAGGAGCTTGTGATCGTGGGCGGCGGGCCGGCGGGCCTCGCCGCCGCCATCTACGCCGCCCGTGCCGGGCTGGATTTTACCGTGCTGGAGCGGGACGGCTTCGGGGGAGGGCAGATCACCTCCTCCAACGAGGTGGAGAACTACCCCGGCGCGGGCCGGATGAGCGGGTTCGATTTGGGTCAGGCCTTCCGGGACCAGGCGGTGGAGCTGGGCGCGGAGATCGCCTACGGCGCCGTCACCGGGATCAGGGACCTGGGAGACTGTAAAGAGCTTCTCCTTGACGGCGGGGAGCCCCTCCGGGCCAGGGCGGTCATCGCCGCCACCGGCGCCTCTCCCAGGAAGTTAGGCGTCCCCGGCGAGCGGGAGTTCACCGGCGCGGGGGTGTCCTACTGCGCCACCTGCGACGGGGCTTTCTTCCGGGGAAAGGATACCCTGGTCGTCGGCGGCGGAGACACCGCCGTGGAGGATGCTCTGTTCCTGTCCGCTCTGTGCAGGAGCGTGACGGTGGCCCTCCGGCGGGACGTGTTCCGGGCGGCGAAGCGCCGGGCGGACCTGCTGAGATCAAAGGAGAACGTGACGGTCCTCTACAAGACCAACCTGACCGAGATCAGGGGAGATGGCAGGGTGCAGTCTGTGGTCCTCTCCAGTCCCAACGGCACGGCGGAGCGGGCCGTGGACGGCGTGTTCCTGGCTGTGGGGGTGGAGCCCGTCAGCGGCTGGCTGGCCGGCCTGCCCCTGGAGCTGGAGGGCGGCTATGCGGCCGCGGGGGAGGACTGCCGCACCAACATCCCCGGCTTGCTGGTGGCCGGTGATCTGCGGAAGAAGCCCCTCCGCCAGGTGGTCACCGCCGCCGCTGACGGGGCCAACGCCGTCACCTCCGTTCTGGAGTACCTGGGGCGGACGTAAGACCGGACTATACGAACACCCCCTGGCGCGGGAAGCGGAACTCCCGCGCCAGGGGGTTTTTTGACCGTCTGTCCTGACCGGGCGGCTCACGCCGCCGGCGGGCTTTTTTCGCGGGCGGATGCCCCGATCACACCAGGCACCGCAGGATATACATCCCGTCGTGCCAGGTGTCGATGTAGATGTAGCCGCGGTCGTCCACCACGCAGTCCTCGGTGGTGGCGATCATGGGGCCGGGGATGGGGATGGGGAACAGCAGCTTCT
>CANRFT010000033.1 GCA_947629955.1 uncultured Oscillospiraceae bacterium
GAGCTGGCCCTCACCGACAAGCTGGCCGACACCCTGAAGTTCATCCGCTACACCCCCGACACCTATGAGGGCACCGCGCTGGACACCTACGGCACCACCCTGGAGGCCCAGAACGGCCTGTCCCTGTCCAAGATGATCGGCAAGTCCTTCGACGATCCCGACTGGTTCAAGCTGCTGGACCAGCTCACCTTCGACGAGATGAGCCAGATGATCACCCTGGGCTTCCACAACACCAAGATGGCCCGGTCCATCCACAAGAACGCCACCCACGATGAGAACGGTCCCCAGGGCCTGACCACCAGCCTGACCGGCGGCGGCTCCTCCACCTGCTACACCTCTGAGGACATCATGGCCGCCACCATGAACCTGGAGCTGATCACCGACCTGGGCCGCTGCATCGGCGAGGACTGCCTGAACTACGTGCCCATGCACTCCGGTCTGTACGGCCCCGGCATCAACATGCACCGCACCGCCTACTCCGGCCGTAACTTCGAGTACTACTCCGAGGATCCCTTCGTCTCCGGCGCCATCTGCGCCGCCGAGTGCGCCGGCATCCAGTCCAAGGGCGTGTACGTCTATCTGAAGCACGTGGCCCTGAACGACTCCGAGTCCAGCCGCCGGGGCGTCAACACCTGGCTGACCGAGCAGGCCGCCCGTGAGATCTACCTGGAGGTCGCCGACAAGGCCATCACCTCCCAGCAGGCCGTCACCTTCACTGACCTGAACGGCGAGAGCCACACCATCCCCGAGGGCATCGGCGGCGCCTGGTGCGTCATGTCCGGCTTCAACCGCTGGGGCGCTCTGTGGTGCGGCGAGGACTACAACCTCCAGACCGCTTACCTCCGCGGCGAGGCCGGTATGCGCGGCATGTCCATCACCGACTTCTCCGGCTCCAGCCAGTACATGGACACCAGCGACGCTCTGCTGGCCGGCTCCGATATCTGGGACTCCCCCATGCCCATGATCCACACCGCCTATGTGAACGCCAACTTCCCCGGCGACAATAACATGATCGCCGAGATGAAGGAGGCCATGCACAAGATCCTCTACACCGTGGTCAACTCCAACGCCATGAACGGCTGGGGCCCCGACACCCAGATCGTGGACTCCACCCCCTGGTGGCAGATGGCCATCTACGCTCTGATCGGCGTGGGCGCCGTGGGCACCGTGCTCTGCGCCGTCATGCTGGTGAAGAACATCCAGCTGAAGAAAAAGCAGAAGAACTGACCCTTCCCCGCGAGAGCCGGACAGACCTCTCCCCGCCCCACGGCGGGGGGAGGCTGTCCGCGGACATATCTGAGAGAGGTGACATCTGTCAATGAGTGATACATCCTCCGCCCCTGTCGCGACCAACCGCGCGAAAATGTACCAGCTGGTGCTGTTCCCCCTGAACAACGGCGCCACCAACGTCTACTTTGTCCTGATCCTGTCCTATGTGGCCCAGTTCGGCTCCAGCATCCTGAAGCTGGGCATGTTCGCCTCCATCATGGTCACGGTGATGCGTGTGTGCGACGCCGTCACCGACCCCATCATCGGCGCCCTGATGGACCGCACCAGCACCCCCATCGGCAAGTTCCGCCCGTTCATGATCATCGGCTCCGCCATCATGGCGCTGAGCGTCATCGCCCTCTACATCCTGTCCCCGTTCATCCCGGAGAGCATGATGTGGCTGCGCTATGTGGCCTTTGTGGTGATCTACTTCATCTGGGTCATCGGCTACACCTTCCAGACCTCCTGCACCCGCGCCGGACAGACGGTGCTGACCAACGACCCCAACCAGCGGCCCATGTTCACCATCTTCAACACGGTGGGCAGCCTGCTGGGCATGGGCGTCATGCAGTTCATGATCCCCCTGGTGAAGGGGATGTATGACGTGAAGGACGCCAATGGGGCCCTCGTCACCTCCGGCTTCGCCAATCCGACGACCTACCGCATCATCACTCCCATCGGCATCGCCATCTCCGTAGCGCTCACCATCCTCGCCATCATCGGCATCGCCGAGAAGGACAACCCCAAGTACTACGGCATCGGCGGCAAGCAGGAAAAGGTGAAGCTGTCCGAGTACGTGGAGATCATCGCGCACAACAAGCCCATGCAGCGGCTGATGGTCGCCGGCGGCGGCTGCAAGCTGGCCCTGGCCATCGCCACCAACACCACGGTGCTGCTGGCCCTGTACGGCATCGTGATGGGCAACTACAACTCCCTGTACCTGCCCATGATGGTGCTGGGCTATGTGTGCGCGGTCCCCTTCTTCCTGCTGTCCATGCGGACCTCCCAGAAGAAGGGCCAGCGGGCCTCCCTGATCCGCTATGTCTCCGTGGCCCTGATCTGCTACATCGGCGTTCTCGCCCTGCTGCTGTTCAATAACCACGGAGATCCCGCCACCACCCTGTCCTTCCCGTTCAACGGCGGCGGCGCCATCAACCTGTACACCATCCTGTTCATCGTGTTCTTCGGCATCGGCTACGGCGCCTACTACGCCACGGCGGATATGCCCATCCCCATGGTGGCCGACTGCTCGGACTACGAGACCTACCGCTCCGGCAAGTACATCCCCGGCATCATGGGCACCCTGTTCTCCCTGGTGGATAAGCTGGTGTCCTCTCTGGCCCAGACGCTGGTGGCGTTCATCTTCCTGATCTTCGCCGGCCTGAGCGAGCTGCCGGACGACGGCACGCCCTACTCTCTGGGCATCAAGATCGCCGTGATCGTCATGTTCTGCGTGATCCCCATGATCGCCTGGGCGGCCACGCTGATCGCCATGAAGGGCTACTCCCTCTCCGGCGAGAAGATGAAGGAGATCCAGGCCACCAACGCCCTCCGCTCCCAGGCGGTAGCCCAGGGCATGAGCCTGGAGCAGGCCATGGCCAAGTATCCCAGCACCCCGGACTGATCCCGGAACCCGGACACTGACATCAAAGAGAGGCCATTGGGCTCGCGCCCAATGGCCTCTCTCTTTTTGCCGGTCAGGGCCCGCCGCGGTCAGCGGCGGGCCCTGGGATCACGCCTGATAGGTGTTGGCGGTGGTGTTGCCGCCGTGGCCGGTCCAATTGGTGTGGAAGAACTGGCCCCGGGGAGCGTCGACCCGCTCGTAGGTGTGGGCGCCGAAGTAGTCCCGCTGGGCCTGGAGCAGGTTGGCGGGCAGATTCTCGGTGGTGTAGCCGTCGAAGTAGCTGAGGGCGGAGGAGAACGCGGGCATGGGGATGCCGGCCTTCACAGCGTAGGCCACCACCTCCCGCCAGGCGGGGACCAGGCCGCGGATCGTGCCGCCGAAGTAATCGTCCAGCAACAGGTTCTCCAGGGTGGGGTCCTTGTCGTAGGCCTCCTTGATCTTGCCCAGGAACACGCTGCGGATGATGCAGCCGCCCCGCCACATGAGGGCGATGCCGCCGTAGTTCAGGTTCCAGCCGTAGTTCCGGGCGGCGGTGCGCATGAGGGTGTAGCCCTGGGCATAGGAGATGATCTTGGAGGCGTAGAGGGCCTTGCGGATGCACTCGATGAAGGCGGCCTTGTCCCCCTCGAAGGCGGGGACGGTCCTGGGGAAGGCCTTGGCGGCCACCCGGCGCTCCTCCTTCATGGAGGACAGGCAGCGGGCGAAGACGGCCTCGCCGATGAGGGTCAGGGGCACGCCCTCGTCCAGGGCGGCGATGCCGGTCCACTTGCCGGTGCCCTTCTGGCCGGCGGTGTCCAGGATCTGGTCGACCACGCTCCCGCCATTCTCATCCCGATAGCCCAGGATGTCCCGGGTGATCTCGATCAGGTAGCTGTTCAGCTCGGTCTCGTTCCAGGCGGCGAAGATGTCCCGCATCTCCTCGTTGGAGAGGCCCAGGCCGTCCCGCATGAGCTGGTAGGCCTCGCAGATCAGCTGCATATCGCCGTACTCGATGCCGTTGTGGACCATCTTCACGAAGTGGCCGGCGCCGTTCTCGCCCACCCAGTCACAGCAGGCGTCGCCGTTTTCCACCTTGGCGCAGATGCCCTGGAAGATGGGCTTCACATAGGGCCACGCGGCGGGAGAGCCGCCGGGCATCATGGAGGGGCCGTTCAGGGCGCCCTCCTCGCCGCCGGACACGCCGGTGCCGATGTAGAGCAGGCCCTTGCTCTCCACATACTCCGTGCGGCGGATGGTGTCGGGGAAGTGGCTGTTGCCGCCGTCGATGATGATGTCGCCCGCCTCCAGCACCTCCAGCAGCTGGTCGATGAGGCTGTCCACGGCGGCGCCGGCCTTGACCATCATCATGACCTTCCGGGGCTTCTCCAGATTGTCCGCCAGCTCCCGCAGGGAGTGGGTGCCGATGATGTTCTTCCCGGCGGCCCGGCCGCTCACGAAGGCGTCCACCTTGGAGGTGGTGCGGTTGTAGACGGCCACGGTGAAGCCCTTGGACTCCATGTTCATGACCAGGTTCTCGCCCATGACGGCAAGCCCGATCAGGCCGATGTCAGCTTTCTTCATTGTGTATTCCTCCTGTTTGATTCATTCAAGGCGGGGGCCGATGGGGACATCGGCCCCTACGGACATTTTCGGGGATGATCCCCTGTAGGGGCCGGTGTCCTCACCGGCCCGTTCCCCCGGGAACGGTGCTTACCGCTGCACGCGGGCGTTCCCCGCGTAGATGTCCCACACCTGCTTCTCGTCGGCGGGCTCGGCGTAGTCGTTGAGGCTGCTGGCCGCCAGCACGCCGCTGGCCCAGCCGAAGTGCAGGCAGTCCTCGGCGCTCCAGCCGTTCAGCACGCCGTAGAGCAGGCCGCCGGTGAAGCCGTCTCCCCCGCCGATGCGGTCCATGACGGGGATGGGACGGGGCTCCTCCACCACCCAGCCGTCGTCAGACAGCAGGATGGCCCCCCAAAGGTGCTCGTTGGCGGAGATGACCTGCCGCAGGGTGGTGCCGAAGAGCTTCGCGTTGGGGTACTTCTCCTTCACCTGGGCCACCATCCCCTTGAAGCTGTCGATCTTGGCGGAGAGGTCCTTTCCACCGGCCTCGGGGCCCTTGAAGCCCAGGCACAGCTGGAAGTCCTCCTCGTTGCCCACCAGGATGTCGGCGGCGGAGGCGATCTCATGGAAGGCGGCGGCCAGCTCCTCCTCCCGTCCCTTCCAGAAGGTGGCCCGGTAGTTGAGGTCGAAGCTCACCAGGGTGCCGTACTGCTTGGCGGCCCGGGCCAGCTCCAGGCAGCAACGGGTGGTCTCGGGGCTCATGGCGGCGATGAGGCCGGACAGGTGCAGGATGCCGACCCCCTCTTCGCCGAAGATGCGCTCGATGTCGAACTCAGAGGCGTCCAAAGTGCGGCCCACCTCGCCGGCCCGGTCGTTCCAGACCCGGGGGGCCCGGAGGCCGAAGCCGGAGTCGGCGATGTTGAACTGGTGGCGGTAGCCCCAGGGCCCGTCCTGGTCCACCGACACGCCCTCATAGGCGATGTTCCGGGCCCGGAGCTGGGCCCGGATGAGCTCGGCGACGGGGCTGCCCTTTACGAACTTGGTCAGCGCCAGGCACTCCCGGCCCAGGGAGGAGGCCACGTTCAGCACGTTGCTCTCGGCGCTGGTGGCCTGGAGGTAAAACCGGCTGCTGTTGTGGACCGCCATGCGGCCCTCTGGGGTGATGCGCACGCCCATGCTGGTGGGGCAGGCGATGGCGTAGCGGCAGTTCTCCCGGATCTTCAGATCCATATCAAATTCTCCTCTTTTCAGTCGACCGGCTCACAGCCGGAAATAGCGTTTCGCGTTGCGGTAGCTGATATCCTCCACCAGGCCGCCCAGAACGTCCGGGTCGTCGGGATACATCCCGTTCTCCACCCAGCCGCCGATCAGGTCGCAGAGGATGCGGCGGAAGTACTCGTGGCGGGCGTAGCTCAGAAGGCTGCGGGAGTCGGTGAGCATCCCCACGAAGTTGCCCAGCAGGGACAGGCTGGCCAGGCTGGTCATGTGCTCCCGCATGCCGTGGTAGGAGTCGTTGAACCACCAGGCCGCCCCGTGCTGGATCTTGCCGGGGACCTCGGGGCCCTGGAAGGCGCCGATGAGGGTGTCCAGCCAGGCGTTGTCCGCCGGGTCCAGGGAGTACAGGATGGTCTTGGGCAGGCTGTTCTCCCGCTCCAGGGCGTCCATGAGCCGGTAGGCGGCGGCGCAGTTGTCGGCGGAGGCCATGCAGTCGAAGCCGGTGTCGGGGCCCAGGGCGGCCAGCATCCGGCTGTTGGGGTTGCGCACGCAGCTGAAGTGGAGCTGCATCACCCAGCCCAGCCGACGGTACTCCCGGGCGCAGTGGAGGAGCAGGGCGGTCTGCCAGCCCTCGGCCTCCTCCCTGGTGGGGGCGCCGCCGGCCATCACCCTGGCCAGGAGAGCGTCGGCCCGGGCGTCGGTGAGCTCGCCGTACACCATGTAGTCCAGACCGTGGTCGGCGGCCCGGCAGCCGTGGGCGTCAAAGTACTCGATGCGGGCGGTGAGGGCCCGGCGCACATCTTCCACGGAGGCGATGGGGAAGCCCACCGTGTCGGACAGCTTCCCGATGTAATCCGCGAAGCCGGCCTTCTGGATGTTCAGGGCCGGGTCGGGCCGGAAGCTGGGGCACACCTGCACGGGGAAGCTGTCATCCGCTGCCAGCTTCTCGTGCCACTTAAGGTCGCTGCAGGGGTCGTCGGTGGTGCCCACCATGGCTACGTTGCTGCCCAGGATGAGCCCACGGGCGGACATGGCCGGGTCGTTCCTCAGCCTGTCCTCCGCCAGGTCCCACACCTCCTGGGCGGTGGCGGGAGAGAGCACGCCGGTGTAGCCGAAGTAGTTCTTCAGTTCCAGGTGGCACCAGTGGTACATGGGGTTGCCGATGGCCCGGGGCAGGGCCTCGGCGAACTTCTGGAACTTCTCCCGGCCGGACACGTCCCCGGTGATGTACCGCTCGTCCACGCCGTTGGAGCGCATGAGCCTCCACTTGTAGTGGTCTCCCCCCAGCCACACCTGGGCCAGGTCGTCGAACCGCCGGTCCTCATAGATCTCCTTCGGGTCGATGTGGCAGTGGTAGTCGTAGATGGGCTTCCCCTCGGCGTGCTCATGGTACAGCCGCTGCGCCGTGGGGGTGGTCAGCAGAAAATCCTTGTCCAGAAAGGGGCGCATGATAAACTCCTCCTTTTCAGTTTGCGAGGCAAAGCTCGGGGCAGAAGCGGGCGATGGCCCCAGCCACGCCGTCGTTGTCGTTGGTGTCGGTGACATAGTCCGCCGCCCTGAGCAGGTCGGGTCCGGCGTTGGCCATCGCCACGCCCACCCCGGCGGCCAGGATCATGCTCAAATCGTTGCTGCTGTCCCCGAAGGACATGCTCTCGGACACGTCCAGCCCCAGATGGCGGCAGAGGAACCGCAGGGCCTCCCCCTTGTTGGCCTTCGGGGCGTTGAGCTCGATGTTGTTGGCGATGGAGCTGGTGACGACCAGGTCCGGGAAGAGCTTCGGCAGCCGCTCCAGCTCCGCCGCCCGCCGGTCCATGTCCCTGAAGAACATCTGGAGCTTCTGCACGGGGCGGCCCCGCGCCCGGAGGAAGGCCCGCAGGTCGGGCACCGGCCTCCGGGTGGCCTTCACCATAGCGTTCACGTGGGGGTCGGAGATGAACTCGTCCACGCGGGCGTACATGTCCGAGTCGTCGTAGCCGGACTCGTCCTGATAACAGTCGTAGATCACCGGCAGCCTGTCCAGCTCGTCGAACACCCGGAAGGCGGTCTCCAGGCCGATCTCCTCCCGGCAGAGGATCCTGTCCTCCGCCCGGTCATAGACCTGGGCGCCGTTGACGGCCACCACATAGCGGACGAAGGGCAGATCCCGCACCACCTGGGGCATACCGCTGTAGAAGCGGCCGGTGCTGGGGACGATGTGGACGCCCGCCGCGGCCGCCCGCTCCAGCGCCCGGTAGTTGGCCGGGGAGATCTGTTTGTCGCTGTTCAGCAGGGTGCCGTCCAGGTCCAGCAGAATCAGTTTGATGGCCATGTCAGAATCTCTCCCTGTTGATCCAGAGGCCCAGGGCCGGGTTGGGGATGAAGTAGATCTCCTCCCCGCCGGGCAGGGTGTTATAGCCGTAGCGGAGCTTGGCGGGGTCGTACTTCTTCACCGTCTCGTCGTAGTCGGCGGCCTGGAAGCCCACGCCCTCGATCTCCTCCCCGGAGATGTCCCGGACCGCGTAGGTGATGGTGAACCGCCCGTCGGAGGAGCCGTGGATCAGGTGGGCGGCGGCCCCCATGTTGTCCCGCAGATCCTGGTTCTCGGGCTTTTCAAACTCCTCCAGGGTGTGGAGGCGGCCCTTGTAGCCGTACTTGCGGATGAGCCGGTCCACCTCCAGGTCCTCCCCGAAGCGGTGTACGCCGGGGGCCAGCACGATGAGCTCCCCCCCGTCGGCGATGGCCATGCGGGTGCGGTACACCGCCTTGTTCCCCAGCCAGGTGGTCTTAAACTCGGAGGGGTCCAGGTAGACCACGCACTTTTTGATGCCGGTCTCCACAAAGTCGATGTTCTTCTCCTGGGAGAGGGCCACGGCCTCCTCCAGCACCCTCCGGGTGTCCCCGATGAAGAGGCCGTGGGTGCGGATGTCCCCACCCGGGGCGGTGGTGACGGTGAGCACGAACTCGATGGGCCGGTCCTTGAGGAAATGCTCCATGCCGTAGTCGAAGATCTTCCGCACGGGGGTGTGGTCCCTGCCCATCATCCGCTCCATGCCGTAGACGGCCCCCACCATGTGGCTCTTGTTGATCATATCGCTGCCGCCCACGCCCACGAACAGGTTCTTGGCGTGGTTGGACATGCCGATGACCTCATGGGGCACCACCTGGCCCACGGAGAGGATCAGGTCATAGCTTTCGTCCATGACCCGCCGGTTGATCTCCACGCTCACCGGGTCGTGCCAGAGCCCCCCGGTGATCTCCTCCAGGTAGGAGGCGGGCACCTCCCCCAGCCTTATCACGTCGCGGCGCCAGTCGTGGGGGATGAACCTCTCATAGGGGATGTCGCCGAACATGGCCGCGGCCTGCTCCTCCGTGACGGGGACGTGGGTGCCCAGCGCGGGGAGGATGTCCACCTCCGCCCCGCGCCGGATGAGCTCGTGGTAGTACACGTTGGTGATGAAGCCCGCGTTGGAGTGGAACCGGGTGAAGTCGGGCGGGATGATGAGCGCTTTGGTGACCGTCCGCCCCTCCAGGGAGCGCAGCAGCGCGGCCCGGATCTCCTCCGGGGTCAGCCCCTGTTCCGAATCCGCGCGGGTAAACTGTTCCATGGAGGCCGCCCTCACACGCCGGAGTAGGCGGAGAAGCCCGCGTCGATGGGCAGCACCACACCGGTGACGGCGCTGGCGGCCCGGTCGTCACACAGGAAGAACACGCCGCCCAGCAGCTCCTCGCTGTCCACGAAGCGGCCCATGGGGGTGCCGCCCAGGATCTTGGCGGAGCGGGCGGTGGGGGTGCCGTCCTCGTTGAACAGCAGGGCCCGGTTCTGGTTGGACACCAGGAAGCCGGGGGCGATGGCGTTGCAGCGGATGCCCGACTTGGCGAAATGGGTGGCCAGCCACTGGGTGAAGTTGCTGATGGCGGCCTTGGCCCCGGAGTAGGCGGGGATCTTGGTCAGCGGGATGTAGGCGTTCATGGAGGAGACGTTCAGGATGCACCCGGACTTGCGCTCCACCATGTCTTTGGCGAAGACCTGGGTGGGCAGCAGGGTGCCCTGGAAGTTCAGCTTGAACACGAAGTCCACGCCGCCGGCGTCCAGGTCGAAGAAGGTCTTCTGGCCCTCTTTGGCCTCGTGCTGGTACTCGTTGTCGGTGGTGGCGCGGGGGTTGTTGCCGCCGGCCCCGTTGATGAGGATGTCGCAGGGGCCCAGATCGGCCAGCACCTGCTCGTGGACGGCCTTCAGGGACTCGGGCTCCAGCACGTTGGCCTTGTAGCCCTCGCACACGAAGCCCTCGGCCTTCAGCTCGTCGGCCAGCTTTTTCACGGCCTCCTCGTTCAGATCCAGGGCGGCCACCTTGGCGCCCGCCTGGGCGAAGGCCCTGGCCATATCGCCGCAGAGCACGCCGCCCGCGCCGGTGATGACCGTGACCTTTCCGGTGAAATCGATGTTCAGCGGTAAGTTCATCATGATTACAGTACCTTCCTTTCTTTTTTGGACCCACACCGCGACAGATGGCCGCGGATACAGATCCTTACTTCTCTCTTGTCAGTTTACCACGAAGCATTTGCAAAAAACATTGCTAATTTGGTAATTTGGATTGCGATTCTTGCAAATCTGTGATAAAATGGCTCTGGCATCTACAGGACCCTTCGGCATCACAGGAGGCGGCTATGAAACGCGCGATCAGACCGGCGGCGTTCGATCCCCAGCAGGAGATGAGCGCCCCCCAGATAGAGATCCGATACTGCCTGGACGAGGACTCGCCCGCGGTGGACATCCACTCCCACAACCACTATGAGCTGTATCTGTTCTGCGAGGGGGACCTGGAGTGGTACATGGTGGGGACCAAGCGCTATACCCTCCAGCGGGGCGACCTGCTCCTGATCCCCCCCATGGTCACCCACCACCCCATCTTCCGGGAGGGGGCCCGCCGGTACGAGCGGTACGTCCTCTGGTGCTCCCGGGCCTACCTGGCCCAGTTGGAGGAGGTGGACCCGGACATCACCGGCGTGTTCCGCCTGTGCCGGGAGCGGGAGGAGTACCTGCTGCGGTTCCCCTCCCCCGACCTGTCCCAGGCCCTGGAGAGCGAGCTGCACAACATGTGGGCGGAGACCCGGGGCAGCGAGCGCTGCCGGAGCACCGCCCTCCGGCTGAGCTGTATGCGGCTCCTGGTCCGGCTCAACCGCAGCGTGTCCGCCGACACCGTGGTGGCCAGCGACCGGGGCGCGGAGAGCCCCCTGCTGGACCAGGTCATCACCTACGTCCACGGGCACTACGGGGAGCGGCTGTCCCTCCAGGACGTGGCCAGGCGCTTTTTCGTCAGCCCCTCCACCATCGAGCACCTGTTCAGCCAGAAGCTGGGCTGGTCCTTCTACCGCTACGTGACCAAGCGCCGCGTCGTCGAGGCCCGGAACCAGATCGCCGCCGGCGTCCCCATCCAGGACGTCTCCCACAACTGCGGCTACCCCGATTACAGCAACTTCTACAAGGCCTTCACCAAGGAGACGGGCCTCTCCCCCAGCCAGTACCGCCGTCTGCGGCAGCGGGAGGGCCCGGAGTCCCTCGTGGAATAGACCGTACCCAAAGCGGGCGCGGGCCGGATCGCCGGTCCGCGCCCTTTTCACGGCCCGGGCCCTCCGCCCCCGGCTTCCGGCGTATGTTATACATTTAGGCATATTTCCGGCCGGTGATACGGCGCCGCTTTAGCAGACTGCACAAACAGCGCACCAAAACGGGCCGCAAAATTCAAAAAAATTGTTAATTTTTCCTTGACATTATCCGCTGTCCGTTGTACCATTTTACTTAGAGTAATCTTAATTGCAGAGCCCCACAGAGCAATTGGGTAAACGCTCACACTATTTATGGAAGAGAGGGTACAAAATGAAAAGAAGACATGGGATCGGCAAGCGGATCACAACACTTTTCCTGGCTGCCGCCATGCTGCTGGGGCTCGTTTGCACATCAGCGGGGCGAACATACGCGGCATCGGCGACAGGACCGGTGGTCCACGACAACAAAGATGGGACCTATGATGTAACGTTAAGCTATCAAAGCAGCGCCAGTAGCGTTGAACTGCGCGGCACCCTGCCCGGAGTCGGTTGGGGTGGCGTTGCCATGGAAAAAGGCGCAGACAATGTCTGGACAAAGACAGTAAGAATTACTGAACCAGGAGCTTACTGTTACAAGTTTTATGATGGGAATTGGCATCAAGACCCAAACAATTCGTTCACTGGCAGTGACGATGGGAACTCTTTTATTGCTGTCGGATACGAGGGCCTTGAAATTGACGGGACAAGTGTTACATTCAAGTATATCAATAAGGATTCTGGCAACCCAACCATAGAAATAGCCGGTACGATGACTGGCTGGACCGCCCAGAGTATGAACAACAAAGGGGACGGGGTATACACCTACACCCTCAGCGAGCTCGATCCCGGTAAATACGAATACAAGTTTGTAATTGGTGGCAAGTGGGTAGCCGACCCTACAAATTCCCTGCCGTTAGTCGGTAACAACGCCAACAGCCAGTTCACCATTGAAGAGCCCAAGCCGGACCCCACACCCACCCCCACTCCGGAGCCCACTCCTACCCCCACCCCGGAGCCGGAGAAGCTCGTCTCCCCGGAGATCAACGGGAACAACGTCACGTTCCGGTATGAGAACAAAACTGCAACGAGCGTCCTGCTGACCGGTACTATGTGCGATTGGAAGGGTACAGAGGCCGAGGGTGCGAAGAAGATGACCAAGGGTGAAAACGGTATCTGGAGCATCACCATCCCTCTGGGGATCGGAAGATATGAATACAAGTTTATCGTCGATGGCAACGGCACCTGGATCACCGACCCATTGAATAACGAGTATTCCAATAGTAACAGTCTTCTCGTCATCCCCTATGAAGGTGACTATACTTCTCCGGAGATCAATGGCAACAGCGTAACCTTCCGCTATAAGTTCCCCAATGCCGACAGTGTCTACCTTGCCGGCAGCATGCTGGGTGAAAACGGTTGGGGCGACGGCAAGGTCCTGATGAAGAGTGACGAGAACGGTATCTGGACCTACACCGTGACAGGCCTTGCCTCCGGCAGCTACGCATACAAGTTTGTTGCCAATGGCATCTGGCTGGCCGATCCGGCGAACAGCGGCAGTGTTGACGGCGACGGCAACAGCCAGTTCACCATCACGGCCACGACTGACCCGGACCCGGACCCCACCCCCACCCCCGACCCCGAGCCGGAGGAGCTCGTCTCCCCGGAGGTCGTTGGGAACGAGGTCACGTTCCGGTACGTGAACAAAACGACCACCAGCGTGCTGCTGAGCGGCTCGATGTATGAATGGGCCGACAGCGAGAGCGCCGGCGCCAAGAAGATGACCAGGGACGAGAACGGCGTCTGGAGCGTCACGGTCACCCTGAGCCCCGGCAAATACGAATATAAGTTCATCGTTGCCGGTCTCAATGAATGGCAGGCCGATCCGCTGAACCCGAATAAAAGCGGGAACAACTACGGCCAATACAACAGCGTCCTGATCATCACCGGCCTGGCCGCCCCCGCGCCCCAGACGGTGAAGGTCGGCGAGTCCCTGACCCTCCCGGAGAAGCTCGATCTGTTCGACGAGCGCGGCAGTTCGACCAAGGCAGCGGTGACCTATACCCTGAAGGGCGCCTATGCGGGCGTCGAGCTGGAGGACGGCGTCCTCACCGTTCCTGAGGGCTTCAAGGGCAGTAGCATCGCCCTCACCGCCGCGGCGGGGAACGACACCGTTGACTTCACCGTCTCCGTAGTGAGCACGCTCTACACCTACAACATCTATTACTTCGACTGGGACGCCAGCCACATGACCACCAGCGCGGCGGAGTTGTGGCTGTGGACCTCCAGCAAGACCGGTGCCGCGTATCCCTTCACCGCCACCGAGACGATCGGCGGCAAGACCTGGCTCAAGGCTTCTGTCCAGTTCCCCGACACGTCGCTGGGGGTCATCGTCCGCTCCGTGGGCGACTGGACCTGGCAGACCAGTCCTGACTACACGCTGGACAACAGCGGCAAGCAGGAGTCGGTCAACGCCTATGTGGTGTTCGGCCAGGGCCTTACCGTGGGCGAGCCTCCCATCCTCCCCGACGAGCAGGGCCGCAGCTTCTACGTCCCCGGCACCTTCCCCGGCCCCAGCTGGGACGCGGCCTCCAACCAGATGGAGCTGATCGACGAGGATAACAAGATCTACTCCCACACCTTTGAAAATGTCCCGCCGGCCAACTACGAGTTCAAGATCGCCGTCAACGGCACATGGGACCCCGAGAACTACGGCGTGGGCGCAGAGATAAACGGCTCCAACTACTCCGTCGCCGTGCCGGAGACCATGGACGTGACGGTGTACTACAGCGACGTGACCCACCTGGCCGTCACCAGCGTCAACTACAAGTTCGTCAAGCCCACCGTCAGCGGCGAGGGCATCGATGGCCAGCTGGCGCTCACCGACACGGGCCTCAAAGGCATCTACTCCGGCACGATCCATATGGACGCCGAGACATATGAGGGCATCGTCCTCACCGTTGACGGCGAAGAACTCGGCGTCTTCCCCGAGTTCGAGCTGAAAGCGGCCAAGAACGTGACCTTCTACTACGCCCCGGCCAGCAACGTCTGGTACTGCGACGCCATAGAGTGGGATGATACCGCCACGGTCACCTATGACTCCAAGGATATCCAGTTCAAGGACCCCTTCGGCGCGGTGCCCACGGACACGGGCGTGACCTTCAGCGTGGAGACCACCGGCCCCATCACCGGCGTGACCCTGGTGGTGGGCACAAATCAGTATACCCTTGACCCGGCGGAGGAGCTCCTTGAGAACGGCGCGCAGCGCTGGACCAAAAAGGTCAGCTTCCCGAGCATCGGCGAGTACGACTACTACTTCGTCATCACCCAGAGCGGCGGCGTCAAGGTCTACTGCGACGACGACGGCTACTACGGCGCCGGCGAGCTCACCGAGCTCACCAGCGTCAAGCCCTACGACCTGGTGGTCTATCAAAAAGGCTACACGACCCCCGACTGGATGAAGGACGCGGTCATCTATCAGATCTTCCCCGACCGCTTCTTCAACGGCGACGAGTCCAACGACCAGGCCCAGACCACCGCCCGGGGCCCCGTGGACTATGAGTTCCCGGAATGGGACCTGCTGCCCGAGAACCCGGAGCAGAAGAATCTGGTCACAAAGGAGCAATACGAGGCCACCGGCGCCTTCTGGGGCGACGGGGAGTGGAGCAACGAGATCTACGGCGGCGACCTGAAGGGCATTACCGAGAAGGTGGAGTATTTAAAGAACCTGGGCGTCACCGTCATCTACCTGAACCCGGTGTTCGCCTCCATCTCCAACCACCGCTATGACACCACCGACTACACCAGGATCGACCCCATCCTGGGCGACCTGGAGGACTTCCGCGAGCTGGTGACCGCCGCCTACAACAACGGGATGCACATCATCCTGGACGGCGTGTTCAACCACGTGTCTGACGACTCCATCTACTTCGACCGGTACTACAAGTTCCTGGACGATGGCCTTGACACCGTGGGCGCGTATCCCTATTGGGCGTATGTGTACGACTACATGAGCGAGCACAGCGCCAGCCAGGCCGACGCCGAGGCGGCCGCCAAGGACTACTTCACCGCGGCCTACGGCATCACCGATTACTCCTACACCACCTGGTTCGATATCTTCAACGAGCCCATGGCGGGCGCCGTGGACACCATCGGCGACCGGGCTGGCAAGGCCGTCTACAGCTACGACGGCTGGTGGGGCTACGACAGCATGCCCATCATCAAGTCCACCAACGGCTCCGAGTTCCAGACCAAGGCCTGGGCCGACGAGATCATCAGCGGCGAGGACAGCGTCTCCCGGTACTGGCTGGACCAGGGCTCCAACGGCTGGCGTCTGGACGTGGCCAACGAGGTCTCCGACGAGACCTGGCGGGAGTTCCGCGACGTGGTCAAGGAGGAGTCCAACGGCGACGCCGTCATCATCGGTGAGATCTGGGACGACGCCACCAAGTACCTGATGGGCGACATGTACGACTCCGTCATGAACTACCAGTTCCGCAACGCCGTCACCGCCTACGCCAAGGGCGGCGACGCCGAAGAGACCATGAAGGACCTGGAGAAGATCCGCGAGCGCTACCCCGCCGAGGCCTTCTACGCCATGATGAACCTGGTGGACTCCCACGACACCTCCCGCATCGTCTCCTACCTGGACGGCATCGGCGACGACAGGAACGACAAGAGCCTTGAGGCCGCGTTCCCCTCCTACGCAAACACCAACCCGGCCGCCAAGGAGATGCAGAAGCTGGTGGCCTTCCTCCAGTTCACCTACGCCGGAGCGCCCACCATCTACTACGGCGACGAGCGCGGCATGGCCGGCGCCGACGACCCGGACGACCGCCGGACCATCGCCGACTGGGACGAAGTCACCGACCAGGGCCTGCTGGATTGGTATACCAAGCTGGGCCAGCTCCGCGCTGACTGGTCCGCCCTCCGCACCGGCTCCGTGGAACCCATCGACGGCACCGGCTCCAACATTCTGGGCTACGTCCGCCGGAACAGCGCCCAGACCATCATCGTCCTGGCCAACAACTCTGACGGCGAGCAGACCGTCACCCTGACCCTGGCCGACCTGGACATCGAGGATGGCAGCGGTCTCACCCGCGCGGCGAAGACATTCAAGGATATCGTCAACGACGCTGAGGTCACGGTTGAAAACGGCACGATCACCGTCACCGTCCCCGCCCGCAGCGGCGTGGCCATCACAGACGGCGAGGCCGATCCCCAGCAGACAAAGCCTCTGCCCGTCCCCGACTACGACTCCATGGACCATCCCCAGCAGCCCACACCTCCGACCCCGCCCACTCCCTCCCAGCCCTCCGACCCCGTCAGGCCCTCCGAGCCTCCCGTCGAGCCCTCCGAGCCGGTAGAGCCCTCCGAGCCCCCGGTGGACATCCCCGATGATGAAGATCCCCCGCTGGCCGACGAGCCCGACGAGCCCCCGGCGGACATCCCCGACGACGAACCCCCGCTGGCCGACGAGCCCGATGAACCCCCGGCGGACGACTTCGGCGGCGGACAGGGCGGCCAGGACCGGCCCGACGGCTCCGGCTCCACGACGGACATCCCCGACGACGATGTGCCTCAGGACGAGGCGCCCAAGACCGGCGACGCGTCGCTGATCGGGCTCTGGCTGTCGCTGATGCTGGCCTCCGCGCTGTTCCTCACGGCGCTCATCATGACCCGGAAAAAGGATAGAAAGTGATCCCGGGCTGTGCCGTTGAACCCCCTCCGGCACAGGCAAAAGGGACTGGGTCCGCAAAAGCGGACCCAGTCCCTCTCTTTTTTGTAAAGCGGCGCCGGTCAGCCCCCGCGCTCCGCGTCCCGCCGGAGCTCCTCCAGGGCGGGCAGGGCGTTGCCGTCGTAGTCGAACAGGGTCTGGTTGGCCCACTCGTTGCCGCCGGGGCCGGGGTCGCCCACGTAGAGCCAGCCCTCCCGGTTGGCCCACTGGCTCCCGGGGATGGGCAGCCAGCAGGGCTCCCACCAGCAGTAGCCCGCCGCTTTGGGATTGTCCCGCACCAGGACGATCAGGTCGTGGAGAAAGGCCCGCTGGCCCTCCGGGGTCATGGGATAGTCGATCTTCTCCACCAGGGCGGGTTTGGTGGCCATGTCCTTCCGATCCTCCGGGGCCAGGCCCTCGTACTCCCGGTAGTTCTTCATGGTGAAGCCCATGGAGGTCTCCACCACGATGAGGTCCTTGCCGTACCGCTCCGCCAAATCGTCCATATTGTCCCGCAGGCCGGACATGGGCCCGTGCCAGAAGGGGTAGTAGCTGAGGCCGATCACGTCGAAGTCCGCGCCGCCGTTGGCGAAATAGTTGTCGAACCACCGGCGGTAGAGGGCGTTGTCGCCGCCGGCGTCCAGGTGGATCATCACCGGCAGAGCGGGGTCGTAGGAGCGCACCGCATTGACCCCGGCGCTGACCAGGTGAGCGATGGCGGGATAGTTGGGCACCTTCCCCACCGGCCACAGCAGGCCGTTGGACAACTCGTTGCCCACCGCCACCATCTGGGGTGGCGCCCCGGCCTCCCTGAGGGCGGTCAGCGTTTTCGCGGTGAAGTCCCCCACCGCGGCGGCAAGGCCATCCTCGTCCAGCCCCTGCCACGCCTTGGGGATGACCTGCTTGCCCGGGTCGGCCCAGAAGTCGGAGTAGTGGAAGTCCAGCAGCCAGTCCAGCCCCAGCCCCTTCGCCCGCCTTGCCAGGGCGATGACGCAGACCAAGTCGCAGCCTCCCGCGCCGTAGGACACGCCCTCCGCGTTATAGGGATCGTTCCACAGGCGCAGGCGGACGGTGTTCACCCCGTACCGCTTCAAAATAGCCATGGGGTCGTCCCGGCGGCCGCCGTCATAGAACTTCCCGCCGCGGGCCTCCACCTCCAGCAGGGAGGACAGGTCCGCGCCGATCATCCAGTTCCTCATGCCCGCGTCAGTCCTCCAGCGCGTCGAAATCGAACCGCTTGCGCATGTCCCGATAGCGGAACCGGGCCAGCTGATTGGCCTTCAGCACCTCTTCCTCGGTGCCGGTGTACTCGCAGCGGATGCAGTAGTATTCGCCCTTGTCCGCGTCGAAAAACATATCGATGTCCAGCTCCCGCATGAAGCAGGAGGGGCAGCGGTAGTTCAGTCTGCCCTTTCCAGCCTGAGCCATGTGGCAAAGCCCTCCTTTTCCCTCAGTGTGCCGGTGTAGCCGATGGTGAACATGGGACTGAAGGCGTAGCCCTCCTTCACGTAGCCCGCCTTGTCCGCGCCCTCCGCGGCCATGGAGACCCGGGTGCGGATGGGGGGCAGGACGCAGGCGGCCTCCTCCGCCCCGGCCAGGGACAGCTCCCGGCAGCGGTACTCATAGGGCAGCGTCTCCACCCTGTCCCCCGCTTTCAGGGACAGGGTGAGGGAGCTCATGTCCTCGGTGTACTCGGTGGTGCCGTAGCAGCCCACCATGTACTCGTTGATGGTGACCCTTTCCGCCGGGTCGGAGCTCTCCAGCAGCTTCCTCTGGATGCGGATGACGCTCTCCCCCTCCGGGAAGGAGAGGACGGTCTGCACCTTGATCCTGAGCCCGCCGGCAAAGGCGATCTCCACCGGATCCAGGGTCAGCTTCCGGGTCTTGCCCTCCTGGGAGAAGTGGGCCTTGGTGCGGCAGAGGCACAGGTCCACCTCCTCGCCGTTCCAGCAGAGCTTGGCGCTGCGCACCGTGCCCTCCCCGGCGTAGTGGGTGAAGTAGCCCGCCCGGTACTTCTCCTGGATGAGGAAGGGATAGCTGGCGTCCTGGATGTGGGGGGTGCCGATGCCCACCGGCCACTCCAGCTTGGCGGCGTAGGGCCGCAGGTCCACGATGGCGCCGCCCTGATCCATGTTGACGCAGGCCCGCAGATACGGGTCACAGTACCAGAACAGCTGCTTGTCGCTGCCGTAGAGGATGTCCCGCCACAGGGCGCACTCGGGCTCGGTGTACCCCTTCACGGAGCGGTAGTGGTCAGCGAACTCCGCCATGGTCATATCCACCAGCTTGCCCTCTTTTTTCAGCCTGCTGTAGTAGGCGCAGCCGTCCTCATAGGACTTGAGCAGCAACTCATAGGGGGCCTCCCACCGGCCCATCTTGTTCATCCAGCCGGGGCCCACGAACATCATGTTATAGGCGTAGCCGTTGTTATAGCGGGCCAGGTGGCGGTACTGGTCGATCAGGTTGTAGAGGTAGGGGTACTCCCAGGTCTCCGTGTCGTAGATCATGCCCCGGAGCACGTTCTGGGGGTGGGTGCCGAAGTTGGAGCCGTTACCGTCGTAACAGGCGATGAGATCCCGGCTCAGGTGGGGGATGGCTACGATGCCGCTGTCCTCCGCCTCGTTGGCGGCGGGGGCGTGGGTGTTCACCTTGCTGGGGATCCAGGGGGCCCAGGGGCCGCCGTCCATGAAGGTGTACCAGGAGTTGTTGCAGGTGTGGTAGGCCTTGGGACCCTCCTCCCAGCAGGTGGCCACGGCGCACTTCACCGAGGGGTACTTCCCCTTGATATAGTTGATGAGCGCCGCGTCCATGTAGTAGGAACCGGTGGACTCGGGGTAGAAGCCGAACCGCTCATGGAACTTGCCGAATACGTCGTCCACGATGGCCTTTTTGTCCTCCATGGAGAACATCCAGATGCAGAAGTCCTTGGTCTTGTACTTCTGCCGGAACTGCTCGCAGGGCAGGCCCAGGAGGGTCAGGCCGATCTCATCCCCGTACCGCTCGTGGTGTTCCTTGGCCAGGGACACCGCCTCGTCGTTGAACAGAGAGGCGTAGGTCATCTGGATGGTGGTCTTCAGGCCGTTCTTGTGGGCGCACTCCTGCTGGGTCTTGAAGATGTCCAGGCTCTCGGTGAGCAGGGCCTTGCGGCCCAGGTCCTCCGCCTTCCCGTGGCCGGTGACCTTCTCGGCGTACTCCGGCACCATCTCCGGGCGGTGGACGATGTTCAAAATGAGCTTGTCCATTCATCACCCTCCTTTTTCCGTTGATTTCGCCGCCATTGGCGGCGCTTGCGTCACGACTAAGATACCACTCCCCCGCGTCCCTTGTCAATCCCTCCGAAGGGGCGCTTCTCTTTGCGGGAGCGGAAAATAATGCCCGGTTTTTCCCATTTACATGTGGAAATCCTGCCCAAAATGTGGTATGATGGATCATAGAGAAACTGGGCGGCCCGTCCGCCCGCAAGGAGGAAACGCAATGAAAAAGAACATCTCTCTGCTCCTCGCCCTGCTGTTCGCCCTGAGCCTGGCCCTGTCCGCCTGCGGGCCCACCGGCCAGACGGACCCCACCCAGGCCCCCGAGACGGAAGCTCCCGCCACCGAGGCCCCCGCCACTCCCGCTCCCACCCAGGAGCCGGAGGAGCCGGAGACCCCGCCCGATCCGGTGGAGGCCGACCTCTACGTGCCCTTCGTCACCGCCAAAGAGGACTTCATCCGGGGCACCGACGTGTCCTCCCTGCTCAGCATCCTGAACAGCGGCGCCCACTACTATGACGCCGACGGCGATCTGCTGGGCGACGCCGGCGACGTGGATTCCCAGGGCGAGGCGTTCATGGCGCTGATGGCCGCCTCCGGCGTCAACTGGATCCGCCTCCGGGTGTGGAACGACCCCTATGACGCCGACGGCAACGGCTACGGCGGCGGCAACTGCGACATCGACGCCGCCGTCACCATGGGCGGCTGGGCCACCAAAGCCGGCCTGAAGGTGCTCATTGACTTCCACTACTCCGACTTCTGGGCCGACCCCGGCCGCCAGCTGGTTCCCAAGGCCTGGGAGGGCATGGACGTGGACGCCAAGGCCGACGCCATGAAGGCGTACACCGTGGAGTCCCTCACCAAACTGAAGGACGCGGGCGTGGACGTGGGCATGGTGCAGGTGGGCAACGAGACCGTCAACGCCATCAGCGGTGAGACGAACTGGACCAACATCTGCAAACTGATAAACGCGGGCTCCGCCGGCGTGCGGGAGGTGTTCCCGGAGGCGCTGGTGGCCCTGCACTTTACCAACGCCCAGAACGCCGGGTTCTACGCGGAGACCGCCGCCTCCCTGGCCAGAAATGGCGTGGACTACGACGTGTTCGCCTCCTCCTACTATCCCATCTGGCACGGCAGTGTCGAGAACCTGACCAGCGTGCTCAAAGAGGTCGCCGACACCTATGGCAAGAAGGTGATGGTGGCCGAGACCGCCTGGGCCTACACCCTGGAGGACGGCGACGACAACGGCAACACCATGGGCGAGGGCTACGACGACACCAACGGCTTTCCCATCTCCGTCCAGGGCCAGGCGCTGGAGTTCGCCGCCGTGGCCCAGGCCGTGAAGGACGTGGGCAGCGCCGGCCTCGGCCTATTCTACTGGGAGAACGCCTGGATCCCCGTGGGCTCCACTCGGGCGCAGAATCTCCCCCTGTGGGAGGAATACGGCTCCGGTTGGGCCTCCTCCTACGCCAAAGCTTATGACCCGGACAATGTGGGCGATTGGTACGGCGGCTCCGCCTGCGACAACTGGGCCATGTTCGACTTCAGCGGCAAGGCCCTGCCCTCCCTCAACGTGTTCCGTTACATCACCACCGGCACCGTCGGCTATGTGAACGCCATCCTCAGCGCGGAGTCCCCGGTGTTCACCGTGCCGGTGAACACCGGCTCCGTCCCGGCCCTCCCCGAGACCGTCACCGTGACCTACACCGACGGCACCACCGCCGCCCTGGCCGTTTCCTGGAACGAGGCCGACGTGAGCGCCATCGACGTCGCCTCCGCCGGGAAATACACCGTAAACGGCACCGTCACCGACGCGTCCGGCGAGACCTTTGACGTCCGCTGCACCGTCACCGTCACGGCGGCGAACCTGCTCAGCAACCCCGGCTTTGAGGAGGAGGATATGTCCATGTATACCGCCTCCGGCTGGCACGGGGACGCCCGCGCCAACCGGGAGGACAACGCCTACTCCGGCGAGTATTACTACCACTTCTGGGCCGACAGCGCCTTTGAGGGCGCCACCGTCCAGCAGACCGTCTCCCTGGAGCCGGGTGAGTACACCTTCTCCCTCTACGCCCAGGGCGGCGACACCGGCGATCAGGACATCCACATCTTCGTCAGCTACGACGGCGCGGAGCAGGCCACAAAGAGCATCACCCTCGACGGCTGGCACAACTGGAAGAACCCCTCGATCACCTTCACCCTCGACGCGGCGAAGGAGGTGTCCGTGGGCGTCAGCGTCAGCTCCGCGTCCGGCGGCTGGGGCACCGTGGACGACCTGGCCCTCTTCGCCAACTGATCATTCCTTTTAGAAGGAGGGCTTTCCGTGCGCCGGATCGATCTCAATGAGGGCTGGACCTTCACTCTGGCCGGCTCCACCCCCCGGCCGGTCACCCTGCCCCACGACTTCTCCATCAGCCGGCCCCGCTCCCCCCACAGCCCCATGGGGGGCCCTGGGGGCTGGTTCCAGGGGGGCACAGGGGTCTATGAGCGCCCCCTGTCCCTCCCCCCCGCCGCCAAAACGGTGCTGGTGTTCGAGGGCAGTATGGGCGTCACCACCGTGGCCCTCAACGGGGAGAAGCTGGCCGTCCACCCTTACGGCTACACCGAGTTTCATGTGGACGTCACCGGCAAACTCACCGGGGATGACACCCTCACCGTCACCGTGGACCACACCGCCCTGCCCGACAGCCGGTGGTATCCCGGCAGCGGCCTGTACCGCCCGGTATGGGCCGCCCTGGGAGGGGAGGTCCACATCCCCCTGTGGCACACCTTCATTACTACAGAGGAGCTGACCGATGAGCGGGCGGTGATCCGGGTCTCCTCAACCATCGAGAATCTGGGCGGGGAGCGGGACGTACCCGTGTCGATCGAGGTCATCGCCCCGGACGGCGCCCCCGCCGCCCGGCTGGACTGGACTGAAAAGGCCGGCCCCGGCGTCACCGGGTTTTCCCGGCGGCTGGAGCTGCCCCGCCCCGCACCGTGGAGCCCGGACAGCCCCGCCCTGTATGCCGCCGTCCTCACCGCCGGGGATGACGTGGAGCGGACCGCCTTCGGCCTGCGCGCCGTCTCCCTCTCCCCGGAGAGCGGCCTGACCCTCAACGGGCAGCCGCTGAAGCTCCGGGGCGGCTGCGTCCACCACGACAACGGCCCCCTGGGGGCCTGCGCCCACCCCGACGCGGAGCGGCGCAAGGCCGCCAGGCTGAAGGCCGCCGGCTTCAACGCCGTCCGCTGCGCCCATGATCCCCCCAGCGCCGCCTTTCTGGACGCCTGCGACGCCCTCGGCCTGCTGGTCGTGGACGAGGCCTTCGACTGCTGGCAGATCGGCAAGAATCCCCACGACTACCACCGCTGGTTCCCCGACTGGTGGCGGACCGACCTGTCCGCCATGGTCCTCCGGGATCGAAACCACCCCTCGGTGCTGCTGTACAGCATCGGCAACGAGATCCGGGACCGGTCCTCCCCCCGGTGCGCGGTCCTGTCCCGGCAGCTGGCGGACTTCGCCCGCGGCCTGGACCCCACCCGCCCCGTCGCCTGCGGGGTGGACGGCGTCTTCATCGAGGGCGGTCAGTGGCAGGAGACCCTGTCCGGCGTGGTGAACGGGGACGGCATCTCTCCGAAGGACGCGCCCCCGGAAGTGCTGGAGCTGATGGAACAGGCCGGCTTTCAGCCCCACGACTGGGGGGCCGCCACGGAACAGCTCATCGCCCCGCTGGACGTGGCCGGCTACAACTATCTGGACTACCGCTACGCATCTGACCGCCGCCGCTTCCCGGAGCGGATCATCCTGGGCACCGAGAGCTTCCCCAAACTGATGGCCCGGGTGTGGCGGCATACCTTAGATAACCCCAACGTGATCGGGGACTTCACCTGGACCGCCTGGGACTACCTGGGGGAGAGCTCCGTGGGTCATGCCGCCTACGGGGACGGCGCCCCCCTGTACGCCGCGGACTTCCCCTATCACCTGGCCACCTGCGGCGATTTCGACATCTGCGGCCGCCTCCGGCCCCAGGGGAAGTGCCGCCGGGTGGTGTGGGGTCTGGAGCGCTCCCCCGCCCTTGCCGTGCTGCCCCCGGAGCGCGCCGCCCTGCCCGAGCGGGTCACCGCCTGGGGCTGGCCCGACGTGGAGGAGTCCTGGACCTTCCCCGGACAGGAGGGCAGACCCGTCCGGGTGGAGGTGTACTCCAACGCGCCGGAGGTGGAGCTGTCCTTGAACGGTGAGATTCTGGGCCGGGCCGCGCCCGTCGACTGCAAAGCCGTGTTCCCCGTGCCCTACCGGCCCGGAACGCTCCGGGCAGTCAACCTGCGGGAGGGCCGCCCCGCCGAGGCGGCGGAGCTGTCCACCGCCGGCCCCACCGCCGCCCTGGCCCTTCTCCCGGAGGCGGAGTCCTGCCGGGCGGGCGGCCTGCTCTACCTGTGGGCGGAGGTACGGGACGCCGGCGGGAATACCGTCCCCTGGGCGGAGCTGGACCTCTCCCCCGCCGTCACCGACCCGGCGGAGATCATCGCCTCCGCCTCCGGCGACCCGGAGACGGAGCACGTCTACACCGACCCCTCCTGCCGGACCTGGCGGGGCCGCGCCCTGTTCATCCTCCGGGGGACCGCCCC
>CANRFT010000034.1 GCA_947629955.1 uncultured Oscillospiraceae bacterium
CCATGTAAACGAAAAAGTAATGATATAGTGTGATAGATATTCCTGCTGTTCGGGAAGTGAATCGGAACGATAAATTCACGTTTGTCCGTCTGTCCGCATAAAACGCCCCCCTCCGGGTATCCTAAGGCAAAAACCGGAAGGGAGCGTTTTTCATGCTCAACCCCCGCAAGGCGGCCATCATCGGCTGCGGCTTCGTGGGCTCCGCCAGCGCCTTTGCCCTGATCCAGCGGGGCCTGTTCACCGAGCTGGTGCTCATCGACGCCAACCGCGCCAAGGCCGAGGGGGAGGCCATGGACTTAAGCCACGGCCTGCCCTATATCGTGTCCATGGACGTGTACGCCGGCAGCTATGACGACATCGCCGACTGCGCCCTCATCGTCATCGCCGCGGGCGCTAACCAGAAGGAGGGCCAGACCCGGCTGGACTTGATCCACCAGAACGTGGCGGTGTTCGACCAGGTGATCCCCCAGATCACCGCCCGCCCCTTCGAGGGCACCCTGCTCATCGTCACCAACCCGGTGGACGTGCTGACCTACGCCGCCTTCCGCATCTCCGGCCTGCCCGCCCACCGGGTGATGGGGTCCGGCACGGTGCTGGACACCGCCCGGATGAAATACCTGCTGGGGGAACATCTGCAGGTGGACAGCCGCTCCATCGACGCGTTCATCATCGGCGAACACGGGGACAGCGAGTTGGCGGTGTGGAGCGGGGCCAACGTGTCCGGCATCCCCCTGAACGACTTCTGCGAGATGCGGGGCAAGTTCGACCACAAGGCCGCCATGGACAGGCTCTATGAGTCGGTGCGGGGGTCAGCCTATGAGATCATCCGCCGGAAGGGGGCCACCTACTACGGCATCGCCATGGCGGTGGCTCGCATCGCCTCGGCCATCGTCCGGGACGAGCGGGCGGTGCTGCCCATCTCTGCGGTGCTGGGCGGCCAGTACGACCTGCGGGAGCTGGCCCTGTCCGTCCCCGCCATCGTGGGCCGCCGCGGGGTGGAGCAGATCTTGGAGATCCCCCTCTCCGATCAGGAGCGGCAGGAGCTGGCCGTCTCCGCCGGGCAGCTGCGGGAGGTCATCAAGCAGCTGGATCTGCCGTAAATGCACGAAAGCGCCCCCAGGCCCTATGGGCCTGGGGGCTGTTCGCTTTTTCCGATTACTTGTCCGCGGGGTCTTGCAGGGTGATGTGGAACTGCTCGCCGGTCTCCGGGTTGACGACGATGCCTTCCGCCGCGTCGTACTCCATCACGGTGGCCTCATCCATGCTGAACTGGTAGGTGGCGACTTTCTCCAGGCCCTCGCCCTCGACTTCCACCTCGTAATAGACGGGATGGAAATCGTCTCCCGCATTGAGAACGCCGGCGGCTTTCCCCTCGGACGCGGGGCTGCTGGCAAAGGCTACGGTGAGCCCCAGCACCATCGTCAGGGCCAGGGCCACTCCGGCAAACGTGATCTTTCTGAATTTCATGATCGCTTTGATCCTTTCCTCGGCCCGTTTCTGGCCGAAACCGTGGCAGAAGGCATAGCCTTCCGCCTGTGTGGATAGCTTCACAAGAGTCCTGGCATATTCCGCCCGCCGCTCCGTCCCCAGGGCGCACAGCGCCGCCCGGTCGCAGGCCATCTCCACGTCCCGCCGCAACAGGGCGGCCATCAGCCACACCGCCGGGTTGAACCAGTGGAACACCAGCGCGGCGGCCATAGCGTAGTGCCACAGATTGTCCCGCCGGCGGACGTGGGCCCCCTCGTGGGCCAGCACGTAGTCCAGCTCCGGGGCTTTCAGGCCGGGGGACAGCACCACCGTGGGCCGAACGGCCCCAAAGGTCAGCGGCGCGCCCCGCATGGGCCCCTCCCGGAGGGCGGTCCCGCGGGGCAGGGCGGCATAGCGCCGGTCGGACTTTTCCAGGGGAATGGTCTCCCGCACCCGCCGCCGGGCAGACAGCCACGCCGCCAGGAACCACACGGCCAGCCCCGCCGCCGCGATCAGCCACAGAAGGGCCGGCAAAGAGAGAGGATCGCCGGTCCGGGCCAAATGGGCAGGCTTCGCCGCGGGGCCCAGCAGCGCGTACAGGGACAGCGGGCTCCGCCAGGGCAGGGGGGTGAGCAGCCGGGCCAGGCACACCGCCCATAGGGCCAGCCATCCGTTGGGATGGACCCGGTCCCGGAGCAGACGCCGCAGCCCCGCCACCACCAGGATCATCGCCCCGCCCAGCAGGGTGTTTTCCAATAACTGCGCCATGGCCGCGGCCCTCACTCCAGCTTGTCGATGAGCGCGCGCAGCTCCGCCGCCTCGTCGGGGCTCAGCCCCTCGCTGAGGAAGGAGGACAGAAACTGCGCCCTGGACCCGTTGAACATCCGGCTGATGAGCCCCTCGGTCTCCCGCTTCTGGGCCTCCTCTCTGGTAATCAGAGGGGCGCAGAGGAAACCGGGGTCGCTCCGGGCCACCGCCCCCTTGTCCACCAGCTTTTTGATGACGGTATAGGTGGTGTTCCGGTTCCAGCCGCAGGACTGGGCCAGCTTCTTTGCCAGCGCCCCGGCGGTCTGGGGCCCGTCCGCCCACAGAGGCTCCATCACCTTCAGCTCCGAGTCGAAAAGACGCTCCATACCAAGACCTCCTGTTTTGACTATTGCAATAGTACAATAGTAGACTACTACAATAGTCACTCGTTGTCAAGACCTTTCCGCAAAAAAACTCCCTCCGAAAAATTCGGAGGGAGTTTTACCTGGTTTCGATCTTTATTTGACGGGCTCGCCGGCGGCCTTCTTGGCCTCGATCTCCTTGAGGGCATCCTTGTAGGACAGGTTGACCCGACCCTTCTCGTCGATGTCGGTGACTTTGACCCAGATCATGTCGCCGATGTTCACCACGTCCTCCACCTTGGCCACCCGGTGGTTGGCCAGCTTGGAGATGTGGACCATGCCGTCCTTGCCGGGGGCCAGCTCCACGAAGGCGCCGAACTGGAGGATGCGCACCACCTTGCCATAGTACAGCTGTCCCACCTCGGGCACGAACACGATGGTTTCGATCATCTTCTTGGCCACGTCGCAGGCCTCGGCGTTGGGGGAGGCGATGTGGATGGTGCCGTCCTCGTCGATGTCCACCTGGGCGCCGGACTCGGCCACGATCTTCTGGATCACGCTGCCGCCCTTGCCGATGACCTCCCGGATCTTGTCCGGGTCGATCTTCATGGTGATCATCTTGGGGGCCCACTTGCTGACCTCGGGACGGGGCTCAGCGATGCAGGGCAGCATGATCTCGTCCAGGATGGCGTAGCGGGCGTCGCGGGTGATGTCCAGGGCCTCCTTGATGATGGCGTGGGTCAGGCCGTCGTTCTTCAGGTCCATCTGGATGGCGGTGATGCCCTTCTTGGTGCCGGCCACCTTGAAGTCCATCTCGCCGTGGAAGTCCTCCACACCCTGGATGTCGATGAAGGTGGTGAAGGAGCTGTCGTCGTCCTGGATGAGGCCGCAGGAGATGCCGGCCACAGGGGCGGTGATGGGCACACCGGCGTCCATGAGGGCCAGGGTGCTGCCGCAGATGGAGCCTTGCGACGTGGAGCCGTTGGAGGACAGCACCTCGGACACCACGCGGATGGCGTAGGGGAACTCCTCCACGGAGGGCAGCACGGGCTCCAGGGCCCGCTCGGCCAGGGCGCCGTGGCCCTTCTCACGCCGGTTGACGGAGCGGCTGGCCCGGGCCTCGCCCACGGAGTAGCCGGGGAAGTTGTAGTGGTGCATATACCGCTTCTCGGTCTCCTCCCAGATGGTGTCCAGCTTCTGGGTGGCGGCCAGGGTGTTCAGGGTGCAGACGGACAGGACCTGGGTCTGGCCGCGGGTGAACAGGCCGGAGCCGTGGACCCGGGGCAGGACGCCCACCTCGGCGGCCAGGGGACGGATCTCGTTCTTGGCGCGGCCGTCCACCCGGTGGCCCTCCAGCAGCCAGGCCTTGACGATCTTCTTCTGGAACTTGTAGGTGAACTCCTCCAGATACTTGTCCATATCCGGATACTGCTCCAGATACTTCTCGTGCCAGTGGTCGATCATGGCGTTCCAGCGGGCCTCCCGGACGTTTTTGTCGTCGGTGTCCATGGCGGCCTGGGCCTCGTCCATGAAGTTTGCCACGATGTCGTCGAACAGCTCCTGGTTGAAGTCGGCGTGCTCATATTCGAACTTGGGCTTGCCGATCTCGGCCACGATGCCGTTGATAAATTCGACCTGCTTCTTGATCTCCTCGTGGGCCTCCACGATGCCCTGGTACATGATGTCGTCGGGGATCTCCTTGGCGCCGGCCTCGATCATGACCACCTTGTTCATGGTGGCCACCACGGTCACGTCCATCTGGGAGCGGGCCCTCTGCTCCTGATCGGGGTTCATGACGATCTTCCCGTCCACATAGCCCACTTCCAGGGCGCCCACGGGGCCGTTCCAGGGGATATCGGAATAGGACAGGCAGGCGGACACGCCGATGAGGGCGGTGATCTCGGGGGAGCAGTCGTAGTCCACGCTCATGACGGTGCAGGACACCACCACGTCGTTGCGGAGGTCGGAGGGGAACAGGGGCCGGATGGGCCGGTCGATGAGGCGGCTGGCCAGCACGGCGGGCAGGGAGGGCTGGCCCTCGCGCCGCAGGAAGGAGCCGGGGATGCGGCCCACGGCGTACAGCTTCTCCTCAAAGTCCACGCTCAGGGGGAAGAAGTCGATGCCGTCCCGGGGCCGGGGGGAGGCGGTGACCGCCACCAGCACGCTGGTATCGCCGTACCGCACCATGGCGGAGGCGTTGGCCAGCTCGGCCATCTTGCCCACCTCGATGGACAGAGGCCGGCCCGCCACAGTGGTCTCATACTTGCGGTAGTTGGGGAATTGCTTTGCCTTGATGACAGTTGACATGGGGTTCGCTCCTTTTCTTTTGGGATAGTCCGGAGCTTCGCCCTTTAGCACTTGAACACAGGCCCCGCCTCTTGGCAAGACCCATGTTCAACTGCTAAAAAAACGCCGCTCCGGCGGGAAGGCGCAAATGCGGGAAAGGGCGGCGCGGACGCGCCGCCCTTTATTTGGAATTACTTGCGGATGCCCAGCTTGGCGATGACGGCGCGGTAGCGCTCGATGTCCTTCTTGGCCAGGTAGTCCAGCAGCTTGCGGCGCTTACCGATCATCTTGTACAGGCCGCGGCGGCTGTGGTTGTCGTGGATGTGCACCTTCAGGTGCTCGGTGAGCTGGTTGATGCGGGTCGTGAGGATCGCGATCTGCACCTCGGGGGAGCCGGTGTCGGTCTCGTGGGTGCGGTTGGCCTCGATGACGGCCGTCTTTTCGTCCTTGCGGATCATGGTTTTTCCACCTTTCGTTTGATTTCCCTGCCGCTGAGTATCGGGCGGGTGAAGCCCCGCGAGGCGGGCTTTTGTCCCGAAACCAAGCCGGTGGGCAGTGCCTAAAAGCGTTGACAAGCATATCACAATTTTCCCCGTTTGTAAAGGCAAATTTCCGCATCGTGCAGTTTTTCTTTCAAAACGCACGGAAGCGGACCGGCTTTCCCGGTCCGCTTCGTGATTTTGATAACCTTATTTCCTCAAAACACCAGGATCCGCACCAAAAGGGCCGCCGTCACCGCCAGAACGGCCAAGGTGGACAGCAGCTCCCCCGCGATGACCGCAATGTGCTCCCGCCGCGCCCGGCGGGCTTTCAGCGGGGAGGGCGCCGCCTCCCGGACGGGCTCCTCCGCCCAGGGTTCCTCGTCCGCGCCGTACTCCTCCGCCGCCGCGGCCGCTTCGGCCTCCGCCTCCCTGGCGGCCCTCCAGGCGGCCAGATCGACCACATTGTTCTCCCGGCGCTCCGGGGCGGCCTTGGGCGCGCGGACCAGCATCACCCGGCGGGGGGCGCCCACGGCCCGCTCCAAACCGCCCTCCATCTCGACCCCTCTGGCCGTCAGCGTGTAATACACAGATTCCATGGCGCCGTGCCTCCTCGTTCCTGATGTCTCCATGATACGGCGGATCAAGTCCCATAAACCGGGCCCAATTGCCGCTTTGCCGTCGAACTTTTGTTTGAATCCGGCTTTATCTTAATACAATTGTTCGAGCTTGTCAAGGCCTTTTAGAAAATTTGTTCGATTCTTTCGGCGTAAAAGAGACCGCCCCCGATGGGAGCGGTCTCGGAACAGACCTTGTCAGCGCAGATACTTCAGCGGATTGACCGGCGAACCGTTGACGCGGATCTCAAAGTGGCAGTGGGGCCCGGTGGAGCGGCCGGTGGTGCCCACCTTGGCGATGGCCTGGCCCTGGGAGACCCGCTGCCCTACGCTCACCAGGATGGAGGAGTTGTGGGCGTAATAGGTCTCGGTGCCGTTGTCGTGGGTGATGACCACCAGCTTGCCGTAGGTGCCCTGCCAGCCGGCGAAGGTGACCTTGCCGCCGTCGGCGGCCTTGACGGTGGTGCCGTAGGCACAGGCGATGTCGATGCCCTTGTGGCCGTCGTACCCGCCGAAGATATACCGCCAGCCAAAGCTGGAGGTAATGGATCCCCGCACGGGCCAGGTGTAGCTGCCCTTGGAGGCGGTGGTGGGCTTTGCCTTGGTCCCCTTGTAGATGTAAGTGGTGGTGGCCTCCTTGACCACCTCGCTGGATACCTCAGCGCGCTCCTGCTCCACGCCGTTGAGATAGGTCACCCGATAGGTCACCAAGGTCTTCCCGTCCTCGCCCTGCGCCTTCACCTTGGTCTCGCCCTTGTACAGGTCGTTGGTCTCTACGTACTCCACTGGGCTCTTGACGGTCTTTTCCTTCTGCTCAGAGGCGTGGGTGATCACCGACAGGAAGGGGACCTCCTGCTGGATCAGCAGCTCATCCCCCACCCAGATCTTATTGATGTCCACATCGGGGTTGAGGGCGGACAGATCGGCCACTGTCATGCCGTGGGCGCGGGCGATGGCGCTGAAGGTATCGCCCTGCTGCACCTCGTAATGGACGTCTTCCTTCTGGGGCGCGGCGAGCGCCTCCCGGATGGCATCCACGTCGAACTCGGTGGTCACGGGCACGGTCACCGGATAGATGGACACAGGCTCCACGAACTCATAGTCCTCGGTGCTCTCGGTAAGGTAGGGCCGGGCGGCGTCGGACAGGACCTGATCCAGCTCCTCGCTGGCGGCGGCATAACCCAGCTCCTGCCCATCCACGGCCAGGACCCAGGCGCCGGTATAGGCCTCCGGCTCCACCTCGTCGAACAGGGCGGCCTCGATCTCCTGCGTGTCGCTGAATCCATCGGCGGTCTCGGTGTACACGGGGGTGATGGTCACGTCTGCCTGGTAGTCATAGTCCTCGCCCAGGATGCCGGACATCTGCTCCTCCAGGTCGCCGACGATGGCGTCCCAATCCTCCTCGTGCTCCAGCACGCCCATCTCCACGCCGTCCACCTCCAGCACATAGGCCCGGGTGTAGATGCCGTTGAAGGCGGTGTAGCCGATGAAAATGGCCAGCAGCGTCACATACAGCAGGGGGGAGACGGGGTGCTTCGCAAAGGCGGTCTTCGCCTTCTCCAGGAAGCGGCCCGCCCTGTCCCAGGCGCCAGCGGTGGCGGCGCTGGTCTTTTCCCAGCCGGAGTCGGCCGCGGCGGAGGCCATCTTGCCCAGCCTGCCGAATCGCTCCCTCAGCCGCCGGAAAAAGCCGCCGAACGGGGACCCGTGTTGCTCGTCCATCTATCGTTCCTCCTCGCGCCGCCAAGGGCGGCGGACTGTTTTCTAAAATGTAACAAAACTGTCAAGGTGGTTACAAATTGGTTACAGTGTCATCTTACTCCATTTTCGGCCTGCCGTCAACCCCTTTTTTGAAATTCTCCGTTCCCGGCAGACCCTTGACAGGGCCGGTCCCCTTCCGGTAGAATAAAACCGTCGTTTTTGGAAACACAGAGCGGGGGAGGGACGGTCCATGGCAAAATTCGACGGCGTTCTGTTCGTCACCGACTACGACGACACCTTATACGACCTGACCCTCTCCGTTTCGGAGGAAAACCGGGCCGCCATCCGCTATTTTATCGAAAACGGGGGCCGCTTCTCCATCGCCACCGGCCGGGCCTACACCACCTTCACGCCGCAGATCGAAAAGGAACACCTGTTGTTCAACGCGCCGGTGGTGCTGTCCAACGGCGCCGCCATCTACGACTATCAGGCGGAGCGCTACATCGAGCGCACCCTGCTCCACGAGGACGCGCCGGCCCGCCTCCTGGAGTTGTGCCGCCGCTTTCCCGATCTGGCCTTTGAGGCCTACCACGGCGACGACATCTACGTCCACAACCCCAATCTGGTGACCATGACCCACCTGGACCGGGTGGGCAGCCCCTACACCGCCTGTCCCATCCCGGACATGCCAGTCCCCTGGAACAAGATCATCATGGAGCAGGAGGAATCCTATCTGAAAGGGGTCCAGACAGAGCTGCTGTCCCGCTGGGGGGAGGATTTCGAGGCCATCTTCTCCAACCGCTACCTGCTGGAGGTCACCCGCAAGGGAAGCAACAAGGGGACCATGGTGGCAAAGGTGGCCGCCCTGCTGGGGATCGCCCGGGAAAACCTCTACTGCATGGGGACAATCAGAACGACATCCCCATGCTGGCCCTGTCCGCCATCCCCTTCGCCCCGGCCAACTGCGCGAAAGAGGTGAAGGACTGGGGCGCCCGGGTCCTGAACCACTGCGACGACCACGCCGTGGCCCAGGCCATCGAAATTCTGGACAAGCGATACTGAAAGCGCAAAAGATCCCGCTGTCTGTGCGACAGCGGGATCTTTTTGTTTAAGCGTTGGGGTCGTAGGTGACCACGGTGCGGCGGTTGGGCTCGGTGCCGATGGAGTGGGTGGACACCCCGGGGAAGTCCTGGAGGGCGGTATGGATCACATGCCGCTCATAGGCGTTCATGGGCTCCAGGGTGATGTTCCGGCGGTACTTGACCACCTTGGCGGCGGTCTTCCGGGCCAGCCGGTTCAGGGATTCCTCCCGCCGGGCCCGGTAGCCCTCGGCGTCCACGTGGATGCGGACCCGGTGGCTCCTGCCCCGGTTGACGGCGTAGCTGGTCAGCTGCTGGATGGCGTCAAGGGTCTCCCCCCGGTGGCCGATGAGGGGGCCCAGATCGGCTCCCTCCAGCACCACCTGATAGGCCTCTCCGTCCCTGGTGACGACGGGGACCGCCTTTACCCCCAGCTGCTCGAACAGCCCGGTCTGGAATTTGACGATGGCGGCGGCCACGTCGTCGTCCGCCGGCTCCCCGGCGGGGGCAGCGGCGGGCGCCTCGGCCTTGGGCTGCGGGGCGGGCTGGGGCTTTTTCTCTTTGGGCCTGCGGTCCTTCTTCTCCGGCCTGGGGGCGGGTCTCTCGGGAGCGGGGGCCTCGGTCTCGGGAACTTCCGGCTCGGGGGCCGGCGCCTCAGGGGCGGGCTCCGGCTCGTCGGGGACCTCATAGGTGAGCCTTACCTTGGCCGGCACGGAGCCGATGCCCAGAAAGCCCGTCTTGCCCCGGTGGAGGACCTCTACGGACACATCGTCCCGGTCCAGGCCCAGCTGCTGCAGACCGCGGGAGACGGCCTCGTCCTCGGTCTTGCCGGTGACTTCGATCTGTTTCAGCACAGTTCAAGCACTCCTTACTTTAATGTTTCCTCGTCTTCGGGGGCGGGGGCCTCCTTCGCCTTTTCCGGGGCGGTCTCCCCGGCGGCCTTCTTCTCGGCCTGCTCCACGGCGGCGGCCAGCTCCGGCCTGGACTCGGCCAGCAGGGCCTTTTCCTCGTCGGTGAGGGGCTGGTCCTCCTCCTTCGGCCGGACGGGGCCGTTGGGGTCGTGGTACGGGGTGACGGGATAGCGGGCGGGGTCGTAGGCCCGGCCCCGGGCGAACCGGCGCAGCCCCTCCTGGCTGGAGCCGTCCACGTCGGCGGCCTTCTCCTTCTTGGGCTGCTTCCTGGTGCCGGCGGCGATGGCGGCGGCCTTCTTCTCGGCGGCCTTGCGGCGGCGCTCCTTCTCGGCCTCCTTGGCCCTCAGCTTCTGCTCCTCCATCGCTTTCTGGGCGGCCTCGTAGTCCTTTTTCAGCATCTTGCCGGCGATGACCTCCTGCACCATAATCAGCAGGGAGTTGGCGATCCAATAGATACACATACCGGCGGGCAGGGTGAAGCCGATCCACAGGGACATCAGGGGACTGATGAGCATCATGCTCCAGTTCATGGAGTTGTTCTGCTCCTGGTTCTGGCTCATCTGGTTGGTCTTCTGGGTCACTATCATGGAGACCACGGACAGGGCCGCGGAGATGACAGGCAGCAGGAACAGGCCGACGGCGCCCCAGATATCCCCGGACTTGAACAAATCGGAACTCCAGAACGTCAGGCTGGGGACCTTGGTCAAATCGATGCCCAGGAAGTTGAAGTTGATGACGAACATGCCGAACAGGCCGGTGGTGGTGGCCCCGGCAGAGGCGGCGGCGGTCTTGGCTGCCTCAAGGGTGCCGGCGTTCAGCCGGGAGGCCAGGAGCAGCTCGTTGGTGCCCACCGGCGTGAAGTCCGCCCAGCCCAGAGCGGTCGCCACGGCGGTGGTAGCGTTCTCGGTCAGCATCATCAGGTACTTGAAGGGCCGGCGGATGATGGCGTACAGCGGCCACAGGATCAGCAGGGGCAGGAAGGACCAGCCGCAGCCGCCGAACATACTGGCGTTGTTCTCGGTGTACAGCTTCTGGATCTCCTGATTCGCGCGCTCCGGGTTATTCGCGTACCTCTTCTGGATCTCCTGTACCTGACCGGAAAGCAGGCTGGTCTTGATCATGGACCGCTTCCCCTTGATGGAGAGGGGGAACAGGATGATCTTGACGACCAGCGTGAACAGAAACAGGGCCACGCCATAACTGTTGAACACCTGGCAGAAGAACCTCAACAGCAGGCTGAAGGGGGTCATAAGAATTTGCCAAATATCCATATCTGGCCTCCTATTTGTATCGGATTTTTTTCGGGGGCTTCGGGGGCACGGGGTCGTAAATGAGGGACGTCTGCTTATGGAAGGGGTGGCACCGCATCACCCGCCACGCTGCCATGGCCCCGCCCTTCAGCGCGCCGTAGGTCTCCACCGCCTCCAGGGCGTAGGCGGAACAGGTGGGGGTGAACCGGCAGCAGGGCGGCGTGGCCGGGGAGATGTTCCTCCGGTAGAACCGGATGAGCCGCAGCAGGAGCGCCTTCATCGCTCGTCCCTCTGTCCGCGCAGGCCCAGCTTGTCCGCCAGGGCCAGAAAGGAGCGCTCCAGCTGCTGGTAGCGGCTGTGGGCGGCCTTCACCCGGGCCACGATGACCACGTCCATCCCGCTCCTCAACTCCCCCTCGTGGAGCCGGTAGATCTCCCGCAGGCGGCGGCGGGTGCGGTTGCGGATCACCGCGCAGCCCAGCTTGGTGGACACCGTCAGCCCCAGCCGGTTGCCCTGCCCGCCCCTCTGACGGACATAGAGGGCCAGCCGCCCGTCGGCGGCGGACTTTCCCTTCTGATAGGCCCGGCGAAACAGGTGATTCTCCTTCAGCGACACGGTTTTTTTCATTTCCGACCTCTTTTCGGGGAAACGGACAGAGGGGCGTGGGATCTTCTCTCCCGCGCCCCGGTCTCAGTCGATCATTCCGTATCCCGTTTTTGCGGCATCAGTGGGTCAGACGAATACGGCCCTTCGCCCGGCGGCGGGCCAGCACCTTGCGGCCGTTGGCCGTGGCCATGCGCTTGCGGAAGCCATGCACCTTGGAGCGGTGACGCTTTTTGGGCTGATAGGTACGAAGCATACGGGATACACCTCCTGTTCAGATAGAGCGGCGGCAGAGCCGCCGCGTTCCACAACGCCCCCGTCGGGGCGCGGTCGACGTCATTGGCGCGATAGCGCAAAGGGAATTATACCGTACCGCTCCTCCCTTTGTCAATGAAAAAATGAAAATTCTTCGGGTCTTTTCCCAAAAACACAAGATATTGTGTCTGTTTTCCGCCCGGACAACAATGTGGAAAAGGTTCCGTCAAATCCTCGCATTTTTGTCTGAAACCGGTTGGAAAAATCTACACTACATTATAAAAAAGATATTGTCCAAAAGCCGGTTTTCTGATATAATGTTTAGGTTGAACTACACAGAAAATGAGGGAGGCAGACCGATGAACTCCGCCGCCGATATATGGGAAAAAGTAAAGAGTCTGATGACAAGCGATATGACCGCCGTCTCCATCGACACCTGGTTCGGAGACGTGGAGGCCGTGGCCCTGGAGGACACCCGGCTGGTGCTGTGTGTCCCCTCCGACTACAAGCGGAACATCATCCGCGGGCGGTATCTGCCGGTCGTGCGGAAGGCCCTGAAGGAGCTGTTCTCCTTCGACGTAGACGTGGCCCTGCTGCTGCCCCAGGAGCGGGACGCCTATACCTCCAGCGAGGCCTCTCCCGCCGACCCGGAGGTGGAGAAGTACACCTTTGAGCGGTTCGTGGTGGGCTCCACCAACAAGTTCGCCTTCACCGCCGCCCAGAAAGTGGCCGACGAACCCGGCGGCTCCTATAACCCGCTGTTCATCTACGGCCAGTCCGGCCTGGGCAAGACCCATCTGCTCCACGCCATCGCCAACCGGGTGCGCCAAAGACACCCCGATTACCGCATCCTCTACATCCAGAGCGAGGCCTTCGTCAACGAGCTGATCGACGATCTGCGCCACGGCCGGGACATGCAGCGGTTCCGGGACAAGTACCGGAACGTGGACGTGTTTCTGATGGACGACGTACAGTTCATTGCCGGCAAGGACTCCAGCGAGGAGGAACTGTTCCACACCTTCAATACCCTGTACGAGCAGAAAAAGCAGATCGTCTTCACCTCCGACCGGCCTCCCCAGGAGATGCTCCGGCTGGAGCAGCGGCTTCGCACCCGGTTCGAGCAGGGCCTGCCGGCGGACATCCAGCCCCCGGACTACGAGACGCGGGTGGCCCTGCTGAAAAACAAGGCGCTGGAGCGGGGCATCTCCCTGCCCGACCCGGTGCTGTCCTATGTGGCGGAGAACATCACCTCCAACGTGCGGCAGATCGAGGGCGTGGTCAACAAGATCATGGCCTTTCAGGAACTGATGGGGGTCCAGGTGGACGTGGAGACCACCATCCGCGCCGTGCGGGACATCCTCCGCTCCAAGGAGAACTTCCTGCCCTCGGCGGACACCATCATCCAGGAGGTGGCCCGTTTCTATGAGCTGGACAGCGCCGCCCTCCGGGGCCAGAGCCAGAGCAAGGAGATCTCCACCGCCCGGAACGTGGCCATGTATATCATCCGGGAGATGACCCAGCTGTCCCTGACCGAGATCGGCCAGCAGTTCGGCGGCCGGCACCACTCCACGGTGCTCAACTCCATCAACCGGGTGGAGAAAGTCATGAAGGATCAGCCCGAACTCACCGAGATCATTCGGGACATCACCAACGCGGTCAATTCCGCCTACTGATTTCCACATCCCTGCGGATTGTGCTGTCTGTCCCTGTGGAAATTTTACTTTTCTCGCCGCCCGGCGCGCATCCTGCGGATTTTTTGCGGAACCCTTTTCGGTCCCTCCACCCCTCTGTTTTCAGGGGTCTCCCGCCCACTTCCACACCTCAACAGCCTCTAAAGACTGTTACTGAAAGAAAAAACACTTCCTCTCAAAAGAGAGAGAAAGAAAGGAAATGAATATGAAATTTTCCTGTGAAAAAGCGATCCTGCAAAGCGCGGTGACCACAGCCGGTCGGGTAGTGGCGGCCAAGAGCTCCATCCAGGCGCTGGAGGGCGTGCTCATCGAGGCGTCCGCCTCTGGGCTGAAGCTCAGCGGCTACAATCTGGAGACCGGCATCGTCACCCAGGTGGAGGCCCGGGTGGAGCAGCCCGGCGCCATCGTCCTCTCCGCCCGGCTGTTCGGGGAGATCCTCCGCCGCATGCCCGACGATGTGGTGGCCGTCACCACCCAGCCCAACTGTTCGGTGCACATCGCCTGCGGGGACACCTCCTTCAACATCATGGGCAGCAGCGACGCCGACTACCCCGAGCTTCCCTCCGTCAGCGACGGGCAGTCCCTCACCGTGGCCCAGGGCGATCTGCGCGCCATGATCGGACAGGTGATCTTCGCCGTCAGCGACAACGAGAGCCGCCCCATCCACACCGGCGCCCTGTTCGAGGCGGCGGGGGAGGAGCTGACCATGGTGGCGGTGGACGGCTTCCGTCTGGCCCTCCGCCGGGAGAAGCTGGCCGCCCCGGTGGGCGGCACTCCCTTCTCCTTCGTGGTGCCCGGCGCCGCTCTCAATGAGGTGGAGAAGATCTGTGCCGACAGCGACGAGCCCGTCACCGTCACCCAGGGCAGCCGCCACGTGACCTTCCAGATCGGAGAGACCTGGCTGGTGGCCCGGCGGCTGGAGGGGGAGTTTCTCAACTACCGCCAGACCATTCCTCAGAGCAATCCCATCTCGGTGGAGGCCGACGCCGCCGATCTCCAGCGCTCCATCGACCGGGCTTCCCTGATCATCAACGACAAGCTGAAGAGCCCCCTCCGCTGCAAATTCGGGGACGGGACGCTGTCCATCGCCTCCAAGACCGCCATCGGCTCCGCCTTTGACCGCTGCCCCATCTCCGGGAACGGCAAAGATCTGGAGATCGGCTTCAACAACCGCTTTTTCATGGACGCGGTAAAGGCCGCCCCCGCTCAGCGGGTGCGTCTGGAGTTGAACACTCCCACCTCCCCCTGTCTGGTGCTGCCGGTAGCCGGGGAGAAGGATAACTTCCTCTACATGGTGCTGCCGGTGCGGCTCCGGGCCGGCGAGTAAGGAGATGCTATGAGCGAGCAGCGCGTCAAGATCGGGACAGAGTTCATCAAACTCCAGAACCTGCTGAAATTCGCCGGCGCCGTGGAGACCGGCGGCGAGGCCAAGCTCCTCATCCAGGAGGGCGCGGTGTCCGTCAACGGCGAACCCTGCGCCATGCGGGGCAAAAAGCTCCGTCCCGGAGACAAGGTGGAGTTTGACGGTGTCACACTGGTGGTAGAATGATACTCAACGGCATTACGCTGGACTTCTTCCGCAACTATGTCCACTTCGAGGCCGCCTTTCACCCCGGTGTCAACGTGATCGTGGGGGAGAACGCCCAGGGCAAGACCAACCTGCTGGAGGCGGCGGCCTATCTGTCCTCCGCCTCCTCCCACCGGGCGCGGTACGACCGGGAGCTGATCCAGCACGGGGTGGATTCCGCCTTTCTCCAGGGACAGGTGTCCAGCCGGGGCCGGGACTTCCTGCTGGAGTGTGAGCTGTACCGGGGCGCCCGGCGGGTGCTCCGCTCCAACGGCGTCCGGCTGAAGACCGCCGCGGAACTGTCCGGCATCCTGAACACCGTCCTGTTCTGCCCGGAGGACCTGTACCTCATCCGGGAGGGGGCCGAGGCCCGCCGGCGGTTCCTAGACGACTGCATCTGTCAGTTGCGGCCCAAGTACGCCGCCGCCCTAGCGGAGTATAAGCGGCTCCACCAGCACAAGACCCGCATCCTGCGGGACTGGGAGGACAACCCCTCCCTGCTGGACGCCTTGGACGACTTCTCCCTGCGCATGGCCCAGTGCGGCGCGGTGATCGTCCACTACCGGGCCCACTTCGTCAAACGTCTTCTGGAGGCGGCTCCCGCCATCCACGCGGACTGTTCCGGCGGCCGGGAGACGCTGTCCCTCCGATATGAGACGGTGTCCACCGTCACAGACCCGGAGGCGCCCCCAAAGGTCCTGCTGCCCCAGCTGCTGGCCCATCAGGAGAGCCACCGCCGGGCGGAGATCGAGTCCCGTACTTGTCTCTCCGGCCCCCACAAGGACGACGTGGCGGTGGAGATCGACGGCCAGCCCGCCAAGTCCTACGCCTCCCAGGGGCAGACCCGCACCGCTGCCCTGGCCCTCAAGCTGGCCGCCCGGGACATCTTCCGGCAGGAGACGGGGGAGTGGCCGGTGCTGCTGCTGGACGACGTGCTGTCCGAGCTGGACGCCCGCCGGCAGGAGTTCGTGCTGAACCGCATCACCGCCGGCCAGGTGTTCATCACCTGTTGCGAGGAGGGGGCCCTGTCCCGGCTGCGGGACGGGAAGGTCTTCCACATCCGCGGCGGCGAATTGGTTTGATCTGTTTTGTAGGGGTTGCCCCCCTGGGCGACCCGTTGGGAAAACCGGCTATAAAAAACGGGCCGCCGAAGGCGGCGGCCCCTACGGAGGAATGACCTTATGTATCTCCATCTGGGCCAGTCGGTCATGCTCCCGGAGGAGGCTGTAGTGGGCATATTCGACCTGGATAACACTACCTGGTCCTTCCGCACCCGCCGCTTTCTGGACCGGGCGGAGGAAGAGGGACGGGTGATCTCCGTGGGAGACGATCTGCCCCGCTCCTTTGTCCTCAGCCGGGAGGGGGATGGCCCCGCCCTGATCCACATCACCCAGTTCACCTCCGCCACCCTGCAAAGGCGGGCGGAGGAAGACGGTTTGAATAACAACGAATGAAAAGCGAGGAGGAAAACACATGGCTGTGCAGAAGATCGATTACCTCTGGCAGGACCGCAAGCGCCACTTTGGCCTGCCCATCTCGTTCACCCGCTTCATGCTCAGCGAGGACCGGCTCTTTATGGAAAAGGGCCTGGTGAACCTGAAGGCCAGCGAGTTGCTGCTCTACCGCGTCCGGGACCTGGAGCTGACCATGACCCTGGGGCAGCGGATCTTCGGGGTGGGCACCATCTGCGTCAAGTCCACCGACCAGAGCACCCCCGACCTGGATCTGGTGAACATCAAAAACCCCAGGGAGGTCAAGGAGATGATTCACCAGCTGGTGGAGGACGCCAAGAACAAGCGCCGCATGAGTTCCATGGAGATCATGGGCGGCGGTCCCGGCGGCCCCGCCCCGGACATGGACGGCGACGGGTTCCCCGACCACATGGATTTCTGAACTTTCTTACCCGCAATTTTTGGAGGCAATTATGGCAGACGAACGCAACAACCTGAACTCCGCCGCCCCGGTGGAGCATGAGTATGGCGGCTCGGAGATCGAGGTGCTGGAGGGCCTGGACCCGGTGCGGAAGCGCCCGGGCATGTATATCGGCTCCACCTCCGCCTCCGGCCTGCACCACCTGGTGTACGAGATCGTGGACAACGCCATCGACGAGGCGCTGGCCGGCTACTGCGACCACATCACCGTGGAGATTCTGGAGGGCGACTGCATCCGGGTCACCGACAACGGCCGGGGCATCCCCGTGGACATCCAGCCCCAGACCGGCCGGCCCGCCCTGGAGGTGGTGTACACTGTCCTCCACGCCGGCGGCAAGTTCGGCGGCGGCGGATACAAGGTGTCCGGCGGCCTCCACGGGGTGGGCGCCTCCGTGGTCAACGCCCTGTCCGAGTGGCTGGAGGTCCGGGTCCACAAGAACGGCCAGATCTACGAGATGAAATTCTCCCGGGGCAATATTACCCAGGAAATGAAGGTCGTGGGGACCACCGACCACACCGGCACCGAGGTGGTGTTCAAGCCCGACCCTGAGATGTTCGAGACCACCGAGTACGACTACGAGACCCTTCACCGCCGGATGCGGGAGCAGGCGTTTTTGAACGCCGGCGTCCGCATCGACATTGCGGACCGCCGCCCCGGCATGGAGCAGGAGGAGTCCATGCGGTATGACGGCGGCATCCGGGAGTTCGTCACCTTCATCAACCGCAACAAGACCCCGCTGCACGAGCCGGTCATCTACATGACCGGCGCCAAGGACGACTCGGTGGCCGAGATCGCCATGCAGTACAGCGAGGATAGCTACAACGAGATCACAGTGTCCTTTGCCAACAACGTCCACACCCCCGAGGGCGGCATGCACGAGGAGGGCTTCAAGCGGGCCCTCACCAACGTGCTCAACGCCTACGGGAAAAAGATGAAGATCCTGAAGGACGAGGAGAAGGTCTCCGGCGACGACTGCCGGGAGGGCCTCACCTGCGTCATCTCCGTGAAGCTCACCGAGGCCCAGTTCGAGGGCCAGACCAAGGCCAAGCTGGGCAACAGCGAGATCAGGACCCTGGTGTCCAACGTGGTGAGCGACAAGCTGGAGCAGTTCCTGGAGGAGAACCCCGCCGTGGGCAAGGCCATCCTGGACAAGGCCCTGATGGCGTCCCGCGCCCGGGAGGCCGCCCGGAAGGCGAGAGAGTCGGTGCGCCGCAAGACCGGACTGGAGGGCGGCCAGATGCCCGACAAGCTCCAGGACTGCAACGAGCGCGATCCGTCCCTGTGCGAGATCTACATCGTCGAGGGCGACTCCGCCGCGGGCTCCGCCATCCAAGGGCGGGACAGCCGGTTCCAGGCCATCCTGGCCATGTGGGGCAAGATGCTGAACGTGGAGAAGGCCCGGGCCGACAAAATTTACGGCAACGACAAGCTCTACCCCATGATCGTGGCCCTGGGGGCCGGCATCGGAGACGAGTTCAACATCGACAAGCTCCGCTATCACAAAATCATCATCATGGCCGATGCCGACGTGGATGGCGCCCACATCCGCACCCTGCTGCTGACCTTCTTCTTCCGCTATATGCGGCCCCTCATCGAGAAGGGCTACGTCTACTCCGCCGTGCCGCCCCTCTATAAGCTGACCCGGGGCAAGACGGTGCGGGTGGCCTACTCCGACCCGGAGCGGGACGCCATCTCCGCCGAGATGCGGGCCGACAACCCCAACGCCAAGGTGGACATCAGCCGGTTTAAGGGCCTGGGCGAGATGGACCCCCACGAGCTGTGGGAGACCACCATGGACCCGGAGCGCCGGTCCCTCCGCCGGATCACCCTGGAGGACGCGGTGGCCGCCGACCAGATCTTCACCGTCCTCATGGGGGAGCAGGTGGAGCCGAGAAAGGCGTGGATCGAGCAGAACGCCCGCAACGCCGACGCCGCCAATCTGGACTATTGACGAGGTAACCGTATGGCACACAACAGAGACTACAAGCCCGAGGACATCGCCTTTCCCAACCAGGTCATCACCGAGTCCGAACTGGTGGGGGAGATGGAGAAGTCCTACATCGAATACGCCATGTCCGTCATCGTGGGCCGGGCGCTCCCCGATGTGCGTGACGGCCTGAAGCCCGTCCACCGCCGCATCCTCTACACCATGTACGAGAGCGGCCTCACCTCCGACAAGCCCTTCAAGAAGTCCGCCACCTGCGTGGGCGACGTGCTGGGCAAATACCACCCCCACGGCGACGCGTCGGTGTACGACGCCCTGGTCCGCCTGGCCCAGAACTTCTCCATGCGCTATATGCTGGTGGACGGCCACGGCAACTTCGGCTCCGTGGACGGCGACCCCCCGGCCGCCTACCGTTACACCGAGGCCCGTCTGGCCAAAATCGCCAACGAGATGCTCCGGGACATCGACAAGGAGACGGTGGACTGGCAGCCCAACTTTGACGAGTCCCGCCAGGAGCCCCGTGTCCTGCCCTCCCGCTTCCCCAACCTGCTGGTGAACGGCTCCAGCGGCATCGCCGTGGGCATGGCCACCAACATCCCGCCCCACAATCTGCGGGAGGTCATCGACGCCACCATCTGCGTGCTGGACAACGAGAACGCCACCCTGGACGACCTGATGGAGCACATCAAGGGCCCCGACTTTCCCACCCGGGGCATCATCATGGGCCGGTCCGGCATCCGGGCGGCCTACGCCACCGGCCGGGGCAAGGTGGTGGTTCGGGCCCGGGCCGACTTTGAGGAGCACGGCAAGGATCGGGTCCGCATCATCGTGTCCGAGCTGCCCTATCAGGTGAACAAGCGCCAGCTCATCAAGAACATCGCCGAGCAGGTGAAGGACAAGCGTCTGGAGGGCATCTCCGACCTGCGGGACGAGACCGACCGCAACGGTATGCGCATCGTCATCGAACTGAAAAAGGACGCCAACCCACAGGTGGTCCTCAACCGGCTCTACGCCCAGACGGCCCTCCAGTCCAACTTCTCCATCATCCTGCTGGCCCTGGTCAACGACCAGCAGCAGCCTAAGATCCTCACCCTCCGCCAGATCTTGGACGAGTATATCGCCCACCAGGAGGACGTGCTCATCCGCCGCACCCGCTATGACCTCCGCAAGGCCCGGGAGCGGGCCCACCTGTTGGAGGGCCTGCTCATCGCCCAGGACAACATCGACGAGGTCATCCACATCATCCGCACCAGCTACGACAACGCCAAGCAAAGGCTCATGGAGCGGTTCGCTCTGGACGACGTTCAGGCCCAGGCCATCTGTGATATGCGCCTCATCGCCCTCCAGGGCCTGAACCGGGAGAAGCTGGAGGCGGAGTACAAGGAGCTGGAGGAGAAGATCGCCTATTACGAGCGCCTCCTGGCCGACGAGGCCCTGCTCCGCCAGGTTCTCAAGGACGAGCTCATCGAGATCCGGGACAAGTACGGCGACGAGCGCCGCACCGAGATCGGCATCGTGGAGAACGACCTGGACATCGAGGACTTGATCGCCGAGGAGCAGTCGGTGTTCACCATGACCGCCAACGGCTACATCAAGCGCACCAGCGCCAGCGAGTACGCCGCCCAGGGCAAGGGCGGCATGGGCCGCAAGGGCATGGCCACACGGGAGGAGGACTACGTCACCGACGTGTTCACCGCCTCCACCCACGACTATATCCTGTTCTTCACCGACAGGGGCCGGGTGTTCCGCAAAAAGGGCTATCAGATCCCCGAGGCGGGCCGCACCGCCAGGGGGACCAACATCGTCAACGTGCTCCAGGTGGAGCCGGGGGAGAAGGTCTCCGTCATGCTCCACACCCGGGACATCACCACCGAGGGGGACCGGTACCTCACCATGTTCACCCGGAACGGCACCGTGAAGCGGCTGGACGCCGCCAGGCTGAAAAACCTCCGCAACAACGGCCTTCGGGTCATCACCCTGGACGAGGGGGACGAGCTCATCACCGTCAAGGAGACCGACGGGAGCATGGACCTGCTCATCGCCACCCACGACGGCATGGCCGTCCGCTTCCACGAGACCGACGCGCGCCCCATGGGCCGGGAGGCCGTGGGCGTGCGGGGCATCCGCCTCAGGGCGGGGGACTATGTGGTGGGCGCGGCCCGGGCCTGGCCCGGCCGCACGGTGCTCACCGTTACCGAGAACGGCTTCGGCAAGCGCACGCCGGTGGAGGAGTACTCCGTCCACAACCGGGGCGGCCTGGGCATCAAGAACTACATGGTCACCGACCGCACCGGTCCCGTGGTGGGCGTGAAGGTGGTCACCGGCGGGGAGGACCTGATGCTGGTCACCCAGTCCGGCACCCTGATCCGTACCCCGGCGGACGGCGTCCGCCTCACCGGCCGGGCCGCCCAGGGCGTCATCGTCATGCGCTTCAAAGAGGAGGGCGACAAGGTCATCGCCATCGCCCTGGCCGACCGGGAGGCGGAGGGCGATACCGCTTCCTCTGAGACCGCGGAGCCGGAGGAGGGAACCGAGCCGGAGACCAACGAGGAGGTCTGACGGCAGGGAGGGGGAGACGAGCGGTGAAATACATGACCTTCAACGCCTCCTGTTCCTACGCCGCCCTGGCCAACCTCCTGGAGCCCTTCGGCGTCAATACCACCGACCGCCAGATCGCCCTGGATATGGGCCTGCCGTACTTTTTCGTCAAAGAGGGCGGGGCCTACCTGGCCGGTCCCATGCTCCAGGGAAAGAAATGGTTCGACCTCTATCTGCGCCCCATCGGCCTCTCCATGGTGGAGACCGAAGTCCCGCGAAAGGACCTCTGCGCCTGGCTGCCGGCCGCCGCCCCCGCCATGCTGGGCCTCCATGTCAGGGAAAACAGTAAACATGCCGTAATATTTACAGGCATTCAAAATGGTCTGTATTCATTTTTGAACAACAAATGGGCCAACTCCGACGAGCCGGACACGCTGTGTCTCACGCCGGAGGAGATCCTGTCCCGAGTTGACGATCCGGTTGTGGTGGGAACGCTGTCCGCCGCAGAGCCAAACCGGCCGGACACGGCTCCGCTGTACGCCGCTTCCGTCGCCGCGCTCCAGTCCATGAAAGCGGAGATCGCGACGTTCTGCGCCGTGGAACACGGTCCCCTGGAGCTCCGCCAGGTCATGGACCCGCTCTTCCGGCCCCTCCTGGTGGATGCCGTCACCATGGCGGACCTCCTGGGCGCGGCAGACCTCCGGGACGGGCTCAAGGCCCTCCAGTCCCAGTTCATGGCCGCCATCCGCGCCGACCGTCCCGTCCGTCTGGCGGAGGTGATGGACCTGCCCCTGCTGGCCTGGATCGTGGGCGCCTACACACAGATGATCCAATCCAGGGGAAACCAATGAAAGGGGAGTGACCCGATATGAAACGTCACATCAAGTACCGCCCCAATAAGGCCGTCGGCGCCTTCAGCGTGGTCTGGGGTTGTGTCTTCATCCTGATCGGCCTGCTGGTGGCCATCCCGATGACCGGCATCTTCGGGGTCCTCTGGACCATCCTAGCCATCGCCATCACGGTGGTCAACGCCTACCAGGCCTTCGGCAAAAAGTATATCGGCCCGGACATCACCGTCGAGGACGAGGATACCAGACCCTCCCGGCCCGACGCCTCTTTCGACCCCCGGGCCGCGGACCATGAGCACATCACCGCCGCCTCCTACGGCCATACGCCCCAGAAACGCATGGAGCAGCTGGAGACCCTGAAAGAGGCCGGCCTCATCGACGAGGAGGAGTACCGGGAGAAGCGGAAAGAGATTTTGCGGGACCAGTGAAAACGCAAAAAGGGCGCGGCCACGCTTGTGGCCGCGCTCATTCTTTGAACTCAAATAATTTGTAGAGTGGGATATTCAGCGCATCGGCAATGTCGATCAGGATATCCAGACTGCATGAGGTGTTTCCTGTCTCAATGCGCTGTAGATACTGCATACTGATACCCGTGCCCACCATTTCGGATAACTGCGCCTGAGTCAAACGCTGTTCCTTTCGGTAGTACAGGATATTCAGTCCGATTTTTACCCACGTTCCGTAGTGATTGATGTCCATAAAATCACTCCCGTACTATTGTAAACAGCCATGAGCAAAATTAAAAAACATAGCAATAACAAGGGATTCCGGGCATGGCTGGGACCTGAAATCACTCCA
>CANRFT010000035.1 GCA_947629955.1 uncultured Oscillospiraceae bacterium
ATCAGATACAAGCTCACCGGCGAGTTCGCCACCGAGGTGTCCGACGCCTCCGGCATGAACCTGCTGGATGTGCCGAACCGCCGCTGGAGCGGCGAGATCCTGTCCGCCCTGGACATCGATTCCGGCCTGCTGGGGCGGATGTACGAATCCTGCCAGGTGACAGGGGCGGTGACCCTGGCCGCCGCCGAGGCCACCGGGCTGGCCCCGGGCACCCCCGTGGTAGGCGGGGCGGGAGACAACGCGGCCGCCGCCATCGGGACCGGCGTGGTGGAGACCGGCAAAGCATTTACCACCCTGGGCACCTCCGGGGTCATCTTTGCCCACGCGGATCAGGTGACCATCGACCCCAAGGGCCGGGTCCACACCTTCTGCTCCGCCGTACCGGGGGCGTGGACGGTGATGAGCTGCACTCTGGCCGCCGGACTGTCCCTCCAGTGGTTCCGCAACCAGTTCTGCGGCGCCGAGCGGGAACTGGCCGCCGCCCAGGGACGGGACGTATACGAGCTGATGACCGACAGCGCGGCCCGCAGCCCCATCGGGGCCAACCGGCTGATCTACCTGCCCTATCTCATGGGGGAGCGGTCCCCGCTGCTGGACTCCGACGCGCGGGGCGCGTTCATCGGCCTCTCCAACATCCACACCAAGGGCGACATGATCCGGGCGGTGATGGAGGGGGTGGCCTACTCCCAGCGGCAGTGCCTGGATGTGTTCCGGGAGATGGGGGTGGACGTGTCCGACATGGCCGCCTGCGGCGGCGGCGGACGGAGCCCCTTCTGGCGGCAGATGCTGGCCGACCTGTACGGCTGCCCCGTGAAGACCATCGCCTCCGAGCAGGGGCCGGCGCTGGGTGCGGCCATCCTGGCGGGTGTGGGCGCGGGGCTCTACTCCTCCGTCGCGGATGGCTGCAAGGCGGCCGTCCACGCGGGAGAGATCCAGCAGCCGAAGGCGGAGAACTCCGCAGCATACGAGCCGTTTTATCAGATCTATCGGAACCTGTATCCCACGCTGCGGGACAGCTTCCACACGCTGGCGGCGCTGTAAGGGGGGACACACTATGGAAATCAAAACGGTTTTTGACCCGACGTTCAAGCCCTATGGCAAAGTGCTGGAGGGCTACGACACCTCCGCTCTGGTGCGGGCGATGAATGACATCCCCCTGCCGGAGTCCGGTACAAAATATGAGCCGGACATCGCGTCCCTGGAAGCCTGCGCTGTCTACCGAGAGTTTCGGGACAATGCCTACGGCGGTATGCCCATCCAAATCGGTATGTGCTGGGGCCGCAACACCAGGCTGAACTGCCTGGAATACCACCAGGACAGCGAGGTCAACGTTGGCGAGGGGGATTTTATCCTGCTGCTGGCCAGACAGGAGGAGATCGTGGACGGCGTGCTGGACACCTCCTGCGTCAAGGCGTTCCGGGTGCCCGCCGGCGTTCCGGTAGAGGTCTACGCCACTACCCTTCACTACGCGCCCTGTCATGTGAGCGAGGCCGAGGGGTTCCGGGTCGCCGTAGTCCTGCCCAGGGGCACCAACACCGCTGTCCCCGGCGCGAAGCCGCTCAATGAGGAAGACGCCTGGCTCACCGCCCGGAACAAATGGCTGCTGGCCCATCCGGAGTCCGATGAGGGGAAAGGCGGCACCCACATCGGGCTGAAGGGCATCAATATTGACATTGCGAACGATATATGAGGAGGAACCAACCATGCTGACCAACATTCCCGAAGTCAAACTGGGCATCATCGCCGTGAGCCGGGACTGCTTCGTCATTTCCCTGTCGGAGCGGCGGCGGAGCGCCATCGTGTCCGCCTGCGCGAAAAACGGCCTGGACCTGTACGAGTGCAAAACCACCGTGGAGAACGAGCTGGATATGCTGAAAGCGGTGGAGGAAGTCAAATCCGCTGATTGTAACGCCCTCGTCGTGTTCCTGGGCAACTTCGGCCCTGAGACCCCCGAGGCCCTCATTGCCAAGAACTTCGACGGCCCCGTCATGTACGTCTCCGCCGCCGAGGGGGACGGCGACCTGATCAACGGCCGGGGCGACGCCTACTGCGGTATGCTGAACTGCTCCTATAATCTGGGGATGCGGCATCTCAAGGCGTACATCCCCGAGTACCCCGTGGGGACCGCCGAGGACATCGCCCGGATGATCGCCGGCTTCGTGCCCATCGCCCGGGCCCTTATCGGTGTGGCGAATTTGAAGATCATTACCTTCGGCCCCCGGCCTCAGGACTTCTTCGCCTGCAACGCCCCCATCAAGGGATTATACGAGCTGGGCGTGGAGATCGAGGAGAACTCCGAGCTGGATCTGCTGGTGAGCTACAAGGCCCACGCGGGGGACCCCCGCATCGCCGGTATCTGCGACGAGATGGCCGCCGAGATGGGCGAAGGGCGCTACTATCCCGAGCTGTCCGCCCGGATGGCCCAGTTCGAGCTGACATTGCTGGACTGGGCGGAGCAGCACAAGGGCAGCCGCAAGTATGTGGCCTTTGCCGACAAGTGCTGGCCCGCCTTCCCGGAGGCGTTTGGGTTCGAACCCTGCTATGTGAACTCCCGCCTGGCCAGCCGGGGTATCCCCGTGGCCTGCGAAGTGGACATTTACGGCGCACTCAGCGAGTACATCGGGATGTGCGTGTCCGGGGATACGGTGACCCTGCTGGACATCAACAACTCCGTTCCGGCCCAGATGTGGGCGGAGCAGATCAAAGGCAAATTTGACTATCAGCTCACGGACACCTTCATGGGCTTCCACTGCGGCAATACGCCGTCCTGCAAGCTGTGCGCCGACCGGGCGGTGAAATATCAGCTGATCCAGCACCGGCTGCTGGAGCCCAAGGACTCTGAGCCCGACTTCACTCGCGGCACTCTGGAGGGAGACATCGCGCCCTCCAACATCACCTTCTACCGCCTCCAGTGCGACAGCGAGGGAAACCTCCGCTCCTACATCGCCCAGGGGGAGGTGCTGCCGGTGGCCACCCGGTCCTTCGGCGGCATCGGGGTGTTCGCCATCCCGGAGATGGGGCGCTTCTACCGCCACGTACTGATCCAGAAGCGGTATCCTCACCACGGAGCGGTGGCCTTCGGCCACTACGGCAAGGCCCTGTTCGAGGTATTCAAGTTCCTGGGGGTTCAGGACATCGCCTACAATCAGCCCAAGTTCCTGCCCTATCCCACCGAGAATCCGTTTCGGTAAGTCTTAGACTTTCAATATAAAAATAAAAAAGGAAAAGGAAGGAGTGTATATCGGATGAAACAGCAGGCAGTGAACCCCTATCTCCCGAGCTGGGAGTACATCCCGGATGGCGAGCCCCATCTGTTCGGGGATCGGGTATACGTCTACGGCTCCCATGACCGGTTCAATGCCCCCATCTTCTGCGTCAACGACTACGTGTGCTGGTCCGCCCCGGCAAATGACCTCAGTGACTGGCGAAACGAGGGGGTCATCTTCCGCAAGAACCAGGACCCCAAAAACAAGCTGGGCCTGCGCCTCCTGTTCGCACCGGACGGGTGCCAGGGTCCCGACGGGCGGTACTACCTCTACTACGCCTTTGATTTTATGGGGATCATGGGCGTGGCTGTGTGCGACACCCCGGCGGGCCAGTATGAGTTCCTGGGCCACGTCCACTACAAGGACGGCACCATCTGGGGCCGCCGAAAGGGAGACCAGTTCCCCTTCGACCCCGGCATTCTCTATGACGATGACGGCCGCGTCTGGCTCTACTCCGGCTTTTATACCCCCACCCCGGCCATTGTCACCAGCGGGAAAAAGCTGCGCAACGACGGCGGCGTGGTGGTGGAGCTGGAGCGGGACATGGTGACCATCAAGACCGAGCCCAAAGTCATCTTCCCCAAGGAGGGCCCCGGCTCCTTCCCCAACCACGAGTTCTTCGAGGCCAGCTCCATCCGCAAGGACGGGGACAAGTACATTTTCGTGTACTCCTCCCGGCACAACCACGAGCTGTGCTATGCCGTCAGCGACCGGCCCGACGGCGGCTTCACCTTCGGCGGCACATTGGTAGACCAAGGCGATCTGTTCCTCAGCGGCAACGAGGACGAGCGCAAGGCCCTCAACTACCTGGGCAACACCCACGGCGGGATGCTGAAGCTGGAGGACCAGTGGTATATCTTCTACCACCGGCAGACCAACCGCCATTCCTATTCCCGGCAGGCCTGCGCCGAGAAGCTGACCCGGAACCCGGACGGTTCCTTCCGGCAGGCGGAGGTCACCTCCTGCGGCTTAAACGGCGGGCCGCTGAAGGGCCAGGGCCGGTATGAGGCCCGCATTGCCTGCAACCTCTGGAGCCGTGACGGCGTGGGCCGGTACGATGGCTCCAGCCCGAAAAAGCGTCTGGCGGACCATCCCTACTTCACCCAGACCGGGAAGGACCGGGAGGAAAACGGCGACCAGTACATCGCCAACATGCGTGACGGGGCCGTGGCCGGATTTAAGTACTTCCAGATCGACGGGCCCGTGGACGTGACCGTGGAGCTGGGCGGCACAGGCTCCGGGACCTTTGAGATCTCCGACGAGCCCACGTTCGCCAAGACAATCGGCGTCGCGGTGGACGTGCAGGGCGGGAAGCGGAACTTCTCCGGCAGGCTCGACGTGGGCACAGGGGTCAAGGCCCTGTATTTCAAGTTCGTCGGTACAGGCGCGGTGGATTTCCACGCGTTTGAGCTGAAATAAAAAGGAGGAAGAAGTATGAAAAACGCAAAACTTCGCATGAGCAACACCAAGTTCAGGCTGATCATGGTTCCAATTTTGGCGATCCTGCTGGTGGTTATCTTGGTGGTTACTACGTTAATGACCACATTCAGCCCTGTCATGGATGCGGCCTTGGGCAGAGGCACCAGACACATTGCCAATGTGGAAGGTTCGGAAAACTGGGATTTGAACTATTATGATCAAAAATATGCTACGACGGAAGAAGCGTTGAAAGGTGCTACTGAGGTTTCGCGCAGAGTAGGCAATGAGGGGTTTGTTCTGCTGAAAAATGCTGATTCTGCAGGCAAACCGTTGCTTCCGCTGTCTGAAAACAGTAAAGTAACGCCGTTTGGATATCGCTACCTCAACCCCGTATACAGTGTGCTGGGTTCTGGAGCAGTATATAACGGTATGACTGATTACGGATGTTCCAATGCGGAATCCAAAACAATGGAAGAAGCAATCGCTTCCAACTTTGACGTGAACGGAACGGTCGTAGACAGAATGAAGAACGCTGAGGTTGTCCTAACTGGCGAGGCGGAAGGAACTACACCCGCTCAAATGCTCCCATACATCAATGCCTGTGCAGGCGGCAACACATTTCTTCAAGAATTTGATCCGTCTATCTATGAGGGTACTGAGGCATCCTGTGCGGATACAGTGGGGATCGTCTTCATTGGAAGAGACGCAGGCGAAGGCGGAGATCAAAAAATGGACGCATATGCCGACGGCACACCCCATGAGTTAGCTTTGTCAGCAGCGGAAAAAGCGACCATTCAATTCGCAAAGGAAAACTGCAATGGTGTGGTGGCCGTGATCAACTCTTGTTCCCTTATGGAATTGGAACCTTTGAATTCTGGGGAGTATGCAGTAGATGCAATCGTTTGGATCGGCTATCCGGGCAGTATCGGGGCCCAATCGCTCTCCGATTTGCTCTGCGGCAAGGTTAATTTTTCGGGGAAGACTGTGGACATTTGGCCGGCGGATTTCAGCAAGGACCCCACCTTTATCAATCAGATGGCCCGTTACTCAAATGTGATTATCAATATTGAGGGCAGCGATGTCAACGTGCCCTTTGTGGAGTACGAAGAAGGAATCTACGTCGGCTATCGCTATTATGAGACCGCCGATGAAGTAGATGAGACATTCAATTACGATGAGGCGGTAGTTTACCCCTTTGGATATGGATTGTCGTATACGCAGTTTGAGCAGTCGATCATAGCGTACTCAGACAGTGGGAGTGATATCACGCTCCGCATTCAGGTCCGAAATGTGGGGGACGTGGCGGGAAAGGATATTGTGGAGGTGTATTATACACCGCCTTATACCGAATTTGACGCGGCAAATCGAGTGGAGAAAGCTGCGGTCAATCTAGCCGCCTTTGAAAAGACTTCAGAATTACAGCCGGGCGAAGAAGAGACAGTTGAAATCACATTTCCCAAAGAGGATATGGCGTCCTATTGCTATACTCACGACAATGGGGATGGCACAACAGGCTGTTATATGTTAGAAGAAGGAGAGTATGTTATCTCCCTGCGTACAGACAGTCACACGGTAGTGGACAGCCGATCCTGCAAAATTGATAATACCATTTTCTATACGAACGCCAATCCTCGTCAAAGAGAAAAGAATGGCCAGTCCCTTCTGGATGACGCGGGGAACCCCACAGGAATTCCCGCGAAAACGCAAATCGATGCATCTGCTCAGTTCGTCGCGGCCACAAACCAATTTGTCGAAGCTACGGCTTATATGCAGAACGGAAAAGTGAAGCAGCTGACACGGGCGGATTGGAAGAATACATTCCCCACTGCCCCTACTGACGCAGATATGGTGGCGGATGACAATGTAAAAGACATTCTGGAACACTACCATACCCTTAATTATGATGTCAATACAGATCCGCTCTTTGGCAATGTGGAGGGCAGTATTGTATATCGCACTGATGCCCCCACCTCTAATGCGGACAATGGATTGTCCTTGGCTGACATGCGCGGCTTGGATTACTATGATCAAAACTGGGAACTGCTGCTAGACCAAATCGATTATTCTCAGATTACAGAATTGACCAATCTGCTTTATGGTGGGGCCTATACTGTCAATAGCCTTACGTCTATTGGTATGCCCGCTTCAAACAGCGCGGAAGGTCCGTCCGGGATAGGCCTGTTTGCCGATTTACTTTTTGGATTCATGTTTCAGGCCAGTAGCGACAGCCTCCCCGATATGTGTGCCTATTGCTCTAATATGGTGATTGCTTCCACTTGGAACAGCGATTTGGCCTATGAAGTGGGCAACTCGGTCGCTCAGGAATCGTTCTTTTATGGCATGAGCGAAGACAACTATATCTGTGGCTGGACTGGCCCGGGGGTCAACCTCCACCGTTCCCCCTTCAATGGCCGAAACGGCGAGTACTATTCCGAGGACGCTTATCTTGCTGGCAAAATAGGCGCGGCGCAGATCAGCGGCGCTGCCGATGGTGGCCTCTATGTTATCTTCAAGCATTTTGCGGTCAACAACACGGAGAATCATCGGAGTGATATGTGCGTCTGGGCGGACGAACAGACGATTCGGGAAACCTACCTGAAAATTTTTGAGAAGATTTTTGAGGAGTCTCGCCGCACCATCAAGTACATTGCGGATGATGACGGCACGGTGGCGACGCGAGTCATCCGGGGTGCAAATTCGGTCATGGCTTCCATGAACTGCATTGGGGCAATGCCCGCTGGAAACCACTATGAACTGATTACCAATGTGTTGCGCGGCGAATGGGGGTTCCAAGGGTTCGTACAATCTGATATGCCCACCCATTCGGATAAAGATTTACTGCTTCGTTCCGGAGCGGATATGGAAATGGCGATGGGAGCGACAGCCGGTGCGGATATGACCAGTCCCACAATGCAGTGGTGCATTCGGCGCGCCGTACACAACATTGCTTTTGCGGTCGCTAATTCCCGCGTTATGCAGGGGGTGGCCCCGGGCGCAATCATTAGCTATGATATGTCTCCATGGATGGTTGGGTTGATTACCGCTAATATAGTGGTGTATTCCCTGATTGTTGCTGGTATTGTGTGGTGCGTTTTGCGTACTATTGATGAGAAGAAGCATCCTGAACGTTACAAGGCTTTTGGGAAGAAAAAGAATTCTGCCACCTGATTTGTTTCCTCTTACTTCTCTCTTGGAGAGGGGGTGCCGCTTCGGCGGTACCCCCTTTCCACAAATCAACCTGTTCACGGAGATGTATTTCATGGAACATCAAACTGCGTTAAATTTAAAAAAGATGGCCTGCAAGGTCCGCATGGGGGTCATCGAGGGCGTCCACGCAGCCAAGGCCGGCCATCCCGGCGGCAGCCTGTCCGCTGCCGACCTGTTCACCTACCTATACTTCAAGGAGCTGAACATTGACCCCGCCAACCCCAAGGACCCGGACCGGGACCGGTTTGTGCTGTCCAAGGGCCACACAGCGCCGGGGCTGTACGCTGCCCTAGCCCTCCGGGGCTTCTTCCCTGTGGAGGACCTGAAGACCCTGCGGCAAATCGGCAGCTATCTCCAGGGCCACCCCAACATGAACACAGTGCCCGGCGTGGATATGTCCACCGGCTCTCTGGGCCAGGGGGTCTCCGCCGCCTGCGGCATGGCCCTGGCCGCCAAGCATATGGGCAAGACCTGCCGGGTGTATACCCTGCTGGGGGACGGCGAGATCCAGGAGGGCGAGGTCTGGGAGGCCCTGATGTTCGCTCACCACCACAAGCTGGACAACCTGTGCGTCATCGTGGACAACAACGGGCTCCAGATCGACGGCCGGGTGGCCGACGTCATGAGCCCCTATCCCATTCCGGAGAAACTGAAGGCCTTCGGGTTTGAGGTGGCTGAGATCGACGGCCACGACTTCGGCCAGCTGGAGGCGGCCTTCGCCAGAGCGCGGGAGACCAAGGGCGTGCCCTTCGGCATCGTGATGCACACCACCAAGGGCAAGGGCGTCAGCTACATGGAGAACCAGGTGGGCTGGCACGGCAAGGCTCCCAACGATGCGGAATACGAACAGGCCATGGGCGAACTGAGGGCCCAGCTGGCCGGATTGGAGGCGGAGTGAGATGGCGGACGTGAAAAAGATCGCCACCCGTGAGAGCTACGGCAACGCGCTGAAGGAGCTGGGCGCCGCCCACGAGGACGTGATCGTGTTCGACGCGGACCTGTCCAACGCCACCAAGACGGGGACCTTCAAGAAGGCGTACCCCGACCGGCATTTCAACTGCGGCATCGCCGAGGGGAACATGATGGCGGTGGCGGCCGGAGCGGCCTCCATGGGGCTAGTGCCCTTCGCGTCCAGCTTCGCCATGTTCGCGGCGGGCAGGGCCTTTGAGCAGGTGCGCAACTCCATCGGCTACCCCCACCTGAACGTGAAGATCGGCGCCACCCACGGGGGTATCTCCGTGGGCGAGGACGGGGCCAGCCACCAGTGCTGCGAGGATTTCGCCCTGATGCGGTCCATCCCCGGCATGGTGGTGATGAGCCCCGCCGACGACGTGGAGGCCAGGGCCATGGTAAAGGCCGCCTATGAGCATGAGGGCCCGGTGTACATGCGCTTCGGCCGGGCGGCGGTGCCCGTCATCCACGACGAGGGAAGCTTCACCTTTGAGATCGGCAGGGGCGAGGTCCTGCGGGACGGCACCGACGTGGCCGTCATTGCCAACGGTCTGCTGGTGGCGGAGGCTCTGGAGGCCGCGAACACCCTGGCCGGGGAGGGGATCTCTGTGCGGGTCATCAACATGGCCACCGTCAAGCCCCTGGACGAGGCGCTGGTGCTGAAGGCGGCCAAGGAATGCGGGAAGATCGTCACCGCCGAGGAACACAATATCATCGGCGGGCTGGGCGAGGCGGTGTGCGCCGCCATCGCCGAGAGCGGCATCCCCTGCAAGGTCAAGCGGGTGGGCGTCAACGACGAGTTTGGCCACTCCGGCCCCGCCGCCGCCCTGCTGAAGCAGTTCGGCCTCAGCGCGGAGCATATCGTGGGGGTCGTGAAACAGCTCTGACACACGGGGAATCCACTTTAGCTTCAAATGCATTCTAAGTAATGCGACTGGTAGCTACAAAAGCACAAAGAGGGTGGTTTCCGATGAACTGGAAAACCTCCCTCTTTGCTTTGACGGCATCGCATTCAGTCCCTTCTCACGCAGCTTCCATCCGCAGTTTCATACCATGCCGATGTTTTTACCGCTCCAGATCCCTGTCAGTCGGCTTTTGTCCACGCTGTATTTTTCTTTTACGTTCCCTCTGGATACGCCAGACCTTGTACTGCTCGTTTTCATCACCCAGTAGATCATTGACACAATTTATCGCCCTGACCCACCCGACAGGTGAGAAACGCCTGCCCTCCGTTTCACGGATCTGGCCCTCGTTCCGCCGCTCGATCTCCGGTCTGATTTCCCGCCTCTTTTCATACAGAGCGACAGGATCGAGGCTCTCGGGCTTTGCCTTCACCCCCTGATATTCCGCGAGTACGGCGTCCGTCTTTGTCACATACTTTTTCTCCTGTGCCTCCATCTTTTTGAGCGCTGTTTCCATACTGGATATATCCCGGTCGAACTCTGAGATGCCGGCATCCTCATCGTGATCCAACTGCGCCAGCAGGCTGGATCTCTCAGAACGCAGTTCCTCCAATTCCTCCGTCACGCCGGCGATCTTCTGGGCGAGGTCATTGTGTTTGAGGAAATGGATCTTTGGGGTGCGCCGTTTTTCGTCCAGAAGTTCTTTCCGCTCCCGGCTCTTGTCCTTGATCTTCGCGGCCAGGGAGAGGTATTGCTCCCGACCAGACTTTACGGCGGAAAGGTCCTGCTCTGTATCACCCATGTCCGCCCGGACACGGGACAGCTTGTACTGGAAGATGAGCATATTCCCCCGCAGGGCTTCCAGCGCCTCGGCCACGCGGGGGATCGTATCCAGTACGGCCCGGGTCAGCTTTTTGACCGTGGCCTTCAGCTCCCGCAGCAGGGCGTTGTCCCGCCTGATCTGCCGGTTGATCTCACACCGGTCAGAGACAACGTCCTCCTTTTCCATCGCCCGCGCGGTCACTCCCTCGTGGATGGTGGGCTGTTCGTCCAGCCCTCTTTCCGCGTGACTGCGGTGATCAACCCGGTCATCCAGACCGCCACGTTCCAATTTGCGGTTGATTGCGTCCGCCCACGCCTCCCGCCAGAGGACAAGTTGCTCTTCACTGTTCCAGCGGGCGGCGGTGGGATTCTGCCTGCCGTATTTCGTACTCTTTGGATATTTGGACACCCGCTCATATCCATGCGCCTCGGCTTCGGAGGGTGGAAGATATACTTTCTTTTTACCCACTTTGTATTGATACTGCTTCTCCCAGCCGTCCGCCCGCGCTGTCTCGAACTCGGCGGCGGTGAAGCCGCGCTCCTCACCGTCCCTGACGCACAAATACTCCTTCTCCGTCTTGTGCTGCCACCGGCCCGCCTTGTCCAGCGGGCGCACGGTCAGCATGATGTGGGCGTGGGGATTGCGTCCGTCTGCATCATGGATGCAGACGTCGGCGCACATCCCCTCAGATACAAAACTGCTCTGTATGAACTCTGTGAGCAATGTGATCCATTGGCCTTTTTTCAGTTCGATGGGCAGCGCCGCCACAAACTCACGGGCAAGGCGGCTGTCCTTCGTTTTCTCGTTTCCCTCCACGGCGTTCCATAAAACGCCTCGGTCCTGCCATTCGGCGGGGGCGTACTCCGGCAGGAAGACCCGCTCCCACACCAGTCCATGTTTTCGTGTAAAGTCATGCTGGACGCCATCGTAGTCGTTCATGATCCTGGAGCAGCTCATATACGCGGCCGCGGCCACAGCGGAGCGCCCCGTGCCCCGGCTGATGACCTTTGATTCCAGATGATAGATCGCCATTGCCTTTCACCTCCATCTCTCGTCCTTCGTCCCCCGTAAATGGCGAAAAGCTGCCGGGGGCAGGTTTTCGCAGGCAGCCGGGAGTATCCTCCCGGCTGCGCCGTCGGTGCCGGCGGGCATCGGCGGGCGCTTTCCGCAGAAAGCGCCATCCCCCTCGGAGAGCGCACGGCCCCGACCAACGGGAGGGGTACCACCGCCCGCCTCCGGCGGGTGGTGAGTAAGTGCGCCCTTCGGGACGAAAAAAGGACGCCCCGGTTGCCCGGAGCGCCCCTGTCATCATCGCAGCCTCTCATACAGCATATCTTCAAGCGCGGTCAGATCCATTTTAGCCGCCGCGGGAAAGACCTTCTCGATGATCGCTCCCTCCTGGATCAGCCGCCTTGTCCTGGCCTTGCGCGCCTTTACCCGGTCCCTGGCCTGGGCCTCCTCCAATCGGTGTCTCGCCTGCAAGAGCTTCTTTTCGTCCTCGGTCATTCTGTTCCCCTTTTGATATTAAAAATCTCGCCTGTTGGTATCAATACGGCTTCGCCTCCGATCCTTTTGGGAGGGGTAGTAGCAAAACAGCCCCCATCTGGTATCCAACGTGATACTAAACAGGGGCGGTTTTGCTATCAACGGAGGGGCACGGCTCAAAAGCTATCCGCAAAATCCAGCGCGGCGGACAGGTCCTCCTCATCAGTCGTTACCGCTTCCGGCATTTGCGCCGGAGGTACGGCCCGGAGGCCGTTCCCGACGGCCTCCATGACCCGCTGAAGGAAGGCGTCCTCCTTCTCTCGCGTCTCCAGATATGGGTCCGCGGCAAGCCGCTCCTGCCGGTCGAAGTAGTCGTTTACGGCAGCCACGACCGCCTTGCTGTAGGAGCGGTACCGTGCCCGGTCCAGGTGACGGAGACGTTCATAGGCGCGCCGGTCCTCTTGATCCAGAAGGTCCAGCCGGAGCGTCGTCGTGAACACACGCTTCATACCACGCTGCCCTTTCTGCGGAGCTTCCGCTCCGCCAGCAGCTCGTAGCCCTTGGCTGTGGCGCAGATGTCGTCGTTGATGATCACCCGGTCCCTGTCATATGTCCCGAAGTTCCGCACCAGGCAGCCCCCGCCGCCCACGATATACAGCTTCATCAGCTCGGGATCGTATTCATGCTCCCGGAGCCTGCGGAAGATCTGGCCCACATAGTCGGTGGCCGTCTCCCGGATGGCGGCAAGGTATCGGCCGCCGATGTCCGCCGTACCGTACCGGAGGACACGCTCGATGACGGCGTCCTCCACGGTCTTTCCGAACTGACGCATGACGCTCTCCCGGACCGCCAGCGTACATTGGTGGGTGCCGAACTTCTCCGTATAGCACCGATCCGACACGGGCCGGCGCTCGTTGATATACATGATGTTCATGGTGCCGTTCCCGATGTCGCAGAGCATGTTCGTACCCGTGAACCTGCCCAGCTTATCTGCTACGGCAGCAAAGCCCTGGGGAAAGACGTCCGCCCCGGCGAAGTCCACATGATAACCGACGCCCCGGAAGGTGAAGTCCACGCTGTCATTCTGGAGCAGGTAGGCTTTGAATCTGTCCTTCTGCTCACCTACCCAGGTGAGGGGCAGGCCCACGGCGAGGTGGACACGGGCGGCGTCCATGCTACGGATATGCAGCTCCCGCCCGATGGCAGCGAGGGTGAGGATATAGTAGTCCCTGTCCGCCATCTTATCGGCGATGAACTCCTTGTGGCCCTCGCCGATGGTGTAGTATTTCCCGTCGCAGACCAGCAGGCCGCCCTTGAACGTGGGCTCCTTGCTGTGGACGGTGACGCCGGTTTTGAAGCAGGTGTGGGCAGTCTTGATGTTGCCGAACCCGTGATCCACACCGATGATCACGGGCTTATCTTTGTTGAAAAGATCTCTTGAAACTTCGTTTATCACTATGCTGATCCTCCTCAAGCAAAAGTCTTTTTTGTGGGGTGGGTCAAATTGACCCATCCCACTTTCATCTTTATCCACACGAAGCGGAGTGACGATCCGTCACAAGCAAAATCAACTGGCCAAAGTGACCAGTTGATTTTCAGTAAGGCGGCGGATACTGATGATCCAAAAGCGTTACGGAAGTTGGTAACGGGTCATTTTGAACCGGTACCAACTTCCGTAACATATATCGCTTATTTGATCCCCTCGGCGCCCGGACCGTCAGCCCGATCTGCGGTCCGCTGCCTGTATGCCTTTTGCCGGCAGGCATTGCTGCAATAGACAGCGCCTGCCCGTTTCGGAGTGAAGACCTTGCCGCAGCACTTGCAGACCATGTTGCTGCGGTCCCTCTCCCGCCGCATCTTCATATCCTTTTGATAGCCCCGGTTCCCGCACAGATCATAACGGCAGTATTTCTTTACGGAGACCTGAGTGTAGAACACCCGCCCGCAGCCCTTGCAGATGATGCGCCTGACGAGCAGATCCGGGCACTTGCCGGAGACCTTCAGCGCGTACCAGTCCTTTAACGTCTCCTGATTTTCATATTCCCAATCTCTGTTCCATTGCATTTGGAATGCCCCCTTCAAATTGAAAAGGGCGGGCCAAGTTCGGCCCGCCCCTCTGGATGTCTTATGCGGTTTTCTTGATCGCTTCTGTAGTTTTCGGCACTTCAAGGACTGTAGCCATCGAACTGCTTTTATCTGTAGTGCGCCGCCTCTGGCCGATGCGCTTTGCCTCCAACCGGCAGGCTTCACTGCAATACTTGACATTTGCCCTCGTCGTGACAAAGGCCGTGCCGCAGTTTGCGCAGATACATTCCCGGCTCCGCTTCTCAGCCGCCTCCTGCCGGTAAAATTGCGATCTGCATCTCGGGTCGCAGAACAGTGTATTGGAGTGCCTGGATTCAAAGGCCTTGCCACAGCACTTGCAAATCAGTTTGAACGGTTCGCCCACAATTCGCTTGCCCGCCTTGATCTGCTGATACCGCTCCCGGCTCCTGACCCTCTGCCTGTGGAGCTGCGCCTGACGCTTGGCCTCCTCCGGCGTAAGCTCCTTCGGGGGAAGCTCGAACCGCCCGATGAACTTCAGGTGGATCTCCACCTCCTGCACCCGGTCCCCGTCGATGCGCTCCGGCGCGTGGACCAGGATCCTGTCCACGAACTCGTTGATCATCGGCGTGGTCAGCTCGGAGAAGTCGGTGTACTTTTCGGCCAGCGCGAGGAACTGCTCCACCCGAACGGTGTCCTCCTCGAAAGCGGCCAGCCGCGCCTCCTCCTCTGAAACGGCTTCACGCAAAGTTTTCTGCTCTGTCTCGTACCCGGCAAGCAGACTGTCAAAGCGATCCCCGGACAGCCGGTCCATGGCGAAGGACTCGTAGAGCCTCTTGATGATGGTGTCCAGTTCGGCAACCCGCTTCTTGTCCCTGTTCAGCTTCCGACGGGCTGCCTTCGCCGCCTCCGTCTGCCGGATCTGGGACGCCGCCCGCACCCTTTCGATGAACTCCTCCCGATTGGTGATGGCGTAGGTGCTGACCGTGCGGATGGTTTCCAGGATCAGCGTCCTCAATGCTTTCGTAGAGATGTGGTGATTGCCGCAGACCTTTTCCCGGCGCTGGCCCGCCAGCTTGTAGGCAGAGCATTCATAGACGTCCGATGGATATGGCTTTTTCCCGTTGCCCCGTGTCCGCTGGTTATACATCTTTGAGCCGCAATCCGCGCAGAACACGAGACCGGTCAACGGATTGGCTTCGCCAAGGGTATCGGTCCGGCGCGGCGTTCCCCGAAGCTTCTGAACAAGCTCCCAGGTGTCCTTGTCCACGATAGCCTCGTGGGTATTCTCAAAGATCAGCCAGTCCTTGGGCGCGTGGTAAACGGGGTACTTATCCTTATAGGACTCCTTGTGGGATCGGAAATTGACCGTGTGCCCCATATATTCAGGTTTGGACAGGATCTGTCCGACTATAAAGTCGCTCCACGCATAGGGCCGGGTGATCTCCTCCTTGCTTTTCCATGGGCCGCGCCCCTGCCTCGCCAGATAGGCGGCGGGGCATTCCACCTTATCCCGATACAGGATATTCGCAATGTCGCTGAGGCCGTGCCCCTCAATGCTCAGCTGATAGATCCTGCACACCACCGCCGCCGCTTCCTCGTCGATCAGCCAGTGGTGTTTATCCTCCGGGTCCTTCCGGTAGCCGTAGATGGCGGTCGTCGTGGTGGGTTTCCCGGACTCCCCCTTGACCCGGACCGCCGCCTTCTGCTTCCGGCTCAGATCCCGGAGATACCATTCGCTCATGATGTTGATGAACGGCGCGAACTCGCTGCTGGTCTGGTCGTCGCTGTCGATGTTGTTGGCGATGGCGATGAAGTGGACGTTGTGCTGCCTGAAAAAGACCTCAGTATAAAAGCCGGTCTGGAGGTAGTCCCGCCCGATCCGGCTCATGTCCTTGGCAAGAACGACGCCTACCTTTCCAGCCTCGATGTCCGCCGCCAGCCGTTTCCACGCCGGACGCTCGAAGCTGCCGCCGGACCAGCCGTCATCCGTATAGTGGACGCAGTTGGCAAAGCCCTTCTGGGCGGCGTAGTCTTCCAGGTATTTCTTTTGATTTACGATGGAATTGCTGTCCCCGGCGATCTCATCGTCGCGGGAGAGGCGCTCGTACAGCGCCGTGATTTTTCCTTCAGTCTGATTTGCGTTCATGACGCACTCCTTTCAGACTGACGGCTCATTTGTGACGAGTCCATTATAGCACAGATATTGCCGTCTGTGTCAACGGAATTGCGGATCAAATGGATTATTTTATCCTCCATCGTCTCTTGCGTATCCCCGCTGAAAACGACCTTCACCTTATAGGTGGTAGACCCGATCCGGCGGATCATAAATTGTTCCTGCTGGTCTTCGCTGTTTTTTGTCATCGGCATTCCTCCTTGTGATTCAAGAATTGAGGTTTTGCCGTTTTCCCCGGAGCGGTTCCTGACAGGCAGATCCCCTGGTAGGTGCTGTGTCGTTGTTTCTCACCCTTGATACGCTCACTCTCGGTCATGGCGTACTTCCCCGGTATGATAGCTGTTCCGGACGGTCATTCAATTTTCATAAGTTCTGCCCCCCCTCTGCGACGATGTTCAAAGCCACAATCAGATATTTTTTCTGATGACTCCAGTTTACCAGGATCGAATCGTATTCCAAGAGACCAATGGACACATTTGCGTGACCATTAGACACATAGGCCATAGACAGTCTTCCTGCTGATTCCAGTTTATCAGGATCAGATTGTATTCCAAGAGACCAATGGACACATTTCGTGACTATTGGACACAGAGGGCTGTCCATCTGCTTCTTATATAGCAGGAACTGGAGGCTTTTGTATGGCGAAGTACGCCTGGTTACCCGGCGTATTTTGCCGGGTTTGCTCACCTCTCGCTTTGATTGTATCTCAAAAGCAGAGCTTTTGTTACGGCCACAAAGGGGTAGTTTCAGGGCTTTTCTACCCCTCTAAGGGGTAGTTGTTATGAATATGGGCTTATCCGCTTATCCATAAGCTGCTTCTGATAATTCAAGTGTACCGCAAAACGCAGATCCTTTGGAGGGACTGGCAGGGCCGGTTTGCGCTGAAAACCGACCCTCTTAGTCCTGGTCGATCTGTTACGGAGATGGATCGCGGGGACAAATGACAAAGGCCCGTTCCCGGCATACAGCCGGAAACGGGCCTCCCGTGTATTTCGTTATATGCTTATCCGATCCAGGCAGTCGCGCCGGTGAAGTTGCTCCCGGTGTAACCGCTCTCGGCGCGGACGGAACCGAGATTGTACTGACCGTAGGAGAAGTAGGCCGTCACCACATAGCCCGGTACGGTCTTCTGTACCTCCGCCATCATCCGCTCCGCGTAGTCCATGATGGTTGCCTTGTCAAAGGACTTCCACCACGCCTTGAACTCACTCATGCTCAGAGGGCCGGAATAGGTCACGGTAAAGATCTTTTCGTTTCCATAATGGGTGACCGGCTTTTCCTCGACTGTCCACACCCGCTCAAAGCTGGCGTAATCGCTGTCCTGGACGGTGGGAGTAGACGGTTCGGCAGGGGTGGTGGGTGCCGCAGGCTTGTCCACGGTGGCGATGTGATTCTTGCTGTCGTACCCGACCACCAGCCCGTAGGCTTCTGCCAGCGCCCGGAGGGGGGCATAGGTGGTGCCGTTGTAAGTGAACACCATCACATCGTTGCCATTGACATCCTTGGGCTGAAAGACCTCACCGTTCACCAGAACCTTGATGGGATTGATCTCGATGGTGAGCGCCCCGGTCGCGGCCAGGGCCGTGACCGGCAGGGCCGCCAGCATCAGCGCGGCGATCATGCTGGCCAGGAAGGATACAAACTTGCCCTTCATCAGCAGACGCCCCCTTCCTCGGCATACACCAGCTCGGCGGTGACGATCTCCTCGGCGCGGCTGCGGATGTTGTTCATCAGCCCCACCCATCCCATCTGATCCGTGGCTTTGAGGGCTTCGGTCACACCCTCTTGCCGGGCCATCTCGGTACAGATGCGCTCCATGCGCTCATGGCAGGTCTTGTCGACCTCCGCCAGATGCTCAAAGAGCTTCCCGCCGGTGAGCAGGGCGGCGTACAGACCGGGACGGTGATCCTTCAGGTAGCGGAGGCGCATCCGGCCATACTTGCCGAACCTGGCCTCGCCGGTGTCGGGCAGCTCCAGGTTGGGGATCAGGTAGTCCCCCTCCTGGCGGTAAGTGCCGCCCGTTTGCTCAAAGATGGATTTCATAAAAAACAAGCTCCTTTCGTGACAAAATGTTTGCAGTTTGAGGTCTGTGCCTTGTTTTTACTCCTTTCCTCACAACTGCTTTTCATATCGTCACAAATGAGCCGCAGTCATGATGTAATTTTCGAGGGAGAAACCCTCCTCTATAAATTACATCATGATTGGCGATAGAATTTGACTCAATATCCACTCCGTCGTCGTCGCTGAGGCGTCCATAGAGCGCCGTGATCTTTTCTTCCTGCCCTGATTTGTTTGCTGCTGCCATATTAACTCCTTTCCTGACAACCGGGCATTGCAAAGGCGATTTTATTTTACGAAGCCTTTTGCTCGGTTTCAAATCTGTCCAGCAGGTCCATGAACTGCTCCAACACGCACTGCCGGCCTTGGGGGTCGAAGTGAAGGCCCACCTCGTAGGTGGTGCCTCCGATGCGCATGGTGAAGCCGTCGTAGTCCCTGTAAATTTCCTCCGGGGTCAGTTCATCCTTTTCCATAGGTGCCTCCTTATCTGGCGTCGCGGTCACGGCTGCGCTGGCGTTTCAGCAGGTCCAGGCCGCACATGATGTCTCGCATGATCTGTTGGTCGGTGTAGCTGGAGGGGAAATACTTTCGGAAGTCCTCCCGGCGGAGCCTGATCTGCTCCCGCTGGTTGGGCTTTTCCTCGGCCATGATCTCCGAAATCCGGTTGGCGGTGATGGTGGCCGCCTCCCGGTGCATCCGGCAGGCTTGGGAGTAGGAGGGAGTACAGTCGTTCAGGTCGATGGCGTCCAGCAGGTCGTGTTGCTGACGCTCGTTCAGGAAGGACAACTCCACGCCCACGGAGAAGGCGATACGGCCCTCGTCCATCATCTGCAATAGCTCCGGGATAAGTTTTGTGAGGCGGATATACCGCTGAACGGTGCGGCCGCTGTCCGTATCGGAAATACCGTCCCTGGACTTGTGGCCAACTTGTCCACAAGTGATGCCCCGGTGGGTCAAGGCATCCATTTTCAACTTGTAAGCAAACGCCTTTTCGCTGGGCAGGATGTGTTCCCGGTGGAGGTTGCTGTCCACCAGCAGGACAGCCGCCTCGTCCCGGTCGATCTCATAGATAAAGGCGGGGACGCTCTGCATCCCCGCCCTCTCCGCGGCGTGAAGTCTCCGGTGGCCGGAGATCACCTCGTATTCATGTTCTGTGTCCTCCAGCGGCCTCACGATCAAGGGGGACAGGACACCGTTCTCCCGGACGCTCCCGGTCAGTTCGTCCATCTCCCCGTCATCCAGGACCTTGTAGGGGTGGCCATCAAAGGCATGAAGTTTCGTGATGGGAATATTTGTTATTTTCAACGCTCATATCTCCTTTCGTTTCGTTTTCTCTCTGTCCGCTCCTGCTCGTCCAGGAACCGCTCCAGTTCCTCCCGCGTCCGGGCGGAGCGTTCCGCAATGCCATCGCATAGGCGGAGGTCACTTCGCAGTTCGGCGAGCCGTGCGGAGATTTTATCTCTCCTGGCTTTCTGCTCAGTAGGTTCCTCTCCCGCGCGAGTGATGCGGCGTATCTCATTGTAGAGGCCCTGGCGCTCTGTCGTCAGGGTCTCCATCTGCTTTTGGATGTCGGCGCTTTTGGCGGCCAGCTGCTCCCCGCTCTCAATACCGTTCGCGGCCAGGAACCGCGTCTGGGCGTCCAGACGATCCAGCTTTGCCAGATCCTCGCGCATAAAAATAGACACCCGTTTGGCGGATGTCGGATGGCGTTCTATGATGTGAAGTTCAAAGCAGTAGCGGCGGTACAGTGTTTGGAGGCCGGAACGCTGCCGTTCATAGGGCGGCTGGCTCTCTGTGCGGAGCTGTCTGACCTCCGCCCGTTCCTCCGGGGGGTACGGGTCGGCGATCTCCCACTTGCCCAGGATGCGATCTTGAATGTCGTCCAGGGAATACCCCCGGCCCAGCTTGTGGAACCGGAAGAATCCCTTGGCCCCCGGCGGTTTCAGACTTGGATATTTCAGCGGCCTGCCGTCCTCGCCGTAAAACCGGAACTCATAGCCCTTTGCGGACAGAAACTGCACAAACCCTTTCGGAGAAATGGTCGTAAGGATGGCGGCGTCGATGTCCGCCCGGATAGTCCCCCGGATGGTGGGCCGCCCCTCTCGCTCCGCGATCCGCTCGGTGTAGGACTTGGTCAGGTTTTGTGGGTGTTCAACCACGGAGATTCGGTACTCCCGGCACAGCCGGTCCGACACCTCCCGCATCTTGGCGTAGTCCGCCGGGGAGTTGTAGAACTTCTTGCCGTCCATGAGAGACACGGAGTTCAGGACAAAATGGTTGTGGTAATGGCCGGTATTGCAGTGGGTGGCCACCAGCACCTCAAAGCGGTCGCCCCATAGCTCCTGTGCCAGTTTGACGCCGATCTCGTGGGCCGTCTCCGCCGTGACCTCGTCCGCCTTGAAGGATTGGTAGCCGTGGTAGCACATCCTCCCCTCGGTCTTGCCCCAAAACTGCTTTGTGCGAATGAACTGTTCTACGGCGTGGCTCTCGTCGCAGTTGATGCCGGTGACATAGGCCCGCCGTTCCGTTTTGATTTCATCAGCGGCGTACTCGATCACGTCCCCGACGGCGTGGAGGGCGGACAGTTCGCTGTATTCGGTGGTCTTTTCCGGGTTCCGGGCGTACTCGATGACCTTGCTCACACGCCCCTTGACCGGCCAGATAGAGGTGACAGCCATCAACCCACCCCCGTGTCGTAGGCGTCCATGACGGTCAGCATCGCGGCGTTGATCCGCTCCGCAGTCCGTCGCAGTTCCGGCACGTCCAGGAGGCCGATGGAGTTGGCCTTGGCTAAGATCTGGTCCAGGTTGCTGCCTACCCGGCGCACCTCCCGGATGAGTGCAAACGCGTCGGCTGTCGGGGCCTCCCGAACCTCTGAGCCGTTCAATACCTGTCGGCAGTATCGTTCGCGGGGCAGGCCGGACTTGCGGACTTGCTCCGTGAGGCGGGCAAGCTCATCGTCGTTGAAATAGATCTCTACTCTGTGATCACGCTTTCTCAATGATTTCACTCCATTCTTTTTTGTGTCTGAAACCGGGGTCATAGGGGCGGAGGCCCCTGTCCGGCTGAATTTGCGCAAGCAAATTCGTTGCTGGTTAAGACATAACTACTTCGTTTTCCCTGTGTCAGAGGACCATGCACAGCCTCGGGTCCTGAGTTGATTTACGGCGTTCTGCGGTCCGGGGAAATCCCCTCCGCTCCCGGAGTTTGACGGCAAATTTGCCGTCACGGAACAACTTTTGGGCAAAAAAATTGACGGCAGATTTGCCGTCATCTGAGAGGTCCCTCATTGTTATTTTTCCCGTCTTAGCTCTGGCATCAAAGTGATGCCAGCCCTGGGCAGGAGTTCGATTTTTGGCATCAACTTGATGCCAACAGGTCGTGACGGCATTTTGCCGTCATAAGCAAGATCCGAATCTGAGTCGGCGACGGCATTTTGCCGTCACATGGGGGGCGGACCCTGCAAGACCGCAAGAAATACAACTGTCTCTGGGTGTGGTCTTTAATTCCGCTAAAACGCTGAAAATCGCTTGCTTCCTGACAAAGTGACGGCAAAAACCGCGTTTTTTGCCGTCATCGTCTTTTTGGGCCTAAATTGTGTGACGGCAAATTTGCACGTTTTTGCCGTCACAAGGGGGTTGAACCCCGCAAGGCCGCAAGAAATACAACTGACACAGGGCCGTTTTACACCGCAAAGGCCAGTCACGCGGATATATTGCGGCCTTGCGGCATTGACCAGAACCAGGTGCCGCCCCGCTTGTCTGACCCGACGCCCATAGCCGCCTTAACGCTCTCTATAGTCCTCTGGCTGATCCCCTGTTCTTTCAGCACATCGGACACTTCCGCCGCGGGCTTCGGTCCCTCCGCAAGAATTGCCTGGAGCAGTACCTCCGCCTCCTGCGCCTTGGCCGCCGGCCTGCCAGGTGGTGCGGGGATACCGCTTAGGATGTCGTCCGCTGTCTGGTCCGTCTGCCCGATCCATTCGATCTTGTTACCGACTGAAAAGACGACGGCTGGCCCTGGCGGGGCCAGGTTGCATTTCTGGACCGCCATGACGCGCTCATCCGGTTTGTCCTTGCTTGTCCGGGCGATCAGCAGGGCGCTCCGGGCTGCGCCTACGATGTCGATGGAGCCGATGGCACGGTACAGCGCCTTCATACCGCGTTGTTTGTTCATGTGCCCCACCACAATGACGGCGCAGCCGGTCTCCTTCGCTGTCTGGATCAGCGGATTGAACTGCGCTCGGACCTCGTTGGCCATGTTCAGCGACACATCTCCGCCAATATACGACGAAAGCGGGTCCAGGATCAGGGCCCTCGCGTCCACCTGCCGGATGGCACGGAAAAGGCGGTCATCCGAAAAAGTCAGCACTTTCCGGTCCTCCCGGATAAAGCACAGCCGTTTCGGGTCACCGCCCGCTTGAAGGAACCTGGGCAGGACCGTGTCCTCCGCGTCGTCCTCCGTATTCTGATAAATCACGTTCATGGGTTCCGGCGCTACATCTAAATCTGTGAATGGCAGTTGCCTCCCGCTGGTGAGGATCGCGGCGAGGTTCAGGACAAAGGTGCTTTTCCCGTCTCCGGGGTCGCCCTGGACCAGCGTGAT
>CANRFT010000036.1 GCA_947629955.1 uncultured Oscillospiraceae bacterium
ACATAAATCATCTCGTTCCTGATTATCTCCTCCGCACGGCTGACGATGCTGTTCATGGCTTGAATCCATTCCCATTGCGACCGACGCTTCAAATCTTCATCCACGCCCTCGGCTCTGGCCATCTGCCAGATGATAAGCTGGCAGCGTTCCTGAGCCTGTTCGTTGAGGTCGACAAGGTAGGTATGCAGCTTGCCTGTCAAAATCAAACGGTTGAGCAGTAATTGGTTCGTTTCCTCCAGATATGCCCTGTGCATCCGTCCCCACTTCCCGATGGGGCGGGCATCGTTATTCGGCAGTTCGATAGCTGGGATATAGTAGTCACCGGCGAGGACGTAATCAAGGCCATTCGTGTTGTCATGGATTCTCTGTTTCAATTCGCTCATGTCTTTTTCCTCCATATTATGATATTGCCATCGCTTCGCCGGAGGTAATCGACCGCCAATGCACTGCTGTGATGTCATTCTTTATGTAAGATTGACTAATGAGTTTTATGTCAGAGATTCCAGCCGTAAAGTCACAGCGTCCATGAAGCAGAAGGGCGAGTCCGGCGAATACCTGACCACCAATCCGCCCTACGGTTACATGAAGGACCCGGAAAATCCAAAGAAGCACTGGATCGTAGACCCGGAAGCCGCCGCAGTTGTCCGGCAGATCTTCGCATGGTGTATGGAGGGTTATGGCCCCTCTCAGATCGCAAAGAAACTGAGAGCCGCCAAGGTAGACTGTCCCACTGTTCACTGGATGAAGCAGGGCAGAAACGCTCCCGCAAAGGCACCTGACGATCCGCATCAATGGGCGCCGCGCACCGTCTCCGGCATACTGGACAAGCAGGAGTACCTCGGACGGATGGTGAATTTCAAGACCCACCGGTAGTCGTACAAAAACAAGCGAAAAATCGAGAACCCGCCGGAGCAAAGGGTCGTGTTTGAAAACACGCATGAAGCCATCATAGACGAGGATATCTTTGCCCGTGTGCAGGAGTTACGCAGGAACAAACGCCGCCCGACGAGAACAGGAAAGAGCAATATGTTCTCCGGCTTCGTCCGATGTGCCGATTGCGGGGAGAAGCTGTATTACTGCACGACAAACTACTTTGAGAAGCGGCAGGATCACTTCGTATGTTCCAACTATCGGAGCAATACTGGAAGTTGTTCCGCCCACTTCATTCGCGCTGTCGTTCTCGAAGAAGGTGTACTGAAGCATTTACAGCTTGTGGCGTTCTGCATATCCAATTATGAAGATGCGTTTCGGAAGGCTTTGGGTGCAAAGCGTGATGCCGAGGCAAGAAAGGAAATGTCTGGCAAGCGGCGGACGCTCCAGAAATCCGAAAACCGTATCGCCGAGCTTGACAGGCTTTTCAAGCGAATCTATGAGGATATGGTAGCGGGACGGCTGAGCGAGGCAAGGTTTCAAATGCTTTCCGATGACTACGAAAAGGAGCAAACGCAGCTGCGGGAAAGGATTGCTGTTCTGACCAAGGAAATTTCCGAGCAGGAGGATCAGGCGGACAATGTAGACCGTTTTATCCGCACAGTGAAGAAGTACCTCTGCCTGACGGAGCTCACGCCAGTGATCCTGAACGATCTGGTCAAGGCGGTCTACGTTCACGCACCGGACAAGTCCAGCGGACATCGGGTACAAGACGTAGACATCAGCTACAATTACATCGGGATACTCCCTGCCTCACTTTTGAATGACCTCATAAACGGAACTGCGGCATGACCGAAATCATGCCGCACTCCGAAAACAATATGAACTTGTTTTATTGGACGCCCCTCTCGGGCGCCGGAGCTTTTTGCGCTATGGTCCTCAGTGGATGAACAGGGAGAGGATGATCAGGATTATGGAGCCGAAGGCGGGGACCAGGATGGAGCCCACGGACCAGGTCTTGAGGCTCGTCTTGATGTCCATGCCGGAGAAGTTGGTGACCACATGGAAGTAGGAGTCGTTGAGGTAGCTGGGGCACATAGTGGTAAGGCAGAGGGCCAGGGCCGCGAGATAGGGGTTGATGCCCAGCGTCGCCATCATGGGGGCGATGATAGCGGAGCCCGTGATCATGGCGGTGGTGCCGGAGCCCTGGGGGAAGCGCATGATGACGCCGATGATGATGGGGACCAGGATGCCGGGGATACCGGTGGCAACGATCCAGTCGGCCATGATCTTGGCGGCGCCGGTGGCATTGATGACGGCGCCCAGAGCGCCGCCGGCGGCGGTGATGAATACGATGGGGCCGGCGTCGCGGCAGGCCTCCTGCATCATGTTGACGCAGGTCTTCTTGTCATAGGTGCGGCAGAGGAGGAACGCGCCCATGCACAGGGAGACGAAGAGGGCGATGACCGGCTGGCCCAGGAAGGTGACCACGTTGGCGAAGGGAGTCCCGGCAAGGGGCTTGATCTGGCCGACGATGGTGTTGCAGAAGATGAGGACGATGGGGACCAGGAGGGTGGCGAAGGACAGGAACGCGCTGGGCAGCTTCTCGGCGGCCAGCAGCTCGGCAAAGTCCTCAGTGGTCAGGTCCTGGTTATTGCGCTGCTTCTCCTGGATGCGGTCCAGAACCGTCAACTGCTCCTTGGAGTACTTGGAGCGGTCGATCTCATAGGGCACCACCAGATCGGGGTACTTCTTGCCGAAGAACCGGAAGAGGAACACGGCGAAGATGAACAGGGGAACGGAGACGGCGATACCGGCCAGAATGTAGAGGCCCAGGTCGATCGTGGAGCCGTTCTCATTGAAGGTGGAGACCACGGCCAGAGGACCGGGGGTGGGGGGGACCATGAAGTGGGTGATGTACAGGCCCATGCCCAGGATGCCGCCCAGCCAGACCATGGACTTCTTGGTCAGACGGGAGAACTCCTTGGCGAGGGAGGAGAGGATGACGAAGCCGGAGTCGCAGAACACGGGGATGGAGACCACGAAGCCGGTGAGGCCCAGGACCACGTCGCAGTTCTTGACACCGACCAGTTTCAGAATGGTCAGGGCCATGCGCTTGGCGGCACCGCTCTTCTCAAGGAAGATGCCCATGATACAGCCGAAGCCGATGACCACGCCGATGCTCGCCATGGTGTTGCCGAAGCCCGTGGTGACGGTGCTGACGCACTGTGTCAGCGTCGAAACATCGCCGAAGGGCATCGCCAGGATCGCAATGAGGATGGCCGTGATGATCAGGGACGGGAACGCGTGCATTTTGGTGAAGATGATCAGCAGCATCATCACGACGATGCCGATCGCCATTGCCAATACCGGATGTAGCATTTTCTTTACCTCCTTATTTGTTCCTCCATAGTTTTTATATACAGGGCGACGGCGCGCCCGGTATATCAGATCACGGGGCCCAGACAGTAGATGTCCATGGTGGAGAAGTAATGGAGGGCCTCGTTCTTGGTCATCTGACCGTTGAGGACCTTCAGCATCAATTCGAACGCCTCCTCGCCCACCTGGTCGATGGTCTTTTCGCCGGTGATGATGCGGCCGGCGTTCAGATCCATATCGTGTCCCATGTGCTCATAGGTGTTGGGATTGCCGCAGATCTTGATGACCGGCATGCTGGGGAAGCCCTGGGGGGCGCCCCGCCCGGTGGAGAACATCATGAACTGGGCGCCGGTGGCGGCCATGCCCGTCAGGATCTCGGGCTCACGGCCGGGGGCGTCCTTGATCCACAGGCCTTTCTGGTCGGTGATGAACTCCGGGTACTCCAGCACGCCCTGGATGGGGCGGTGGCCCGACTTCACGATGGCGCCCAGGCTCTTCTCCTCGATGGAGGACAGGCCGCCCGCGATGTTGCCCGGGGTGGGCTGGCCGCCCCGCATATCCTCGCCGATGGCCTTGGCCCGCTTTTCCATGCGGTCCACGATCTCCAGGATCTTTTGCCCCACCGGGCCGTCGTAGCCGCCCACCGCCCGGTTGGCCAGGATGTGCTCGCCGCCCAAGAACTCCGTCGTCTCGCCGAAGACCACGGTGGCGCCCAGATCCACCAGCTTGTCGGCCACATAGCCGATGACGCAGTTGGAGGCCATGCCGGAGGTGGTGTCGGAGGCGCCGCACTTGATGGACATGATGACGTTGGAGATGTCCGTCTCCTCCCGCTGGAGGCCGGAGGCCTGCATGACCAGGGCCTGGGCCTTGTCGATGCCCTCCTGGATCGCCCTGCTGGTGCCGCCCAGCTCCTGGATGTGGATCACCTCCACGGGCTTGCCGGTGGCTGCGATCTCATCGCACAGGCGCTCCACGTCGGTGCCCTCGCAGCCCAGGCTGACCACCAGGACGGCGGCCAGATTAGGGCTCTTGCCCAGGCTGATCAGGGTGTCGGTCACCCGGGTCAGGTCGATGGGGAGCTGGCAGCAGCCCTGGTGGTGGAAGTATCCCACGGTACCCTGGACCTGCCGCACGATGGCCTGGGCCACGTCGGTGGCGCAGATGACGCTGGGGATCACGGCCACCAGATTGCGGGCGCCGTATTTCCCGTCAGGACGGCGGTAACCCATGAATGTATAGCTCATATCCCGCCCTCCTCAAAGGTCCCCGCGGCCCCTCAGGGCCTCCAGGTTGTGTACGTGGACGTACTCGCCCTTCCTGATGTCAGCGCTGGCGGCGCCGATGCACTCGCCGTATTTCATGATGCGCTCGCCTTTCGCGATATCTCTGAGGGCGATCTTGTGGCCGTAGGGCACATCGCCGATGACGGGGATGTCCTCGTGATTGCCCTTTTTATCCCGGACCGCCACCACGGTGCCGTCGGTGATGCCGTTTGCGAAGATGGTCGCCACATTGTCCAGATCGTCCACCTTCAGCGCAAGTTTGAGCTCCATGTCAGCCCTCCTTTACCGCCAGGACCGCCACGCCGTCGGGTATGACCACTACCTGGGCGTCCCGGCCCATGAGTTGGTATGCCTTCTCCAGCGCCTCGTCCACCGAGGACGCCGGTATCATATTGGCCTTTTTGACGAGCTCGTGGTCCAGGAAGGTGGTGACGATGATGACCCGGTGCTTCTTGAGGATGCGGGAATAGATCTGGGCGCACCACTGCTCGGAGATGGTCTCCTTCGGCGGTATCTTCGACAGATACTCGTCGATCTCGTCCACCGTCCCCCGGACGATGAGCTTCTCAAAATGCGTTCCGCCCATGCCGTCGCAGCAGGAGGCGCACATGATGATCACGCCGCCGTCCCTGCAGCAGGCCTCGGCCGTGGCCACGGCCTTCGGGCTCTGGTAGAGGTTCTGGTCCAGCGGGTAGCCGCCGTTGGAGGTGACCACGATGTCGCCGGTGACGCTAGGACACTGGGCCAGCTCCCGGACAAAGGCCACGCCCTTCTCATGGGCCCGCTCCAGGTCCCCGGCGAAGGCGGCGATGACCTTTTTCTCCCCGTTCAGGGCCACGTTCAGGATGAACTGGACGTTCACCTTTCGCGCCGCGCAGACCATGTCCTCATGGATGGGGTTGTGTTCCAAAACCCCGGTGGTGGAGTAGGGGCTGGCGATGGCCTTGTAGGAATGGTTCTCGTTGACCGTGGCGGCGTTACAGATGCCCGGCAGGATGCTCTTGCGCCCGCCGGAGAAGCCCGCGAAGAAGTGGGGCTCGATGAACCCCTCTGTCACCAGGAGATCGCAGTTGAGGGCCAGACGGTTCACCCACAGCTCCGCGCCGGAGGGGAGGTTCATCACATAGTCGAAGTCCTCGTCCCGGAAGGCGTCGTTGACGGCGATCTTCTCATTGTCGACTATCGCGTCCCCGAACATCCGCCGCTGTTCCGCCTCGGTGGTGGGCCGGTGCAGGCCCGTGGCGATAAGTATGGTGATGTCTGCCTCCGGGTTCCCTGAGCGGATCTCCTTCAGAAGGATGGGCAAGGTGAGCTTGCTCGGTACCGCTCTTGTGTGGTCGCTGGTGACGACGACCACCTTCTTCTTCCCGCGGGCCAGCTCCGAGAGCCTCGGCGTGCCGATGGGGTTGGCAAGGGCCGCCTCCACAAGCTCTGCCTCGGTCTTGCCCGGGTCGAACTCGTCCGTGCGGGAGTTCACCACGGCCTTGAGGTTTCCCTCGTCTATGTGCAGATCCATTGACGAGGTGTAGTAAGGGATCTTGATAGTTTTCAGAAAAATCACCTCTTTCTGCGGGCATCTCAGCCGCTTGTTGGATAAAACGACTGAAATCCTCGTATGATGTATACATTATACCGTGAGTCTCATATTTTGTCAATCCCTTTGTTCACAATTTGTTAAAAAATATGCAGGGGTCAGAAAAATTCCCGCCGGGCAGTCCGGCGGGAATTTCAGAGGATCAGTTTTTGTTCAGGCTCGCGCCCGAGATGAGTTCATAGTACCTTGCGAGGGCGCTGTGGTCCTCTTTTTCGTATCCGGCCGCCCGGAGGGCCTTCAGCATCTCCATCACCTGGGCGGTCAGCGGCACGGGGGAGGCCGTGGCGTGGGCGGCCGCCAGGGCGTTGGCCAGGTCTTTGATATGCAGCTCCACCCGGAAGCCCGGCCTGAAGTCATGTTCCAGCATCATGGGCGCTTTGGCATCCATCACCGTGGAGCCAGCCAGTCCGCCGCGAATGGCCCGGTAGACCCGCTCCGGGTCCACGCCGTTTTTTACGGCCAGGGTCATGGCCTCGGCTACGGCGGCGATGTTCAGCGCCACGACCACCTGGTTTGCCAGCTTCGCCACGTTTCCGGAGCCCAGCGGCCCCACATAGACCGCTGAGGAGGCCATACACAGGAGTACGTCCCTGTACCGCTCAAAGGTCTCCTCCCGGCCACCGGCCATGACGGAAAGGGTCCCGTCGACTGCTTTCGGCTCCCCGCCGGAGACGGGCGCGTCCATCAGTTCCACGCCGCGCTCCGCCAGGGCCGCGCCGATGCGCTTGGACTCCACCGGGTCGATGGAACTCATATCGATCACCACGGTCCCCGGGGCGGCGCCGGCGGCGATGCCCCGTTCTCCCAGGCAGACATCGCTCACCTGCGGGGAGTTGGGCAGCATGGTGATGATGAGCCCGCAGCGCTCCGCCACCTCCGCCGGGCAGTCCGCCGTTTCGGCGCCCAGGGCCGCCAACTCCCCCATGCTCGGGCGGCTCCTGTTATAGACGACCAGTTCATGGCCGGCCTTCAGCAGGTTTCTGGCCATGGGCCTGCCCATGATGCCGAGTCCGATAAATCCTATTTTCACAGCCTTACCTCACCAGCGCCACGGCCACATCGTTCACGTTCGTTCCGGTGGGGCCGGTGATCACGAGCCCGCCCACCGCCTTCAAAGCGTTGTAGGCGTCGTTGTCGGCCAGCACCTCGTACAGGTCTATGCCCTGAGCCCTCAGCCGGGCCATGGTGCCGCCGTCGGAGTATCCCCCCGCGGCGTCGGTGGGGCCGTCCGTGCCGTCGCTGCCGACGCTGAATACCGCGGCGTCAAGGCCGTCGATGGCCGCGGCTGCCGAGAGCGCCAGTTCCTGGTTCCTGCCGCCCTTGCCGTGGCCCGTGAGCTTCACCACGGTCTCGCCGCCGGCGATGTATGCCATCCGCTTTCCCCGGCCGGCATTGGTCAGGGCGATGCTCCCCAAGAAGCTGCCGGCCTCTCTGGCCTGACAGGAGAGCATATCCGTCAGCACTACGGGCTCATAGCCCAGCCCGGCACAGATATCCGCCGCGGCGGAGCAGAGCTCCCGGACGCTTCCGGTGATCATCGTATCGACATTGTCCAGCTCTTTCGGGGTCTCTTTCCCCAGCAGCTCCAGGACCTGATCCGAGAGGGTCAGTCCATACCGCTTCACGATGGCCAGAGCGTCGGCGCAGGTGCTCCTGTCAGGCACCGCGGGGCCCGAGGCGATCATGTCCAGCGGGTCGCCCAGTATGTCGCTGAGCACGATGGTATAGACCCTGGCCGGGGCGCACAGCTGGGCGAACCGGCCGCCCTTCACGCCTGAGAGGCGCTTGCGGATGGTATTGATCTCCACGATGTCCGCCCCGCAGGCCAGCAGCTGCCCGGTCACGTCCTGGAGCTCACTCAGAGGCACCAGCGGCTTTTCAAAGAGGGCGCTGCCGCCGCCGGAGAGCAAAAACAGCACTGTGTCCTCCGCAGAGAGGTCCGTGACCGCGTCGAGGGCCGCCTGGGTGCCCCGGATGGTCCCGTCGTCCGGCACCGGATGGCCCGCCTCAAAGCATCGGTAATCGCCAATGGGACCCATGATATGGCCGTACTTCGTCACCACCACGCCGGTATCCACCCGTTCTCCCAGCACGTGGTGGGCCGCCGCCGCCATCTGCCAGGCCGCCTTGCCCGCGGCGACAAGCACCACGCGGCCGGGGAAGGTCCGCCCCTCCAGCGCCCTCTTTACAGCCGCGTCCGGTTTTACCGCGTCGATGGACCCAGAGATGATCAGGTCCGCGTCCTGTCTGAGTGTCCGTTGTTCCACGGTGCATCCCCCTTTTCATAATGTATACATTATACACAAATCTACGAGGGGAATCAAGAGCCGATAACCATATGTCGGTAGTTTTCAACAAAACTATCCTACTGTTTTTATCCAGTCATCTATGGAAGATCAAGGCGACTTTGAAGGCAACCGTCAAATCTAATAATGCTGGTGACGTCATTATTCACATCGAACTCGATCCAGATGGAGACAATGCGGATATCGACATTCGAAAGCGGCGGGAATCTCTACTCCGTAATGATGAGTCGGTCTAAATCCATCAGGGCATTTTTATAGTCTTTAACCATATACCTTCGAAGATTCGGATTGGACTGGATGATAACGTGTCCCTCGCGCTCAAGTGCCTCCCGCTGGGTTTCTTTTGTCATATAGCATCCAAAATCCATCAAGCAGCCACGCTGTGAAATGAGCCGCCAGTATGGGATCCAGTCGCTTTCGCTGTCCCTTTTATTGTCGAGCATGTCGGTGATAAAATCAACACGCTGGACATTAGCGGGCTGGAAAAAGAACTTCCTGTCAAACGGCAGGAATCCACTTCCGAGCATACAGCAATCAGCATGCTTCTTCTTAGCCCACATGGAGCAGATAGCTTCTATCGTGGTGAGCTTGCCGGTTGGGATCATGCAGACGATCGTTGAGAACATCTGCCTGTCCATGTATATTACATGTTTGTTAGCCGGAATAATATCTGGTTCTTTCATAACAATTTCCCTCCAAATACAAATCTATGAGTATATTACCACTTTTGGGATGTAATAGCAACAGAAATTGTGAAAATGGGATGATAATAGCAAAAACATGACGCCAATCGCTCATATCCTGCGGTTCCGCAAGCCGTTGCAGTGTGGAGATTGGCGAGAAAAGCGGGTTCAGACCGATAGGCCGGGAGATATGCCGGGAAAGAGAATGAAATGACCAAAGCAGCGATTTTTAGCGTTAAAGTATCCTAAAAATGGATATAATGTAGAAAAATCACACAAAATTGGCCGAATTTGTGCTTGCTTCCGGGACAATTATAATGTAAAATCAATTTGGGAAGAGATTCGTATGATTGCAATCCGTATTACAGCCGCCGGAACGCTCAAATGTTTTGGAGCGCAGGAAACAGTGGGATGTAGTTTCTGTTTCGGGAAGAAAGGGAGAGGATAGCTGTGAAAACTGTGCAGGAGTGGCTGAGGGAGACCAACGAGACAGATCTGGTGGAGACGTACTGTCTGCGGTATCCCATCGAGCTTTTTATGGTGGAGGATAAAAATGTAAGCGTCCGATATCTGATGGACAATCAGCGCAGCGCTGTCCGCGGCTTCATCCAGACGCTCCGGGAGATGCGGGCCGCGCCGGCGGAAGACGGGAATACATGGGTCTTCTTCGGCTGTAAATCGCTGGAACAGGGCAAGGACGGGCCGACGACTTATCTCTGCCAGCTGGAGGATATCCTGCGGGAGGAGCAGCCGCAGCATTACAGCTGTCTGCTGACAGACTTCTCCGAGGTGATGGGCTATCTGATTGCCGATACTCCTTATACGCTGAGGAACATAAGGGATGTCCTTGCGGATATCCTCTATGAGATCAGCTTCACCGGCTATACGCAGGAGGAAAAGGAGCGCGAGCGGGCCAGCCTGGATGAGGCGGAATGTGAGGACGATGAGCAGGACGTGAGGCCTATCGAGGAGTTATGGGCCGAGGTCGGATATGTGCCTGAGCCGCCGGACGAGGCGGCGGAGGAGCTGAAGTGCAGGGCCCAGGCGGCAGAGCGCGAGTTCAGCGAGTTCTGCTTCATGCGGGAGGTCGGGATCATAAGAGCGCAGATGGCGGAACAGTCGAAGGTCAGCTGAAACGGGAGATATCTTTAAGGGGGAGGACTTCGTCGAGAAGTCCTCCCCCTTTGATGTGTTCAGTTCTCTTCGTCCTCCGGTTAGAGATAGGGTTTACTCGACCACTGTGTCAGGTTTCGAGATGTACCGCGAAGTAAAACGGAAGAACACTGTGGCGACCTCGGCGCGGGTGGCGGCATCGGTCGGATCAAGAACGCCGTTTCCACGGCCCAGAAGCAGACCGTTGTCAATGGCCCACTGAATGGCGGGCAGGGCGTAGCCGCTGATCTCGTCAGCGTCGGTGAATACGGACAGATCGGCATGGCCGCTGATGTCGTACCCCATGGACTGGGCATAGCGGTAGAGCATAGTCGCCAACTGCTCACGCGTGATGTGGTCGTTGGGATGGAAGAGACCGTCGCTGTAGCCCTTGACCACCTTGTCCTGAGCGGCCCAGGCCACGGCTTCCGTGTACCACTTGCCGGCGGTGACATCGGGGAACGGGAAGCCGTCCGCTGTGGGTTTGGAGGCCAGACGGTAGAGCATGGTCGCCGCGGTCGCCCGGTCGGCCAGACTGTTGGGGCTGAAGGTAGAACTGCTGGTGCCGGTCATGATGCCGGACTGATAGAGCTCATAGGCCGCGTCATAGAACCAGTCGTCGGGCTCCACGTCATCGTAAGGCAGAGGCAGGCCGGCCAGAGGCAAGTCCTCATCGCCGATATCCACATCGCCGTCGCCGGGGTCAGGCGAGCCGGGCACGGGATCGTCGGGGATCGTGGTCCCGCCGCCGGAGCCGGGGCCGGGAATGTAGGGCGCGTAGATGGTGAAGGTCCCGGTGACATTGCCAACCTCATAGTTGAGGTTGCCTGCCGTGGCGGTGAAGATGTAGGTGCCGGGTCCCTCGCCGCTCTGACGGGTCACGGTGACCTGAGCATCCTCATCGCCAACAACGCCGTCCACCGTGACAACAAACTCGGGATCATCCTGCCCCTGGGTCTTGCTGGCGCTGTCAACGTTCACAGTCAGGGACTTCCTGGCGATGGTGATGGTGGTGGTGGCAGTCACGTCCTCATAGTTGGGATTGGTGACGGTTACGGTCACTTCATAAGTGCCGGCGTTGACAGGCGGCTCGCTGCTGGTCGCGCCCGTCTCCGTATTTTTATAGGTCACGGTGACAGTGGAGCCATCGGCCGTCGCGCCAGCGTCGACGCCATGAGCGGTGCCGTCATAGGTCGCCGACACCTCCACAGCGCCGGTGACCGCGTTGCTGTCGGCCTTGCTGATGACCAACTGGCCATCGGTGACGTTGAAGGTGGGCTCGTAGTTGCCGGCCTTTTCACCCGTCAGGATAAAGCTGTCATTCTTAAGACCCATGCTGTATTCGCCAACATCGGTACCGGCGGCGTGGGCGGTCTTGTCCTCAGCCAGTTCAACGGTCACGCCCTCGGGAAGCTCCGGCGTGACTGTGAAGCCATCGACGGAGTGCTCATTGCCGTCATAGGTCGCGGTGTCGCTCTCGCCGGTGACGGTAATGGTCAGCGGGGCCGGGGTGATGGTGAGCTTACCCTTGGTAATGCTATAGGTAAGAACGTTATAGTTGCCGGCCTTCGGCCCGGAGAGCATAAGCGAACCGCTAACGAGACTCATAGTGTAGGTGCCGACATCGGTCCCGGCGGCGCGGGCGGTCTTGCCCTCCTTGAGGACGACCTCAACGCCCTCAGGAAGCTCTGTTGTGACTGTGAAGCCCTCAACGAACTGCTCCTGGCCGTTGTACACAACTGTGCCGCTATTGCCCAGGATTTTGACGGTGCCCAGAGACTTTTTAGAGACCTCCATGGTGTAGGACTTCTCAATAGTCTTATGGCCGTCTTCCAGGGTGTCCCTGGCTGCCACAGTTACAGTGACTTTGCCAACATCTGTGATGCTGGGGATGTTTTTGGACCAAGTATTGCCGCCGTCAGTAGAATACCACAGCTCATAATGGTCTGCCACACTGCCGCTGAGGGTCGGGGTGACGCTATGGGTCTCGCCATCGTAAGTCCACGTGTAGCTCTTATCGACGGTGAGGACCGCACCTTGGGTGAGATAAAGATATCTACCGTTCAGAACTTCCTTATCCTGCTTGTTGGTGGTATTAAAGCTCTTCAGCTTGTCGATGGACCAGCCGCTGCCGTCTTGGGCATAGTCGTAGGACTTCCCACTGTATGTAAGAACATAGGTAAAATCGTCTGCGGTATGGGTATTCAGCGTCCAATCGATAAAGTACCCGCTAGGATGCTTTTCATTGAAAAGAGCCACATACGGTTCAAAGTTCACGATCTTCACATCGATGTAGAACTTGCCGTTTTCCTCGTACATCTGGCCAATTTCGAGCGCATTGGATTCAAGCAGCTTTTTAGTCTCTGTGCTGGTGGGCTTAAAATAGGTCTTCGAGTTATTGGCGTCCTCCATGCGGAGATAAGCGCTGCTCAAAGCCTTGGCGATCTGATCGTTGGTTTGGGGCGCGGCCGGTTTGTCGTAGCAATACCAATGGATCGTCTGCTGTTCAATGCCGCCCACGGGTAGCCACATGCCAGTGACTTCCTCCCTTTGGCTGTTGAGACCTGTATATTCAGGATCCCAGTAAAGGCTGATCACAGGATGGCTGTTCTCGTAGTGGTGCGTAAAGCCGCCAAACTCATCATCAAAGGTGGACAGGTTGAAGATGGAGAGGCTGACCTTGGCCGTGCAGGTCCACTGATCATGCTCCGAGTCGTAGGCCATGTCATTGTTATAGGTCACATGGCTACCGAACCAGTTGCAGACATATCTGTGTTCCGCAACCGTGTCGCACTGAATGGTGAAGAGTCCCAGCGCCTCGTGGGTGGAACCGCTGGTGGGCTTGGGAGGCTGCCAGACGGCGGTGTAGGTCACATTGCCGGTCACAGTGTCGGCGATCTCCTTGTCCCAGCCGTAGAAGGTGTAAGACGCCTTTTCGTCAATGGGCAGCTTGTAGGACGAGGCGTCAAACGTCGGAGTCGCGGAGCCCTCATAGACGGTGAAGACCTGATTTTCAAACACCTTGCCGTCCGCACCGTCGGTGTAGGTGACGGTGTACTTGGGCAGGGGGGCCCAGTTAGCGTAGAGGGTAGAACAACCAGGATCAAGTGCGAGTATCCTCGTTACATTTACAACATCGCCATTTTTATAAAGTTTGGGTTGCGTCGGGGTCGTTCCGCCGGTTTCCGGCCGCTTCGCGGCAAGAGTGTTGAATCCGGCTGCATTTGTGCCATAGTCCGCAGGCTTCTCCAGGGTCCAGCCCGTAAATATGTAACCGGCTTTTTCAGGGATCGGCGCGTCCTCGGGAATGGTAAAGTTGTAGGACTTATTGGTTACATAGCCCTCGTCGCAGCTGGCGCAGACGCCGTACATGGTCTCCGGCACAGGCGCGCCGCCGTTGCCGTCAAAACTCAGTTCCCAGTCATAGGACCAGGTCTCGATGGTGCCCGCGTCGATTTTGCCGTCTACGATCGAGGCATCATCCGTTGTAAAGGTGTGGACAAGCGTATCCTCATCCAGGAAGGTTATCATATCCACGTTGCCGCACAGGTCGTCATAACCCGTCAGCGTATAGGTGATGGTGTACTCGGTGTCGGGCATGAGCGAAACCGTGACCGGCACCGTAGAAATGGCACCCTTGGACTCATAGACGGCGGTCTCTCCATATTGGCAGGACGAACCTGTCCAATACCGCGGATACGCAGGGTCGTGCGGCACAGTGGTGGTCTCAACGACTGTGTTGCCCTCGGCATCCGTGATGGTATAGGTCAGTTCCTGCTCCTGAAGGGGCTCTGTCCTGGAAGTGACAAAGTGGTTGTACACCGTCACATTCAGAGTGTAGTCCTGCGCCTCGGGCTCAGCGCTCTCCACATAGCTGAGCCGTACCTCCTGCGATTGGTCATATGCGTTGTTTAAAACTTTTCCGGATGCGTCTTTTACTGTATAGGTGTACCCCGGAACATCCGCGTCCTTAATTGTAAATGTATAATCGACATATTGGCCGGCGGGGACCCGCTTGGTCCAGCACAGAGCAGGTCTGCTCAGATACGTCTCGAACACCTCTTCTTTAGAGAGGTTCGCCGTGCCGTAAGAGTTCCAACCTCTGCCATTAAAGCTGTAAGTCACAGAAATGTTCTCCGGGATCTGCTCCGCCGTGATACCGTCAAAGGAGAAGTGCACGGTAAAATCACGGCTCGGCATGTAGACGGCGTACAGCGTCATGTCCTTGGTCGGGGTGATCGTAGCGCCCGCCTCATATTCGACGGTAGCGGCGTCCTCGTACAGGCACCAGCCCAGGAAGAAATCATCCTCAAGGCTCCTGGCCTCGATGCTTTCGCTTTCCTGAACGGTCACTGTATCGACGACCGTTTTGCTGTCACTCATATAAGTGACCGTGTAGGGCCCTTCCTGGGGCTCCGCGTATTTGAGGGTCACTTCAACAGCCTCGGATTCAGAGCCCTCCCAAAGTTCATGATTAGTTTTAGGGTCCCCCGAAGGGAGAGTGGTCCCCTTCTTCTGATAGACCTGGACCGTCAGTTTGTAAGTGCCGTCTTCCCCAAACTGGATCTTCGCCAGGTCCACGATCACGAACCCTTGGTAGGTGATCTTCTCGCCGGAAGACAATAATGTGTTCAGGTTGGTGACGTCAGTGTTCGCGTTTGAGACCTCACCGTTGGGCTTCGCGAAAAAGCCCCTGATACCGTCCCCAGACGGATCAACGCGGAATTCCGTGAACTGCGCCTGCTCAGAGGTGCCGGTATTCTTCCAATACTGGAACTGATAAGGAATGGTGACCGTCTCGGCGTCGGGGTCCACATAGACCGTGTTGTTCTCATCGGGGACGACCACAGTCCGCATCCCGATGAGCGCCACGCTGGTGGTGACGTGGTTCGCCTTAGCCCAGGCGGCGTTCAGCACGTCCTTCCACTCCGCCAGCTGGTCTGCGTTAACGGTCCAAAGATCAGTCGTAAACTTGGAACCGGCATTCGCGGTATAAGTATTATCGAACTGGAGTTCATACTTATACCCGCCTCTCTGGTTACTGATGTTTTTGAGTTCGACGTCCTCGCCATTTTTCTGGAAGCTGCACTCAAGCGCGTAGATACTAACAGTCTTAAGTGTTGTACCAGTCACCTGGTATTTAACATTAACAGTAACTGTCCACTTATCTTCACATGTAAAGTGACCGGTGTCATCGGTTACTTGGGTCACATTGAACGTATAAGTTTTAACTTGACTGGATGTCACGCCGGCCTTCGATGGAGTGATACTGATGGTGAGCGGGGTTACGCCGGTCTTATTTGCGGCAACTGTTATGCTGTTACCCACCGTGATCTCGTTATAAGTTGCGGCAGCTTCGACAGCATAAGTAAACTTAGCATTCGTATCGTACCCTTCACCCGTTACTGTGTTTGTGATTTGAAGGCCCACGCTCGTTGATGCCGTAGCAGTGGCTCCCGGGTTCACGGGCTGAATGGTGGCGCCTCCGCCGATGCCGGGCACCTTGCCTGTTCCGGGTTCGAGTTCGCCGATCTCCCCGCCCGGGATGACCTCCCCGACGCTGGGCCCCTCGACAAATCCGCCGGCGGGCGCCTGGGGCACATCCTCGTCGGGGATGTCGGCCTCGTCCTCTTCCTCCGGGGCAGGCTCCGCCGGCTCTCCGGCATTTTCGCCGGTGTCCTCCGCGGGGACGGCGACCCCATCCTGGGCAGAGGCGTCGTTCACGGCGAACGCCATGACACCGGTCGTGGACATGGCCATGATCAGCACCAGCGCAAGGGCCAACGCCGTAAGCTTCCGCAAAGCGCGTATGGTCTGTTTCTTCATGAAAATCCCTCCTGTAATTTGTTTTTCAGTATACGGCAGGACGCCGTGGGCTTTTTGGGGAAAGGTATAACCCACTGTAATCTATACCTTACCACGTTTTCCTAAGATTGGCAAGGGTTTTTGAAATTTTTTTGATGTGTTCCTGCACAAGCACATCTGCGCGTTCTCCCGGCAAGCCCCGCCGCGAGCTGCTCAAATCTGTCGGACAGCAAAAAAGTCGCCTCTGGCGAGATTTTCTCACCAGAGGCGGAAGGAAAGGCCCATCCTGCCGCTGAAGACCGCCGGACCCGCCCCGGGCCTCCGCGGAGGCCCGGCGGGCCGAAATTTCGGCGGATCACAGCCGTCAAACGTAGAACTCCGCCATGTCGTCCAGCCTGAGACAGGCCAGGCGGCGGGTGGAGGAGCGGTGACCGCAGCCACAGTCGATGTCGATGAATCCGGGGGCATGGAGGATCGCCATGGGGCGGCCGTCCTGCTCCTCCGCTCCGGAATGGACCAGAAAGTCCACCGGCGTGTGGCCGATGATAAGGGTCCTGTCGTCCGGGAAGGGATTCAGTGTGTCGTAGTCGGGGCGCCCCCACAGCTTGTTATGCCGGTTGACGCCGGGGAAACCGTGGACCAGGTGGAATTTCCGCCCGCCGACATCGAGATCCAGGTGGTCGGGCAGCGCGGCCAGATACCGGAGGATCTCGTTCCGCTCCGCCTCGTCGAGCGCCAGCATAGCTTTGCGGGTGACCTCCCCCTTGTTGAATCTCCAGAGCTTGAGTGCGTCTGCCTCGTGTTTCTTCGCGTACATGACGTCCAGACACATCTGCTCGTGGTTGCCCAACAGCATGGTCACGTTGGGACGCGCCATGACGTCCCGCAGGATCTCGATCCCGCCGGAGTATCGGTCGATGACGTCGCCGATGATGTAGAGTTGGTCTTCGCCGCTGAAGCCAATGAGCTCCAGCATTTTTTGGTAGCGGTCATATTCTCCGTGGATATCAGACATCACATATACCATTGGAACTCACCTCTATCATACTATACCACAAAATAGAGAAATTTGCAATTCATGGGAGAAATATCTTTCCACATTTTTTGCCGCTGAAATGAGTTCAGGTTCGTCACATTATCTGATGCCCTCTAATTGATTCCAGACTGTTGACTTTATGCCTCTATTCCGTTATACTGATTACAGCAAGGACTTACAGTTCTTCCAATTCGTGAAATCCAATCATCAAAGGGAAAGAAAAAAGGAGGATGTTTATGGACGACAAGGTAGAATTGAAGCAGCGAAAGAAGGCGTACAACAAGGCAAGGCGGCGGGCCATCCGCCCGTGGAAGGTGCTGGCCATCCTGTTCTTTATCTTCGCGCTGCTCCTCACTCCGGTGATGATGGTGCTGAGGATGTTTGACAACACAGTGGCGGTCTTTGTGGGCGGGACCTTCTGGGAACTGAAAAATGAAGACCCTGGGGCCGTCTACTATGGCAAAGACTTCTCCACCCCCAAGGATCTGGCCCAGTACGGCGTACAGCTCTGCCAGCAGGTGGAGGCCGAGGGCGCGGCCCTGCTGATGAATGAGAACGGCGCCCTGCCCCTCAAGGAGGGAGCCAGGGTGAGCTGCTTCTCCGGCTCGTCGGTGAACCTCGTCTACGGCGGCACCGGATCGGGCAATATCGACGCCTCCTCCGCCGATACGCTGCGCACCGCCCTGTCCAAGGCCGGCTTCAAGGTGAACGAGACCCTGTGGTCCTTCTACGCCGAGGGTCCCGGCAGTGAGTACGCCCGGGATGCCGGCGGCATGGTATCCCTCACCGGCGCCACTGTGGCCGAGGTGCCCATGAGCGTCTACACCGACGAGGTGAAAAACTCGGTGGCCGATTACGGAGACGCCGCCATCGTGGTCCTCTCCCGTGTGGGCGGAGAGGGCGCCGACCTGGACTACAGGACCGTGAACTATTTGGCTCTGGATCAGAACGAGAAGGACATGATGGCCTGGGTCGCCCAGCAGAAGGAGGCCGGGGCCATCGGGAAGATCATCGTGCTCATCAACTCGGCCAACGCCCTTCAGGTGGACTTTCTGAAGGACAATGAGTACGGTGTGGACGCGGCGCTGTGGATCGGGGACGTGGGCATCTCTGGCATCAACGCCGTGGCCGACATCCTGGCGGGGCACACCAACCCCTCCGGCTCCCTGGTGGACACCTACTGCTACGACAACTATGGATCCCCCGCCATGCAGAACTTTACGCCCTCCACCTACGGTGGGTATGACGGCTCCAACATCCCCTCCGCCGCCAGCACCTATATGATCTATCAGGAGGGCATCTACGTCGGCTACAAATACTACGAGACCCGGTATGAGGACTATGTCCTCCAGCAGGGGAACGCCGGAGATTTTTCCTATGGCGATGAGGTCGCCTTCCCCTTCGGATGGGGCCTCAGCTACACCACCTTCGAGTACCGGGACTTCTCCGTCAGCTATGATCCCGGAACGGACCGGTTCGAGGTGACCGTCACCGTGGCAAACACCGGCGGCGTGGCCGGCAAGGAGACGGTGCAGATCTACGCCCGGTCCCCTTACACCGATTATGACAGGGAGCATGGCGTGGAAAAGGCTGCCGTGGCCCTGTGCGGCTTCGGCAAGACCCAAGTCCTCCAGCCCGGCGAGAGCGAGACGCTGAACATCACCGTGGACAGACGGGAGCTGGCCTCCTATGACGCCTACGGCGCGGGCACTTACATCCTGGACGCGGGGGACTACTATCTCACCGCCGCCACCGACGCCCATAACGCCGTCAACAATATCCTCACCGCGATGGCGCTGGAGGATCTGGATCTGGACGTCGGCAATCGCATGGACGAGGCGGGCGATCCCGGCCTGGTGTGGACATGGAACAACCCCGCCCTTGACGCCGAAACCTATTCCACCGCCGCCAACGGCGCGAAGATCTTCAACCGCCTGTCCGACGCCGACCTGAACCTGTACGAGGGCAGTCCGGCGAAGATCGGCTACCTCACCCGCAGCGACTGGACGAGCACCTTCCCCCAGGGCACGGTGGAGCTGAAGCTCAACGACACCATGATCGCCGACCTGCAGAACGTGCAGCATCAGCCCAATAACGGCGGCACGCTTCCCACCATGGGGGCCGACAATGGCCTGCGGCTTTACGACCTTATCGGCAAGGATTACAACGACGAGCAGTGGGACACTCTGCTGGACCAGATGACCTTCAACGAGATGGTCTCCCTGATCGGCGACTCCTTCCATTGGACCATGCCCATCGCCTCCATCCAGGCCCCCGGCAGCCGGGATGAGAACGGCCCCCAGGGACTCACGGCCTCCCTGTTCTCCGGCGGTTTGGCCGATGTGGACGCCACCGCTTTCACCTCCGAGGACGTGATGGCCGCCACCTTCAACACCGAGCTGATGTATGAGATCGGCAAGGTGATTGCCGGCGACTGCATGGAGGCCGGGGTGGACATCCTCTACGGCCCCGGCAACAACATCCACCGCACCCCCTACGGCGGGCGCAACTTTGAGTATTACAGCGAGGACGGATTCCTGTCCGGAGAGATGAGCCGGTATGAAGTCCAGGCAATGGAGGAACGGGGCGTCCATGTGGTGATGAAGCACTTCGCCCTGAACGACTGCGAGCAGGACCGCATCGGCCTGGGCGTCTGGACCAACGAACAGGCCGCCCGTGAGATCTATCTGAAGGCGTTCCAGGCGCCGGTGGAGGACGGGAACGGCAATGGCGTCATGACCGCCTATACCCGCTGGGGCTGCACCTGGTCGGGCGCCAACGGCGGGCTCATCAACGGCGTGCTCCGGGAGGAGTGGGGCTGTGACGGCCTCATCATCACCGACAACGTGCTGTCCGACTACATCAGCGGCGTGGATGGCGTTCTTGCCGGCGTGTCCACCTATGACTCCATGATGACCTTCATCATCACCAACCAGCTCCCCAATTATAAAAACGACACCGAGGTGGTCAACGCCATGCGGGAGGCCTGCCATCACGACCTGTACGCCCTGGCGAACTCCACCGCTATGAACGGGATCGGGGCAAACACCACTGTCAAAGTGATCACGCCCACCGTCATCACCATCGTCACCATACTCACCTGCGCCGCGGCCTTCCTGTTCGTGGTTTCGCTGGTCCTCTGGATCGTCAACGCCCGGAAGTTCATGAAGAGCGATATCTACCGGGAGTACAAGGCATATCGGAAGGCGCGGAAGGAGCAGAAGTCGTAAGCCGCGCCGTCAGCGCAAGAGGACTGGGAAACAGCGTCACGGACCGCTCTCTGCGGCCTCCGAAAACGAGGCGCCTTTCCGCCAACAGGCGGAAGGGCGCCTCACGTTTCTCTGATCTATTTGACAGATCGGGCTCTCGCGGCCATGACGGCCGCGGGGCCCTTGCGCTGTGTCGGTCAGTCCTGGGAGCAGCGGGTGAGCAGCTCCTCCCACTTGCGATCCACATACTCCTGGGCGGCTTGGATGGTCCACTCGTTGCCGGGCTTGAAGCAGTGCTTGAACCGGCCCTGGAGGCGCATGAACTCCTCCACGGGCAGCTTCTTTTTGGGCTCGTAGCTGAGGGTCCACTTGCCCTCCACCACCTCGTACAGGGGCCACACGCAGGTGTCCACCGCCATCTTGCAGATCAGGGCCAGGTCCTCCGCCGGGTACTGCCACCCTCTGGGGCAGGGGCACAGGACGTTGACAAAGGCGGGGCCCTCGGTGTAGATGGCCCGGTGGGCCTTCTCGTGGAAGTCCTTGAAGTTGCCCATAAAGGTGGTCTGGGCCGCGTAGGGGATGTCGTGGGCCACCACGATCTGGGTCAGGTCCTTGGGATTCTCCTTTTTGCCCACGCTCTCCGCGCCCGGGGGGGTGGTGGTGGCGCTGGCGAACCGGGGGGTGGCGGAGGAGCGCTGAGTGCCGGTGTTCATGTACGCCTCGTTATCGTAGCAGAAGTAGGTGAAGTCGTGGCCCCGCTCCAAAGCGCCGGACAGGGACTGGAAGCCGATGTCGTAGGTGCCGCCGTCCCCGCCGATGGCCAGGATCTTGAAGTTGTCCTTGAGCTTGCCCTTCTTCTTCATGGCCCGCATGGCGGACTCCACGCCGGAGGCCACGGCGGAGGTGTTCTCAAAGGCCACGTGGATGTAGCTGTCCTCCCAGGCGGTGAAGGGGTACTGGAAGGAGGAGACCTCCAGGCAGGAGGTGGCGTTGCAGATGACCGCCTTGTCCTCCGGTTCCAGGGCCCGCATCATGGCCCGGCAGGTGACGCCCGCGCCGCAGCCGGCGCAGAGCCGGTGTCCCGGCGCGAAACGCTCGGGCTTGCTCATTTGCTCTCTCAGATTGTAAGCCATCTCACTGGACCTCCTCTCTCAGATCCCGCTGGCCCATGTGGGTGTAGACGGGGCCGGTCTCGCCGGTGGCGGCGATCTTCTCCAGCCGGGCGAACACCCGCCTGGCCTGGTCCACGGTGAAGTCCCGGCCGCCCAGGCCGTAGACGATGTCCACCATTTTGGGCCGTTTGTCCAGATTGACGCAGGCGGAGGCGGCCTCGGCGAACAGAGGGCCGCCGCAGGCGGAGAAGCCCTCGCTCTTGTCCAGCACGGCCACGGCCTTGCAGTCTTTCAGCGCCTGGGCCAGCTCCTCCCCGGGGAAGGGGCGGAACACCCGGACCTTGATGAGGCCGGCCTTCACGCCCTGCTCCCGCAGCTCGTCCACCGCCGCCCGGGCGGTGCCGGCGGAGGAGCCCATCAGCACCAGGGCCACCTCGGCGTCCTCCATCCTGTACTCCTCGAAAAAGCCGTACTTGCGGTCGAAGGTGCGCTCAAAGTCGGCGGCCACGTCCAGAATGGCCCGCTTGGCGTTCTTCATGGCCTCCGCCTGGGCCACCCGGGCCTCCATGTAGTAGGGGGAGGTGCCGTAGGGGCCCACGGCCAGGGGGTTCTCGCTCTTGAGCAGATAGTTCTCCGGGTGGTACTCGCCCACGAAAGCCTTCACGTCCTCGTCAGACTCCAGCTCGATGTTCTCCAGGGCATGGGAGGTGATAAAGCCGTCCTCGCAGATCATGACGGGCAGGCGCACGTCGGCCGTCTCGCCGATACGGTGGGCCTGGAGGTAGTTGTCGTAGGCCTCCTGGTTGTTTTCGGCGTAGATCTGGATGAAGCCGGAGTCCCGCTCCGCCATGGAGTCGGAGTAGTCGTGGTTGATGTTGATGGGGCCGGTGAGGGCCCGGCAGGCCACCGCCAGCACGATGGGCAGCCGGCAGGAGGCGGCCACGTACAGCACCTCGTTCATAAAGGACAGGCCGGCGGAGGAGGTGGCGGTGACGGCCCGGCAGCCGGCGGCCTCGGCGCCGATGCAGGCGGACATGGAGGAGTGCTCGCTCTCCACGCAGATGAACTCGGTGTCCACCTTGCCGTCGGCCACGTACTGGGCGAAGTACTGGGGGATCTCGGTGGAGGGGGTGATGGGGAACATGGCGAACACGTCGGGATTGATCTGACGCATGGCGGTGGCGATGGCCTCGTTCCCGCTGAGCCGGTCGCGGATGCTCATATCAGTGTACCTCCTTCCAGTCGATGGCCTTGAAGGGACAGACCTTGTAGCAGATGCCGCAGCCCTTGCAGTGTTCCAGATCGAACTGCCCCCGCTTCCCGTTGATGACGGGGATGGAGGAGTCGGGACAGAAGGGGGTGCAGAGCAGGCACTGCTTGCACTTGGCGGGATCCCACACGGGGACCTTGGAGCGCCACTCGCCGGTCATGGTCAGCCGGGAAGTGCCGCCCTCGTAGATCTCGCAGCC
>CANRFT010000037.1 GCA_947629955.1 uncultured Oscillospiraceae bacterium
GAAGCTGGCCAAACTGGAGCGGAAAGCCGCCAAGCGGGAGGCCAAACGTCAGGCTAAAACCGCGAAACAGGCAAATCAGTAAAAACCGGGGCGATCATCGCCACGCGTTTCTCCTACTTTTCCAAACGGCGGAGGCCGGGCCGTATGACCCGGCTTCTGCCGTTTTTGCACTTATTTGACCCATGCACCAGCCAAGTCGAAGTTGCTGATGGTGTAGCCGTTCATCGCATTGGCATTGCCCAGGGGGAGGTTGCCGTAGGAGAAGTACATAGTCACGGTGTACCCCGGTACAAGCTCCTGGGCCTCAGCCGCCATCTTCTCACATTCGGCCCGGATGGTGGAGAGGTCCATGGACTTCCACCATGCTATGAACTCCGCTTTGCTCATGGAGCCGGAGTAGTCGGCGTTGAAAATCTTTTCGGTGCCGTAGTTGGTAACAGGGGTTTCCGTGACCGTCCACTGGCTGGAGAAGGAGGAAACGCTGGGTACGGGAGCCGGATCAGGAGCGGCGGCCTTGCCGGGGGCGTTGACGACCGCCATGTTGCGGGAGCTGTTGTAGCTGACCTCCAGGCCGTAAGCCTCGGCCAGCGCCCGGAGGGGAGCGTAGGTGGTGCCGTTGTAGACGAACACCAGCACATCGTTCCCGTTCACATCCTTGGGCTTGAACACCTCGCCGTTGACCATGACGTTGATGGGACTGCCGGTGATGGTGAACGCGCCGCTGGCGGCCAGGGCGGGCAGGGACATGGAGCAGAGGATCAGGGCGGCGATAGCGCCCATGAAGAAAGAAACGAGCCGGGTTTTGCTTTTCATAATATGTACCCCCAAGATTTAGTATTGTGGAACCTGCTCAGGAATAGATCAGTTCGTCCAGGATCACCTCCTCAGCGGCGTTGCGGATGTTGTTCATAGCCCCCACCCAGGCCAGTTGATTTTCGGCCTTCAGCTGCTCTGTGACACCCTGCTCTGATGCCATCTGGCGGGTCAGCCGCTCAAACATCTCAGTCGCCTGCCGGTCGATCTCCGCGAGGTGGGCATTGAGCTTGCCGGAAAGAAGCATTCCGGTATAGATCCCGTTGCGGTGCTGCCAGAGAAACCGCCTTCTTCTCATACCCCAGATGCCCGTCGGGGTGTCCTCCGGGGCAGTCAGGTCTGGGATAAGGTAGTCACCTTCCCGGTGGTACGTCAGGTTTGCGTTCATTTTTTGACCTCCTTTCTGTGATGGCCTCATTGTAACAGGTCCTGTTCCAAAAGACGAATGTGTGAAAAAGAAACCGCTCAGAAAAGCATTTCTGCCTTTCTGAGCGGTTTTGCCTTTACAACGCCGGGATTTAGTTTGTCGAAATTACTTCCTTGTCGTGCCGGCCCTTTCGCGGGGGGAAGTCCTTTTACTTTGTGTCTTTTTTGGGGGCACACCCCGGACAGCAGCCGCAGGAGGCGCAGTCGCCGGAGCAGCCGCCCTTTTTGCGGCTCTTCCAGGCGGAGCGCCACGCCAGCACGGCCAGTACCGCGATCACCGCCAGCACGATCAGCGTTCCGAATATCTCAGGCATACAGACGCTCCTTTCCTGTTACGCGCCGGCCGCGTCCACACTGCGGCGGGAGGCGGTCTCAGACAGCTTCGGCGCGGGCCGGAACAACAGATAGAGCATCCCGGCCAGCAGGATGAGGGCCACCACGGTAAAGAACCCGAACCCGCCGCCGGTGAACAGCATCCCCAGCTGATAGACGATGAGGGACACCACATAGGCGAAGCCGCACATATAGCCGATGGCGGCGAAGGTCCACTTCACGTTGTTCATCTCCCGCTTGATGGCGCCCATGGCGGCGAAGCAGGGGGCGCACAGCAGGTTGAAGATCAGGAAGGTGTAGGCGGTCAGGGCGGTGAAGTGGCTGGCCACCTGGGCGGTGAAATTGCCCGGATAGAGGACGGACAGGGTGGCGGGCACCTCCTCCTTGGCGATGAGGCCGGTGATGGTGGCCACCGTGGCCTGCCAGCTGCCGAAGCCCAGGGGGGCGAACACGAAGGCGATGGCATTGCCGATGTTGGCCAGCAGAGAGGAATTGCTGTCCTCCACCAGGCCGAAGCCGTCAGGCCCGAAGCCGAAGCCCTGGAGGAACCAAAGGATGATGGACGACAGGAGGATGACCGTTCCGGCCCGCTTGATGAAGGACCAGCCCCGCTCCCAGGTGGCCCGCAGCACGTTGGTGGCGGAGGGGGCGTGATAGGCGGGCAGCTCCATGACGAAGGGGGCGGGCTCGCCGGCGAAGGCCTTGAACTTCTTCAGGATGATGCCGGACACCACCACGGCGGCGATGCCGATGAAGAAGGCGGACCAGGCCACCAGGAAGGAGCCCCCGAACAGGGCGGCGGCGAACATGAGGATGATGGGCATCTTCGCGCCGCAGGGCATGAAGGTGGTGGTCATGATGGTCATCTTGCGGTCCCGGTCCTGCTCAATGGTCCGGGAGGCCATGATGCCGGGCACGCCGCAGCCGGTGGCCACCAGCATGGGGATGAAGGACTTGCCGCTGAGGCCGAACCGCCGGAAGATGCGGTCCATGATGAAGGCGATGCGGGCCATGTACCCCACGTCCTCCAGGATGGACAGCAGCAGGAACAGCACCAGCATCTGGGGCACGAAGCCCAGCACAGCGCCCACGCCGCCCACGATGCCGTCCAGCACCAGGCCCTTGACCACGTCGTTGCAGTGGATGGCGTCCAGGCCGTTCTCCAGCAGCGCCGGGATGCCGGGGACCCACACGCCGTAGTCGTGGGGATCGGGCTCCGCCACCTCCAGGGCGGCGGCATAGGTCTCGTCGTTGACCTCCAGCACGTCGGTCTCGCCGGTCTCGTCGTCCCAGAGGTACGCCTCGCTCTCGCCGTTCTCATAGGCCTCGATGATGAGGGAGGCCTCCTCAAAGGCGCCGGAGTCCTCGTCCCAGGCCTCCGTGTCGGCGGTGAAGGGGACGAACCAGCCGTCGCCGAACAGGCCGTCGTTGGCCCAGTCGGTGCCCATGGTGCCGATGCCCACGCCGCCGTCCCCGATGCCGGGGCCCATGGCGATGGCGTAGATCAGCAGCATGACCACGGCAAAAATGGGCAGGGCCAGAACGCGGTTGGTGACCACCCGGTCGATCTTATCGGAGACGGTCAGGTCCCCTTTGACGGCCTTTTTCACCACCGCCTTGGACACCACGCCGGAGATGTAGGCGTACCGCTGGTTGGTGATGATGGACTCCGCGTCGTCGTCCAGTTCGGTCTCGCAGTCGGCGATGTGCTGTTCCAGGTGCTTCTTCAACCCGGCGTCCAGGTCCAGCTCCTCCATCACCTTCTCGTCCCGTTCGAAGATTTTGATGGCGTACCAGCGGAGATACCCCGCCGGCACCCTGCCCTCGATGGACTCCTCGATGTGGGCCAGGGCGTGCTCCACGCTGCCGGTGAACACATGGGGGTGCTCCCCGGTCCGCTTCTCCCGGGCCAGCTCCACGGCCTTTTCCGCCGCCTCCTGTCCGCCCTCCCCTTTCAGGGCGGACATCTCCACCACCTGGCAGCCCAGGGCCGCGCCCAGCTTTTTCAGGTCGATCCTATCCCCGTTCTTGCGGACCAGGTCGATCATGTTCACCGCCACCACCACGGGCAGCCCCAGCTCGATGAGCTGGGTGGTGAGATACAGGTTCCGCTCGATGTTGGTGCCGTCCACGATGTTCAGGATGGCGTCGGGCTTCTCCCCCACCAGGTAGTTCCGGGCCACCACTTCCTCCAAAGTGTAGGGGGACAGGGAATAGATGCCGGGCAGGTCCTGGATGACCACGTCCTTGTGCCCTTTGAGGCGGCCCTCCTTCTTCTCCACGGTGACGCCGGGCCAGTTGCCCACGTACTGATTGGAGCCCGTCAGGGCGTTGAACAGGGTGGTCTTGCCGCAGTTGGGGTTGCCCGCCAGGGCGATCTTGACGTCCATATGTACTCTCTCCTTTCTCGGTTAGGATTCGCTAACCATTGGTGTCAAAAATAGGCGGCGTTCCCGCCGCGGAGGCGCAGCGTCTCACTGCACCTCGATCATCTCGGCATCCGCCTTGCGGACGCTGAGCTCGTAGCCCCGCACGTTCAGCTCCATGGGGTCCCCCAGGGGGGCCACCTTGCGCACGTAGAGCTCCACGCCCTTGGTGATGCCCATGTCCATGATGCGGCGCTTCACCGCGCCCTCGCCGTGGAGCTTCACCACGGCGCAGGTCTCGCCCACCTTTACGTCTTTCAGCGTTTTCATACCGTCTCTCCTCTCGTATTCAGATCATGATGCGGTTGGCCATACCCTTGTCCAGGGCCACCCGGCTGTCCTTCACCTGGACGATGAGGTTTCCCCCCATCTGGCTGACCACCGTCACCGGGGCCCCCACCACAAAGCCCAGCTCCGCCAGGTGCTGGCGGACCTCGTCCTTACCGGTGATCTTTTGAATGGAGGCGCTCTCCCGGGCCTGCGCCATCGTCAGCGGCATCATATGCCTGTCCCCCTCCCGGTATTCCTGTTTCACCGAGGTTAGTTTCCGCTAACCCTCAGCGTCTGTAGTTTACCACTGCTAACTCATCCTGTCAATCCCTCTTTTCGGAAAAATGCCGGGGAGTTAGCCATGGCAAATTTGGCGGTTTTGACGGGGACATGGAGAGGGCCGCCGGCGTTGAAGCCGGCGGCCCTCGCTCCGCGATGCAGTTGTCATCTGGCCAAAAAGCCATAATCATAGGCCGGATTGTGCAGCGCCCAGCAGTTAAAGTCCATCTGCGGCCCCATGTGGAGCCACCAATAGAACTCTTCGTCCGCGCCGGTCTCCTCCGGCGTCGCCCCGGGCATGTAGAGCCGGTAGACGGTCCCCGGCTGGGGAACGTCGTCAGCCTCACTCTCCAGCCCGTAGGGAGTGCTGGAGATGTACCGCGTCCCGTCCACGATCCACTCCTCTCCCACGGGATGGCCGGTGTCCAGGGTGATCTCCTCCAGCGTCAGAGCCCATACGTGCTCACTGACCTGCTCCACTGCCCCAAACCGTCCGTGGAAGATACAGAGATATTGGGTGGTGTGATACCCCTCCTCGGGGACCCCCATATCGGAGTCGTTGAACTGCCCGGTAAAGGTGCCGTCCGCGTTCAGGGTGAGGCGGGTCCGCCAGGCCCCCGCGCCGCTGCAGAACTCCAGATTGAGGGAGCCGGTAAAGGGCATGGAGGTCTCAGAGGGGTTGGGCGGCACAGGTAAGGTACAGAGGGGATCTCCCGCATCTTCCCAGGCCTGCAGATTGTCCTCCATTGATTTGCTTTCGTCGTAAGCAAACCTCTCCGGGGCGTACTGGTCCCAGGGATACGTCAGCCACCGACCCGTCCGCTCGTGCAAATCCTCCAGCTCCGGGTTTGTGTTCAGCAGCGGTTGGACATCCTCCAGCAGGGGGGACAGTTCCTCCAAGAATCCGGTCACAGACTCCGTGTCCATGGGCTCATGCATGGACTGGCCGAAATTGGTGTCAAACCGCATCCCACCGATCTGCTTCACCATCACCTCCCCGGTGACGGCACCATCCTTCACCTGCTGCCAGCCGTCGGTGAGGCTGAACAGCGTATAGCTGTGATTCGCGCTCCCGGTGCTCATGTAGGGGTTATACCGCAGCAGCCAATCCTGACCGTCGAACCGGCACAAAAACAGCGTGTTCCAGCCCCCGTGGGCGTAAAACCCGTCCTCGCTCCAGACGCAGTACCCGTTTTCCATCACCCGCAGCTGCTTGCCGTCCGTGATCTCCACCACCTCCAGCGTCTCGGGGATGCCGTTGCGGTTCAGGTCGGTCTGCAAAGGGTCGGGCTCTTCGCTCCCGGCGGGCTCGGGGCTCTCACTGGTCACGGGGTCGGGGCTCTCCCCCGGCTCCTCCTCGGGCGCGGCGGCGGAGCTGAACGCGCAGGCGGTGACAGCGACGGCCAGTACGATGGCCAGCGCCGCCGCCCAGATCGCTTTCTTCTGAGCGTGGGCGATGCACCGCACCCGCTCCCACAGAGCCTTCTTGCCGCCGCTCATGGTGGTGGCGGCGCTCATCAGGCTCACCGGGGAGGGCTGGGCGGTCACCAGGGTGAGCAACGTCCAGCCATAGGCCCTACGCTCGTTGTCGCCCAGCAGCTTGATGGCCCCCTCGTCACAGGCCAGCTCCCCGTCCCGGCGGCTTAAAAAGGCCGCCAGCCACACCAGCGGATTCCACCAGTGGATCGCCAGAGCCGCGCACCGCAGCAGGCTCCACGCCTGGTCGCCGTGGCGGGCGTGGGTGGTCTCGTGGGCCAGCACGTGGCGGAGCATGACGGGATCAGCCGCCGTCTCCGGAGTCACATACACGGCGGGGCGGACCACCCCGAACAGGCAGGGGGACTCCAGGCCCTCCACCGCGTAGACGGGCAGGGCGCAGTCCGTCTCCACGGGCCGCCGCCGACGGCGCAGGTCCAGGGCAAAGCGTACATTGCAGACGGTCAGCGCCAGCCCCATGGTGATGCCGCCGCCCAGCCACAGCCAGCCGAAAACACCCTGCCAACCGAAGGGCCGCTCGGGGGCCACGGGCGCGGCGGGGGTGTCGGGAATGGCCGGGGGCACGTCCTCCGGGACCGCGCCGGGGGCCTGTGTTGCCGGGGTGAGGACCACCACGCCGGGGTCCTCATCCCCCGCCGGGGGATAGACGGGCGCGGGATCGGCGGTCTGGGTCTGGTGGTGCTCCAGCGCCTCCCGGACGGGCTGGGGCACCGGAACAGAGAACAGCTGCACGGGGACCAGCAGCCGCAGCAGCACCAGCCCCCACAGGGCGTACCGCAGCCCCGCGCCCATGCGCTTCCCCAGCAGGGCCCGCACCAGGACCACCGCTAAAATCAATATACTGGATGTCACCGCCCACTGGATCAGCATGGTCATTTGCCGCTCCCCCTCTCCGCCTCGTCCAAAATGGCCTTGAGCTGGACGATCTCCTCTTTGCTCAACTCCTGCCGATGGGCCATGGCGCTCATCATCAGCCCCACGCTGCCCTGGTACACCCGGTCCAAAAAGCTCCTGGTCTCGGCCACCACGGCCCCCTCCCGCTCCACCGCGGGGGAGTATGACCTGCCCTTGCCCGCCGTCTCACAGTGGACCAGGCCCTTGTCCTCCATCCGCCGCAGGGTGGTGATGGTGGTGCTCTTGGCCCAGCCCACCCGCTCGTTCAGGGCGGCCACCAGCTGCATCACCGTCTGGGGGTGCCTCTCCCACAGGCAGGTCAGCACGTTCCATTCGCTTGAAGTCAGATGTGTCTGTTCCATGGGTCATCTCTCCTTGGTTTACTTTGTAGACCTATCGTAGCACAGCAGGTCTACATTGTCAACCTACAAAACGGTTACAATTTCAGACAGACCGGTAACAGGAAATAACCGGTTGCGGAGAGAGTTGTCCCATGGTATAATGAGGTATCATTTTTACTCCGCGCCGGTACAGAGCGCGGGATCAGGGAGGTATTTCCCATGAAGCAGTTCTGTAAACGGACCTTGTCCTGCCTGCTGGCAGCCCTGCTGCTGTGCGGCCTGCTGGCCACCACCGCCTTTGCCGCCCCGCCGGGGCGGACGGAGAGCGGCCAGGAGGCGTCGGAACAGCTCTACGCCCTGGGCCTCATGCAGGGCGCGGGCACCCTGTCGGACGGCGGCGTCGATTTTGCGGTGGGCCGCACCATGACCCGTGTCGAGGGCGTCACGATGGTCGTGCGCCTGCTGGGCGGCGAGGCGGAAGCCAAAGCGGCCAACTACGCTCACCCCTTTACCGATGTGCCCGACTGGGCGGCTCCCTACGTGGGCTACGCATACCGCTATGACGTCGCCCAGGGCGCCGGCGGCAATACATTTAACGCACTTTCAACGATCTCCCTCCAGGAGTTCATCACTCTCCTGCTGCGGGCGCTGGGCCACGGCGATGTGGACTGGAGGGCCCCCTACACCACCGCGGACGCGGCGGGGCTCTACTACCCCACCGCCAAGGACGGCTTCTACCGCGGGGACGCGGCGGCCATCTGCCTGGACGCGCTGAGCTGCCAGGTGGCGGGCCGGGGCGTCACCCTGTTGGAAAAGCTGCGGCAGGACGGCGCCGTCAGCGCCGGGGCCCAGGCTCCCGCCGGGGTGTTCGTCCCCGGGCCGGTGGCGCCGCTGGTGACGGAGTTCACGGTGTCCGGCCCGGACCGCTTCATCGACCAGCTGGTTTCCGCCACCATGGGGCACAGCTCTACCATCGCCATCAGCGTGCCCAGGGGGACCGCCGGCGATTACCTACAGCGGATCGATGAGGCCATGTTTAGTCTGTCCAGCCCCTTCTCCGAGGCCAAGGGATACGGCGCCAGCTACTACTCCAGCTCCATCACCTACACCCCGAGCTACACCGACGCCGTGCGGGTCATGGCCTGGCTGGAGGGCCGGTCGGACAGCCTCTCCGCCGCGGACCGGCAGCTTCTCGCAAAGGCGCAGGAGGTCCACGCCTCCCTCGTGAGCCCCGGTATGAGCGAGTACCAGCAGGTGAAAGCCTTCCACGATTGGCTGGTGAACAACAATCGGTATGACATGAGCTTCAACGACACCAGTTTCGACGCCTACGGCGCCTTCCTCACCGGCAGGGCCGTCTGCGACGGCTACTCCAAGGCATTCGACCTGCTGTGCTATCTCAGCGGTATCGAGTGCGTCCGCATCAACGGCCAGGGCAACGGCGGCGGCCACGCCTGGAACAAGGTCAAGATAGACGGCCAGTGGTACAACGTGGACGTGACCTGGGACGATCCCGCCAATGTGTCCACGCTGCTGTACAAGTACTTCCTGGTCAGCGACAGCGTGCTGGATCGGGATCACGACTGGATCCAGTACAGCTTCTGGCCCGTCGCCCCGGCCAACTACAAATGATCTGATATCCGTACCCGCAGCAGCACGAAAGAGCGCCCGCCGGAGTTCCGGCGGGCGCTCGCTCATGCTTACCGCGTCACGCGGCGATCACTTCAATGCAGCAGGCAGACTAATACGCGCGGGCGTGGGGACGGGCTCCGCGGAGATAGCCGCGGGCTCCGGCCCGGCGCTGTAGGCGGCGATGCCGCCCAGGATGACATTGCAGAGGTTGTTCAGCACCGTGGCCAATTCCGCGCGGCTGAGGGTGTCCTTGGGGGACAGCGCGCCGTCGCCGCAGCCCTGGAAGATGCCGTTGGCCACGCACCACTCCATGGCCTCCACCGCCCAGGGGGAGACCTGATCGGCGTCGGTGAAAGCGAGGGCGGCGGGCTCCGCTCCGTCAAATCCCAGATGATAGGTGTTGTATACCATCACCGCCATCTGCTCACGGGTGATCTCGGCGGTGGGGCTGAACCTGCCGGCACCATCGCCCCGGGCCACGCCGGCGGAGGCGGCCCAGTCCACGGCATCCGCATACCAGGCGTCCGCCGGGACGTCGGTGAAGGCGGAGGAGCCGTCCCTGTCGCCGCCGTCCAGCCGCCACAGGGTGGTGACGGCCTGGGCGCGGGTGGTGGTGCCTTCGGGGAGAAATTCACCCTCGGGGGTGCCCTCCATCAGCCCATACATCACCATATTGCCCACATACTCCGCGTACCAGGCGTCATGATCCACGTCGCTGAAGGTCAGATCGGCGTACAGGGCCGCGAAGCGGGCCTCCACGTCCATGGCCTCATAGATCGCATCGCACAGCTCCTCGATGTACTCCGGGGACACGGGGTTCTCCATGCCCAGCTGCTCAAAGCTCTCCTGGAAATCGGTGGAGGCGGGCAGGGCCACGAACTTCAGATACTCGTCCAGCGCGGCGTAGTAATCCCCGCTCCGCTGGGCGTCCAGCCAGAAGGCAAAGGCCCCGGCGGCGGAGGTGGAGTAGCTGATATAGTAAAGGGGGCTGCTGAAGTTATGGGGGATATACGCCCACGTCGCGCTGTAAGAGTCCGCGTACGCGTCGTCCTCCTCAATGAGGCCGTAGTCGATATACAGCTGCAGGCACTTGGCGTTCAAATCCTCCACCGTCACATCCTCGGTGGTATAGGCGTACTGCTGCCACTCGTCGAACAGGGCGCCCTCCGAGATGGCGAGGAGCAGATTGTATACCAGGTAGTCCAGCACGGACTGGCCGCCCTCCTCGCCGAAGATCTCGGGGTACCAGTGGGAGAACATCAGTTCCATGCCCTGGGAGTGTACCTCGGCAGAGTCAAAGCCGCTGGACTCGTCATTCCAGCCGGCGGGATGCCAGTAGAAATTGTTGTAATGTCCGAACTCGTGGACGGCGGTGGTAAAATCGTACAGGTTCTCGACGGGGGTGTTGAATAAGAAAGGCGCGCCGTAGCTGGGCAGGATAGCGGTGAACCCGGTGCCGTCCTTGTACTCGGATGCCTCTGTATCGTAGAGGCTGTGATCCCGCATATAGGAGAAGGTCTCGGCCAGCTCGCTGGACATCCGGCCGATATAGGGCTCGATCATATCCAGCGCCTGATCGCCGGCGTAGTCGGCGTACATGATCTCGTTCGGGAGCAGATAGTAGGAGATCATATCCAACTGATACTCCAGAGCGGGGACATTCTTCTTCACCGCCTGCTCATAGTCCAGGATCTCCTCCGGCGTGTAGTCGCGGCCGTAGATCTCCTTGTAGGCATACTCCACGTAACTGTCATAGCCGCAGGTCCGGGCCAGCTGGCTGCGGACGTCCAGCAGCTCCAGATAGACGCCGCCCACCGCGTCGGCCAATTCGAGACCGTACCGGTTCTCAAATTCCACATATTGATCATAAGTGATCTCACCGAGGTCAAGGAGCTCCTGAGCGTCCGCTTCGTTCAGCTGCTCCCCGGCGTATTCGATGGTGAAGCCGTTGATGATGAGGTCATATTGATTTGTCAGCTGGGTCTCCCGGGCGGACAGGGCCTTCTGCTCCTCGGTGACGCCGCCGTAACTCAGATAAGCCTCGATCTCGCTCTCGCTGAACTGGGCCCGGAGAAAGGCGCCGCAGGGGGACTTCAGGATGTCCTGGATCAGAAAGGCCAGGGCATCCGCCGCCTCCGTATAGACTGTATCCAGGCGGACCATCTCGCCGGCGGCGTATTCGTCGGTCACGTCATGAGAGTGTCGAATTTCGATCAGGTGATACATGGTATCCAGCTTCTGCATATCGTCGGTGAAGGCGGTGAACAGCTCCTCCACACGGGCGGCGTTGGCCTCATCGTCCAGCAGGGCCCGAATGGCCTCCGCGGCGGCGGTGAAGGACTCGGAGTGCATCTCCTCGTACTTCATGTCGCCGTAGTTCACATCGGCATGGTACTGGTCCTCAAAAAAATCGGTTTCCCGGACCGTTCCCGCCGCGGAGACGGCGGGCAGACAGGCGGCGGTCATACACACGCACAGCAGGACCGCCAGCAAACGCTTTTTCACAGGTATTCCTCCCTCTATCATCTGGTAGCGCTTGGGGCAACGATAGGTTGAGTATACCACCCGTTGTGTCCGTTTGCAAGGAAAATCCGGAAGAACCGCAGAAAGTCGGGGGGGCATTTCCCCACCGGAGAGAGAACCGTCCGGAGGGGCGAATGAAAAATTTCCCGTGATTGAAAAAATTTTCTGATGGCGATAGACGTATTCAATGTAAAGTGTTATAATATGCTATCATCGTGAGAAAGGAGCGTCTCCATGAAAGTATTGATGCTCAACGGCAGTCCCCGTTCCAACGGCAACACCGCCCTGGCTCTGGCGGAGATGGAAAAGGTCTTCAAAGAGGAAGGCGTGGAGGTCGAGACCGTTCTGGTGGGCGATCAGGCCGTCCGGGGCTGCGTCGTCTGCGGCTACTGCTACACCCACGGCGGCTGCGTGTTCAACGATATCGTCAACGAGCTGGCCCCGAAATTCGCGGCGGCGGACGGCCTGGTGGTGGCGAGCCCCGTGTACTACGCCTCCGCCAACGGCACCCTGGTGTCCCTGCTGGACCGGCTCTTTTACAGCTCCCACTGCGACAAGCGCATGAAGGTGGGCGCCGCCGTGGCGGTGGCCCGCCGGGGCGGACTGTCCGCCACCTTTGACGAGCTGAACAAGTATTTCACCATCAGCAGCATGCCGGTGGCCTCCAGCCAGTACTGGAACTCTGTCCACGGCCGGCTCGCCGGCGAGGCCGCCCAGGACGGAGAGGGTCTCCAGACCCTGCGGGCGCTGGCCCGGAACATGACCTTCCTGATGCGGAGCATCGCCCTGGGGAAGGAGAAATACGGCCTGCCCCAGGAGGAGGAGCGGATCTCCACCCATTTTGTCCGCTGAAGGGCGGGCATCCAGATCAAAATAACGGAGGACAGCCCGCACGCGGGCGCAATGACATGATGAGAGTTCTGTTTTTCACGCTGTTCGGGTATCTGTGCGGCGGCATCCTGTTCGCCGACCTGTTCAGCAAGCTGTTCCGCAAGGACATCCTGACCCCCAGTAAGGACAAAAACCCCGGCGTCGCCAACGCCTTCATGTATGGGGGCTTTCGGTGCGGTCTCTGCACGCTCCTGGGCGATGTGCTCAAGGGCTTCCTGCCCGTTTTCCTGCTCGCGCTCACCACTCCCGTCCAGGCTCTGGACTGGCGGTACGCCCTGGCCCTGGCCGCCCCGGTGCTGGGCCACGCCTTCCCGGTGTTCTTCCGCTTCCGGGGAGGCAAGGGCATCGCGGCCACCTTCGGCTGCCTGCTGGGACTGCTTCCCTACTCCCCCCTGCCCTTTGCCCTCTTTGCCGCCTGCTTTATCTTCTTCTCGGTGGTGCTGAAGATCTCCCCCCACTTCTACCGCACCATCTTCGCCTATCTGACCACGGCTATCCTTCTGGTGGTCCTGGGCGTCCCCGGCCCGGTGCGCGCGGCCTTTGTCATCATGACGGCCACGGTGTGCGCCCGGCTGCATCTGAGCCGCGAGGAGCGGGAAAGGATGACGGTGAGTCTGGTATGGAAGCACTGATCCTCTCCTGCGGCACGGGGGGCGGACACAACGCGGCCGCCATTGCCATCCAGCAGGAGCTGACCGCCCGGGGCCACTCCGCGGAGCTGCTGAATCCCTACACCCTGCGGGGAGAGCGGCTGGAGTCGGTGGTCAACGCCGCCTACGTCAAGCTGGTGCAGAAGGCCCCCCACGTGTTCGGGATGGTCTACACCCTCGGGAACGCCTACCGGCGGGTGCCCTTCCGCTCCCCGGTCTACTACGCCAACAATGGCCGGATGGCGGCCTATATGCGCCGCTACCTCATGGAGCACCACTTCGACGTCATCATCTCCACCCACATCTTCCCGGCGGAGATCCTGACCAGCCTCCGGCGCAAAGGCTTCCCGCTGCCCCGGGTCTATTTTGTGGCCACGGACTACACCTGCATCCCCTTCACCGAGGAGACCGAGTGCGACCGGTATATCATCCCCTCGGAGAAACTCATCCCCGAGTTCTGCCGCCGGGGCATCCCCAAAGAGCGGCTGTGTCCTCTGGGCATCCCGGTGCGGGCGCAGTTTTATCAGCACGACGACCGGGCGGAGCTGCGGGCCCGGCTGGGAATGGACCCAAACCGGAGATACATCCTGCTGGCGGGGGGCAGCATCGGCGCGGGCAAGATCGGCCAGGCCGTCTCCGCCCTGCTGTCCCACTATGACCGCTCCGCGGTGGAGCTCATCGTCATCTGCGGCAGCAACCAGCGGCTCTATCAGAGCATGAGCCGGCGGTACGGCAGCCGCTGCACCGTTCTGGGTTCCACGCCGGACATGGCCGCCTATATGCGGGCCTGCGACCTGTTCATCTCCAAGCCCGGAGGGCTCTCCTCCACCGAGGCGGCCGTCTCCGGGGCCTCTCTCATCCACATCACCCCCATCCCCGGCTGTGAGACCCGGAACATGCGCTTCTTCCAGCACTACGGCCTGGGGGTGGCGGTCCCCTTCCTCCATTCCAGACTGCTGAAGGTCTGCGACGAGATGCTGGAGCGGGAGCGGGATCTGGACCGGCGCAGGGACCCGGACGGCGTGATCCCCGACCACGCCGCCGCCTCCATCTGCGACCTGATGGAGCGGGACACCGCCCAGGCGGCGGAGTTGGAGGCTCTGGCGTAAGGCGTGACCAGGCTTGTATGAGATCCCCGTTCCGGCGCTGCCGGGGCGGGGATCTTCCCGGCATTGTGTCCTCAAAATTCACAGATTGGCCATTTTATGGACTTGATTTGGTCACAGGCGTTAAAATATACTGCGGACATCGAAATGAGGTGTTCTGTATGAAAAAAACCATCGCGCTTCTCCTCTCCGCCGCTCTGGCGCTGTCTCTGACCGCCTGCGGGACTGGGGGTGAGACCCCCTCCACGCCCGCCGCGCCCACTGGGACAGACAGTCTCCCGTCCGCGCCCGCCGGGACAGACGCCCCCGCATCCGCTCCCGCTGCCGGCACCGAGGCCCCGGCGGTCACCATCCCCCAGGGCACGGAAATCGTCCTCTCGGACGGGGAAATCACTGTGGACGGCCAGCCCGCCGGCGAGGACAGCACGGCTTCGGTCTACACCGCCCACGACATCGTCTACTATGAGTCCGGCCACGATTTCACCTACGGCGAGGGCACCGAGGCCGACGAGCACAGCCGGGCCGAGGCCGATCCCCACACGGTGGTCCATATCACGAGGCCGGGGACCTATGTGCTCTCGGGCAGCCTCAGCGCCGGCCAGATCGCGGTGGACCTGGGGGAGGACGCGGAGGACGACCCTGAGGCCGTGGTGAATCTGGTGCTGGACGGGGCGGACATCACCTGCACCGTGGCCCCGGCCATCATCTTCTACAACGTCTACGAGTGCGGCGATAAGGACGACCCCCGGGCCGAGGTGGACACCTCCGCCGCCGGGGCCAACGTGTTCCTGGCCGACGGCTCGGAGAACCGGGTGAAAGGCTCTTACGTGGCCCGCATCTACAAGTCCGTTGAACTGAACGAGGAGGGCACCGAAGTGGTGGACAGCAAAAAGCTCCACAAGTACGATGGGGCCCTCTACTCCAAGATGTCCATGAACGTGGCCGGCAACGACGGCGTCCTCCACATCGACGCCGAAAACGAGGGACTGGACAGCGAGCTGCACCTGACGATTCTTGGCGGCGTCATCGACATCGTCTCCGGCAACGACGGCATCAACACCAACGGGGACGGGGTCTCCGTTACCACCGTCAACGGCGGGGAGCTCACCGTCACCGTCAATGGCTCCACCGGCGAGGGGGACGGCATCGACTCCAACGGCTGGCTGGTCATCAACGGCGGCACGGTGCGGGCCTACGCCTGCTCCACCTCCGGGGACGCGGGCATCGACTCGGACATGGGCATCCTGCTCAACGGCGGCACAGTCGTTGCCACCGGCAATATGCTGGATGCCATCGACGGGGCCAGCGGCCAGAGTTATGTGCTGTTCAATCTGCGGAACGTCGCTGGCGGGACGGAATACGCCCTGAAGGACGCCGACGGGAACGGGCTGATGTCCGTCCCCACGGCCAACGGCTTCTCCATCCTGCTGGTGTCCTGCCCTCAACTGCCGGAGGGCCTCTGCGCCCTCTATGACGGCGGCACGCTGGTGGCCTCCGCAGAGCCCGGCGCGGGCGATATGGGCGGCATGGGTGGCCACGGCGGCTTCCCCGGCGGCATGGGCGGCCCCGGCGGGCAGCGGCCCGAGGGCGAGCGTCCCCAGCAGCCGGACGGGGAAACTCCCCCCGAACTGCCGGACGGCCAGACCCCGCCGGAGATGCCGGAGGGCGCTGTACCTGAGGGCGGACAGCCGCCGGAGGCAGGAGGGCCGGAGCAAAACGGCGAAGGCGTGGTGGAAACATGGATCAGAGAAACCGGCGTGTCTTTTTGATCAAATACCTGCTGGAGGAACAACCCCAGTACCGGGATATACCCGTCCCTGCGGGGGAGGCGGACCAGAGGCGTCTCCTCCGCTCCCTGATGAACGTCCGCCCGCCCCGGCCCGTCGGGGCCGACTTTCTGGCGGTGCAGGACGAATATCTGCGGGCGGAGGCCGCCTGTAAGGGGGTCACGGACGTCGCCGCTCTGACGCCCGTGGAACCGGGTATCTACCTCTGGCAGGGGGACATCACCACCCTGAAATGCGGGGCCATCGTCAACGCCGCCAACTCCGGCATGACCGGCTGCTATGTGCCCTGCCACGGCTGCATCGACAACGCGATACACACCTTCGCCGGGGTGGAACTGAGGTTGGCCTGCGCCGAGCTCATGGAGCGGCAGGGGCATGAGGAGCCCACGGGGCAGGCCAAGATCACTCCGGCTTTTAACCTTCCCTGTGACTATGTGCTCCACACGGTGGGGCCCATCATCTACGACCGGGTCACGGACAGGGACCGGGAGTTGCTGGCCTCCTGCTACCGCTCCTGCCTGGAGCTGGCGGGGGAGAGCGGCATCGGAAGCGTGGCCTTCTGCTGCATCTCCACCGGGGAGTTCCGCTTCCCCAACGACCTGGCGGCGGAGATCGCCGTGGACACAGCGCGGAAATACAGAGGCGATACCGAGGTGATCTTCAATGTCTTTAAAGATGTCGATTACCAAATCTACCGGAGGTTACTGGGATGATATCAGGCGGCTCCGGGAGGCGCTTGACGCATCCGACGCCGTGGTGGTGGGTGCGGGGGCGGGGCTGTCCACCTCCGCCGGGTTCGTCTACACTGGGGAGCGGTTCGAGCGGTATTTCTCCGACTTCGCCGTCCAATACGGCTTTTCAGATATGTATTCCGGCGGATTTTATCCCTATCCCACGCCGGAGGAGTTCTGGGCCTATTGGAGCCGGTATATTTATGTAAACCGATACATGGACCCGCCCAGGCCGGTCTATGACGCGCTGCTGGCGCTGGTCAGAGACAAAGACTACTTCGTCATCACCACCAATGTGGACCACTGCTTCCAGAAGGCGGGGTTCGACAGGGGACGGCTGTTCTACACCCAGGGGGACTACGGCCTGTTCCAGTGCTCCAGGCCCTGCCGGCAGGAGACCTTTGACAACGAGGACGTGATCCGGCGGATGGTGGAGGAGCAGCGGGACATGCGGGTCCCCTCTGAGCTGGTCCCTGTCTGCCCCCACTGCGGCCGGCCCATGACCATGAACCTCCGCTCCGACGACAAATTCGTGGAGGACGCCGGCTGGCACGCCGCCGCGGGCCGGTATGAGCGCTTCCTGGATGCCCACAGGAATGGAAAGGTGCTCTATTTGGAGTTGGGGGTGGGCTACAACACCCCGGTCATCATCAAGTACCCCTTCTGGCACATGACGGCGGAAAACCCCCAGGCGGTCTACGCCTGCGTCAACCGCGGCGAAGCGGCCTGCCCCGGGGAGATTGCGGGGCGGTCCATCTGCATCGACGGGGACATCGGCGGGGTGCTGGAGGACCTCGAAACCATCCGCCCCCGTTGACACGCGCCCGCCGGCGGGCTATGATAGGATCGATCGAGCGGAATCGAGGCTGTGCGCGCCGGGCCGCGTATAGGCGCTTTCCGGAACCGTAAACGGGACCGCCTGGGAGGGGGGCTGTGACTGTGCCTGATATCGTAGTCCTCTGTCTGTTCGGCGGCGGGGCATTCTTTGCCGCGCTGGGGGCTTTTCTGAGAAAAAAGAGCGCCCTGTGGGCTCTTTTTTCGGCGCTGTGCGTCTCCGCCGGTCTGCTGTCCGGCCTGGCCCTGGGGAAGACGCTGGAGGAGCTGGTCTCCCCGCTGGCCCTGATGTGCGCGGTCTCCCTGGCCGCCCTTCTCTGCGGAAAGGGGGGCGCGGACGGATGAATTTCAACTCTCCTGAGTTTCTGCTGTTCTTCCCGGTGGTATTTGCCCTCCACTGGCTGCTGCCCCACCGGTTCCGCTGGTTCCTGCTGCTGGCGGCCAGCTGGCTGTTCTACTTCTGGTGGAACTTCGGCGCGGGATTCCTGCTGGTGGGGACCACTCTGGTGTCCTGGCTGTGCGCCCGGGGCATCTCCCGGACCGGCTCCTCCGCCGGAAAGCGGGCCCTGCTGGTCCTGGCGCTGACCGTCTCCCTGGGCTGCCTGGGGGTGTTCAAATACGCCGGCTTCTTCGCCTCCATCGCGGGGCTGGACCTGCCCATGCAGATCCTGCTGCCGGTGGGCATCTCCTTCTACACCTTCCAGACCCTGTCCTACGTCATCGACGTGTTCCGGGGGACCGTCCCCGCTGAAAACCATTTCGGCTACTACGCCCTGTTCGTCTCCTTCTTCCCCCAGCTGGTGGCAGGGCCCATCGAACGGCCGGAAAACCTGCTGCCCCAACTGAGGCGGGAGCGGAGATTCTCGCTTCAATATCTGTCCGCCGGCGGCTGGCTGCTGCTGGAGGGCTACTTCAAAAAGGTGGTCATCGCCGACAGCCTGGCCCCCTTTGTGGACCGGGTGTACGGCGCGCCGGAGGCGGCTCTGGGCCCGGAGATCGTGCTGGCCACCGTCCTGTTCGGCGTGCAGATCTACTGCGATTTCTCCGGTTACTCCGCCATCGCCCGGGGCGCCGCCAAGCTGCTGGGCATCGACCTGATGGAGAACTTCCGCCGGCCCTACGCGGCCCCCACCGTCCGGGAGTTCTGGCGGCGGTGGCATATCAGCCTCACCAGCTGGTTCACCGACTATGTGTATATCCCTTTGGGCGGCAATCGGAAGGGCCTGCCCCGGCAGGTGCTGAACATTCTGATCGTCTTTCTGCTCAGCGGCCTGTGGCACGGGGCGGGGTGGACCTTCGTCCTGTGGGGGCTCATCCATGGCCTGTATCTGGCGGCGGGCGCGGTCCGGGATCGGTTCCGCAAAGGGCCTGCCCTATCGGGCCGGGGCCGGGCGGTGTGGAGCCATATCCGCACCTTCGCCCTGGTCACCTTCTCCTGGCTGTTCTTCCGGGCCGCCTCCCTGGAGGACGCCGCCCTGCTGCTCTCCCGGCTCTGCTCCGGCTGGAATGGCGTCGGTCAGGCTCTGGGTCCCCTGCTGCCCCTGCTCCCCGCCCTCCTGTGTCTGCCCCCGCTGGAGCGTCTGCCTGACCGGATAGGGAAGCGGGACTGGTCCCTGTCCGCCCTGACGGTGTTCTGCGCGGCGGCCGCCATCTCGGCGGCGTGGCTGGCCCAGCTGGCCGGCGGCGGGCAGAATGCCTTCATCTACTTCCAATTCTGACGCCTATGAAGAAGAAAATCGCCATTGCGTGCGTCACAACCGCCCTGCTGCTGGCTCTCCCTCTGACCCTGCTGGCCTGGGGCTTCGCTCTGCCCGCCCAGTACGGGGACACCTTTATGGGCGAACTGAAATACAAGGTGGAGCTGCTGAAAAACACCCCAGGGCCCCGAATCGTGCTGGTGGGGGGCAGCGGCGTGGCCTTCGGGGCGGACACCGCCCTGATGGAGGAACAGCTGCCCGGTTATTCTGTGGTGAACTTCGGCATGTACGCCGCCCTGGGCACCATGGTGATGCTGGACCTGTCCCAGCCATACCTGCGGGAGGGGGACATCGTCATCCTCATCCCGGAACAGCAGGAGCAGACCCTGTCCGACTGGTTCGACCCCGCCGTGATGTGGCAGGGGCTGGACGGCGCTTTCAGTCTGATGACCTCCCTGCCCAGGGAGAAGCTGGAGCGGCTGGCCGGGGCCTTCCCGGAGTTCGCCGGGCAGAAGCTCCGCTGGACCGTCTCCGGCGCCCCTGAACCGGAAGGGGTCTATCGCCGGGACTCCTTTAATGAGCGGGGGGATATCGTCTCCCCCCTGTGCGCCCAAAACGTCATGCCCGGCGGATACGACGTCAACACCCCCATCCGCTTCGACGGAGACATGGTAACGGAGGGCTTTGCAGCCCGCGTCCGGGACTACGCCGCCGCCCTGGAAGGCCGGGGGGCCTCCCTCTGGTACGGGTTCTGCCCCATGAACGCCGCCGCCGTGGAGGACCCGGAGGACATGGACGGGTTTTACGCCGCCCTCCGGGAGGAGTTGGGGCTGCCCCTGGCGGGGGACCCCCACGACTTCGTGCTGGACGCCGGGTGGTTCTACGACACCAATTTCCACCCCAACGCCGTCGGAAAGGCCGTGTACACCCGGGCCCTCATCCGGGCGGTGAAGGCCATGCTGGGGGACAGCAGTCCCACCGATATCCCCATCCCGGAGATGCCGCCGCTGGCGGACGGGGAGTCCTGGTCCGGCGACGACAGCGACGGGGACTGCTTCACCTACGCGGAGGAGAACGGCTCCCTCACCGTCACCGGCCTCACCGCCGGGGGGATGGAGAAAACGGAGCTGACGGTGCCCTCCACCTATGAGGGCAAACCGGTGACCGTCATCGCCCCCGGCGCGTTCTCCGGCGCGGAGGTACTGAAGACGCTCACCGTCCAGCAAAATGTGAGATCTATTGGCGACGGGGCCTTTGCCGGCTGCGCCGCCCTCCGCCGGATCGTGCTGGAGCAGCCCGCTCCCTCCGCCTGCCGGGTGGGACAGGGCCTGCTGGACGGGACGGACGCGAAGGTCTATGTCCCGGCGGAGGCGCTGTCCGCCTATCGGACCGATTACTTCTGGTCGGTGTACGGCGCCGAGATCCAGCCCCGCGGATAAAATACGGGGCGCTATGGCGCGGAAAGCGCCCCGCCCGCGGGTCAGACGGGCAGAATACAAACAGCGGACGCCTCGGCGTCCGCTGTTTGCTGTATTGGGCTTTATATGCCGTTCGGCTTACATCAGTCCGCGATAGAGCGCGGCGATCTCCTCCACGCTGGTGTCCCTGGGGTTGCCGGGGCGGCAGGCGTCGGCATAGGCGGATTCGGACAGGAACTGCACGTCCTCCTCCTTCAGGATGCCCTTCAGGTCGGCGGGGATGCCCACGTCGGCGGACAGCTTCTTCACCGCCGCGATGGTGGCGTTGGCGGCGTCCTCGTCGCTCATGGCGTCGATGCCCTCCACGCCCATGACCTTGCCCACGGCGCGGTAGCGCTTGCCGGCCACGGGGGCGTTATACTCCAAGCCGGTGGGCAGGATGATGGCGCAGGCCACCCCGTGGGGGGTGTCGTACAGGGCGGAGAGGCCGTGGGCCATGGAGTGGACGATGCCCAGGCCCACGTTGGAGAAGCCCATGCCGGCGATATACTGGCCCAGGGCCATGCCGGTGCGGCCCTCGTCGGTATTGGCCACGGCGCCCCGCAGGTTGGCGGAGATCAGCCGGATGGCCTCCAGGTGGAACATATCGGAGATGGGGCAGGCGCCCTTGGTGATATAGCCCTCGATGGCGTGGGTCAGAGCGTCCATGCCGGTAGCGGCGGTGAGGCCCTTGGGCATGGTGGACATCATGTCGGGATCGACCACGGCCACCTCGGGAATGTCGTGGACGTCCACGCAGACGAACTTGCGCTTCTTCTCCACGTCGGTGATGACGTAGTTGATGGTGACCTCGGCGGCGGTGCCGGCGGTGGTGGGCACGGCCACGGTGAACACCGCGTGCTTCTTGGTGGGGGCGCCCCCCTCCAGAGAGCGGACGTCGGCGAACTCGGGGTTGTTGATGATGATGCCGATGGCCTTGGCGGTGTCCATGGCGGAGCCGCCGCCCACGGCCACGATGCAGTCCGCGCCGGATGCCTTGAAGGCGGCCACGCCGGTCTGGACGTTCTCGATGGTGGGGTTGGCCTTGATGTCGGAGTAGACCTCATAGGGGAAGGCGGCGGCGTCCAGCAGGGCGGTGACCTTGCCGGTGACGCCGAACTTCAGCAGGTCGGGGTCGGTGGCCACGAAGGCCTTGGCGCAGCCATGTCCCTTGAGTTCGGGGACGATGTTCTCGATTGCGCCCTTGCCGTGATAGGAGACGGGATTCAGAACGATACGATCAGCCATGATACATACACTCCTTTATAAATTTGTGGTGAACTTCACCGGGTCTACTGTTTTTCATACAGGAACTTCTCCGGCAGAGTGACGTTGAAGTCCACCGCCAGATGCCGGAAGTCGTCGGGCTGGATGGTCTGCTTTTTGCCGCCCATGGAGAGGACCTTCACCAAAATCTCGGCGGACTTCTCCACCGTGTGCATGAGGCCGAAGGTCAAATCGAAGTCCTCCCCGGAGCAGAACATACCGTGGTGGGCCCAGATGGCCACATCGTACTGCTTCATCAGCTCGGAGGTGGCCACGGCGATGTCCCGGCCGCCGGGGACCATCCAGGGCACCACGCCCACGCCGGAGGGAAACACCACCGGGCACTCGGTGGCCATCTCCCACAGCTCCCGGGTAAACGCCTCGTCGGTGAGGGGCAGCACAAAGGTAAGGGCGATGGTGTTGGCGGAGTGGGCGTGATAGATGACCCGGTGCTTCCCGCCGGTGGCGATGACTTTCACCTCGTGGTTCATCAGGTGGGAGGGCAGCTCGCTGGTGGGCCGCCCGCCGTTCACCAGGCCCCAGCAGATGCGGTAGTTCTCGCCCACGCCGTCCAGCTCGATGATGCAGAAGGAGTCGGCGGGGTCGATGGTCACGTTGCGCATGTACTTGCCGGAGCCGGTGACCAGGAAATACTCCCCGGCCAGGGTGGGCACGGTGGCGCCGATGGGCTTCCACTCGCCGGGGTGAAGCTCCTCCTTGACGGACTCCACCTCCTCAGGTCTGATGCGGTAGCTGAGGTTGCCGCCGTTGCGCTCGTGCCAGCCCTGTTCCCAGCCGTCGTTGGCCATGCGCATGAAGCCCTGGACAAATTTCGCCTCTAACACTTTCATATGAGAACCTCCTTATTGTATCATTATCCAGCCATGAGCAAAATTAAAAAACATAGCAATAACAAGGGATTCCGGGCATGGCTGGGACCTGAAATCACTCCAATA
>CANRFT010000038.1 GCA_947629955.1 uncultured Oscillospiraceae bacterium
GCCGCCCCGGCCCCTGCCGCTCCCGCGGCCCCCGCGGTGACCGCCGCCGGCGAGCCCATCGCCGCCCCCCTGCCCGGCACCGTGCTCCGGGTGGAGGTCAGCCAGGGCGACCGGGTCAAGGCCGGCCAGATCCTGGTGGTCCTTGAGGCCATGAAGATGGAGAACGAGGTGCTGGCCCCCAGAGACGGCACCGTCACCCAGGTGGTCGCCGCCAAAGGCGCCAGCGTGCAGACCGGCGACCCCCTGATCGTCCTGGCCTGACGGAGGGACGTCTATGGATATTTTACGAACCCTCTCCAACCTGGTGGAGACCTCCGGTTTTGCCGGCTTCTTTGCCTCCGGCGGCTGGAAGTATCTGATCATGATCGCGGTGTCCTGCGGGTTGCTGTACCTGGGCATCGCCAAGAAGTTCGAGCCCCTGCTGCTGGTGGGCATCGCCTTCGGCGCGCTGCTGACCAATATCCCCGGCGCGGGACTGTACCACATGGGGATGTGGGACGCCTACGTGCATGAGTGCCCCTATGACGCCGCCAACGACTACGCGCTCTACAACAACTCCCAGGAGCGCGCCTACAACGACGCCGAGTTGAATTATTACCTTGCCGCCAGAGCCTCCGGGCAGACCACTGACGAGATCGAGGCATATCTTGCGGAGGGAAATTCCGACGAGCAGGTCTACGCGGACTTCATGGTCATGTACACCGACCCCGATTTCGATCTGGAGGGCGCACAGTCTCTGCTTGAGAACCTCGTCGAGGAGCTGTCCTTCACCGACATCATCCATCTGGGCGGCCTGCTGGACATCCTGTATATCGGCGTCAAGGCCGGCATCTACCCCTGCCTGATCTTCATGGGCGTGGGCGCCATGACCGACTTCGGCCCGCTGATCGCCCGGCCCACCTCGCTGATCATGGGCGCCGCCGCCCAGCTGGGCGTGTTCCTGGCCTTCTTCGGGGCCATCTGCCTGGGCTTCCAGGGCAACGTGGCCGCCTCCATCGGCATCATCGGCGGCGCGGACGGGCCTACGGCCATCTACCTGACGACACTGCTGGCCCCCGCCTTCCTGGGCCCCATCGCCATCGCGGCCTACAGCTACATGGCGCTGATCCCCATGATCCAGCCCCCGCTGATGCGGCTGCTCACCACCGAGAAGGAGCGCCAGGTGAAGATGGAGCAGGCCCGGGAGGTCTCCAAGACCGAGAAGATCATCTTCCCCATCGTGGTGGCGGCCTTTGTGATCCTGCTGGTGCCCTCCACCGCCCCCCTGATCGGCTCTCTCATGTTCGGCAACCTGCTGCGTGAGACCGGCGTCACCGAGCGCCTCAGCGACACCGCCCAGAACGGCCTGATGAACATCGTCACGCTGTTCCTCGGCATCAGCGTGGGCGCCACCACCGTGGCCTCCCGGTTCCTCACCGTGCAGACCCTGATGATCATCGCCCTGGGCCTCATCGCCTTCGGCTTCTCCACCGTGGGCGGCCTGCTGATGGGCAAGCTCATGTATGTGGTCACCGGCGGCAAGATCAACCCGCTGATCGGCTCCGCCGGCGTGTCCGCGGTGCCCATGGCCGCCCGCGTCTCCCAGATGGAGGGCCAGAAGGCCAACCCCGGCAACTTCCTGCTGATGCACGCCATGGGCCCCAACGTGGCCGGCGTCATCGGCTCCGCCATCGCGGCCGGCTTCCTGCTGGCCCTGTTCGGCGGCTGATCTTCGGCTCCGACTCCGCATATCCGCTCCCGCCCTGCGGCGGGCGTCCACTGCACGCGCGATCCGATTTGAGGGACGGCGCGGCCGCAAGGCCGCGCCGTCCTTTTTTGCTGCCGGGCAAAAACCTCCCCTCCCCCACTTGCGGACAGCACCGCAAAGGGGTAAAATGTCAAAAAGCGCGTTTGTGAAGGAGGCGCCGCCGTGAAGTTCATCCATCTGTCCGACCTGCACCTGGGCAAGCGGGTCAACGAGGTCCCCATGCTGGCGGACCAGAAACACATCCTGGGGGAGATCCTCCGGGTCATCGACGGGGAGCGGCCCGACGCGGTCCTCATCGCCGGAGACGTGTACGACAAGCCCGTGCCCTCCGCCGAGGCGGTGGAGCTGTTCGACAATTTCCTTTACAGCCTGGTGAAGCGGGACCTGCCTGTGTTCGTCATCAGCGGCAACCACGACTCCCCGGAACGGCTGTCCTTCTGCGCCCGGATGATCGACGCCAGCGGCGTCCACTTCTCCCGGGTCTTTACCGGCAAGGTGAAGCCCTTTACCCTCACGGACGACTATGGCCCGGTGGATATTTACATGCTGCCCTTTTTGAAGCCGGCGGCTGTCCGCCCCCTCTTCCCCGGCGAGGGGATCGACACCTACACCGACGCCCTGCGGACGGTCATCGGCGACATGGACATCGACCCCGCTCGGCGGAACGTGCTGGTGCCCCACCAGTTCGTCACCGGGGCGGAGCGCTCCGAGTCGGAGGAGGTCTCCGTGGGCGGGCTGGACAACGTGGACGCCGCCGTATTCGATCCCTTCGACTATGTTGCCCTGGGGCATCTCCACGGGCCCCAGAACGTGGGCTCGGAGCGGGTGCGCTACTGCGGCTCGCCGCTGAAATACTCCTTCTCCGAGGCAAAACAGGTGAAGTCGGTCACCGTGGCGGAGCTGGGAGAAAAGGGCCAGCTGTCCGTCCGCACGGCGCCCCTCACCCCGAAGCACGACCTGCGGGAGCTTCGGGGGACCTACGAGGAGCTCACCAACCTGAGCAATTACGAGGATACCGCCACCGACGACTACCTGCACATCACCCTCACCGACGAGGAGGACGTGTACGACGCCCTGGGCAAGCTGCGGGTCATCTACCCCAATCTGATGAAGCTGGACTATGACAACTGCCGCACCCGTGCCGCCGGCGCGGCGGACGATCCGGCCGGCGGGGAGGACAAATCCCCCCTGGAGCTGTTCGCCGCCCTGTTCCAGCGGCAGAACGGCCGGCCCATGAGCGAGGAGCAGGCCGCCTTCTGCCAGTCGCTGATCGAGGAGATCTGGGAGGTGGAGGCATGAGGCCCGTCAAGCTGACCCTGTCCGCCTTCGGCCCCTACGCCGGGGTGACCACCCTGGAGCTGGACAGGCTGGGCCGGAGCGGGCTGTACCTCATCACCGGGGACACCGGCGCCGGCAAGACCACCATCTTCGACGCCATCGCCTTCGCCCTCTACGGGGAGGCCAGCGGCGCGTGGCGGGAGCCGGCCATGCTCCGCTCCCAGTACGCCGCCCCCGACGCCGAGACGTGGGTGGAGCTCGTCTTTACCTACGCCGGAAAGACCTACACCGTCCGGCGGAACCCGGAGTATCCCCGTCCTGCCAAGCGCGGCTCCGGCACCGTGACCCAGCCGGCGGACGCCGTCCTCACCCTCCCGGACGGGCGGGTCATCGCCAAAGTCAAGGAGGTCAACGCCGCCCTGCTGGAGATCCTGGGGGTGGACAGGGACCAGTTCTCCCAGACCGCCATGATCGCCCAAGGCGACTTCCAGCGGCTGCTGATGGCCGACACAAAGGAGCGCCAGGCCATCTTCCGGGAGCTGTTCCAGACGGGCCGGTATCAGGTCCTTCAGGACCGGCTCCGGGCCGAGGCCGCCGGGCTGGAGCGCCGCTGTGCCGACGCGAAGCGGGGCCTGGTCCAGTATCTGGCCGGCGTCCGCTGCGACCCGGAGGACCTTCTCTTCCCCGAGATCCGGCGGGTCAGGGCGGGCGAGATGCCGGTCGACGAGAGCACGGCGGCGATCCGCGGCCTCATCGCCGCCGACGAGGCCAGCCAGGAGGCCGTCAACGGCGGCCTCTCGGAGCTCGACGCCGCGCTGGCCGCCATCGACGGCGCCCTGGGCCGCGCCCAGGAAAAGGAAAAGGCCGCCGCCGCCCTGGAGCAGGCGCGAAAGGAGCAGGCCGGAGCCGAAAAGCGCCGGGAGGAGCTGACCGTCTCTCTTGAGGACGCCCGCGCCCGGCGGAAGGAGCTGGAGGCCGCGGGCCGGCAGCTGGCCCAATGGGAGAAGGAGCGGGAGCAGGCAGAGGTCCGCCGGGCGGAGCTGAGCGGACTAAGCGGTGCCCTCGCCGGGCTGGAACGCTCCGGAGAACAGCTCCGCCGGGCCCAGGAGGGCTATCAGGCCGCCCGGACCGCCGCCCAACAGGCAAGGGACGACTATCAAATCAAGTACCGGGCCTTTCTGGACGCCCAGGCGGGCATCCTGGCGGAGGGGCTGACCGACGGGCAGCCCTGCCCCGTGTGCGGCGCGGTGGAGCATCCCAACCCCGCCCGCCGGCCCGCCTCGGCCCCCACGGAGGCCCAGCTGAAGGCGGCGGAGGCCGCCCAGGCCACCGCCCAGGACCGGGAACGGGCCGCCAGCCAGACTGCCGGACAGTACGCCGGCCAGCTGGTCGCCCAGAGGGAGGCCGCCGCCGGACTGGTGGAACGGCTGCTGCCGGGGTGTCCCCTGGAGGACGCCAAAGAGCAAGCGGTGGAGGAGCTGGACCGCCTCAAGGCGGCTATCGCGGAGCGGGACGCCCTGATCCGCTCGGAGCTGGCCAGGCTTGCCCCCAAAGCCCAGGCCGGTAGGCCCCTCCCCCGCCGGGAGCTGACCCTCTCCGCGCTGACCGAGGCCCTGGACACCGCCCTGGAGGAGGCGCGGGCCGCGCTGGCCCAGCAGGAGAAAAGGTGTTCCGCCTTACAGGGTCAGATCGGTCAGCTGGAGCGGCAGATCGCCGAGGCGCCTGAGGTGGACCTGTCCGCGGAGCGGGCCCGCCGGGAGGCGCTGGCGGCGGAGCGGGACGGGCTCAACGCCCGCCTCCGGGAGCTCCACGCCCGCCTCACCGCCAACCGGGAGAGCCTGGACAACATCGGCCGGGCCTCAGCGGAGCTGGCCGGACTGGAAAAGCGCTGGGGGTGGGTCAAGGCGCTGGCCGACACCGCCAACGGCACCTTGCGGGGCAAGGAGAAGCTCATGCTGGAGACCTATATCCAGACCGCCTGGTTCGACCGGGTCCTCCGCCGGGCCAATACCCGGCTGATGGTCATGTCCGGCGGCCAGTACGAGCTGGAGCGCCGGGGGACTGCGGCCGGCCTACGGAGCCAGAGCGGGCTGGAGCTGGACGTCATCGACCACTACAACGGCACCCGGCGGAGCGTCCGCACCCTGTCCGGCGGCGAGTCCTTTCAGGCGTCCCTGTCCCTGGCCCTGGGCCTGGCCGACGCGGTCCAGTCCTCCGCCGGCGGCATCCGGCTGGACGCCATGTTCGTGGACGAGGGCTTCGGCTCCCTGGACGAGGAGGCCCTGGACAAGGCCATCCGGGCCCTGTCCGATCTGGCCCAGGGGGACCGGCTGGTGGGGGTCATCTCCCACGTGGCCGAGCTGAAGGACCGCATCGACAAGCAGATCGTGGTCACCAAGGACCGGACCGGCGGCAGCCGGGCCCGGATCATCGTGTAACGGGAGGCCGCCATGCCAGTCATCGAACTCAACGACCTGTCCCGCCCGGAGCTGGACGTGTACGCCCACCTCACCGAAAATCAGCTGAAAAGCCGCCGCCGGCCGGAGAATGCCCTGTTCCTGGCCGAGGGGGTCAAAGTCATCGAGCACGCCCTGGACGCGGGGCTGACGCCCGTGTCTCTGCTGATGGAGCGGCGGCACTTAAACGGCAAGGCGGCGGCTCTGGTCGCCCGCTGTGGGGACGTCCCCGTCTACACCGGGGAGGACGACCTGCTGGCCTCCCTCACCGGCTACGCCTTGAGCCGGGGGGTGCTGTGCGCCATGCGGCGGCCTCCCCTGCCCGATGTGGAGGCCGTCTGCCGGGACGCCCGCCGCCTGGCGGTGCTGGAGGGCATCTCCGACGCCGCCAACGTGGGAGCGATCATGCGCTCCGCCGCCGCCCTGGGGATGGACGGCGTGCTCCTCTCCCCCACCTGCTGCGACCCGCTGAACCGCCGGGCCGTCCGGGTGAGCATGGGCACGGTGTTCCAGGTCCCCTGGACGTATCTGGAGGGCTGGCCGGAGCCGGGCCTCCCCCGCTTGAAGTCCCTGGGCTTCACCGCCGTGGCCCTGGCGCTGACCGACCGCTCCGTCCCCATCGACGACCCCCGGCTGGCCGGGGCGGACAAGCTGGCCCTGCTGCTGGGGGCCGAGGGGGACGGCCTCTCCCCCGCCGCCGTGGCCGGGTGCGACTTCACCGCCCGCATCCCCATGGGGCATGGGGTGGACTCGCTGAACGTGGCCGCCGCGGGGGCGGTGGCGTTCTGGGAACTGCGGGTCAGAGGATAAAGAGAGAGCCGCCTGTCTTTCGACAGGCGGCTCGCCGCTGTCCTTTTACGCCAGCTTTTCGCAGTACCGCTGGATCATGACCGCCACTTCCTTCCGGGTGGCGGTGCCCAGGGGCAGCAGCTTTCCATCGCCGGTGCCGTTGATGATGCCGTTCTCCACGCACCAGGCCATGGCGGAGACGGCCTCACTGTCGGGGATAGAGGACGCGTCCGGCCACTTGTTCATCTGGCTGGTGCTCACCGCGGGGCTGTCGGCGCAGCGGTACAGCAGGGTGGCCAGCTCCGCCCGGGTGATCGTCTCCTCGGGCTTCTCGCCGTCAGACACGCCCTTCTCCTTGGCCCACTCCACGCCCGCCTGATACCAGGGATCGCAGCCGCGGGTATCGACGCCGGCGCGCCGGGCCAGAAGGGTCAGGATCTGGCCCTGGGTGAAGATACCGTCTGGATCAAATTTTCCGCCGGGGATGCCCTGCATCAGGCCGTGCTCCACGGCGTATTCCACCTCGGCGGCATACCACGCGTTGGCGGGCACGTCGGTAAACGAGGTGGCGTTATAGTGGACGGCCGCCTTGGTCAGAGGCTCGTTGCTGCTTCCCACCGTGATAGCCGCCCACTGGGCCTCGGTGCCGCCGAAGTACACGTCGGTGAGGGCGGTGCAGCCAGTGAACGCCAGATCGTCGATCGCGGTCACGGTGGCCGGGATGGTGACGGTGGTCAGCTCATTGCAGTTGAAGAACGTGGAATTTCCGATCCGGGTGATGCCGGAGCCGATCACCGCGGTGGTGAAGCTGCCGGTGATGCTTTCGATGCTGCTGTTGAAAAACGGTATCTCGCCGGTCCCGGTGAGGGTCAGGGTGCCGCCGGACAGCGCCCAGGTGATATGATCGCCGATCTGGTTCTTCGCGGGGGCCTCGCCGGCAAAGTGGATCGTCGCCTGGGTCAGAGGCTCGTTCCCGTCGCCGATGCTGATGCTGTTCCACTGCTCCCGGGTGCCCGCATAGTAGACGTCGGACAGCGCGTTACACTGGTCAAAAGCCATCAGACCGACTTCGGTCAGGCTGGCGGGCAGATCGACGCGCTCCAGGGCTTCGCAGTTGGCGAAGGCGTGGATACCGATCCTGGTCACGGTGTCACCGATGGTCACCGATTCCAGCGTGTCGCAGTAGGAAAACGCGTCATCGCCGATGCTGGTGACGCCGGACTCAACGACCACGCTGGTAAACTCGCCGGCCAGGGACTTGAGATTGACCAACGCACCGGTGGTCGTCATGTTGTAGTTCGTCATATCGCCCGTGCCGGAGATGGTCAGTGTGCCGTCCGCGGACTTGGCCCAGGTCAGGTTTTCGCCGCACGTGCCGGTGGCCTCCGCCGCGAACACGGACGGGACCATCGCCATCACCATGACGGCGGCCAGGAGCAATGCCAGGATTCGTTTTTTCATGGATGTTCCTCCCTTTTAAAAATGTGTAGGTTTACAAACTTTTTTTTCGACAGGGATTCGGTCCTATAAAGTGCTTGATTTTTCCGTTTTACTGTGTTACACTGAATTTGTCAAATTTCTACATGGGGATTTGCAAAACTACACATTTTCAAATTTTCCGACAAAAAATCTCCCCCGGCCGGCAGCGGCCAGGGGAGGTTCTTCTTTTATTGCTCAGGACAGCAAAATGCGGTCGTTGTCCAGCGCCTTGCCGGCGCCGGCCTTGAACCGGGCGAGCAGGTCGTCCACCGTCATGCCCGCCCGCTCCTGGCCGGACACGTCCAGCACGACGCGGCCGGCGGCCATCATCAGGGTGCGGTTGCCCAGTTCCAGGGCCTGGTGCATGTTGTGGGTGACCATCAGGGTGGTGATCTGGTGGCGGGCCACCACCTCACGGGTGACCTTCAGCACCTTCTCGGCGGTGCCGGGGTCCAGAGCGGCGGTGTGCTCGTCCAGCAGGAGCAGCTTGGGGGGATTCATGGTGGCCATGAGCAGGGTCAGCGCCTGCCGCTGGCCGCCGGAGAGGAGGCCCACCGGCTGCTTCATCCGGTCCTCCAGGCCCATGTCCAGCAGGGCCAGCTGGTCCCGGAATCGGGCGCGGTCCTTGGCCGTCATGTGGGAGAACCACCCGCCGCTGCCGGCGGCCAGGCCCAGATTCTCCTCGATGGTCATGCCGGGGGCGCTGCCCCGCATGGGGTCCTGGTACAGCCGGCCGATGGACCGGGCCCGGCGGTACTCGGGCGTGAAGGTGATGTCCTCCCCGCCCAGCCTGATGGAGCCCTCGTCGGTGAGGAAGGAGCCGCAGATGGCGTTGAACAGAGTGGACTTGCCCGCCCCGTTGGAGCCGATGATGGTGACGAACTCGCCGGGGTCCAGGTGGAGGGTCAGGTCGGTGAGGGCCTTCTTCTCATTCACCGTGCCGGGGTTGAAGGTCTTGGAGATGTGGGAGATGTCCAGCATGTCAGCGCGCCTCCTTCCCCGCGGTGAGCCGGCGGCGGAGCACCGGCCACTGGCTCTTGAGATAGGGGATGGCCAGGGCCAGCACCACGATGACCGAGGACACCAGCTTGAGCATGAACGCGGGCATATCCAGCCGCAGGGCGACGCCGTAGACCATCCGGAAGATGAAGGCGCCGATGACCATGCCCACGGCCCGGAGGGCGATGCCGCCCCGGCCCAGCACGGTGGAGCCGATGAGCAGGGAGGCCAAGGCGATGGTCACCACCCCCTGCCCGATGTTCACGTCCATGGACTTCTGCATCTGGCCCAGCAGGCAGCCGGACAGGCCGGTGAAGGCGTTGGCCACGCAGAGGCCCACGGTGGTGGTGAAGGCGGGGTTGATGGAGGAGGAGCGGACCATGTCCGGATTGTCGCCGGTGGCCCGAATGGCGAGACCCAGCCGGGTATTCAGGAACAGGGTCAGGAACAGGATCACCAGGGCGGCGGCGACGGCGCCCACGATAATGTCATAGAACGGGGCCAGCGGGGTCTCCGCCAGGAGGGATTTGGCCGCGGAGAAGACGGTGACCGTCTTGTTCATGTTGATGTTGGGGGACCCGCCCAGCACCGCCATATTCACCGAGTACAGCCCGGTGTTGACGATGATGCCGGCCAGCAGGCTGTTGATGCCCATTTTGGTCTGGAGCAGGGCGGTGACGAAGCCGGAGAGCACCCCCGCGCCCATAGCGGCCAGCAGGGACAGGCCGGGGTGGCCCGCCACCGCCACCACAGCCCCCACGGCGGCCCCCAGGGTGAAGCAGCCGTCGGTAGACAGGTCGCAGACGTTGAGCATGGAGTAGCTCAGAAACAGGGCCAGCACCGTCAGGGAGTAGACCAGCCCAAGCTCCAGGGCGGTCTGGGTGACAGTCAGCATAACGGGTCCTCCTTTTTATTACCCTTGGACGCCCTCGAAGGCCTCGGCGGTGGTGATCTCCTTCACCTGGGTGCAGAAGGGGGCGAAGGCGGCCTTGACGGTCTCATAGTCCAGGCCGATGGCGGCGCAGGTCTCGGTGTTGACGGTAGCTGTGCCGTTGTCAAAGGTCTTGACGGGGGTGGTGGCGGGGTCAGCGCCGTCCACCAGAATGGAGGCCACCATGTTGGCGGTCTCAACGCCCAGGTTGGCGTAGTCCACGCCGAAGCCCAGGAACGCGCCGTTCAGAGCGAAGGAGTCGGCCCCGGTGTAGTGGGGGATCTTGGCGTCGATCAGGTCCTCGTAGATGGAGAGCTCGGCGGTCATGATGCTGTTGTCGGAGGGGGTGAACACGGCGTCCACCTTGTCCTCGATCAGAGACTGGACGGCCATACGGATCTCGTCGGTGGTGTGGCCGGTGTAATCCTTATAGGCGATGTTCTTCCCGTCCAGATACTCCTTGGCGTGGGCAATGGGGGTGGTGGAGGAGTCCTGGCCCAGGTCGTAGAGGAAGGCGATGTTGTCGGCATCGGGGTCGGCGGCGAAGATCAGGTTCATCACGGTGTTGGTGTCCAGATAGTCGGAGGTGCCGGTGATGTTGGCGCCGGGGGCCGCGTTGCTGGCCACCAGGCCGGCGCTCTCAGGGTCGGACACGGCGGAGAAGACCACGGGGATCTGGTTGTCCTCGGTGGCCCCCTGCATGGCCATGGCCACGGGGGTGGCCACGCCCACCATCAGGTCCACCTGGTCGGCGATGAAGTCGGCGATGATCTGATTCATCACGGCAGCGTCGCCGTTGCAGTTGTCATAGTGTACGTCGAAAGCCACGGCCCTGTCCCTGCCGACGGCGTCCAGCTGGCTGAGGATGTTGGTGACGATCTGGTTCAGGGAGGCGTCGTCCACATAGTTGCAGATGCCCACCTTGTAGGTGGTGCCGTCGGCGTCGCCCACCACCTGAGACTCCAGGGCAAAGGCGGAGGGCTGCTCGGGCTCGTCAGCGGGGGCGTCGGTGGGTTCCTCGGGGGTGTCTGTGGGCTCGGAGACGGACTGCTGGGTCTCGGCGGGCTCGGTGTCGTTGGGGTCCTCGGCGGGGCCGGGGCCGGTCTGGGCCTGACCGCCGCAGGCGGCCAGGGCAAAGAGCATGGTCAGGGCCAGCAGCATGGCCAGCAGGGATCTCAGGGTGTTGCGGTTTTTCATTTCGGTTTCCTCCTATTTCGGTATTCGGGCGGCAGATGACCCGGCCGCTTGCCGCTTCGGCCGGAGAAAAAGAAAAAAGCCTCTGCCCCGCATGGGACAAAAGCCTTTGCTTCTGCGATACCACCCAAATTGACGTTGTTCAGACGTCCGCTCGCTTACGCGCGCCATCACGCGCGCCCCGATGGATAACGGGTGGGATACCCGTCGGTCCCTACTCCCTGCCGGTTTCGGTCCGCCCTCCGGAGTCCATTCGCCGGCCGCTCCCCGCCCCGTTCCCACCATCGGGGGCTCTCTGAAGGCTCGCCTTGCCGGTTACTTCTCTCCGTCACTGGTTTGGAGTATTCTCTTGTTGTGTGCCATTATATGCAGGCCGCCCCGGTTTGTCAACCCCTTTCGGCCAAAAAATTTTCAGTGCGTTAAAGCATATTTTTCCGTGGGTCCCGCCGTTTTTTGGTGTATGATAGGACAGAGAGGCGGAAAGGAGGCGGCGGCCGTGGACCACACCGAACTGATACAGGCGATGAAGGACCGGCGGAGCGACGCCCTGCCCCGCTTCCAGACGGCCTTCGCCCCCCTGGTGAAGTACATCGTGGCCCCCATCCTGCCCGACGGGCGGGACCGGGAGGAGTGCCTGTCCGACGTGTTCCTCAGGGCCTGGGAGTCCATCGGGGACTACGACCCGGCCAAGGGGACCGTCACCGCGTGGCTGGGGGCCATCGCCCGGAACACGGCGCTGAACCGCCGGAGGGCCAATGGGCGCCGCCGGGAGGAAGGCCTCCCTGACGACGCCCTCCCCGCCCCCGGGGACGGCCCGGAGGAGGCCGCCCTCAAGGCCGAGGCCGTCCGGGCCCTGTGGGCCGCGGTGGACCGGCTGGACCGCCGGGAGCGGGATCTGTTCCTCCGCAAATACTACTACTATCAGTCCACCGCCCAGATCGCCGCCGAGCTGGGCCTGTCCCTCCGCGCCGTGGAGGGCAAACTGTACCGCGTCCGCAAGCGCCTGCAAAACGAGCTGGGAGGTGTGTACCGTGGATGAGTTCGACAAGCTGCTCTATCAGGGCGCGGCCCAGCTCCCCCCGGACGCCGCGCGGCCCTCCCCCGAGCCCCCCAGGCCCTGGAAGAAGCCAATGGACCGGGTCTGCCTGGGGCTGGCCCTCATCACCGTCACCCTGGACTTCCTGTATCTGGACGTCATCCTCCCCGCCGTGGGCACGGTGCTGCTGTGGCTGGGGCTCCGGGCCCTCCGCCGGGAGAACGGGGCGTTCCGCTTCGCCTACATCTGCGCCACCCTCTACGCCGCCCTCCGGTTCGCCGGCATCGTCGCCCTGGCCACCCCATTGGACCACTGGCTGGCGGAGGCCGTCGGCACGGAATGGCAGACCCTCACCGGGGCGGTCCCCCTCCATGCCGTGGTCCGGGCGGGGGTCCTCCAACTGTTGCTGGCCCTGGCAGCGGCGGGGCTGTGGCGGGGCCTCAAAGGGGTGTTCCGCAAGGCGGGCCAGCCACCCAAGGCCGGCTCCGCCGGGGCGGCGGCCATCATGGTGTTCCTGCTGTTCCCCCTGGCCTGCGTCGGGCTGACCGGCTGGCTGCTGGTGGGACCATTGCTGCTGATCTGGGCCCTGCTGCTCCGCAGCCTGTTCAAGCTCAGCCGCTCCCTGGACGAGGCGGGCTACGCCCTCTCCCCCGCCCCGGCGCGGGTGTCCGACGGCGGGGCCGCCGCCCTCTGGCTGTGTACCGCCCTGGCCGCCGTCATCATTCTTCCCCTCTGCTTCGCCCGCCTGCCCGTCCGGGCCGAGACCCCCGTGTACGGCCCCAGCGACGGCCAGTCCTCCCTCCGGGCCCGCCTGACAGAACTGGGCTTCCCGGAGGACCTGCTGGCGGAGCTGTCCGACGGCGACGTGGCCCGGTTCGAGGGGGCCTACGGCGTCACGATGAAAGGATATCGCGGCTCCGGCAATTACCCCGACGGCATCCCCGACATCACCCTGGCAGAGGTCCCCGTAGCCGACGAAACATACGGTTTCCGCATGGTCTACCTGGCCCGGCTGGAGTGGGATTGCATGGACGACAGCCATCTGCATTTTTACACCGAGGGGCTCCGCGTCCAGCCCGACTACCACGGCGCCTTTGCCAGCCTGGACTGCATGGAGGGCCGGCTGGAGTGGGAGGAGGACGGGGTGTTCCACACCGCCCCCCTGGACCTCCGCGTGAACGGGTGGCTGGACTACACCGCCGACTTCTCCCTGCCCGCCCATCCCGACGGCGGCAGGGTGACCGGCTGGCTGTTCTGGTCTGGGGTGCCCTCCCGCCCCACCGTACCCTATATCTTCAACGCCTCCATCACCTGCGCCCACCGGATCACCCCCTGGGTCTACCCCTATGAGCTGGCCTCCGACGGCGTGCTGCAGAACGGTCCCGGCGCGCTGTTTCCCCCGCGGAACTGGCGCACCTTCCAGGATGTCATCACCTGCCACGCCGCCCCGGAGGGGGAGTACACGGCGATCGGATAGCAAAAGCGGGTCCGCTCCCATGAGCCGGACCCGCTTTCTGTGTCCGCGGATTCAGATGGCCTCCGCCAGGGCGGCGGCTCTGGCGCAGCCGTCGGTCTTGTCTACGTCGCCCGCGTTTAAGACGCCGGGGACCAGCACCTCCCCTGCCATCTTCCACTTCATCAGCGCGGCGGAGCGCTCGATGGGGACGCGGACCCCGTCCAGGACGGTCATGTCCTCCTCCTCACAGCAGGCGATGACGGCGCACTCCTTGCCGGCGATGTCCTTTCCGCCCACCACCAGGGAGTACAGCCGGTCGATGACCCCCTTGATCTGGGCGGGGATGGAGTACCAGTAGACGGGCATGGTGAACACCACCGCGTCGGCCTCCAAAACGGCGGGGGCGATGGCGTTGAAGTCGTCGTCGAAGGTGCAGGCCTTGCCGGTGGAGTAGCAGGTCTCACAGGCGTGGCAGCCGCCGATCTTCAGAAACGCCGCGTCGAAGCGGGTGACGGTGTGGCCCTTGGCCTCTGCGGCCCGGATGAATGCCTCGGTCATGGCGAAGCTGTTGCCGTTCCGCCGGGGGCTCCCGGTGATGACTACGATCTTTTTGCTCATTGAGATACACTCCTCACATAGTATCGGGGCCTTGACCTCCCTCGCAGCCCATGCTATAGTTATAGCGCAAACCGCGCATCCGTCAAGTACGCACATTGATGTTAGATACTAACTGAAAGGAGAGCGCCTCTATGGTCGATTCCTGCATCAGGGACGCGAAGCTGGAGGACACCGGCTTCAGTTACACCATGTCCCTCATCCAGGGCAAGTACAAGATGTTCATCCTGTACGCCCTGATGGATTATCAGATCGTCCGGTTCAACGAGTTGAAAAAATACATCGGTACCATCTCTTTCAAGACGCTCAGCGCCACCCTGAAGGAGCTGGAGGCCGACGGCCTGGTCCACCGGGAGGAGTACCCCCAGATCCCTCCCAAGGTGGAGTACAGCCTGACCGAAAAGGGGAAGTCCCTGATCCCCATCCTGGACCAGATGTGTACCTGGGGGGACGAGCACAGGGAATGACATCCGCGGGCAGGGAAAGAACGGGCAGGGGCCGCTCCACCGGAGCGGCCCTCTTTCTTATCCGTCATTCAAACGCAAACCCCTCCACGGCCTGCCGGAGGACGTCCTCACAGCCGCTCTCCGGGCCGCAGGGGGCGAACGCCTCCCCGATCTCCGGCACGCCCCGCACGATCTCAAAGACGTTAAGGTCGTAGCCGATCCCGTCGTGGACGAAGTCGGCGCCCAGCCAATAGCCATCCACGTCGTCGCCGCTCCAGCGGGTGTAGAGCACCTCGGTGCCGTCCGGCATGGTCTCCGTCCAGGTGTCGTCCAGCCGGAACACGCCGCCGGCGCCGTCGTCCTCCCCGCGGAAGGTGACGGTCCCGTCGCCGTCCGCCTCGTGGTTCCCCCACCAGAAGGGGTACCATTCGCCCTGGATAGGGGCTCCGTCGTACTCCTCGGTGAAGATGCCCGTGCTGACGGTCAGCAGCAGGCCGTCCACCTCATAGGGCCGGTAGAGGTACACCAGTCCCGGGTGGAGGCTGACGTGGAGGCCGTGGTCCGGCATCTCCCCGGATGGCATGAAGGTCTCCCGCCCGTCGAGGAAGCGGTTTTCCAGCAGCGGGATGCCCACATAGTCCCGGGCCGCCTGCCAGTCCGCCGGATAGCAGACGCTGGCCACGCCGGACTTTTTGACGGCCGCCATATCCCTCTGGAGGGCGGCGGAGAACTCGTCCTCGGCGTAGAGCTTCTGCCGGGCGGTGACGCTCAGGTCCCCGTCGGGCTGGGTGCCGCCCCACAGGCCGAAGCCGCCCGTGGCCGCCGCGGCGATGGCCGTGCCCAGCAGCGCCACGCACAGGCAGGCCGCGATTAGCGCCGGCCATCGGACCGGCCGGCGGGCCGGCCTCCCCTCCATCCGCTCCAGAATGGCGGCCTTCGCCTCACCGCTGAGGGCCTCCCGCTCCATCATCTTTTTGTATCTCTCCTGGATCATCGCTGAGCTCCTTTCTCAACATGGCCCTGGCCCGGCTCATGCGGGTCTGGACCGCCGTCTGGGAGATGCGGAGGATCTCGCCGATCTCCCGCTGTCCGATCCCCTCGTAGTAGTAGAGGTGGATCACCGCCCTGTACTTGGGCGGCAGGGACATCACCGCCCGGTAGAGCTCCCCGTCCTCCCGCGCCGCCGGGACGTCCTCGGAGAGCTCCCCCACGTTCCTGCGCCAGAACGAGCGCAGAAGGTCCTTGGAGGCGTTGGCCGCGCAGGTGAGGAGCCACTGCTTCTCCTTCCCCGGCCGGGGCCCTGTCCGGCCCTCCGCCAGGCGGAGGAACACCGTCTGGCACACGTCCTCGGCGTCCTGGGCGGACCCCAGATAGCTGTACGCCAACCGGAACACGTCGTCGGAGTACGCCTCAAAGAGCCGCCTCTGCTCCTCCCGCTCCACGGCCTCACCTCCCTTTCCGTTTTGTGGCCACACCTATATGACGATCCAGAGGCCCAGATTATCACATCGGCGCAGCATCGTCCCGCTGATTTTATTTTTTCCAGGGAGGGCGCATATCCCGCCCTTTTTTTCCGTCAATATGGGTGAAGGGCCTTTCAAATCACACCGAAGGGAGGGAACGCGGTGGAGGACGAACAGATCCTGGACCTGTTTTTCCGGCGGGACCAGGCGGCGGTGGAGGAGTGCCGCGCCCGGTACGGCCCCTTCTGCTCGTCCGTGGCGGGGCGCGTCCTGCAGAGCCCGGAGGACGCGGAGGAGTGCGTCAACGATGCGCTGCTCCGTGCCTGGAACGCCATCCCGCCCCAGCGGCCCCGGTCACTGTCCGCTTTTCTGGCGGCGGTGACCCGGAATCTGGCGCTGGACCGCCTCCGGGAAAACGCGGCGCAAAAGCGGGGCGGCGGAGAGGTCCCTCTGGCCCTCCACGAGCTGGAGGAGGCCGTGCCCGCCGCCGGCTCGGTGGAGGAGGCGGTGGAGGGCCGTCTGCTGTCCGAAAGCATCGACCGCTTCCTCCGCGCCCTGCCGGAGAAGGAGCGCCGGGCCTTTCTCCGCCGGTACTGGTATCTGTGTCCCGTGCGGGAGGTGGCCGCCCAGGGCGGCATGAGCGAGGGGGCCGCCGCCTCCCTGCTCCGCCGGGTGCGGAACAAGCTGAAAAAACATCTTGAGAAAGAAGGAATCACCTTATGAGCAGACAGAGTGAAAAACTATTCGCCGCCATGGACGGCCTGGACCCGGAACTGATCCTGGGCGCCGCCCCCCTGGCGGAGGTCAGCCGGCCGGCCCGCCGCCGGGTCCCGAAGCTGGGCCTCATCGCCGCGGCAGCAGCGGTCTTCGCCCTGCTGTCAGTGGCCGCCGGCTACCTCACCGACTATCTGGTGGGATGGGGTACCACCGCCGTGCGGGACGGGGACCACTATTACACGTCCAGCCGCTACGAAAACCCTGTGCGGGTGGACGCCGACGGCGCCATCTGGTTTATCGCCGACGGCCAGGAGATCGACATCACCGGCGAGTTCGACGACGACACCCCTTATATCTACCGGGGCTGGAGCGAGACCGCCCAGCGCCCCTGGTACATTGCCATCGGCGGGGAGGTACACCGGGGCCAGAGCGGCGAGCTGAGCGTGGACTACGCCAGGGTGGAGTTCCACCCGGAGGGCGATTTCGCCGGCATGGGCGGGTCGTACCCCGTCCTCAATCAGGACACCATACAGCCGGGCGAAAGCCCGGTCTATCCCGCCTGGGTGGAGGCCGCCCGGGAGCAGATCTTCGCCGAACTCCACGCCGAGGGCTATCACGTGGAGGGGGATGACCGGTAAAACGCGGGGCTCAGTTCCTCCGCCCTTAAACACCAAAAGGGCCGCCCGCGGGCGGCCCTTTCCCTCTCTCGTTACCACTTGTTCTCCACTTTTTCTGCGAAGCCCATGAAATCTTTGATCTGGATCTTCGTCCCGTCGTCCAGCACCGCCGTGCCGGTGAAGCGGCCGAACACCTGGTGCTGGTCGCTTTTCAGCACCTTGAAGTCGGTGTTGGAGGCCCGGTCGATGACGGGCATAAAGTCCATCTCGAACCGGCCGTCGTCGCTGGTGAAGGTCCAGGGCTTGAGGTAGTCCTCCTTTTTCCCGTTCATGGGGATGTTGAACGTTACCTCCGACAGCTTGTGGGCTTTGCCCTTGTAGAACAGCATGTTCTCGGTGGCGGCGGAGGTGTCCCCGAAGCCGTACCCGATGTTGAACCCGAAGGGCTCGCCGTTTACCAGGCCGGAGGCGGAGCCCCAGTACCAGGTGTTGTGATAGGTCCACACCCCACGGCCCCAGTCCAGCACGCCGAAGGAGTCGGACGGGTCGAAGGTGTACTCCTCCGCGCCGATCTTCACGGCCCCCCTGGCCCGCATACAGTTGATCTTCTGGTTGTAATAGAAGTGGCCCTTCTTCCGGAAGGGGGTGCAGATGACCATGGACTCCTCCGGCTCCTCCGTCAACTCCACCCAGATGTCGATGGCGTCCTGCCCCCGAAACTTGTCCATGTGGGCGGTGAGGACCCGCCGGGTCCCGTCCGCGATGAACACCAGGGCGTACCCCTTGCCGGAGATGGCGGAGGTGCCCTCCGCGGAGGTGGCGGGCAGGGCGGTGCCGCCCATTGGAAAGGCCCGCATGGGGCTCTTTGTGATCTGCCAGGGGGTCCCCTGAAAGCTCAGGAAGGAGATGGAGTCCAGCCCCATGTACCCGTTGTCGGCGATGGTCATGGCCGCGCCGAACCGGTCGTTGCCCACGTAGTAGTAGTCCCACTCCTTGAGCCGGTAGGCCCCCGCCTTGACGGCCCGCCGCTCATAGACGGGCAGGAGCTTCTTCGCGTACCCCGGCTGGGTCAGGTTCCCCTTCTCGTCCAGCAGGGGGATGGCCTCGACGATCTCATGCTGCATGAAAAGCCCTCCTTCTTTTGATTCTCCCGCTCGGGAGAGCGGCGCTTTTTCTTTCTGAGAAAATTATACCTCAAATCGGGCGGACAGGCAATCTTTTTCTCACATCCGCATACGCTTCCCCCATGGGGGTGAGGGGATGCTGGCGCTACTGCGGAAAAAAGGGGTCCGGGACGGGCTGCTGGGCCTGACCCTGCTGATCTGCGCCGCCGCCCTGGTGGCCGCCCCGAAAGAGGCCATCGCCGGGGCAAAGGACGGGCTGGCTTTGTGCTTCAACGTGATCGTCCCCTCCCTGTTCCCCTTCTTCGTGCTGTCCTCCCTGGTGGTGGACCTGGGGCTGGCGGCCTACCTGGGCCGGGCCATGGAGGGCCTCATGCGGCCCCTGTTCCGGGTCAGCGGCAGCTGCGCCGCGGCGGTGGCCCTGGGGTTCATTGGCGGCTACCCCGTGGGGGCCCGGACCGCCCTCCAGCTCTATCAGCAGGGCCTATGCTCCAAGACGGAGGCGGAGCGGCTGCTGGCCTTCTGCAACAACTCCGGGCCCGCGTTCATCCTGGGCGTCGTCGGCGCGGGGGTGTTCGGGGACGGACGGGTGGGCCTGCTGCTCTATCTCACCCACGCCCTGGCCTCGGTCATCGTGGGGCTGATCTTCCGCTTTTACGGCGGGACGCAGACAGGCAAAAGCCCTTCACACCGGCCAAAACCCATCGAGACGGTGACCCTCCCCGCCGCCTTCACCGGCGCGGTGACCCGCGCCATGCAGAGCACCCTGAACATCTGCGCCTTCGTGGTCTTCTTCGCGGTGGTGCTGCGGCTGCTCTCCGCCTTCGGGGTCCTCTCCCTGGTGGCAAGGGGCCTGTCCGTGCTGGGCTTCCGGGAGGAGTGGGCCAGGCGGCTGGTGGCCGGCCTGCTGGAGCTGTCCTCCGGGGTGTCCTCCCTCCGGGGAGAGGCACAGCTGGCGGGGCGGGTGTCCATGGCCGCCTTCATGCTGGGCTGGGCAGGACTGTCCGTCCACTGCCAGGTGCTTTCCTTCCTGGCCGACAGCGGCCTGTCTGTCCGGGTCTACCTGGCCGGCAAGCTGTGCCACGGCCTCATCGCCGCCGCCCTCACCTGGGCCGTCACCCGCGTCCTCCCCCTGTCCGCCCCGGTGGCCGACTACCTCATGGACCAGACCGAGTCCATCGCCGCCCTGGACTTCTCCACCGCCCTGGTCCTCTCCACGGTGGCCGCCTTCGGGGCCTGGGTGGCCATCACCGCCCTGTGCGGCGTCCTCCTGCAAAAAAGATGTGGAAAAACCAAAACGCATGGTGTATAATGAAAAAAACCGACGCGAGGAGGACACCCGCCATGCTGTTCGACAGGAATATCGAGCCCCGCTGCGCCTACTGCAAGCGCGGCGAACTCCTGGATGAGGAGCACATCATCTGCGTGAAAAAGGGCGTGGTCTCCCCCGCCGGCGCCTGCCGGGCCTTCCGGTACGACCCCCTCAAACGGGTGCCGCTCAAGCCCGCCGCCCCCGGCTTCGAGCGGTTCAAGGACGAGGACTTCTCCCTGTGACGCCGTGACAGATACTCCCCTGGCCGATGCCGGCCGGGGGAGTTTTTTGTCGGAAAGTTTGTAAAAGTGGGGTTGAAAACGGACTAAGAATACATGCTTTCCAGAAGAAGAAATTTATGGGAAATCTTATGGTTCTTGTGGTGGTAGTCACTATTATGGTTTTGGTTATCAATGCGTTGGGCTTTTCAAAATTTGAAGAAATTACAAAATATAATATCACAAATACAAGATATTTTATTGAATTTCCCGCCGGGTATGCTATAATATGTTCTGTACTTTTATAGTTACATTTCAGCGGAGGGAGCGCCCATGACATACAGTTACAACCGCTTGTGGAAACTGCTGATAGACAAACGCATGACAAAAACGAATATGAGAACGGCTGCGGGTATCAGCACAAACATTCTTGCAAAAATGGGCAAGAACAGACCCGTTGCAATGGAAACATTAGCAAAAATCGCAACCGCCCTTGAATGTGGGCTTGATGATATTGTGGAAATCACAAGCGACGCAGAAAAAGAAAGCTGAAAGAGGTATAGAACATGGCAATTCACAATAAATCCCATCTCAATCACGCACTTATGTCTTTGAATAAAATGCGAAAAGACAATACGCTAAAAAACAAGACTGCGGCGGATTTTGATCCCCCTGAAAAGCCTATTGTATGCCTTAATATCATGGATTGTTGCGACTTTCTAAAGAAAATCCCTGACAACTCTATACAGTTAATATGTATTGACCCCCCATATAATCTTGAACTTGCCGGATGGGATATTTACGGCAATTATATTGAATGGGCTTCACAATGGTTGAATGAGGCATACCGGGTATTGTCTGAATCGGGCAGTATGGTTATTTTTGGCGGCATACAATTCAGGGATGCCAAGTCGGGGGATCTAATTGACATTATTCAATATGTTAGGCACGACACCAGATTTAAGCTGATAAACACTATTACGTGGTACTATAAAAATGGTATGTCCGCCCACCGCTATTTTGCAAACAGGCATGAAGAAGTTATCTGGTTAGCAAAATCGAATAATTACTATTTTGATTTAGATGCAGTTAGAGTTCCTTATACAGAGGAACAATTACAACTTGCGCTAAAGGACAAGCGGCTTAATCCCGAAAATACGCGAAAAGGCAAAAACCCGACAAATGTTTGGGAAATCGGCAGGCTAAATGGAAATAGTAAAGAACGTGTCGGACACCCGACGCAAAAGCCTGTTGAAATAATAGACCGTTTTGTAAAATCTCTGTCTTATCCGGGGTCTGTTGTACTGGACTTTTTTGCCGGGAGTGGAACCGTAGGACGTGTTTGTATTTCTGAAGGCCGTCATTGCTTAATGTGTGATAGCGATCCGGCAACAATAGACTACTTTAATAAACACCTTGCACTAATGAAAGAATTGGGACAGAACACCGAGCATATTGCAATACATACCATAGATGATTTTTTCAACGCTGAAGAAGTAGAGGGGGTTATTTAACCATGAAAAAAGGGCAATCAAACAGATTGACGGAACAGCAAAAAGAGGGACAAGGTCCTATTACTATCTTTCATAAAGACGCACAGATACATGATAAAGAAGTTGGAAACACTTCTCTTTTCGTAATAAAGCAACTTGAATTTGAATTTCCCATGCTGAGATTTCGGTATAGGAAAGACTTGTCGAAGAAAGAAATAAATAAAGCATTGCAAAAGATAGACAGTTATCTTGGACAGACGCTTTTTGTCGAAAGTGCAAGCATAAGGCCTGACGGTGGGCTTATTGAAGTACAGGACGACACCGGCAACTGGCGCGTCGTTTTAGTTTCTGAGGCCAAACATCAAGGCAAAGATATTGAAAACATAAGCGCGGGAAAGCTCGTTGGGAAAAAAAGTAATCAAGACCTTATGGCAGCAGGGAACGCAATCGAAAGGGCATATAAGAACATCAACGAAATTGCTAATATCATGTTGGCGGAACGCTATTTCCCATATATCCTATTTTTGGAGGGTTCCAACTTTTTAACTCAAGACGTCACAGTTACGCGCCCTGACGGGAGAAAGGTGACTTTGGTATACAACGATGGTACGCTAAACAGGCTTGATAGATTGACTGCGGCAAATTATGGCATGCCCATAAACACAAACCTTTGTGAAAACAGGTTTGTAAAGTGTAATGGGGCAACAATCATGTTGCAAGCTGCTTCAATTTACACAAAAGGTGAGGGTGGACACTGGAACGACGAAGATATGATTATGGTTATGCTTGAAGTAGCGCGGACTTCTTTGAAAATGTTAGGGAGCGATATTTTCGAGCAACTTAGCAAGCGATAATCCTGGAATGACATACACTATAAGCCCTTATTTTGCGGTAAAGTACAATAAGTTGGTAAGCGCAAAACGTAGCGACGGATAGACAGACATGAGATAATGGAGACGGGGCGGAATGCTCCGCCTCCATTACTT
>CANRFT010000039.1 GCA_947629955.1 uncultured Oscillospiraceae bacterium
GCGACATGCTGGACAACGGCACCATGATCAACGGCAAGCTCATCGAGTCCCCCAAGAGCTTCCAGGTGGCCTGCACCGTGGTCACCCAGATCATCGCCTGCGTGGCCTCCAACCAGTACGGCGGCCAGTCCGTGGAGATGAGCCACCTGGGCAAGTATCTGCGGCTCACCTATGAGAAGTACGTCCGCAAGACCCGGGAGACCGCCCCCGAGCTGGACGACGAGACGGTGCGGAAGATCGCCGCCGCCCGCACCAAGGACGAGCTCAGGTCCGGCGTGCAAACCATCCAGTACCAGATCAACACCCTGATGACCACCAACGGCCAGTCCCCCTTCGTCACCCTGTTCCTGGTCCTCCGGGAGGGCGACCCCTACATCAAGGAGAACGCCGCCATCATCCAGGAGATCTTGGAGCAGCGCCTGGAGGGTATCAAGAACGAGGCCGGCGTGTATATCACCCCCGCCTTCCCCAAGCTGGTGTACGTGCTGGACGAGTGCAACAACCTGTCCGGCGGCGAGTACGACTACCTGACCGAGCTGGCGGTGAAGTGCTCCGCCAAGCGGATGTACCCCGACTACATTTCCGCCAAGATTATGCGGGAGACCCACAACGGCAACGTCTACTCTCCCATGGGCTGCCGCTCCTTCCTCACCGACTGGATCGACCCCGAGACCGGCGAGTACCGCTACGAGGGCCGGTTCAACCAGGGCGTGGTGTCCATCAATCTGCCCCAGATCGGCATTCTCTCCGGCCAGGACGAGGACAAGTTCTGGAAGCTGCTGGACGAGCGGCTGGAGCTGTGCTACGAGGCCCTCATGTGCCGGCACAACGCCCTGATGGGCGTCCGGTCCGACGTGTCCCCCATCCACTGGCAGTACGGCGCCATCGCCCGGCTGAAGAAGGGGGAGCCCATCGACAAGTACCTGATGGACAACTACTCCACCATCTCCCTGGGCTACATCGGCATCTACGAGGTCACCAAGCTGGTGAAGGGCTGCTCCCAGACCGAGCCCGAGGGCAAGGACTTCGCCCTGCGGCTGATGACCTATCTGCGGGACACCTGCTACAAGTGGCGGGACCAGACCGGCATCGGCTTCTCCCTGTACGGCACCCCCGCCGAGTCCCTGTGCTACCGGTTCGCCCGCATCGACAAGGAGCGCTTCGGCACCATCCCCGATATCACCGACAAGGGCTACTACACCAACTCCTATCACGTGGATGTCCGGGAGAAGATCGACGCCTTCTCCAAGTTCCAGATCGAGAGCGAGTTCCAGCGCCTGTCCCCCGGCGGCGCCATCAGCTATGTGGAGATCCCCAATATGCGCCACAACCTGGAGGCCCTGAAGGATGTGGTCCGCTTCATCTATGACAACATCCAGTACGCCGAGTTCAACACCAAGAGCGACTACTGCCAGGTGTGCGGGTACGACGGCGAGATCCAGATCAACGACGACGGCGAGTGGGAGTGCCCCTGCTGCGGCAACAAGGACCACGCCAAGATGAACGTGGTGCGGCGCACCTGCGGCTATCTGGGCGAGAACTTCTGGAACGTGGGCAAGACCAAGGAGATCAAGGCCAGGGTCCTGCATCTGTAAAAATCAAACTTAAAAGGGGCGGCCGAGAGACCGCCCCTTTTCTGATATGGGGAGAACTCTATGAATTACGCTGACATCAAGTGGGTGGACGTGGCCAACGGCCCCGGCGTGCGGGTGTCCCTGTTCGTGTCCGGCTGCACCCATCACTGCCCCGGCTGCTTCAACGAGGAGGCCTGGGACTTCAATTACGGGAAGCCCTTCACCCAGCCGGATGCCGATAAGATCGTGGCCGCTCTGGCCCCCGCTCACATCAAGGGGCTGTCCCTGCTGGGTGGCGAGCCCTTCGAGCCGGACAACCAGCGGGGGCTGCTCCCCCTGCTCCGGCGGGTGAAGGAGGCCTACCCGGACAAGACCGTCTGGTGCTACACCGGCTATCTGCTGGACAAGGAGCTGCTCCTGCCCAGCCGCGCCCGGTGCGAGGTCACGGACGCCATGCTGTTTTGCGTCGACATCCTGGTGGACGGGCCCTTTATCGAGGCGGAGAAGGACCTGAATCTGCGCTTCCGGGGCAGCGCAAACCAGCGCATCATCGACGTGAAAAAGACGCTGCGGTCCGGATCCGTCGTCCTGTGGGACGGCGAGATGACCATCCGGCCGATCACCGCTGACCGCGACAGATAAGGAGGATACCGACATGCTCACCGCGCCCCTGCCCGTAAAAAAGCTGGACCCCAGAGCCAGGCTGCCCGCCTACGGCTCCGCCGACGCCGCCGGCGCCGACCTGTACGCCCTCACCGACGAGCCCGTGGCCGTCCGGCCGGGGGAGACCGTCCTCATCCACACCGGGCTGGCCATGGCCATCCCCAGGGGGTATGTGGGACTGGTGTACGCCCGCTCCGGGCTGGCGACGAAGCAGGGCCTGGCCCCGGCCAACAAGGTGGGGGTCATCGACGCGGACTACCGGGGGGAGCTGATGGTGGCCCTCCACAACCACAGCGGCGAGATGCGGGTGGTGGAGGACGGCGACCGCGTTGCCCAGCTGGTCATCGCCCCCTATCTCACCGCGGAGTTTGCCGAGGCGGAGGACCTGGACGGCACCGGCCGGGGGGCCGGCGGGTTCGGCTCCACCGGAGCGAAATAGCCGGGGAGGAGCCCCGCGGGGGCTCCTTATCCAGACGTGCAGTTCATCCATAGAGCCGCGCATATGGAACGCGTCCCTGTCCGATCAGGACAGGGACGTGTTTTTGTATATAAATGGCAGAAAAATGTTGGGAAAGTTGCATTTTTTCTATTGATTTTCTATATTTTTCACTGTATAATACATAGCGTAATATCGTGCGGGCCAGGGTGTATCACCCGTAACCCACGGCACAGGCACCGGCGCGAAAACGCCGGGCCGTACATAGCCGTTTCAAAGGCGCTGTATGCCGCCGCGCGCCTTTGATCCAGGCGGAAAGGAGTCAAGGAGTCAAATATGAAGAAACAGGTCACCAAAGTCCTGGCAGGAGTATTGTCGCTGGTCATCGTTTTGACTTGCGTGATAACGCCTGCCTCCGCTCTGTCCTATTCCGGATCGTCCTCCTATATGAGCGGGAAATACTACACGGCTTTGACGAAGGTCACGCTCACCGGCAATCAGCGGACCGATATCGTCAACGTCGCAAAGTCACAGATCGGCTATAAGGAGGGCAACAACAGCAGCCAGCTCTCCGGCACCGTCAGCGGCAGTAAGAATTACACCGAGTACGGCCGCTGGTACGGCGCGCAGGATATGTGGTGCGCCATGTTCGTGTCCTGGTGCGCCGCCAGGGCGGGCGTCAGCACTTCGGTGGTGCCGAAGCATTCCTTTACGGTGACCGGTCTGAACACCTTTATCGACTGGGGCAGGGCCTATACCCGGGCTCAGGTGGCAAACGGCAAGTATACCCCCCAGCCCGGCGACATCATCTATTTTAAAGGTTCCCGCAACAACAACAAGACCAATCACGTCGGTATTGTCACGAGCTATTCCAGCAAGACCGTCTATACCATCGAGGGCAACACGTCCAAAGGAGTGGCGGCAAAGTCCTATAAGATCTCCGATACCTATATCGTTTACATCTGCAGCCCCAAGTACAGCGGCACCAGTTCCGGCTCCTCTTCCGGTTCCACTGGCAGTTCTGGCTCCGTCAGCAGTTCCGGCACCTATTTTCCCAAGTGCGCGTCGTCCCATACCTCCATCGTAGACGCGCTCAAGAGCATCGGCGCCAAGTCTGACATCGACTATCGGAAGAAGATCGCCGCGGCCAACGGCATCAGCGGCTATACCGGCACCCCCGCCCAGAACACGGAGATGCTGAAGCTGCTGAAAAACGGTAAACTGATCAAGCCGGACAGCGTCACTTATTTCGCCAAGTGCGCGTCATCCCATACCTCCATCGTAGACGCGCTCAAGAGCATCGGCGCCAAGTCTGACATCGACTACCGGAAGAAGATCGCCGCGGCTAACGGCATCAGCGGCTATACCGGCACCCCGGCTCAGAATACGGAGATGCTGAAGCTGCTGAAAAACGGCAAGCTCATCAAACCGTGACCTGTCCCGGCAGCGCTGCCGTCGGACCGGACGGCAGGCGGCAAACGATCACAGGAGGGCCGCCGCAGTTCCCAAGAACTGCGGCGGCCCTTTTTGCGTGCGGGAAGCCCACAAGAACCGGGATAGAACAAGCGTTTGACAATCCGGAGGCGGCGGTGTATAATGGGGACAAAGACACGAAAGGGGGGAGGGGCATGGGCGCGGACCGGGTCATCTTCCACTGCGACTGCAACAGCTTTTACGCCTCGGTGGAGCTGCTGGACCATCCGGAGCTGCGGGACAGGCCGGTGGCCGTCTGCGGCGACCCCAAGAGCCGCCACGGCATCATCCTGGCCAAAAACGAGCCGGCCAAGGCCAAGGGGGTCAAGACGGCGGAGACCATCTGGCAGGCGAGGCAGAAGTGCCCGGACCTGGTGCTGCTGCCCCCCCATCACGACCGGTACGGGGTGTACTCCCGGCAGATCAACGCCATCTACTACCGCTTCACCGATCTGATCGAGCCCTTCGGCATCGACGAGAGCTGGCTGGACGTGACCGGCACCCTCCACCTGTTCGGCGGGGACCCGAAGGCCCTGGCCGACCGCATCCGGACGGAGGTCCGGGAGGCGCTGGGGCTTACCATCTCGGTGGGGGTGTCCTTCAACAAGATCTTCGCCAAGCTGGGCAGTGACTACAAGAAACCAGACGCCACCACCGTCATCACCCAGGACAACTTCCGGGACATCGTGTGGCCCCTACCTGTCACCGACCTGCTGTTCGTGGGCCGGGCGGCGGCGAAGGTGTTGTCCAGGTACGGGGTCAGCACCATCGGGGACCTGGCCGCCTTCGACCGGCGGGCCCTGGAGGAGCTGCTGGGCAGACAGGGAGGTCAGCTGTGGGGCTACGCCAACGGGCTGGACAGCGCCCCGGTGGCCCCGGCGGGGCAGTACACCCCCCCGAAATCGGTGGGCAATGGGGAGACCTTTCCCCGCAACCTGACCACCCGGGACGAGATACGCCGGGGCGTTGCCATGCTGGCCGACCAGGTGGCGGTGCGGCTCCGGCGGCACCGGATGAAGGCGGCCACGCTGCAGGTGTCTGTCCGGGACCCCAATTTCAAGGACATCTGCCGGCAGAGGCCGCTGGAGGTCCCCACCAACACCGCCAGGGAGTTCTTCCGGGCCGCCATGGACATCCTGGAGCGGAGTTGGAGATCCGGGGCGCCCATCCGGGCCATCACCCTCACCGCCCAGAATCTGATCCCCGAGGACGAGGCGGCGGAGCAGCTGGACCTGTTCCAGTCCCAGGAGCCCCTGCGCCGGGAGCGGGTAGAGAAGCTGGAGCGGACCATGGACGCCATCCGGGCCAAATACGGCAAGGGGGCGGTGCACACCGCCGCCCAGACGGACGACCGGCCCGACGGCGAGGAGGACGGGGTGCCGTTCTGAGAGAATATGAAAAGCAGCCGTTTCCCCATCGGAAACGGCTGCCTTTCGCGCTCCGGGTCAGCCGGTCTGGGCGCCGCCGCGGTTGTCCCGCCGGGCCTCCTCCCGCTTGCTGGCGTTGCCCGCGTTGCTGTACTGTCTGAACAGATCGTAGGCCATCCGGTCGAAGTCCTCCCCCTTGGCGTCCAGCAGCTCCCGGCTCATCTTTGCCAGGCCGCGGCTCAGAGGGTTGGCCTCGTCGCCGCTCTGGAACACGTCGCCGATGGCCTCCGCGAACACCTCCTGCGGGTTGTTTGCCCCGTACCCGGAGGTGAGCCCCATCTTGTGGAGGCCCTTCAACGCCTCCTTGATCCGTTTGTTGTGCTGTATGGCCTTTTTCTGGTTGGCGGCATTGCCGTAGAGGGTCATCTTCTGGAGGTTCACCGAGCTGATATTGCCGCTCCCGTCGCCGTACTTGGCGGCCCACTTGGTGATCTCCTTGGCCAGCTTCGGGTCGTCCCCCGCCTGGAGGTCCGTCAGGACCTTCTTGATCATCTCGGAGGACACCCGGCTGCTCTTCTGCCACGCATCCTGCGTATCCTCGATATACCTCTGGTTGGAGGACTGGTAGTCCCGTCCGCCCACATCCGCCTGCTGGTATTCAGTGAACTTCTTGAGGAGGGTGTTCTCCAGCAGGTGGCCCAGCTCGTGCACGCCGGTGAGGGCGGAGGAGGTGTTGTTGTATCCCACCAGCCCGAGCAGGTAGCCGCCCATCTTATTGAGCCAGCTGTTGAACTTGGTCATCCCCAGCCGGTCCCGGTAGAAGGAGTAGAAGCGGCTGTTCATCCCCTGGACGCCGGTGAGGTAACGCATCTCTCCAAAGGCGTCGAGCCTGGAGGTGTTGTCGAACCCCTTGAGCTCGCCGCGCAGCTCCGGATAGACCCGCATGACGTTGCTCATAGCCATCAGGTTCTGCTTCACCTCGTCCACGTTCAGGCTGTTGGCCTCGCGCACACCGCCGCCCACGAGCCCGCCCCGGAAGTCGCTGAGCCGGTTTGCCTCCACAAAGGCGTTCTGCGCCTCGATGACGCTGCCCGCGTTCTGGATCCTCGAATGCACATCCCCCATGTCGCCGTAGGGGTCCAGGACGTTATCATCCAGCCGGTAGGCGCTGGTCTCCCAAGGGGCGTTCCGGTCGCCCTCCGGAAGGGTCTGGGGACGGCGGTCCTTGTGGAAAAAGCGCCGCAGCATCCCGGTGACCCAGTTCCCCTGCATGGGCGACTGGGCCGCCGGAGCCGGGGTGAAGGCCGCCGGGGCCCCGGCGGAGCTCTGAGCGGCCAGGGCGTCGGCGCCACTCTCCTGGGCGGGGTCGTAAAGGGGCAGCCCCGGCGTCCCGCCCGGAGCCCCCCGGCTCTGGAGCACCACGTGGCCCAGCTCGTGGGAGAGGAGCCGCTCCCCCGCCTCGGTCCCCGGCTGGAAGGCCCCGGGGGCGAAGCGGATCAGATCCCCCTGGGCCAGGGCGTCCGCCCCGAATTTTCCGGGCAGATCCGACTCCTCCAGCCGGACGGCCCCGAAGTCCAGACCAAACCGGGCCTCCATCCGGCGGCGCATGGCCGCCTCCAGTTCCAGGGGCCTGCTGCTCTCGGTGTTGATGGCCGACTGCACAAACCGGACCGCGTCGGCCTCCTCCCGCCGCGTCCCGTCCACTGTCTCCGCTTTCCGCGCCGCGGGCCGCCTGATCCGCTCCTGCATCCCGGTCTCACCCCGATCCGTGTTTCGTCTTTCCCCCCGGCGCCGCGCTTTGGGGCAGAAGGGGGGATTTTTCTTTATAATATCACAGCGTCCGGCGAAAATCAATCGGGCCGCCCCAGACGTGGCCAGACTGCCCCAAAACGCAGCTGTTCTTTCTTGTTTTGTCGGGCCTCCGAAGCAAAGAAAGTGGCTGTTTTCTCACGAAAACAGCCACTTTCTTTTGGTTGCGGCGGCAGGACTTGAACCTGCGACCTCCGGGTTATGAGCCCGACGAGCTACCAACTGCTCTACGCCGCGATATGTGGTGCCGGAGACCGGGGTCGAACCGGCACGGGATCTCTCCCACGGGATTTTAAGTCCCGGGCGTCTGCCAATTCCGCCACTCCGGCTTATTGGCACTTTGTAATAATAGCACGTTCCGCCGGCGCTGTCAACCCCCCATGTGGGAGAAGATTCCGACTTTTTTTGACGGGCCTGCCCTTGACGGCGGGGGAAAATCGTGGCAAACTAAGATGACCGGGGAGGGACTGCTATGGCAACAGAGCTGACAAAAAAAGATATCGAACTGCTGAAACAGGAGCTGGAGCACCGGCAGACGGTGCTGCGGCCCCAGCTCATCGAGGCGGTGAAGGAGGCCAGAGGCTTCGGCGACCTCAGCGAGAACTTCGAGTATAAGGCCGCCAAGCGAGAGAAGAACCGCAACGACAGCCGGTGCCGTTATCTGGAGAACCTAATCAAAAACGCCCGAATCATCCCGGACAGGCCCGTGCCGGAGGGGGTGGTGTCCCTTTACGACAAGGTCACCCTCTACGTGGAGGAGGACGATGACACCGTCACCTTCCAGATCGTCACCACCGTGCGGCAGGACGCCCTGCACGGGCTCATCAGCAAGGAGTCCCCGGTGGGCAGGGCGGTGCTGGGCCGGAAGGTGGGGGATACCGTCACCATCCAGGTGAACGACTCCTACAGCTACGATGCGGTCATCCGGGCCGTGGAGCCGGGGGAGGACACCGGCGACGCGCCCCTGCGGGCATTCTGAGCTCAAAGCCGCGTTTCTTTTCCGGTTTCTATTTACAAAGATGCCGAAAACCGGTATACTGGAACAGAACACGGACGAGAGAGGGGCGGCGGTATGGGGAAGACAGTCGTTGCGCGCTACAACCGGGTCATTCTGCCGGCCAGCGCCGTCTTTGGCCTGCTGCTGATCCTGTTCGGCATGACCCAGGCCGCTCCCGCCGAGATCCTGGAGGGCCTGCGGACCATCGTCCGTTCGGAGGACGTGCTGATCACCGACTACATCGCTCTGGCCGGCATCGGGCCCGCCTTTGTGAACGCCGGGCTGGTGACCCTCATCACCGTGTTCATCCTGTGGCTGGTGGACGATCCGCTGAACGGCGCCACCGTCGTCACCGTGGGGCTGATGGCGGGATTCTCTCTGTTCGGCAAGAACATCGCCAACATCTGGCCCATCATCATCGGCACGGGGCTGTACGCCCTGTTCCGCCGGGAGACCTTCGCCCGCCACGTGAACGTGGCCCTGCGGGCCACCGCCCTGGCGCCGGTGGTCAGCTTTCTGTCGGCGGAGGTGCGGCCGGCGGCCGGCATCATCACCGGGCTGGTCATCGGGTTCCTCATCCCTCCGGTGGCCGACCACGCCCACAAGGTGCAGAACGGCATGAACCTGTACAGCCTGGGCTTCACCTGCGGCCTGATGGCCATGATGCTGGTGCCCGCCTTCAAGGCGTTCGGCATGGAGCCCAGATCCGCCCTGTACTGGTCCACCGGCAATAACGCCCTGCTGGGGGGCGCTTTGGCGGTCCTCTGCGGCGGCCTGATCGCCGGCGGCCTGCTCCGCGCCCTCCCCAGGGTGCCGCGCAACTACTGGATCCTGCTGCGCACCTCCGGGCGGGCCCCCAGCGACTACATCCGCACCTTCCCGATGGGGGTGGTGATGGTGAACATGGGGGTCAACGGCCTGATCGCCACAGGCTACATCCTGCTCACCGGAGGCGATCTGAACGGCGCCACCATCGGGGCGATCTTCACCGTCATGGGCTTCTCCGCCTATGGCAAGCACGCCTTCAACATCCTGCCCGTGATGGCTGGGGTGCTGCTGGGCAGTCTCGCCAACCACGTGGAGTTCAACGCCCCCGCCCTCCAGTTGGCCGCCCTGTTCGGTACCACGCTGGCCCCCATCGCCGGCACCTTCGGCTGGCCCTTCGGGCTGCTGGCCGGGCTCATCCACTCCTCGGTGGTGCTCCAGGCGGGCCTGCCCCTGGAGGGGATGAACCTTTACAACAACGGCTTCTCAGGCGGTCTCATCGCCATCGTGCTCTATCCCATCCTCACCACTCTCCTGAAGCACCGCAGGCCGGTGCTGGAGGAGGAGGACCTGTTCGCCATGTTCGAGCAGGTGGAGCCCCAGACGCCCGAGGAGCTGCCGCATGACGAGCATCACTGATTTTTATTACCAGAGGAGGTTTTACCAATGGATATCAACATTACCGGCACCGTGAAGTACGCAGGCGTCAACGACCACCAGGTCGACCTGTTCGAGGGGCAGTATGTGGTCCCCAACGGCATGGCCTACAACTCCTATGTGCTCCTGGGGGGCAAGTCCGCCGTGATGGATACGGTGGACCGGCACTTCACCCACGAGTGGCTGGACAACGTGGCCAAGGCCCTGGGGGGCCGCAGGCCCGACTACCTGATCGTCCAGCACATGGAGCCCGACCACGCCGGCAGCATCGCCGCGTTTGCCGCGGCCTATCCCGACGCGACTATCGTGTCCTCCGCCAAGGCCTTCGCCATGATGGGCCAGTTCTTCGGCAGCGACTTCGCCGACCGCCGCCTGGTGGTGGGGGAGGGGGACACCCTGGACCTGGACGGCCACACCCTCACCTTCGTCACCGCCCCCATGGTCCACTGGCCGGAGGTCATCGTCACCTATGACGCCGACGACAAGATCCTGTTCTCCGCCGACGGCTTCGGCAAGTTCGGCGCCCTGGACGTGGACGAGGAGTGGGACTGCGAGGCCCGCCGGTACTACTTCGGCATCGTGGGCAAGTACGGCGCCCAGGTCCAGCGGCTGCTGAAAAAGGCCGCGGGGCTGGACATCCGGATCATCTGCCCCACCCACGGCCCGGTGCTGAAGGAGGATCTGGCCCACTACATCAATCAGTACGACACCTGGTCCTCCTACCGGCCGGAGTCCGAGGGGATCCTCATCGCCTATACCTCCGTGTACGGCCACACCAGGGACGCGGTGAACCTGCTGGCGGACAAGCTCCGCGCCAAGGGCTGCCCCAAGGTGGTGGTCACCGACCTGGCCCGGGACGACATGGCCGAGGCGGTGGAGGACGCCTTCCGCTACAACAAGCTGGTGCTGGCCACCACCACCTACAACGCCGACATCTTCCCCTTCATGCGGACCTTCATCGAGCACCTCACCGAGCGGGCGTATCAGAACCGCACCGTGGCCCTGATGGAGAACGGCTCCTGGGCCCCCCAGGCGGTGAAGGTGATGCGCTCCCTGCTGGAGGGCAGCAAGGGCCTGACCTTTACAAACACCGCGGTCCATATCCTCTCCGCCCTGAACGACGACAGCCGCGCCCAGATCGAAGCCCTGTCCGACGAGCTGTGCAAGGATTACATCGCCCGGGGGGAGGCCGCCGCCAACAAGAGCGATATGACCGCCCTGTTCAAGATCGGCTACGGCCTCTATGTGGTCACCTCCAACGACGGCACCAAGGACAACGGCCTCATCGTCAACACGGTGACCCAGCTCACCGACAACCCCTACCGGGTGGCGGTGAACATCAACAAGGCCAACTGGTCCCACCACATCATCAAGCAGACGGGGGTCCTGAACGTGAACTGCCTGTCGGTGGAGGCCCCCTTCAAGGTGTTCGAGACCTTCGGCTTCCAGAGCGGCCGCGCGGCGGACAAATTCGCCGGCTGGGAGGAGGAGCTGCCCCGCACCGACAACGGCCTGGTGATGCTGCCCAGGTACGTCAACGCCGTGCTCTCCCTCAAGGTAGAGCAGTACGTGGACCTGGACACCCACGGCATGTTCATCTGCTCCGTCACCGAGGCCCGGGTCCTCTCCGACAAGGAGACCATGACCTACACCTATTACCAGAAGAACGTGAAGCCCAAGCCCGACACCGAGGGCAAGAAGGGCTGGGTCTGCAAGGTGTGCGGCTATGTGTACGAGGGCGACGAGCTGCCCGACGACATCGTGTGCCCCCTGTGCAAGCACGGCGCCGCGGACTTCGAGCGGATCGAATGAGGCCATGTCACGGGAGGCGCTTCAATTCCGATTGTCTGCGTCGGTGAACGACTTTTTCCGGGACTGGAAGATCCCGCTGCCCGCCGGGGTGGCCTGCCACCGGGATCTGGTCTACCGGGACGGGCTCAGGCTGGACGTCTACCACCCGGAGGGGGCCGCGGGGCCGCTGCCCACCATCGTCAGCATCCACGGGGGCGGCTATGTCTACGGCAGCAAGGAGATCTACCGCCGGTACGGGATGGATATGGCCCGGCGGGGGTTCGCCTTCGTGAATTTCAACTACCGGCTGGCCCCCAAATGGAAGTTCCCCGCGCCCCTGGAGGACGCCAACTCCGTGCTGGAGTGGGTGTGCCGCCACCAGGGGGAGTTCTGCCTGGATCCGGACCGGGTCATTCTGGTGGGGGACTCCGCCGGGGCGCAGCTGGCCAGCCAGTACGCCGCCATCGCCTCTGACCGGGAGTACGCCGCTCTGTTCCCGTTCCAAACGCCTCCGGTGACCATCCGGGCACTGGGGCTCAACTGCGGGATGTACGATCTGCCAAAACGGGAGCGGACGGGCATCTTTGCGGACTATCTGCCTGCCGATCTCAAGCTGGACGATCCCCGGCTCCGGGTGCTGGACGCCATCGGCGGGAATTACCCGCCCGCCTATCTGGCCACCGCCTGCCGCGACTTCCTGCGGGAGAACGCCCGGCCCATGTACGACCTGCTCACGTCCAGGGGGGTGCCCGCGGCGGTCAAGTGCTACGGCGCCGAGGACAGGGGAGAGGTGGGCCACGTGTTCCACGTGAACATCGCCCTGCCGGAGGCGGCGGAGTGCAACGACGACGAGTGCGGATTTTTCCGGGCCCATCTTCCCTGACCCGTGAGGCAAGAACAGGCGAGGCCCCCGGCGAAAGCCGGGGGCCTCTTGCGCGTCTTGCGGTCTGTTTACTTGATGACCTTGCCGTCCACTTCCGCTTTCAGCAGGGCGGCGAAGGCGTCCAGGCTCATGGCGCCCAGGTCCTCGCCGGAGCGGTGCCGGACGGAGACGGTGCCGTTCTCCACGTCCCGGTCGCCCACCACCAGCATATAGGGGATCTTCTCCAGGGTGGCCTCCCGGATCTTCTTGCCGATCTTCTCGTTGCGGGTGTCGGTCTCCACGCGATAGCCCAGCTCGTCCAGCCTGGCGGCCACGCCGGCGGCGTAGTCGTCCACCCGGTCGGTGACGGTGAGCACCTTCACCTGCACGGGGGCCAGCCAGGCGGGGAAGGCCCCGGCGAAGTGCTCGGTGATGACGCCGATGAACCGCTCGATGGAGCCCAGCACCACCCGGTGGATCATCACGGGGCGGTGCTTCTGGCCGTCCTCGCCCACGTACTCCAATTCGAACCGCTCGGGCAGCTGGCTGTCCAGCTGGATGGTGCCGCACTGCCAGGTCCGGCCCAGGGAGTCGGCCAGATGGAAGTCCAGCTTGGGGCCGTAGAAGGCGCCGTCCCCCTCGTTGACCACGAAGGTCTTGCCCATGGCGGTGATGGCGGCCTTCAGGATGTCCTGGTTGCGCTCCCACTCCTCCACGGTGCCGATGTGGTCCTCCGGCATGGTGGACAGCTCGATCTCGTACTTCAGGCCGAAGACGTTGTAGACCTCATCGAACAGGCGGACGGTCTCCTGGATCACGTCCTGCATCTGATCTCGGGTCATGAAGACGTGGGCGTCGTCCTGGGTGAAGCAGCGCACCCGGAACAGGCCGTGGAGGGCGCCGGACAGCTCGTGCCGGTGGACCAGGCCCAGCTCGCCCACCCGCAGAGGCAGTTCCCGGTAGGAGTGGGGCTCGCTGGCGTACACCAGCATCCCGCCGGGGCAGTTCATGGGCTTGACGGCGAAATCGGTGTCGTCGATGACGGTGGTGTACATATTGTTCTTATAGTGGTCCCAGTGGCCGGAGCGCTCCCACAGCTGCCGGTTCAGCATGATGGGGGTGGAGATCTCCACATAGCCGTATTTCTTGTGGACCTGCCGCCAGTAGTCGATGAGGGTGTTTTTCAGCACCATGCCCTTGGGCAGGAAGAAGGGGAAGCCGGGGCCCTCGTCCATCAGCAGATAGAGGCCCAGCTCCTTGCCCAGCTTGCGGTGATCCCGTTTCTTGGCTTCCTCGATGCGCTGGAGGTAGGCGTCCAGCTCGTCCTTTTTGGGGAAGGCGATGCCGTAGATCCGCTGGAGGGTCTCACGATTAGAGTCCCCCCGCCAGTAGGCGGCGTTGCAGGCGGTGAGCTTGATGGCGTTGCCCTTGATGCGGCCGGTGCTGTCCAGATGGGGGCCGGCGCACAGGTCTGTGAACTCGCCCTGCCTGTAGAAGCTGATGACCGCGTCCTCGGGCAGGTCGTTGATGAGCTCCACCTTGTAGGGCTCGCCCTTCTCCTCCATGAACTTGACGGCTTCGGCCCGGGGCAGTTCGAACCGCTCCAGCTTCAGCTTCTCCTTGCAGATCTTGCGCATCTCCGCCTCCAGCTCGGCCAGCTGGTCCTCAGTGAAGGGGGCGGGGGTGTCGAAGTCGTAGTAGAAGCCGTTTTCGATGGCGGGGCCGATGGCCAGCTTCACCTCCGGGTGGAGGCGCTTCATGGCCTGGGCCAGCACGTGGGAGCAGGTGTGCCAGTAAGTCTTGCGGTAGGTCTCGTTTTCAAAGGTGTACAGATTTTCGTCGGACATGATATTACCTCCGTTTGCCGTGTAGGGGCCGCCGCCCTCGGCGGCCCGAATTGCCGCGGGTCGCCCAGGGGGGCGACCCCTACAGTGGTTGGGGCTCAGACGAAAAAACGCCTCGCCCCTGGTCTCAGGGGTGAGGCGCAAAACACGCTCCACGGTTCCACCCTGCTTGCGGGCATGGCCCGCCGCTTTGTGTCCCCCTGTAACGGGAGGGCCCCGTCCCGGTCATCCCGGGCGGCTCGGGAGCGGTGGGCTTCGCGTTTCCCGCGGGGCGCTCTCACCATGCGCGTCCCTCTCTGAGCGGTTCCGGCGGGCCCTTCTCCGTCATTGCCGATTTCGGGGATAGTGTATCACCGGGAGGAGGGTTTGTCAAGCGGGGAAAATGAAACCGCCACTCGGCAAAGTGACGGTTTCTTAGAACTATTTAAGATTCCCAAACAGAACTGACCGCTTACCGGCGGCATCTCTCTATAACCTATTATACCTCCGCCGTGAGATTTGTCAAGGGCAAATCTCCAGCGGGGGTTTTTCTTCCTCCAGCGGGGGTTTTTCTTCCGCCGAGATGTAGAGCTCCTCCGTTTCCGCTGGGCGGCCATGAGGCGCAGCCTGGCGGCGGCGTAGTCTTGGTCCTCCATCATATTCAGCGCGTCGGTGACGGCGTTGAACAGAGTGGTGTACATTTTTTGATACAATTCAATCCCTCCAATCAAAACGACAAGTTTATAAATCCACTATAAATCCAAGAAATAACAATGTCAAGAGTTTTTCTACTCTTTAACATGGTTTTCTTTTCGCCTTCTAAGCATATTATTGAAGGTAGGAAAGAGGGGTGGCGGCATGGATTTGGATTACGCTTTGGTTGGAAAACGGATTGCAAAACGGAGGAACCAGTTGGGCTTGACGCAGGCGGCATTGAGTGAGATGGTCGAAATCAGTGCCACCTATATGTCGAGCATCGAGCGCGCCGTCTCCATCCCCTCCACGGAGGTCATCATGCGCCTGGCCATCGCCCTGGACACCACCCCGGACACCTTCCTGGTGGGCACCGCCCGGCAGGAGGGGGACGAGTGGAGGAACGTGGCCGAGCTGCTGCGGGGGCTGGACGACAGACAGCTCCGGCTGGCCCGGAGCTTCCTCCTCTGGCTGGAGGAGCAAAACCTTTAAAAACGCGAAAAGAGCCGCCCCGCCGGGGCGGCTCAAAATTTTGCGCGGCGGGCGGGCCGATGGGGACATCGGCCCCTACTCAGTATCCCCGCTGCCCAGATACAGCTCCTCCGCCTCCCGCTGGGCGGCCATGAGGCGCAGCCTGGCGGCGGCGTAGTCCCGGTCGTCCATCATGTTCAGCGCGTCGGTGACGGCGTTGAACAGGGCGGAGTACATCTTTTTGTAGGGATTGGGGGCGGGGAAGGGGGTGATGTTGTCCATGGAGATCCCTCCTGTCAGACGGTCAGCTTCTGCCAGCGCATGAGCAGCACGGCGACCTCCGCGCGGGTGGCGTTTTCACGGGGGACGATGCAGCCGTCGATGCCGTTGAGGAGGCCCTTCTCCACCGCCCAGGCAACGGCGTCCCTGGTCCAGGGGCTGACGGAGGAACTGTCCGGGAAGGGGTTGAGGGCCGAGAGGCTGGCCGCCGGTCTGCCCGTCTGCCGCCACAGCATGGTGACAAGCTCCTCCCGGGTGATGTCGGCCTCGGGACGGGTGCCGTCGGAAATGTTGTTGGCCATGGCCCAGACCATCCCCTTATGGTACCATGTAGGGCCTCCGTCGGTGTTTACGCCGCTGGCCCGGGCCAGGATGGTCATGAGCATACCGCGGGTGGTGGGAACGTTGGGGGAGAATGTATTATTGCCAGTGCCGTTCATCAGGTCGTGCTCCATGCAGTAGTTGATGCCCTCCCGTGACCAGTCGTCGGGCACGTCCGTCATGGCGTCCACCGGCCGGGCGGGCTTTTCCTCCGGGTAGCGGGTCAGCATGTAGTCGGCGGCGTTCACTTCGGCGGCGGTGAGGGCGCGGCCCCAGTGGACGGAATAGTTATAGTTGCCCTCCGCCACGGTGACGGAGTCCTTCCCCACGGTGAGCACGATGACCGAGTGGGTGTCGCCGTTGATCCGCAGGATGTCGCCCACCCGCACATCGTTAAAATCCACGGGTTCGATCAGGCGGGCGGGGAGGTCGCCGAAGGCGGCGTCGCTGAGCAGGAAGGCGAAGCCGGCGCAGCCGTAGCCGCGGCTGTAAATGCCGCCGTTCCAATCGTAATAGTTGTCGTTGGTCCAGGGGGTCCCGTCCGGGTACTGATCTTTGAGGGCGACGATCCGCTCATAGACCTGGGCCTGGGTGGGGGTGTCGGAGGCGAAGACCGCCGTGACGCCGGAGGCCAGGATCAGGCACAGGGCCAGGATCACGCACAGGATGCGTTCGGAGTTTGTACGCTTCATGGGTGTACTCCTTTCCTCCGCCAGCCGGCGGAAACGGGAATGCTTTCAGTATACGCCATTCGGGCCGAAATCGCAAGGGAAACAGGGCGATTGCCGGATATTGGTTTGGGCGGGCCGGCTCAGTCGTCCTCCCGGCGGCGGAGGAAGATGGTGATGGCCACAAGGACCAGCGCCGCCACGGGGTAGATCACCGCCGCCCGGTCCCACAGATCGGCGGCAAGGCCCAGACCCACATAGATGGCCGTGGCCAGCACCATGCCGCAGCCCCAGACCGCACCGGTGATCTGATCCAGCCGCTTTTCCTCCGGGGTGGGGGAGAACTCCCGGCGGCAGGCCCGGTTATACCCCTCCACATCGTATTTGGATCTTTGCAGGCACGCCCAGACCAGCGCCGTCACCGCCGCGGCGATACACAGCAGCATGATCCCGGCGCCCAGGCCGCCCCATTCCTCTGGGCTGCCCATCCGAAACAGGTAATAGACGGAGAGCAGGGCGAACATGAGGACGATCCCGATGAGGATCAGCGCCACCGGCAGGGCGATGAGCAGGGGGAAGCGCCGCTCAAAGCGGTCGATCTCCTCCTGGGTGTAGAAGGGCCGGATCACCGGGTGGGTCTTCATGAACCGGCTGTGGCCCATGCTGAAGGCGATGAGGACGGCCACCGCCACGGCGATACAGCCCAGCAGGACGCAGACGCCGAAGATGGCCGCGGCATCCGAAGAGGGAACTGCCATCAGCACCATGACGGCCACCCCCAGCAGGATGAGCCCCACCGCGCCCGCCACTGCCTTGGAGAAGGCGTTCATGTGGGCGTCATACCCGGCGGAGTCCTCCGCCAGGGCGGCCTGGGCGTCCCCCCGGACCAGAGTGTCCAGGTCTACCCCAAACAGCTCGCACAGCCGGAGCAGAGCGGCCATCTCCGGGTAGGCGGAATTGCTCTCCCACTTGGACACCGACTGGCGGGTGACCTCCAGCCGCTCGGCCAGCTCCTCCTGGGTCATGCCGGCCCGTCTGCGCAGAAATTGCAGATTTTCACCGAAGCTCATTGTGAGCACCTCCTTTTGAAGTGCCTCCATTCTGCCCGGGCGGCGGAGGAAAGTCCAGCGAGCGGGGGTTGCGTTTGCGTCGCGGGGCGTAAAATTCCGGTTGCGCGGGGGAAAATCAACCCAGCAGCACCGCCTCGGCGGCCTTGATCCCGTCCACGGCGGCGGAGGTGATGCCCCCGGCGTAGCCGGCCCCCTCGCCGCAGGGATAGAGGCCGGCCAGTGCGGGGGACTGGAACGTCTCGTCCCGCACCAGCCGCACCGGGGAGGAGGAGCGGGTCTCCACGCCGGTGAGGACGCCGTCCGGGTGGGCGAAGCCCCGGAGTTTCCGGTCGAAAATAGGGATCGCGGCCCGAATGGTTTCCAGAACGTAGGGGGGCAGTACGCCGTCCAGCGTTCCCCACCTCACGCCGGGGCGGTAGGTGGGCAGGATGGAGCGGGGCCCCGTGGAGGGCCGACCCGTCAGAAAGTCCCCGGTGAGCTGGGCGGGGGCGTGATAGTTCCGTCCGCCCGCCTCATAGGCCGCCCGCTCCCACCTCTCCTGGAAGCGGACGCCGGCCAGGGGGTCCGCGCCGCCGAAGTCGTCAGGGGACACGCCCACCAGCAGGCCGCCGTTGATGTTGACGCCGTCCCGGGCCCGAAGGGACATCCCGTTGGTGACCACCTGGCCGGGGGCGGAGGCGGCGGCCACCACCTGCCCGCCGGGGCAGACGCAGAAGGTGAAAGCCGACCGGCCCGAGGGCAGGTGACAGGCCAGCTTGTAGTCGGCGGCGGGCAGCCTGTCCCAGAAGTCCCCGTACTGGGCCCGGCTCACCGCCTCCTGGCTGTGCTCGATGCGCACACCGATGGCGAAGGGCTTGCGCTCCATGGGCAGGCCGACCTCGTACAGCATTTGGAAGGTGTCCCGGGCGGAGTGGCCGGGGGCCAGCACCAGCGCCTCGCAGGGGAGGCGGTATGTGCCCTCCGGGGATTCCACGGTGACGGCGGTGAGGCGGTCGTCTGCCCGTTCCAATCCCACCAGCCGGTGCTCAAAGCGGACGTCCGCGCCCAGGGAAAGCAGCTCCCGCCGCATGGACTTCACCACGTCCCGGAGCACGTCGGTGCCGATGTGGGGCCGGTGGGACCACCTGATGTCCTCGGGCGCGCCGTGGGAGACGAACACGTCGAAGACGTGGGAGATGCGGGGGTCGTTGACGCCGGTGGTCAGCTTGCCGTCGGAGAAGGTCCCCGCGCCGCCCTCGCCGAACTGGACGTTGGAGAAGGGGGAGAGGGCGCCAACCGCCCAGAAGCGCTCCACGTCGGCGGCGCGGGCGTCCACGTCCCGGCCCCGCTCCAGGATGATGGGAGGCAGGCCCGCCCGGGCCAGGGTCAGGGCGGCGAACAGTCCCGCGGGGCCCATCCCTACCACCACCGGGGGGTGGGGGAGAGGGCGGCCGGACGCGGGCGGGAGGTAGGGCCTCTCCTCCAGCCGGACGACATTTTTGGGGGCGCGGCGGAGGACTGCGGCCTCTTTCTCATTATATAAGGTGACGGCGGCGGCGCAGACCAGATGGACGTCGGACTTTTTGCGGGCGTCGATGGACTGGCGGCGGAGGGTCAGCGACTGGATGTCCTCCAGGGAGAGGGAGAGCGCCCTGGCGGCGGCCAGGCGAAGATCGTCCGGCCCGGCTCCCACGGGTAATTTCAGGTTTTGGATCAGCAGCACAGGGGGGCCCTCCCCTACATTTATTATATACACAGCATACCACAGCCGGACGAAAAAGGCAATGCGGGGAGGGACGGAACAGCGGCAGAAAAAACTTTTGAAAAAATGAAAATTAGGTGTTGACAAATGGCCGCAAGGCGTGTTATATTAGCGGAGCGCGTTGCGGAAGGCAACGTCGGGAGCAAAGAAACACCGGGGATCGGCAAAATTTGTTCTTGACAATGCAACGACGGGGATGTATAATAAAATTCCCCGCTGTGAGAAGCGGCGCGGGTTTGCACCTTGTAAATTAAACAACGAAGACAGAAAGCACCAGAAGGAAAGTAGAGTTCCTTCTGTACTGGTAAAACAGTGTAGAAGGTTCTCGTTGATTCTAAATGAAGACAGGAAACTGGCTTCAATGAAATGATTTGTGCAGCCGAGAGGCTGTATAGATACGATTTTATTGAGAGTTTGATCCTGGCTCAGGATGAACGCTGGCGGCGTGCTTAACACATGCAAGTCGAACGGGGTGCCCAAGAAGGAGGATTCGTCCAACGGACTGGGTTACTTAGTGGCGGACGGGTGAGTAACGCGTGAGGAACCTGC
>CANRFT010000040.1 GCA_947629955.1 uncultured Oscillospiraceae bacterium
ATGAACCGGTTGGGGTGGGCCCGCTCCCAGGAGGGGTTGGTGTTGGTGGAGAACCGGGAGTGGACCAGGGCGATGGCGGTCTCGTAGTCCTCGCTCTGGAGGTCCGCATAGAACTGCCGCAGCTGCCCCACCAGGAACATCCCCTTGTAGACGATGGTCCGGCTGGAGAGGGAGGCCACGTAGGTGTTGTCGTTGGACTGCTCGAACTCCCGGCGGACGATGTACAGCCGCCGGTCGAAGGGCAGGCCCCTGTCCAGATGGGCGGGCCGGCGGACGAACCCCTGCATGATGCAGGGCATTTTGGCCAGGGCCTTGTGGCCCAGCACCTCCGGGCAGACGGGCACCTGCCGCCAGCCGATGAATTCCATGCCCTCCTTGGCTGTGATCAGCTCGAACATCTTCATAGCCTGCATCCGGCGGAGGGTCTCCTGGGGGAAGAAGAACATCCCCACGCCGTAGTCCCGCTCGCCGCCCAGCTCGAAGCCGCACTCCGCCGCCGCTTTCTTGAAAAACTTGTGGGAGATCTGCAGCATCACGCCCACGCCGTCGCCGGTCTTGCCCTCGGCGTCCTTGCCGGCCCGGTGCTCCAGCTTCTCCACAATCTTCAGCGCCGCGTCCACCGTGTCGTGGGACTTGCGGCCCTGGATGTCCACCACCGCGCCGATGCCGCAGTTGTCGTGCTCAAATCTGGGATCGTACAGCGGCGCCTGGGGCCGCTCCTGTCCGTCTGTTCTCATGGGGTCACCCTCTTCTTGCATTTTTCATATCGACTTGCAAAAATGCGTTTTTCCTATTGTACTATACGACCGTTTTTCAGTCAATCGGCAAGTTGATTGGTTTTTACTTGCAAATTCGCCTCTCCCCTATGGGATTTGCCCGCAATGCGCGAAAAGGCGGCGGCCCGGTGGGCCGCCGCCTCGTCTTATTCCTGGGACAGGATCAGTTTTGCCGTGTCGGTGAGCTTGGCGCCCGCGTCCATGCTCTGCTTTTGCAGGAACCGGTGGGCCTGCTCCTCGGTCATGCCGTGGCGGTCCATGAGCACCGCCTTGGCCCGGGCCACCAGGGCCTGCTCCTCCTCGGAGCGCTGGGCGGGCCCTTTGCCCTTCCCCCTGGGGGCGGCGTGCTGGAACTGGGCCAGCATCCGCACCGAGGCCAGCAGCTCCCCCCGGCGGACCGGCGACTGGAGCCTGAAGATGCCCTCCGTTTCGCACAGCTCCAGCCGGGTCTGGGGAGCCACCATCAGCATGGAGCAGCCGGCCGGCAGATCGCGGAACATCGCCTCACAGGACTGGTCGGCCAGCTTGAATCCGCACACCACGGTGCGGATCCGCAGTTTCCTCACCGCCCGCTTCACGCCGGCGGCGCTGCGGCAGACGAGACACGAGAAGTCGCCGCTGCTCTCCAGGGTCTCCTTGATGCGCACGGCGTTGGCGCTGTTCTCAAAGGCCACGATCACCTTCCACATAGTCCCTCACTCCTTTGGTTTCGGCGGGGACGGGCCGCGGATCAGTAGTTGATCATGTACTTGTCGCGCTCCCAGCTGGAGACGCGGGTGCGGTACTCGTCCCACTCGGCCTCCTTGCCGGCGATATATTGGCTGCTCACGTGTTCGCCCAGAGTCTCCATGACCAGCTTATCCTTCTTCATGGCGACGAGGGCCTCCTCCAGGGAGCCGGGCAGGGCCTCGATGCCCCGGCGGCGCCGGGTGGCGGGGGTCATGGCAAAGATGTTCTCGGTGATCTCGGGGGGCGGGGTCATGCCCTTCTCGATGCCGTCCAGACCGGCGGCCAGGCACACGGCCAGAGACAGATAGGGGTTGCAGGCGGGATCGGGGCAGCGCAGCTCCACGCGGGTAGACTGGCCCCGGGCGGCGGGGATACGGATCAGGGCGGACCGGTTGGAGGCGGACCAGGCCATATAGCAGGGGGCCTCGTAGCCGGGCACCAGCCGCTTGTAGGAGTTGACCAGGGGGTTGGTGATGGCGGCCATGCCCTTCATGTGGTGGAGGATGCCGGCAATGAAGCTGTAGCACTCCTTGGACAGGCCCTTGTCGCCGTCAGCGTCATAGAACACGTTCTTGCCCTTGCGGAACAGGGACATATTGGTGTGCATGCCGGATCCGTTGATGCCGAAAATGGGCTTGGGCATGAAGGTGGCGTGGAGGCCGTTCTTCTGGGCCACCGTCTTGACCGCCAGCTTGAAGGTCATGATCTTATCGGCGCACTCCAGGGCGGGGGCGTACTTGAAGTCGATCTCGTGCTGGCCCTGGGCCACCTCGTGGTGGCTGGCCTCGATCTCATAGCCCATCTGCTCCAGATCCAGGCAGATCTCACGCCGGGTGGACTCGCCGTGGTCCAGGGGGCCCAGATCGAAGTAGCCGGCCTCGTCATTGGTCTTGGTGGTGGGCTTGCCCTCCTCGTCGGTCTGGAACAGGAAGAACTCCGCCTCGGGACCCACGTTGAACTCGTCGTAGCCCATGCCCCTGGCCTTCTCCAGCACCCGCTCCAGCACGCCCCGGGGATCGCCCACGAAGGAGGAGCCGTCGGGGTTGTGGATGTCGCAGATCAGGCGGGCCACCTTGTGCTGGCGCCGCCAGGGGAAGATCACGAAGCTGTCCAGATCGGGATAGAGGTACTGGTCGGACTCATTGATGCGGACGAAGCCCTCGATGGAGGAGCCGTCCAGCATGATCTGGTTGTTGACCGCCTTTTCGATCTGGGAGGCGGTGATGGCCACGTTCTTCAGCTGGCCGAAAATGTCGGTGAACTGCATGCGGATGAACTTGACGTCCTCTTCCTTTACCATGCGGATGATGTCTTCTTTGCTGTAGCTCATATTGACTTCCCCTTTCCGGCGCCGGTAATATAGTATCGTTCCGGCTGAATTTGATTTCCGGGTTTTGGTCACGGTGACAAAAAAGACGCTCCGCCCCAGTGGGCAAGGAACGTCTTTGTTCTCCCGTTTCTGCACTTAAGTATAGCATGAAACGCATTTTTGTCAATATAAAATTGCACACATGCAAATTTTTAGTGCAAAAAACAGGTTTCAACATGGTCAAAACCCGTTTTTTGTGATTTTTGACATTTTGCGCAGGCCCAGGCCCCCATTCGGAGCGGACCGTCCGCGCAAAACGCCGGTTACATCACTGGCAGGGGCACTGCCTGCCGGTGTGGTCGATGCGGTAGTCCCGGTCGCAGGTGCCGTGCATGATCAGCTCCGAGATGGGCACGAAGGTATAGCCATCCTGGAGCAGCTTCTCGATGATGCCGGGCAGGGCTTCCGGGGTGTGGAGGGCGGCATTGTGGAACAGCACGATGGACCCGGGCTGGACCTTGGCGGTCACCCGCTTGGTGATGTCGGCGGCGGAGAGGTCCTTCCAGTCCAGGCTGTCCACGTCCCATTGGATCGGCTCGATGCCCAGAGAGCGCACCGCGCTGATGACGTGATCGTCATACTCCCCGTAGGGGCAGCGGAACAGGGTGGGCCGCACCCCGGTGACCGCCTCGATCTTGTCGTTGCAGGCGTTGATGTCGTCGACGATCTGCCTGGTGGTGAGGCTGTTGAAGTGGTCGTGTTTGTTGGAATGGCCCATGACCTCGTGGCCGGCGTCGGACAGGGCCTTTACCGACTCGGGGTATTTGTCCGCCCACTGCCCCACCACGAAGAAGGTGGCCTTCACGTTATACTTGCCCAGGATGTCGATGAGCGTCTGGGTGTCCTCGTTGCCCCAGGCGGCGTCAAAGCTGATGGACAGCACCTTGTAATCCTTCTGCACGCAGTAGATGGGCAGCTGGCGGGTGGTGGCCGAGGCCCCCACCACCGCGGGGCTGTTCACCACGGTGAGCATCAGGGCGGCGGCCAGCAGGCACGCCCCCGCCACGATGAGCCTCCGGCGCAGGTAGAGGATCTTGGTCCCCCTGAGCCATTTTGTCAGTCGTTCCTTCCAGTCCATAGACGGACCCTCCCGTTTTTGAGCGATGGTACAATCTATGCGGACGGGTCCCGTTTCATGTGCGCGGGCCCCGCCCGGCTGGAAATACTTCGCTCAAAAAAAGCGTCCGGCGCTATTGATTTTGAAGCCCGTATCTTATATAATATTGAACCGTTGACAGGAATCGACAAGGGGGACAGAGACATGGATCTAAACTCAACGCTGTTTCTGTTCTTCTTCTTTCCCGCCGCCCTCCTGCTGTACTACATCGTACCGGGGCAAAAGCTGAAAAACGGCTTTTTGCTGCTGGCAGGTCTGGTGTTCTATGCCTTGGGCCGGTGGCAGGGGATGGCGATCCTGCTGCTCTCCGCCCTGCTCAACTGGGCCGCGGGGGCCATCCTGAGTCGGCGGAAAAGCAAGCCGGTCATAGCCGCCGCGGTGATTTTGAACATCGCCCTGCTGGTGTGCTTCAAATATCTGACCCTGCTGACGGAGACAGCCAACGGTCTGTTCTCCCTGTCCCTTCCGGCGTGGGAGCTGGCCGTCCCGGTGGGCATCTCCTTCTTCACCTTCAAGGCCATGAGCTACGTCATCGACGTATACCGCGGCGGCGAGGCCGGAGGCTTTTTCAGCGTGCTGCTGTACGTCTCCTTCTTCCCCCAGGTGACCTCCGGGCCCATCGCCCGGTTCGGGCAGTTCGCCGGCCAGATAAAAGACCGGACCGTCACCGCTGAGGGCGCCGCCCTGGGCCTGCGCCGGTTCACGGTGGGCCTGGCGAAAAAGCTGCTCATCGCCGGTTCCGTGGCCCCCATCGCTGACAAGGCCTTTGAACTGGGCGGGGACGCCGGCATGGCCCTGGCCTGGCTGGGCGCCATCGCCTACACTGTCCAGCTCTATTTCGATTTCTCCGGCTATTCCGACATGGCCATCGGTCTGGGCAGGATGTTCGGCTTTGACACCCCGGAGAACTTCGACTACCCCTATATCGCCACCTCGCTCCGGGATTTCTGGAAGCGGTGGCACATCTCCCTGTCCTCCTGGTTCCAGGACTATCTCTACATCCCCCTGGGCGGCGGGCGGCGGGGCAAGGTCCGCAAGTGTCTCAACCTGCTGATCGTGTTCGCCGTCAGCGGCCTGTGGCACGGGGCAGCCTGGACGTTTCTGCTGTGGGGATTGTGGCACGGGGCGTTCAGCGTGCTGGAGAACTGCGCCGCATCCGGGCTGAAGGACTTTCAAAAGACCGCTCCCGGCAGGATATTCGGCCACGTCTATACCCTGATCCTGGTGTGCCTGGGCTTCGTCCTGTTCCGGGCCTCCTCCCCGGCCAACGCCCTGGGCGTGTTCCGGGCCATGTTCGTCCCGGTCTCGCCGGTCCCCGCGGCGGTCACCGCCCTGGAGCGGATCGCCCCCTCGGCGTGGCTGGCCCTGTGCGCCGGGATCGCGGGCAGCCTGCCCATCGTCCCCTGGCTGCGGGCAAAGATCTCCTCCCTGGGCGAGACCGCCCGGAGCTGGCTCACCGGCCTGTCGCTGGTCGGGACAGCCGCTCTGTTCGTGGTCTGTATGCTGGCCGCCGCCGGCGGGAACTTCCAGCCCTTCATCTACAATCAGTTCTGAGGAGGGCGGAGGCATGACAAAGAAGATCGTTTCCATCTGCTTTATCGCCCTGATCCTGGTCCTGTGCCTGATCCCCTCCCTGGGGATGCTGGCGGGCCGGGAGGAGGAGGCCGGCGGCAACCAGATCCTCTCCCCCCTGCCGCAGCTCAGGGACATAGACGGGAACTGGAACACCGAGTACCTCTCCCAGCTGGGGGACTATCTCCAGGACCACTTCTTCCTGCGGCAGCCTATGATCACCGCCTGGTCGGAGGGGAACGCCGCCCTGCTCCGCTCCTCCATCTCCGACGGAGTGGTGTTGGGAAAGGACGGCTGGCTCTACTACCGGGACACCCTGGACGACTACACCGGCTCCGGCCCGATGTCCGACGGGGACATTCTCTCCGCCGCCCGAAATCTGGCGCTGGTCCGGGAGTACTGCGAGGGCCAGGGGGCAAGATTCCTGTTCACCATCGCCCCCAACAAGAATAGTCTTTACCCGGAGCACATGCCCGATCTGACGGTGTTCTCCGCCGAGAAAAACGCGGACCGCCTGGCCGCCGCCCTGGAGGACGAGGGGATCCCCTACCTGGACCTGTTCTCCCTCATCGGCGGGGAGGACGAGACCCTGTACTTCACCCAGGACTCCCATTGGAACTCCAAGGGGGCTGCCCTGGCGGCGGACGCCATCAATGGGGCGCTGGGCCGGACCTCTGACTACTACAGCGGCCCCTTCTCCCCTGAGCCCGTCCATCTCGGCGACCTGTATGAGATGCTCTGCCCCGCCGGTACCCGCATGGAGGACGACCAGGTCTACGGCGGCGCGCTGACCTTCGAGTATGAGGAGCCCATCCGCTCGGCGGAGAACATCACCATCATGACCGCCAAAGAGGGCGAAGGGTCCCTGCTCATGTTCCGGGACTCCTTCGGCAATCTGCTCTACCCCTATCTGGCGGACAGCTTCGGCTCCGCTCTGTTCTCAAGGTCCGCCGCCTACCGGCTGGACCTTCTCGCCCAGCGCTCCGCCGGGTATGTGGTGGTGGAGCTGGTGGAGCGCAACCTGGACTATCTGCTCCAGAACATCCCCCAGATGCCCGCCCCCCAGCGGCAGGCCCCCGAGGCGGCGCCCTCCGGGGCGGCCGCGGCTCTGACCGTCGAGCCTGCCCGGTACACCGAGGGCTGCGTACAGCTCACCGGCACGCTGCCGGCGGAGCCGGACGCCGGCGCCCCCGTCTATCTCCTGGCCGACGGGACGTGTTACGAGGCCTTCCGGCTGGAGAATAACGGCTTCGGTCTCATCGTGCCGGAGCCCGCGGCGGCGGGGGAGCTGTCGGTGCTCTATCAGGCAGACAACGTCTGGATGGCGGCGGACGCCGTGACAGGCTGAACCACTCACACTGATCTTTGGAGGGATCCATATGGCAAAACGAATCCTCACGCTCCTGCTGGCGCTGTCCATGGCGCTGTCCATAGCTCCGGCCGCCCTGGCCGCCGCCCCGGACGAGGATATCCTGCCCCCGCCCCCGGCTGACGGACCCGCCGCCGGCGTGACACTGAACACGGAACAGCACATCAATTACATCGAGGGCACAGGGGATGGCTGTTTTGCCCCTGACGCCCGCATCACCCGGGGCGAGGCCGCCCTGATGCTCTGCCGCCTGCTGGCGGAAAAAGTCCCTGTCACCGTCAGCTACACCGACGTGTCCGCCGACAGCTGGTACTATGACGCGGCGCTGGAGCTGGGCTCCCTGGGAGTCATCCGCCCGGACGAGGACACGTTCCGCGGGGACGAGGTCATCACCCGCGGGGAATTCGTCCGCTATATCACCGCTTTCTTCCCCCTCCGCACCGACGCCGAGCAGTTCCCCGACGTGGACCCCGACGATGAAAACGCCCCCTACATCCTCTCCGCCAAAGCCTACGGCTGGCTGGAGGGTGACGAGCACGGCCGCATGAACTCCCGCGATCCCCTCCACCGCAGCGACGGGGTGGCCCTGCTCAACCGGGCGCTGGGCCGTGCGGGAGACAAGACCGTCATCGACGCTGAGCGCCCCGCCCTCTACCTGGACGTGGTCCCCGGCGCGTGGTATTACGGGGACGTGATGGAGGCCACCGTGCCCCATCAGCACGCTTTCGGGGCAGACGGAGAGACCTGGACCTCCTGGACGGAGGCGGACACCGGCCTGCCCGACGGCTTCCGCGCCGAGGGCGCCCACCTGATCGACGGCTGGAGCTATTACTACGACACCTCCGCCAAGGACATCCTCCGGGGCCGGGCCAAAAACGGCTTCACCGCCGGGGCCGACGGCCGCTTTACCTCCGGCGACAGCTGGATCGACGGGCAGCTGCGGGAGATCGTCCTGAAGCACACCGACTCCTCCATGAGCCGGGAGGAGATGCGGAAGGCCCTGTACGCCTATGTCCGGGACACCTATACCTACCTGGGCCGGTCCCACTATCCCGTGGGGGACACCTCCTTCACCCGGGATGCCGCCAAGGTGATGCTCCAGACCGGCAAGGGCAACTGCTACTGCTACGCCTCGGTGTTCTGGTATCTCAGCCGCTGGATCGGGTACGACGCCAAGATCTACAGCGGCACCCTGGGGGTGAACATCCACTCCGGCGGCAAGGCTCAGGACCACGCCTGGGTAGAGATCGACGGCCTCATCTACGACACCCAGCTGGAGTGGAGACAGCTGAACACCTATCATCGCGACAATTATCTGTGGTATTTCTACGGCTTCAAGGATACCAGAGACTACTGGATGTACCGCAAGTGAGCCGCACGGAGGGAACGACAATGAAAAATCCGTTTGCTTTGATCCTGGCGCTGATTCTGGCGCTGTCTCTCTGCGCCTGCGGACAGCAGGCCGCCGCCCCCACCGATCCGCCGACGGAGGACCCCGCCGCCGCTCAGACGTCGGAACCCACTCCCGAGGCCACTGAGCCCCCCACCGCCGAACCCACGGAGGAGCCCTCTGCCGAGCCCAGCGAGGCGGCCTCTGAGGAGCCCTCCGAGGAGCCGGAGCCCACTCAGGCCGCCACCGCCGCCCCCACCGCGAAGCCTACACAGAAGCCGACCGAGACCGCAAAGCCCACGCCAAAGCCCACCGAGGCCCCGGCCACCGCGGAGCCCACCTCCGCGCCCACCCAGGCCCCGGCCACGCCGGAGCCCACGCCTGCCCCCACCCCGGAGCCCACACCCAAGCCCGATTTGAAGGCCACCGCCAGGCAGTACATCGGCGCCCAGGTCAGTTCGCTCTACTCCGCCATCGGCAGGCCCAACGGCTCCAACTATGTGGACAGCTGCATGAGTGAGGAGCCCGGCGCCCAGGACGGTGAGCTGTACTACGACGGCTTTACCGTCTACACCCTCAAGGAGTCCTCCGGCGAGCGCGTAGTCGATGTGGAATAGACCTTCCTGACAGCAAAAGCCCCCGCCGCAGTTCGATGCGGCGGGGGCTCGTTTTGTCTGTTTGATTCAGAAGGACAGGACCTCCTGCTCCGGCTTTTTGGCCGGCAGCAGCTCGGTGACGTAGAGGATGGGGCCCTTGTCCTCATAGGCCTTGTGGGGCTCCAGGGCCATCCGGGCGGTGACCTCCACCCAGGCCCGGTTGCCGAAGGAGTTGAAGCCTCCGCCCCGGGCCACCACCCCCAGGAAGCTGATGTCGGCGGCGCAGCAGGTCATGGCGAACCGGCCCAGCACCACCTCGCCGGGGTACTGCTTCAGGTGGGCCACCACCGCCTTGCAGTGGATGACCTTGTCCACATAGCGCTCCGGGTGGTCCATCACGTCCACGTACCACACGCCGAAGTCGTCGTCTGGGATGTCGATGACCTCTTTGGACAGGTCGAAGGGGCAGACGCTGCCGTCGTCATATTCCTCGCTGGTGCCGTCGGTGTTTTCCAGGTACATAGAGGCCCGGCGGTTCACCAGCTTCAGATTCCGGGCCCGGAGGGAGGCGCGGAGCTTCTCGTCGCAGCGGTTGAAGATGATCATATCCGCGTTGGTGAGCTTCTCCATCATCATCTGGCCCAGGTTCTTGGCGTACACGTCAAAGGTGGCGGCCTCCACCGTGGTCATGATCTGATAGAGGATCCAGTTGCTGGGCAGGGCCTCCTGATAGAACTTGGACAGGGACCACATGCCGTTGAACTCGATCATGATCTGCCTGGGCTTGTACCGCTTCTCGCACTTTTTGAGGAAGTCTTTCGTCAGATAGACCTCCCCCTCCACGTTCACCACATCGACGTTCCGCAGGGCCTTGGGATCGTACTCCTCGTTCCCCTCCTCACAGCAGAGGAGCAGGGTGCGATCCTCCAGGGCGAAGCCGTCCTGGAGCACGCCGTTGATGAAGGTGGTCTTGCCGCTGTCCAAAAAGCCGGCAAAGAGGTATACAGGGATCTCCATGGCCGCTCCTTACAGGCTGAACAGGGCGGCCAACTTGTCCTCTTTCAGGTCCGCGCCGATGACGCACAGCCGGCCGGTGAAGTCGGCGGGCCCCTCCCGGACGGACCACTCCTCGGGCACGTAGTCGAAGTGGAGCCAGCCGCCGGCGGCGCTCCGCACGATGCCCTTGGCCCGCAGGATGGCGCCGCACTCGCCGATGTCCAGTTCGGCCAGCATCTTCTCCAGCTCCGCCTTGTCAAAGGGCTTCACGGTCTCCTGGCCCCAGCTGGTGAACACCTCATCGGCGTCATGGTGGTGGTGATGATGATCGTGGTCGTGGCAGCCGCAGGAGTACTCCTCCCCGTGGTCGTGGTCGTGCTCCTCGTGGTCATGGTCGTGATGATGGTGGTGCTCGTGCTCCTCGTCCTCGTGCTCATGGTCATGGTGGTGATGGTGCTCGTGCTCTTCACCCTCATGCTCATGGTCGTGGTCGTGATGGTGGTGGTGATGCTCCGCCTCGTGGGCCTCGTGCTCCGCCCGCATGTGGGCCAGCATCTCCTCCTCCAGGGAGGGCTTCTCCATGGCGGTCAGGATGGTCTTGCCGTCCAGGTCGCTCCAGGGGGTGGTGATGATGGCGGCCTTGGAGTTCTTCTCCCGCAGCAGAGCCACCATCTGCTCCAGCCGCTCCTGGGACAGGTTCTGGGTCCGGGACAGGATCAGGGTGCCGGCGCTCTCCACCTGGTTGTTGTAGAACTCACCGAAGTTCTTCATATAGCCCTTGACCTTGGTGGCGTCCACCACGGTGACGAAGCTGTTCAGGTGGAGCTCAGGCTCCTGGTCGGCCACGTTCTGCACCGCCACGATCACATCAGACAGCTTGCCCACGCCGGAGGGCTCGATGAGGATGCGGTCGGGGTGGAACTGGGAGAGCACCTTTTTCAGCGCGTCGCCGAAGTCGCCCACCAGGGAGCAACAGATGCAGCCGGAGGACATCTCGGAGATCTCCACGCCGGTCTCCTTGAGGAAGCCGCCGTCCACGCTGATCTCGCCGAACTCGTTCTCGATGAGCACCAGCTTCTCACCCTGGTACGCCTCGGCCAGCAGCTTCTTGATGAGGGTGGTCTTGCCGGCGCCGAGGAAGCCGGAGAAAATGTCGATCTTGGTCATGACAACATCATTTCCTTTTTATAATGGATTTGGCCCTATTTTACCCCCGGAAAACCGTAAAGTCAAGGGGATGGGAGAAGGCCGCCGGAGACGGGGCGGTCCGACCGGTCTTATCCCTCCGGCCCGCCACTGAAATACCGGCGGCAGGCCAGCACTGCCGCCCCGCACAGAGCGCAGGCGGCCGCGCCCAGCCAAAACGCGCCGGACAGGGTTCTGTCCGCGATCTGGCCATAGACCAGTGAACCGCCGGCGGAGATCACGTCGCCGATGACGGCGAAGATGCTCAGCTGGGTGGCCCGATCAGCGGTGCGCACCTGCCGGTTCCACACCTGGCTGAACAGTGGCGAGACCAGTCCGCAGCTGGCCTCCAAAGCCATGACGCACCCCACGGACAGCGCCGCCGAACGGGTGACAGCCAATGCGGCGCAGAGGATACCCGCCAAAAGAATCGTTCCCGCCGCCAGACGGAGACGGCCCAGCCTTTCCGTCACAGTCTGGGAAAACGCCCCGGTCATGGACGCCAGTGTGACGGCAATGTAGACCCAGCCTATGGTTTGAGCGCTCATGCCGCAGCGGAGATATTGATTCTGGTTCAGCCATACAGTCACCGTCTGAACGGTCTCTCCGTAAAGCGTCACGGCCGCCAACAGCAGCAAAAACCGCCGGTCAAGCAGTGTCTGTTTCAAAATCCGCCAAAAATCCCGGAGCTGGTCCCGGCACTCCCGTTCCGGCGGGCGCACCTCCCGCAGCCCCAGGGTCAGCAGCGCTGCCAGGACGTGGCTGCCCACCGTGGCCAGAGCCGCAAGATCGTAATCCTCGCTCATGTAGAGGGAGAACAATCCTGTACACAGTACAAGACCGATCGTACCGAAAGCAGAGTACCAGCCGAACACCTTCTGACTGTCTTTTTCTTCGCAGGACAGATACAGGATACTGTCGCTCACGCCGCTTGATCCGGCTATGGAAACGCTGAGCAGAAAACGTTCCAGCAGAAACATCCCGAAGCCGTGGGCTCGCCAGAAAACGAGTTTGGACGCCAACAATACGCCGCAGCTGGCGATCATGGTCCAGCGGTAACCGATCCGGTCCGCAATGAGGCCCCAGGGCAGCTCCATACATAAAGAGAGGATAAAGGAGACGCTTTCGATGAGCGCGATCTGTCCCAGACCCAGGCCCCGCGCCTGACGGTACATGGAAGCGACAGGCGCGTAAAACACCATACCCATTAAAAAGGAAATGGCGTACATAAGATAAATATTTCGTTTGATTTTCATGGTTTTGACCTTTCCTGATACGTATTTTGACCCGTTTTTGGGCGCAAAAATGCCACGGCAAAAGCGCGGGCATACGCCCGCGTTTTCATCGCGGCTCATTTACTGTATCAATTCAGATCAAAACTCATGATAAACTGAAACCTCCAAAGGTCAATCAACATGAGGTATTATAATACATATTCAGGAAGCTGTCAACAGGCGCTGCACCCATTGGGCCTTCCCTTCGCCCGCCATTGACATTTTCCCCGCTTGTCTGTATAATCGTCACAGTATTTTCAAAATGAAATGCGCCCTGGGCGCATGGAGGTCAACAGATGAAAGGCATTATTCTGGCCGCCGGGCGGGGGACCCGGCTCTATCCCATGACCCGCCCGGTCTGCAAGCCGCTGCTTCCCGTGTACGACAAGCCGCTGATCTATTACCCCCTGTCAGTGCTGATCCAAGCCGGCATCCGGGAGGTGCTGGTCATCGTCCCCCCCGGCGAGGAGGGCACCTTCTACACCCTGCTGCGGGACGGGATGCAGCTGGGCATGAACATCCACTACACCGTCCAGCCGGTGGCGCGGGGCATCGCCGACGCGCTGCTCATCGGCCGGGACTTCCTGGACGGGGACGACGTGTGCCTGGTGCTGGGAGACAACATCTTCTGGGCAGAGGGCTTCGCCGATATGCTGAAAAGGGCCGCCGCCGGCAATCCCGGCGCCACCGTGTTCGGCTGTAAGGTGGACGATCCCCGGCCCTTCGGCGTGGTGGAGTTCGACGAGACCGGCAGGGCCATCTCCATCGAGGAGAAGCCGGAGCATCCCAAGTCTGACTATATCGTCCCCGGCCTGTATTTCTACAAGGCGGAGGCCCTGGACATTGCCGCCAACATGACGCCCTCCGCCCGGGGCGAGCTGGAGATCACCGACGTGAACCTGGCCTTCCTGCGCCAGGGCCGCCTGCGGGTCATCCCCCTGGAGGACAACTACGTGTGGATGGACGCGGGCAATGCCGACAGTATGCTGTCCGCCGCCCAGACCATCCACGACCTCCAGCGAGGCGGCAGCTATGTGGGCTGCATCGAGGAGCTGGCCTGGCGGGAGGGCTGGATCGATCAGGCCCATCTGCGCAAGCTGGGAAGCGAGCTGAAAATGACCGCCTACGGCCGGCATCTGCTGGAGCTCTGAACAAAACAAAGGACAAACGCAAGAGGGCCGCTCCCGGCGGGAGCGGCCCTCTTCTTGTCGTATCCTGTTCAGATGACCCGGATGCGGATGACGCCGTCGATGGCCCTGATGTGGGCCAGGGCGGCCTCGGCGGCGGGCGTGCCCAGGTCCAGCATGGTATAGGCGTACTCGCCCTTGGACTTGTTGGTCATGTTCTCCACGTTGACCCCGTCGGCGGACAGGGCCGCGGTGATGCTGGCCAGCATATTGGGGATGTTCTTGTGGAACACGCACAGCCGCTGGACGCCGGAGCGGTCCATGGCCACGCTGGGATAGTTGACGCTGTTGCGGATGTTGCCGTTCTCCAGGTAGTCCCGCAGCTCGTCGGCGGCCATCACCGCGCAGTTGTCCTCGCTCTCGGGGGTGGAGGCGCCCAGATGGGGGGTGGGCACCACGCCGTCGGCCAGGGTGACGGTGTTGTTGGGGAAGTCGGTGACGTACCGGGCCACCTTGCCGGACTGGAGGGCCGCCAGCATATCGGCGTCGTTCACCAGTTCGCCCCGGGCCATGTTGACGATGCGGACGCCGTCCTTCATGTTGGCGATGGCGGCGGCGTTGACGCTGCCCTTGGTGTTGGCGTTGGCAGGGACGTGGAGGGTGATATAGTCAGAGTTGCGGTACAGCTCGTTCACGTCCTTGACCACCTTCACGTGGCGGTCCAGCCGCAGGGCGGCGTCCACGGACAGGAAGGGGTCGTAGCCGTACACGTCCATGCCCATGTTCAGTCCGATGTTGGCCACCAGCGCGCCGATGGCGCCCAGGCCCACCACGCCCAGGGTCTTGCGGTAGAGCTCGGGGCCCACGAAGGCGGACTTGCCCTTCTCCACGGCGGCGGCCACGTCCACGCCCTCGGTCTTGGCCTGGTCCTTGACCCACGCGATGCCGCCGGCGATGTCACGGGAGGCCAGCAGCAGGCCGCACAGGACCAGCTCCTTTACGGCGTTGGCGTTGGCGCCGGGAGTGTTGAATACCACGATGCCAGCTTCGGCGCACTTGTCCACGGGGATGTTGTTGGTGCCGGCCCCGGCCCTGGCGATGGCCAGCAGGCTGGCGGGGAAGCTATAGTCGTGGAGCTTGGCGGAGCGGACCAGGATGCCGTCCTCGTTCTCCGCGCTGTCGCTGACGGTAAAATTGTCGGCGGGCAGGCGGTTCAGCCCCACCGCCGCGATCTTGTTCATGGTCTTGATGTTGAACATAATGAATCACCTCAAATGATTTAGCCGCAGTCCCAGTTGTAGAGCACCTGGGAGAAATCTCTGTTTTTCAATGCCGCGGGGCTGATAAAGAAGTTCCCCACGCCGCAGTCGCCCCATATAATCAGGTCCCGCCGGTCCCGCTGTTCGCTGTCCAACTGGAAGAGCAGCACGTCAAAGGCGCGGTATTTCGGCTGATACCGGGGGTCCTCCTGGACGAAAAATGGATAACCGCCCATCTGCTGGTCGGGTCCCTCAAAGGGGGCGGGCTGATCAAAGACGTTATAGGGCCGCTCGTTCTCCGGGAAGCGCTGGAAGAACTTCCAGACCTTTTCCAGCGGGTCCTCCGGCCGGCGCTCATTCCACTTCCGGAGGAACAGCTCGTCGAAGTGGTAGTCGCTCTGGGTCAGGCCCTGGACCTCCGGGGCGGCAAAGACAATGCGGCAGGGCTTCAGGACGGGGGTGTATTCCTCGCTGTCCGCCGGAGGGGCGGGACGCCTGGCATTGACCTCCTCCGCCGTGACGGAGCGGTCCACGCTCTCCCAGTACAGCACCCGGAAGCCGGTCTGGGCGGTGCCGTCGCCGAAGTCGATGCCGTACACGTCGTCCCGGGCGATGAAGAATTGCAGCAGGCCCTGATGGGGGAAGTCCGGCAGACCGGCCAGCGCCGCGCAGTCGATCTGGGCCAGCAGGTCCATGGACGCGCCGTTGGCGTCCAGGGGCCACGGCTCGCCGTGGGGCAGGTAAGGCGTGCCGCCCGCCTTGCTGTCAAAGAGGGAGGGCTCCCCCTCCTCCAGCCTGTAGCGGAGGACGGGCCGGGCGGTCTCCGCCTGGATCTCGGCGAAGATCTCCTTCGCCAGCTCCAGGTCGGCCCGCAGATCCCGGGCGGGGGCAGCGGGCTTCTTTTTCAGGAAGTCAAACAGGCCCACGGCGAAACGCCCCTCTCAGTTGTTCTTGTCGAACGCCTTGATAAAGTCGGCCAGCTTCTCCACGCCCTCGGTGGGCATGGCGTTGTAGATGGAGGCCCGCATGCCGCCCACGTTGCGGTGGCCCTTCAGGTTGACGAAGCCGGCGGCGGTGGCCTCGGCCACGAACTTGGCGTCCAGCTCCGGGTCGGCGGAGCGGAAGGTCACGTTCATGTCGGACCGGGAGCCCTTCTCGGCGGCGCAGGTGAACAGGCGGGAGTTGTCCAGCACATCGTACAGCATCTGGGCCTTGTCGTGCTTGATCTTCTCCATGCCTTCCACGCCGCCCTTGGAGTCCAGCCACTCCAGCACCAGGCCCAGCATGTAGATGCACCAGCAGGGCGGGGTGTTGTACATGGAGTCCTTGTCGATCATGGTCTTGTAGTTCATCATCAGCGGGGTGTAGGGCAGCTCATGGCCGGCCAGGTCCTCCCGGACGACGGCGATGGTGAGGCCCGCGGGGGCCAGGTTCTTCTGGGCGCCGCCGAAGATGATGCCGTACTTGGACACGTCCACCACACGGCTCAGGAAGTCGGAGGACATATCGCAGACGATGGGCACGTCCCCGGTGTCGGGCACGTACTGCCACTCGGTGCCGTAGATGGTGTTGTTGGCGCAGTAGTAGAAGTAGCTGGCCTCGGGGTCCAGCTTCAGCTGGTCCTGGGCGGGGATATAGGTGTGGTTCTTATCCTCGCTGGAGGCGGCCAGGTTGATCTGGCCGTACTTCTTCGCCTCCTTGTAGGCGATGTTGGAGAAGTTGCCGGTGACGGCGTAGTCCGCCTTGCCGCTCTTGCCGATCAGGTTCAGCGGGACCATGGAGAACTGGCTGGAGGCGCCGCCCTGGAGCAGCAGCACCTTATAGTTGTCGGGCACGTGGAACAGCCGGATGAAGTTGGCCTTGGTGTCGTCGAAGATCTTCTGGAACACCTTGGAGCGGTGGCTCATCTCCATCACGGACATGCCGGAGCCCTGGTAGTTGGTGATCTCCTTCCCGGCCCGCTCCAGCACCTCAAGGGGGAGCATGGACGGTCCGGCGGAAAAGTTGTAAACGCGATCTGCCATGGTGATTATCCTCCTGTTTTACGCATATTTAATGCTTTAGCGTAGTACGTGTATTATATGTTGTCTCAAAGCCGTCTGTCAACGGCATAAGGGCCCAAAAACGGCCTGGACGGGGCAAATTCTTTGTGGATTCTCGCGCCTCGGCCAGAGGATCTGTCCCAAAAGGTGTAAAAAACCGCCGAAACGGCGCTCCGGCGGCCTGCGTCCGGTCAGATGACGTAGTTGCCCGCTTCCTCTCCGGGCCGGACCAGATCGGCGATGGTGACGCCGCTCAGATATTCCCGGATGACCTTGTCCAGTCCCTGCCACAGGGGAAGCGTGCGGCAGGCGGCCGCCCGCCCGCATGGGGGCGCGCCCTCCTCCAGGCAGCTCACCGGGGACAGGGAGTCCTCCGTCAGCCGGAGCACGTCCCACACGGTGTACTGCTCCGGGGCCCGGGTCAGCTTGTAGCCGCCCCCCTTGCCCCGCAGCCCGGTGAGCAGCTTGTGCTTCACCAGGGATTTCAGGATGCTCTCCAGATACTTCTCCGAGATCTCCTGCCGCCGGGCGATCTCCTTTAAGGGGAGATACCCCTCGGTCCGGTGCTCCGCCATATCGACCAGCACCCGCAGGGCATAGCGGCCCTTGGTGGAAATCAGCATCACGCATCCCTCCTTGATTTAACCTATTATACAACATGGTTTATAGGATATCAACCAATATTTTTCCGGAACACGCCGGAACGCTGTGGATTTTTTTCTTGACAGAGAGCGTCTTCCGCTGTATAATCCTCATAAACCTATCAGATAAATGGGTTTAATAAAATGACTTTCTTTCGGGAGGCTGTCACCATGAGCAAGATCTATACATCCGCCGACCAGCTGATCGGCGGCACCCCGCTGCTGGAACTGACCCACATCGAAAAGGAGGAGGGCCTGGAGGCCAGGATCCTGGCCAAGCTGGAGTACTTCAACCCCGCCGGCAGCGTCAAGGATCGTATCGCCAAGGCCATGATCGACGACGCGGAGGCCAGGGGCCTGCTGAAGCCCGGCGCGGTCATCATCGAGCCCACCTCCGGCAACACCGGCATCGGCCTGGCCAGCGTGGCCGCCGCACGGGGCTACCGCATCATCATCGTCATGCCCGAGACCATGAGCGTGGAGCGCCGGCAGATCATGAAGGCCTACGGCGC
>CANRFT010000041.1 GCA_947629955.1 uncultured Oscillospiraceae bacterium
GTCCTGCGCCTCCTGGCATTCGACATCTTGCGCCTTCCTGCGGCTTCATCTTTTGCACAGTGTTTTGCTCATCTCTCGACAGGTTGGGGGAAAAGAGGAACGCCTTTATGCCGTTCTGCAGGATGAGGAGCAGCTCGAAAAAGGGCGTGGCGTCAAATTTCCGATAGTATATAAAGCCCTCCAGTATGGCGACAAGGAACGATGCGGCGGCCAGGAGGAAGAGCAGGTATTTCCCATATCCCTTTTTCATAAAACAGCCTTCTCTCTTTATAAACTGCCGATTTTGTTCATTTTACTACACCTCGATACCCCTGTCAACCAAAGGGAAACAGGAGAGACCGGGCATCCGCAGCGTGACGGATGTCCGGTCAAAAGGAGAAGCCATTTATCAATGGGCTGATTTCAGAGGCCCTTCCTGCCTGCAGTCCACGACCGCGTCCAGGTAGACCTTGCTGCCGCTCACGCTGAACAGGGCCTTGTACCATTTGCAAAACAGCGCTTTGCGATAAGTGCCTTTCGGCAAATTGCAGTCGTCGTCCACCGGGTATTGATAGGGGTTGTCCTCCAAAGCGTCCAGCACCGACTCAAATTCCGATACCATCCGCTCCGCGGCCGGCACACTGACCTTCGCCAAAAACCTGGCGTGCTGGACCAGCATCTCATCCGCCCGCCGGGACACGATCACCGCATACTTATTCACCGGTTTCGACCTCTGCGATGGCGCGTTTCATGTCGGAAAGAACATCTCTGCCGCTGCGCCCCTGATAGCCGTTCATCCGTTCCGTCTGGGCCTCCAGAAGATCGGCATACACCGCGTTGCTGGAGTTCAGCGACAGAGAGAGCGGCACCGACTGCTCCCGAACGATCTGCTTCAAGAACATAGTAAACGCGCCGGACAGGGTCAGCCCCACGTCAGACAGCACTTCCTCCGCCTGGGTTTTCAACGCAGAATCCACACGTACACTCAAATTATAATCGCCGGGCATTTCGATCACACTCCTTCATCGGTATTGTACTACAATGCACATTCATTGTCAATGCATATTATCGGCTTTGAACGGAACACCCACTCTCAGCCCGGCGCGACGCCTGCTGGGAGCGGGTGCTTGTGGTACGGGTAGTGGGGGTCGAACCCACACGGATCGCTCCACAGGAACCTAAATCCTGCGCGTCTGCCAATTCCGCCATACCCGCATATGAACGGCGACTCCATCACCGCCGCTTTTCATCAAAATCCACCGTTCTTTTTGCCATCGGCAGGGCCGTTCGCACCGTCCGGGACATTGCCTCCTCGCAGACGATCACAATGGCCCATCCGTCATAGCAAATGATCTCCATCTGCGTCAGCGGCGTCTGAAAACGATACTCCGGTGAGAAAAGCCCTTTGTCCTCCCAGGAGGGGGCATAGTCCCTCACCGCCTCCGCCCTGGTCCTGCGGGGGACGGCAGACAGGACGCCCGACAGGATCCTGACGCTGCCGTCCTGCAGATATCCGAGCAGTTCACGCCCCTCCATCAGCAGGCCCGTCCAACCCCAGCGCCGACGGACTTCCTCTGTGGCATTGGGACCAAACCACAGGTCGGTGCCGCTGACCACCCAATTGTACCGTTCCAGTATACCGTTCAACGCGGAAAACACATCCGGCAGGTCTCCCGGAAGTTCCGCCCGATCGATCATCCAATAATCCATAGCAATTCCTTCACTGAGGTGACAGCGCCTAAATCCATCATGTATACCAATTTCACCTCGGGTGCGCATTCAATTTTTCGGGTCAAGCCCTGTAGGGTGTTTAAGCAATCTATTGACAGAGAGGAACAATAGCCGTTTATTATAAAACAACTCTAGTGCCAATAATTCAGCGAGGAGTATCAATATGCTTCAAGAAATTGATTCTCCGATTCCCTCTATGTAAAACTGCCAAAATGGTACAATTAACACGAAAGCAGGTGCTTCAGGCTTACAACGACGCACTGTTCAAAATCCGCTGGCAATTTCTTCGCTTATATCGTTAACGGGCATAATCTCTTACTACTTGTTTAAACCAAACGCTTTCCCAGTTTGAAAAAGGTCCTGAACTACATCCTCAATTTCGTCGAGAATCACACGCTTATGCGCCTGAACATCCAGAGAATACGTGTCCAGTTCCTCCATAAAGCATCTGTAGCGTCTGGGAAAACTGTGGTCATAGTGTGCGGTCCTGCAATGAACGCTTTCAAGCGCTTCGAAAGCGATCCCCGATACTGTAGATACCCACAGGTCCTCCTGCCTGCTATAATCGACCTCATTTGCCATTTCTTCAAACAACAGGCGGTACAGTATTCCTGCATAACAGCGGAATCTGGCCTGTCCGGAAACTGTGCCCTCTGTCTGATATACCGTCAGACAAGTACAAACCATTTCCCGGATCGTCGAAAAAGCACGTGGGTCTGTCAGCCTATCCGGCAGGTTGAAATAGTTTTCCCGTGCCATCCGATATGCCGCTCTTTTCCACTCTCTCAACAGTTCTGGGGGGTATGCGTTCACATCACGATCGATCAACGCTGCGCATTTGCTGCAAAGTAGAATCCCGTTTTCTTCTCCCGTCCGCTCTTCCTTTGTCATTGACGCATCATAGCGCGGACCGTTTGGGGACGCAGCGCAAATATGCGCAACAATGCCTGTCTTGATAATTTTCTTTCCATCCGTAGTATGGGTAAGCGTTCTTGCCAGGCAGGCCGGATTTGAACAGCGGAATCCGCTCTTCAAACTGATTTGGTCTTTTACAGCGTCTGAAAAATTATCCCGTGGCATTTTATTAAATCCTGCCTCTATACCGAGTTTTTCTCTTGGTTTTCACCTTTTGCGCTATTTCGAAGCATCACCGGGGTCACAGCACCTAAATCCTGCGCGTCTGCCAATTCCGCCATACCCGCATATGAACGGCGGTCTCACACCGCCATGCTGCATCGGAAAGCCGTACCAATATTAACATCGCGGACCGCTCCGTGTCAAGGTGTGCCGCCGATATCCGCCCGCCGGCGCAGAAATATTTGAAAAAAACAGGCTTGACATTTCCTGCCGCAGCGGATATACTGTGCAGGAAATCATTCAAAAGAAAGGAGGCGCGCACCATGACCAATACCAACTATGTTTTTGTGCCAGTCAAGACCGAACAGCGGGTCAAGAATGTCGCCGTGGGGATTCTGCGCGCCTTTGGACTGGGCCGATAGCCCGGTTTCCTTTGCGTTGCGCGGCGTCCCTCGGTTTCGGGGGACGCCTTTTTTGTGCCCTTTTGAGGAAAAGAGGATCGAGGAGGAACTTATGGACTCACATTTCAAATTGCCGTGGCGGGAGAAGCTGGCGCTGATCGCCCGCCACTTAAAGGGGAACGTCCGGTTTTTCGTGGCCACGGTGCTGTGCTCCTGCGTCAGCATGGTGTTCCACGCCCTGACCCCCCAGATCATCGGCGTCACGGTGGACTCCATTTTGGACGACAAGCAGCCCAGCCTGCCGAAGTGGGCCCTGGATCTGCTGCCCCTGGACTGGCTGCGCTCCGACCCCATCCGGGCGCTGTGGATGGCGGCGGGGGCGGTGCTCATCGTGGAACTGATCTACGGCTTTCTGGTGTACGGTCGGCGGGCCACCCTGGCCCGGGGCTCCGAGGGGTTCGTCAAGTCCCTGCGGGACGCCCTCTACCGCCACATCGAGCATCTGAGCTTCGACTGGCACACCGCCAACTCTACCGGCGACATCATCCAGCGCTGCACCTCCGACGTGGAGGTCATCCGCACCTTTGTCTGCAACCAGCTCACCGAGGTCATCCGGACCGTGTTCCTCATCTTCCTGTACGTGTCCATTATGCTGTCCATGAATCTGACGGTGTCCCTGGTGTGCCTGGTGTTCATCCCCGTGGTGGGGCTGTCCTCCGGGCTGTTTTACAGGGGCATCTCCGGCCGGTTCAAGGCGGCGGACGAGGCCGAGGGGGAGGTGACCACCTGCGCCCAGGAGAACTTCACCGGGGTCCGGGTGGTGCGGGCCTTCGGCCGGGAGCGGTACGAGGTGGACCGGTTCAACGGGAAGAACGACCGTTTTTCCGACCTGTGGGTGCGCCTTGGCAGGCTGCTGGCGGTGTACTGGGCCTCCGGCACCCTGCTCACCTCCCTCCAGGTGATGGCGGTCATCGCCGCCGGTACGGTGGAAGCGGTGCGGGGAAACCTGTCAGTGGGCTCCTTTACCGTGCTGGTGACCTACGGCAGTTCTCTGGCCTGGCCGGTGCGGTCCCTGGGCCGGGTGCTGTCCGACATGAGCAAGGCCGGGGTGTCCCTGGACCGGGTGGGCTACATCCTCAGCGCCAAAGAGGAACAGGACCTGCCCGAAGCAAAGCCTGAGACTTTGAACGGCGACATCGTGTTCGACCACGTGACCTTCGGCTACGGCGGCCAGAAGGTGCTGGAGGACGTGTCCTTCACCATCCCCTGGGGCAGCACCTTCGCCATTTTAGGGGGCACCGGGTCTGGCAAGAGCACGCTGGTCCACCTGCTGGACCGGCTCTACGACTTGCAGGACGGCCAGGGGGCTATCACCATCGGCGGGACGGACATCCGGCACATCAAACGGGAGGACCTGCGCCGCCAGATCGGTCTGGTTTTGCAAGAGCCCTTCCTGTTCTCCAGGACCATCCGGGAGAACATCGCCGCCACCAGGCCGGACGCCGCCGAGGAGGAGCTGCGCTCCGCCGCCGCCGTGGCCTGCGTGGACGAGGCCATCGCCGAGCTGAAGGACGGCTGGGACACGGTGGTGGGCGAGCGGGGCGTGACCCTCTCCGGCGGGCAGAAGCAGCGGGTGGCCATGGCCCGGATGCTGGTGCAGAACGCGCCGGTGATGATCTTCGACGACTCCCTGTCCGCCGTGGACGCCGAGACCGACGTGAAGATCCGCACCGCCCTCCGGGAGCGGGTACGGGGCGCCACCGTCATCCTGATCTCCCATCGGGTGACCACCCTCATGCAGGCGGACCGCATCCTGGTGCTGGACAACGGCCGGGTGGCGGACATCGGCACCCACGCCGAGCTGATCTCCCGCCCCGGCATCTACAAAGACATCTATGACATCCAGATGAGCAGCGATGACCGCCGGCTCATCGAGGAAGGGGGGAACGCGTAATGGACGAACAGGAGTACACCAAAGAATTTGACCTGAGCATCTGGAAGCGGCTGCTCCCCATCCTGGCACGGTATAAGTGGATCTATGTCGCCCTCATCCTGGCCGAACTGGTGTGGTCCGGGGTGGAGGTGATGGTCCCCCTGTTCCAGCGGTACGCCATCGCCGAGTTCATCAGCAGGAGCACCCTGGCGGGCTTTGTGCCCTTCCTCATGTTCTATATCGCCGCGCTGCTGGTGCAGTTCTTCGTGTCCGTAGGGGAGAGCCAGGCCACCATGTATATTGAGATGTACCTGGGCCGGGATATGCGCCGGGATATGTTCCGGCACCTTCAGACCCTGTCCCTGTCCTACTACAACGTGACCCCGGTGGGCTATCTGATCGCCCGGGTCATGAGCGACACCAACCGCATCGCCGGCATGCTGGCCTGGGCCTTCCTGGACATCCTGTCCTCCTCGTGCTACGTGGTGGGAGCGGTGATCGCCATGCTGCTGCTGAACTGGAAACTGGCCCTGGTGGTCATCGTCATCGTGCCGGTGATCGCCGTGCTCACCGCCTGGTTCCAGCCCCGCATCCTGCACTGGAACCGCCGGGTCCGCAAGCTGAACTCCAAGATCACCGGGGCCTTCAACGAGGGCATCACCGGCGCCAAGACCATCAAGACCCTGGTGATGGAGGACCGGAGCGTCCGGGACTTCGAGGCCGCCACCGGCGAGATGTATACCTCCGGCGTCAAGGCCGCCAAACTCAACGCCATGTTCATCCCCCTGGTGATGTTTTTCTCCTCGGCGGCGGTGGCCGTGGTGCTGCTGCGGGGCGGGTACATGACGGCGGAGGGCGCGCTGGAGATCGCCACCCTGTCAGCCTTCATCACCTACGCGGTGGGCATCTTCGAGCCGGTGCAGAACGTGGCCTCCAGCATCGCCGAGTTCATCTCCCTCCAGGCGTCCATCGAGCGGGTCACCAGCCTGCTGGCCGAGGAGCCCACCGTCACCGACACCCCGGAGGTCATCGCAAAGTACGGCGACGTGTTCGACCCGAAACGGGAGAACTGGGAGCCCCTCAAGGGTGACATCGAGTTCAAAGACGTGACCTTCCGCTACCCCGACGGGGGCGAGAACGTGCTGGAGCACTTCGACCTCCACATCCCCGCGGGCACCACGGTCGCCATCGTGGGGGAGACGGGGGCGGGCAAGTCCACCCTGGTGAACCTGGCCTGCCGGTTCTTCGAGCCCACTGAGGGCCAGATTTTGATCGACGGGCGGGACTACCGGGAGCGGTCCCAGCTGTGGCTCCACTCCAACATCGGCTACGTGCTGCAAAATCCCCACCTGTTCTCCGGCTCGGTGAAGGAGAACATCCGCTATGGAAAGCTGGACGCCACCGACGCCGAGATCGCGGCGGCGGCAAAGGCCGTCTCCGCCGACACGGTGGTCGCCAAGCTGGAACAGGGCTGGGACAGTGACGTGGGGGAGGAGGGCGACCGGCTCTCCACCGGCGAGAAACAGCTCATCTCCTTCGCCCGGGCGGTGCTGGCCGACCCCCGCATCTTCGTGCTGGACGAGGCCACCTCCTCCATCGACACCCAGACCGAACAGTATATCCAGAATGCCATCGACCACCTGCTGAAGGACCGCACGTCCTTCCTGATTGCCCACCGGCTGTCCACCATCCGCAAGGCCGATCTGATCTTAGTGGTGCGGGACGGCAAGATCGTGGAGCGGGGCACCCATCTGGAGCTGCTGAAGCGGCGGGGCTACTACCACGACCTCTACTCCCGGCAGTTCGCCGAGGAGAGCGCCGCCAGGGTGCTGGGGGCGTAATAGAGGCCGCAAATCACGATTGGAAGTGAGAAAATGAATGTAGAGATAGATATCACCAACGTGGTCCTGACCACGGAGCGGCTGACGCTGCGGCCGTGGCTGCTGTCCGATTTGGACGATCTCTATGAGTACGCGTCGGTGGACGGCGTGGGGCAGATGGCGGGATGGAAGCCCCATGAGAGCAGAGAGGAGTCCCTGGAAATCCTGCGCCGGTTCATCGACAGGAAAAGGACCTTTGCCCTTGAATACGGGGGCAAGGTGATCGGGTCCCTGGGGATTGAACGATACAATGAAGAACAATTTCCGGAGTTTGCCGGGAAGCGCTGCCGGGAAATCGGGTATGTGCTGTCCAAGGCGTACTGGGGCCGGGGCCTGATGCCGGAGGCGGTGCGGGCGGTCATGGAGTACCTTTTCGACGAGGTAAAGCTGGACGCGATCTTCTGCGGGCACTTTCTGCGAAACCGCCAGTCCGCCCGGGTGCAGGAGAAGTGCGGCTTCCGCCACTACGCTTTCTGCAAGTACGAGACGCAGACGGGAACGGTCGAGGACGACGAGATAAACGTGATTTTCAGGGAAGAATATTTGAAGTGACAAAACGCATTTGTGGAGGTGAGGCTGGTATGGAACTGTCAACAACGCACTATGTTTTTCACTACGAGAAAAACAGCCTGGCTGAAAAAGAAATCAATCAAATCGCTGATATTCAGGAGGGATGCTACACATTTATCAGCGGCTGCCTTCATGCTGACGCAAAGGGCAAGATCCACTATCATTTGTTCGATACTCCACAAGAGGTGGGCAAGCAATACGCAATGATTCACGACGAGGATGACGATGAGCCATGCAATGGCTTTGCCCTTCCGGAGACTATGAGCAAGGACGGCATGAATCATGTTTTTGCTGTATACAGCGAAACGATAAAGTGCATCGGTTTCCATGAAGACGCGCATATCATTTCCTATTCGATTTGCAGACCAGATTCGCGGTTTATCAGTGAAGGACTTGCCATGTTTTTTGACCGTTACTGGTGGGGGATCGACAATTATTCCTGGACGAAATGGTATATTGAGCAAGGAAAGAATCCGTCAGTCGTCGATCTGCTTGAACACAGGCATTTCCGTGAATATGACTGTGAGTTGACCTATCCTCTCGCGGGCGCGTTTACAGGATACCTGATCGAACGCTTCGGTACGGAAAAATACGTTGCGTTCTATAAACGGTGCGCCGATCAGACAGCACAGGCCCTTGAGCAAACTTTTGGGATCCCGGCTGTTCTTCTCGAAAAGGACTTTCTTGGTTACATGAAAATGTTTAATCTGCGCGAGGATATCCGCGAGTTGATGATCAAAGATTTCCAAGTGATATAGGAGGTTGCGGCAGAGCGCGGCTTCAGGAGGACGCTATGAACTACCTTGAAGAGTATTACAACAATTACGACGAGGACGGGCGGCTGCTCTCCCGGCACGGGCAGGTCGAGTATCTGACCACGATGAAATACATCCATGAGTGCCTTGCGGGGCTGGCGGAGCCGGCCATTCTGGAGGTGGGCGCGGGAACCGGACGATACAGCGTGACCCTCGCGAAGCAGGGGTACCGGGTGACGGCGGTGGAGCTGATCTCTCACAACCTGGAGCTGCTCAAAGCCAAGCTGGACGGCTCGGAGCCGATCACGGCCATACAGGGAAACGCTTTGGACCTGTCCTTCCTGCCGGACGCCGCCTATGATCTGACCATGCTGCTGGGGCCCATGTATCACCTTTACACACGGGAGGAGAAGCGGAAAGCGCTGGCCGAGGCGGTGCGTGTGACCAGGCGGGGCGGCCATATCCTGGTGGCCTACTGCATGAATGAGCCGACGGTCATACAGTATGTCTTTGGGCTGAACCACCTGCGCGAGGTGATGGATCTGAACATGATCACGCCGGACTGGCACTGTGTCAGCGAGCCGAAGGATCTGTTTGAGCTGGTGCGGACGGAGGACATCGCCGCTCTGGACGGGGAGTTCCCGGTGGAGCGGATCAAACTGATTGCGTCGGACGGCGCCACCAATTACAAGCGGGAATACATCGACGCCATGGACGACGCGACCTTCGCCAAATGGATGGAGTATCATCTCACGATCTGCGAACGGCAGGACCTGATCGGGGCGTCCCACCACACGCTGGATATCCTGCGGAAGCGCTGAACACGTCCCGCCTGCCGGGGCGATTTTGGCAGGAAACGCCGGCCCGACCGTTTTTCGGAAGGGCCGGCGGCTTTTTTGCGCAAAACCGTCTTTCCGGGGGTTGTATATGTATCATATGTATGGTATAATCCACGTCTGCGAGCACGGAATGAAGGAGAATCACGGCAATGATATTCGGTAAGCACATCAACCGGTACTATCTGAAATACGGCGGCTGGCTGCTGCTGGGGCTGGCGGCGCTGGCCCTGGTGGACTATATGCAGCTGGTCATCCCCAGCCTGTACCGGATGACCATCAACGGCATCAACGACGGGCAGGTGCTGGTGGACGGCGTGTGGCTGCCCTTCGACATGGACTTCCTGCTGGACCACATCTGTATGCCCCTGGTGTGGGTCATCCTGTCCATCGTGGCGGGGCGGTTTTTGTGGCGCATCTGCATCTTCGGCTCCGCCATCAAGGTGGAGACCGACCTGAGAGACAGCATGTTCGACCACGCCAAGGACCTGTCCCGGCAGTACTACCAGGTGAACAAGGTGGGCAATCTGATGAGCCTGTTCACCAACGATCTGGAGACGGTGCAGGACTGCTACGGCTCCGGCTTCCTCATGTTCTTCGACGCGCTGATTTTGGGCGGCATGTCCATCGGCCGCATGGCCATGATGAACCCCGTCCTCACCCTGCTGACCCTGATCCCCATGGGGCTGCTGCTGGCGGCCAGCACCGTCATCGGCAAGTATATGACCGCCAAGTGGGACGCCCGGCAGGCGGCCTTCTCTAAGCTGTCCGACTTCTCTCAGGAGTCCTTCTCCGGCATCGCCGTCATCAAGGCTTTCGTCAAGGAGGGCAAAGAGCTTTGGGCCTTCCAGAAGCTGAACCGGGAGAACGAGGTGGCCAACGTGGAGTTCACCCGTGCCTCGGTGCTGCTGCGCATCCTGGTGACCCTGTTCGTGGAGTCGGTGGTGTGTATCGTGCTGGGCTACGGCGGCTGGCTGGTCTATCAGGGCGTGTTCAACGCCGGCCAGCTCATCGAGTACATCAGCTATTTCGAGTCGGTGGTGTGGCCCATCATGGCCATCTCCGAACTCATCGATATGTCCAGCCGGGGCAAGGCGTCTTTGAAGCGCATCAGCGAACTGCTGGACGCGGAGCAGGACGTGACCGACCGGCCCGGCGTGAAGCCGCTGGGAGAGGTGAGGGGTTCCATCGAGTTCAGGGACCTGACCTTCCGCTACCCCGACGGGGAGTACGACGCCCTGGAGCATATCTCCTTCACCATCGACGCCGGGGAGAGCGTGGGCCTGGTGGGCAAGACCGGCGCGGGCAAGACCACCCTGGTGGACCTGATCCTCCGCACCTACAACGTGCCCGACGGCACCATCTTTGTGGACGGCCACGACGTGAACGACGTGTCCATCCGGGACGTGCGGGCCGCCTGCGCCTATGTGCCCCAGGACAACTTCCTGTTCAGCGACACCATCACCCACAACATCGCCTTCGGCATGGCGGACCCGGACATGGCCAAGGTCACCGAGGCCGCCGTCCTGTCCGACGTGGACGGCGACATCCAGGGCTTCGAGAAGGGCTATGAGACGGTGCTGGGGGAGCGTGGCGTCACCGTGTCCGGCGGGCAGAAGCAGCGTATCTCCATCGCCCGGGCCCTGATGAAGGATGCCCCCATCCTGATTTTGGACGACTCGGTGTCCGCCGTGGACACCGGCACCGAAAAGACCATTCTGGAGAACCTGAAAAAGACCCGCTCGGGCAAGACCACCATCCTCATCGCCCACCGGGTGTCCACCATCGAGGGGATGGACAAGATCGTGTTCATCGACGACGGGCGCCTGGTGGCCGTGGGGTCCCACGCCGACCTGTACCAGAACTGCGAGGACTACCGCCGCATGGTGGACCTCCAGCGGCTGGAGGAGGAAGGGGGCGAGCACATTGCATGAGTATCTGCCCATCCTTATCGTAGGCGGCATCATCGGCGTGTTCGCCATCCTCTTTGTGCTGGCCTACGCCGCCATCAAGAACAAGAAAGAGGCCATCGGCTTCGACCGCAACATGCCCGACGGGGAGATCGTCCGCCGGCTGATGGCCTATGCGAGACCCTTCTGGAAGGATTTTTTGCTGGTGCTGGTGGTGATGGTGGTGTCCATCGCCTACGACATCATCTCCCCCCTGCTGATCGGCGATATCGAAGAGATCATCAAGGACGACTTCGCCCTGTCCTCCCTGTTCGCCATGGTGGCGGTATACGCCGGCATCCTGGTGGTATCCCTGGTGTGTACCTACTTCCAGTCCATCATCCTACAGAAGACCGGCCAGAAAATTTTGTCCCAGCTGCGCCTGGACGTGTTCACCCACATCGAGGGCCTGTCCCACAACCAGTTGAACCAGATCCCCGTGGGCAAGCTGGTCACCCGTGTCTGCAACGACACCAACGCCATCTCCATGATGTTCACCAACATTCTGGTGACAATGGTGAAGAACGTGTTCATCGTGCTGGGCGTGCTGGGGGCCATGCTGCTGAAAAACTACATGCTCACCCTGATGGTGCTGTGCTTCATCCCATTTTTGGTGCTGTTCACCGTCATCTTTCGCAAGTTCACCCGCCGGGTGTACCGCCGGGTGAAGGACGCCACCACCGACATCAACACCTACCTGTCCGAGAACCTGTCCGGCATCAAGATCACCCAGGTGTTCAACCGGGAGCGGGAAAAGCTGGACGACTTCCTGGACCGCAGCCGCGCCCTGAAAAAGGCCAAGCAGCAGCAGATCTTCGTGTTCGGCATTTTCCGGCCCATGGTGTATATGCTCTACATCTCCTCGGTGCTGTGCCTGCTGTATCTGGGGGGCCGGGGATACATCAAGGATATCTCCTTCCTGGGTCAGACCATCTCCAGCGGCACCCTGGTCACCTTCTACCTGTTCATCAACAAGTTCTTCAACCCCATCCAGACGCTGGCCGAGCAGTTCAATATGCTCCAGTCGGCCTTTGCCTCGGCGGAGAAGATCTTCTCCGTGCTGGACATGGAGCCCGAGCTGGTGGACGAGCCCGACGCCATCGAGCTGGACGAGATCAGGGGCGAGATCGAGTTCAAAGACGTGTGGTTCTCCTACATCCCCGGCGAGTGGGTGCTGAAAGGGGTCTCCTTCCACATCGACCCGAAACAGACGGTGGCCTTCGTGGGCTCCACCGGCTCCGGCAAGACCACTATTCTGTCCCTGATCTGCCGCAACTACGACATCCAGAAGGGCCAGATTTTGATCGACGGGATCGACATCAAACACATCAAGGTGGCCTCCCTGCGAAAACACTTCGGCCAGATGCTCCAGGACGTGTTCCTGTTCTCCGGCACCATCCGGGGGAACATCGTGCTCCGGGAGGACTCCTTCACCGATGATGAAATCTGGGCGGCCTGCAAATACGTCAACGCCGACCACTTCATCAACAGGCTGGACCACGGCCTGGACGAGGTGGTCCGGGAGCGGGGCAACAACTTCTCCGCCGGGCAGCGGCAGCTTCTGAGCTTCGCCCGCACCATCCTCCACAAGCCCGCCGTGATGATTTTGGACGAGGCCACCGCCAACATCGACACCGAGACCGAGCTGCTGATCCAGGACTCCCTGGAGAAGATGAAGAACATCGGCACCATGCTCATCGTGGCCCACCGGCTCAGCACCATCCAGCACGCGGACAACATCATCGTGCTGTCCCACGGAGTCATCCTGGAGCAGGGCACCCACCAGGAGCTGCTGCAAAAGAAGGGCCGGTACTACCAGCTCTACACCATCCAGTTCGAGGCCCAGCAGCAGGCTCTGCGGGCGGCGGGGCACCGGGCATGAGAGAGTACGATGTCGTGGTGGTAGGGGCCGCCACCACCGGCAGCTGGTTCGCCCATGAATTGGCCGCCCGGGGCCACAGCGTCCTGCTGATCGACAAGGCGGACGAGGATCACATCGGCACCAAATACGACATCTATCACGTCTCCAAACGGGATATGGACCGGTTCGGCCTGCCCCTGCCCGTGAAGGGGGAGGACTGGGCCTTTGAGTTTGAGGAGGGTGAGAACCGCTCCGCCCTGGACCGATACCCCAAGCGCAGCCGGGAGCACATCGTTGGGATGCATATGCACCCCCATGTGCTGCGGCTGGACCGCTGGGCGGCGGAGGCCGGCGCGGAGCTGGTCTACGGGGCCTCCTTCCGGGGGCTAGAGTACGATGAAGCCGGCAAGATCTGCGGCATTCAATACGAAAAAGCCGGCGAGGCCGTGGCCGTCCGGGCTAAGCTGGTGGCAGACTGCTCCGGCATCCCGTCGGTGGTGCGGACTTCCCTGCCGGAGGACTACGGGGTAGAAACCTTTCCCATTGGCCCCAGGGATATGTTTTATGTCAACCTGCGGTATGTGAAGTTCCGGGACCCCAAGGACTACATCCGCGGCCAGTGCTCCTGGGCCTACTACAAGACCTGGCGGGCCCCCCAGCCCGACCCGGCGGGGGCCATCCTGGGGGTGGGGGCCAATTTCAGTCACCAGTACGCCGACAAGATCTATGGCTACTTCACGAAAGCCGTGAAGCTGCCGGAACACACGGTGGAGCGCGTCGAGCGGGGCGTGACCCCCTACCGCCGCCCGCCCTACTCCATGGTAGCCGACGGATTCCTCGCCATGGGGGACGCGGCCTGCCTCACCAAGCCCACCTGCGGCGAGGGGGTGGCCAGTTCTCTGGTCCAGGCGGAGATCGCCGTGGACGTCATCGACCCGCTGCTGAGAGCGGGCAAGCCCCTCAGCCGGGCGAACCTTTGGCCCATCAACAAGCGGTACGTGGAGGCCCAGGGCCGGGAGTTCGCCTATCAGCTGGCCGTCGTCTCCGAGGCGGCGGCCACCAGCCCGGCGGAAAACGATTTTCTGTTTGAGCATGGCATCGTGTTCAACGAGCAGACCCTCCAGGCCATGGCCGAGGGGAGGGAGCTCAAGCTGAGCCCCGGCGAGATCGCCCGAATCGGGGGCTGTATGGCCCTGGGGGCGGTCACCGGGAAGGTGCGGCTCAGGACCATCCGGCGGCTGCTGAAAGCGTTGGCGGACGGGGGCAGGGTGTCCGCCGTCTACGCCGATTACCCGGACAGCCCGGAGGGGTTCGACGCCTGGGTCAAACGGGCAGATAAGGCCTGGGCCGCCTGCGGCAGCATGGCGGAGGCCGCCCGGACCGCCGAGAAGGAGTTCGGACGCTGACCGAACACGCGGGCGAGGTCCTCGCGCCGTACATACAGGCACCACAAAAAGCTCCCCACTGCCGGCGCCGGCGGTGAGGAGCTTTGACTTTTGCGCGGGGCTCTTCAGCCCCTGCGGATGTGGGCGTGGTTGTAGATGTGGTTGATGCAGTAGCAGTAGTCTCCCTCACACTTGGAGCAGTACCGGAACTCCATGTTGGGGTCGTCCGCGTCGGTGATGCCGCAGACGGCGCACTTGCGGGTGTACCCCCGGCCTGTGTTGGCGGCGTCGCTCCTCTGCCGGGCCTGCCGCTGGGCCCGCTTGAAGTTGATGACCTTGGGGTCGGCCTGCCGCTTGGCGATGCCCAGCTTGTAGGACCAGACGGGCCAGGTGAAGATGAAATAGTTGATGAGCGCCGGCAAAAACGCCAGGCCCAGCTCCCAGGCCCCCGCCCGCAGATTGGGCACCGCCTCCACCAACACCAGCACCACGTCCACCAGGGCCATCCACTTCATCTTGATGGGCACCACGAAGAACAGCAGCACCTGCATCTCCCCGTAGTAGGTGGCGATGATGAGGAAGATGGACAGGTTGACATAATACATATTGCCATAGAAGAACAGCACCCCGTAAAGGGCGGTGAGGACCGCGCCGCACAGGTAGAACAGGGTGAACCTGCCGGTGCCCCACTCCCGCTCCAGGGTCTGACCGATCCAGAAGTAGAAATAGCACCCCAGCAGCAGATAGAAGGGGTTGGTGGAGCTGGGCACGAACAGGAAGGTCACCAGCCGCCAGATCTGGCCCTGGCGCACCCACGGGCCCACCAGGGGAAAGAGAAGGCCGATCTCCGGGAACAGCATCTCGATCACGCCCACGATGGCCTGGCCGATCACGATATAGAGCATCAGATTGGGGATGCCGAACCGGGGGTGTTTGGCGCAGAAGCGGTCGATCCAGCCGCCGTTGCCTTGAAAATACATGGAAAGCCCTCCTTTTGGGCGTTTATGACATTCTACCCCATTTGGGGGCGGAAGTTGTCAACGAAGTGTAAATTTCCCGTCACAGGATCACCGGGCCAGTGGTCCACTCCCGGCCGGGGGCGGGGACGGGGTCCAGGCACAGGTCATAGAGGTCGGTGCAGCGGGCCTCCAGCTCGAACAGCCGCCGGCCCTCTCCGTCCAGCCCCCTGGCGTGGGCGGGCTTGGTGAGGACAGGGACGCGGGCGGTCCGCTTCATGGCCCTCAGCAGCTCCCGCCCCCTCTTGTTGCAGCCCAGCACCCGGAGGTAGGGCGGCTTTTCCGGCACGTCCGTCGCAGTGAGGCCCAGCCAGGCCCACAGAACCAGCCGGGCCAGCCGGGCGCGGGTGTACCGCTTGGTCTTGGCCAGGCTGAGAAACTCGTCCATGGATGTGCAGGTCCGCCCTGCATGTTCCAGCCGCCAGGGCAGGCCCTCCGCCCCGCCGGCGTCGGGCAGGGCGGCCCAGTCCGCCGCCGTCATGGTTCGGATTCTGGCCAGCATGGCCCAGCGCATCTTCTCCAACGCCGGGAGGGACAGGGTGTGCTCCTCCAGAATTTCCCGTCCGCCGGCGGGCAGGTAGGGTTCCATCAGGTCCCACTCCCCATCCGCCAAGTGCATCCGGATGGAGGTAGCGGAGAGGACGGGATGTCTCTCCCAGAACAGGCGGTTCCGCTCCTCCCGGGACAGGGGTCCTCCCGCCACAAAGACGGCCATCTCGTTGTGCTCCGCCCCGGTGCGCAGGACGGTCATGGGCTGGATCCTGCTCCCCAAGGCGCGCAGCGCCCGGAGGTACTCCACCCCCAAGTTGTTGTTGGGCCTTCGGAGCAGGCTCCCTATCCTCTCCCCCGCCAAGGCCTCCGCCGCCCTCTGCCGGGCGGCGGCGAAGGTCAGCCCCTGCTCCAGAAAGGGGCGCAGGGCGGCGGGGAAATCCGGACTGTCCAAGGCGGCGGCGGCTTTTTTCAGCGCCTCCACATCCCCGCACTCACTGCCGAAGGACAGCGTGTCCACCATCCCCGTGTCCTCCAGAATGGACACGCCCCCCCGGGCGAAGGACTCCGCGCCGGAGCAGGCCCACACCGTGGGCAGCTCCAGCACCAGGTCCGCCCCTCCCATCAGGGCCAGCCGGGCACGAGTCCACTTGTCGGCGATGGCACAGTCCGCCTGCTGGGTCCAGCCGCCGCTCATCACGGCGACAACAGCGCACTCCTCCCCCAGGGCCTCCCTGGCGGCGGCAATCTGACGGGCGTGACCCGAGTGGAACGGGTTGTACTCCGCCACGATCCCCACGGTCTTCATCCGGCCGGCGCCCCCTCTCGCGGGGATGTCTCCCCGGTTTTTTTGATAAATTTCCGAAAAATGCTTGCGGCACGGCACCGCGCGTATTATAATATGTTCTATCCTCAGAAATCTGCGGTCGTACCGATCTCAATCATTATAATACGAAGAGCCGCAAGAAGCAATCAGTTCTTACCGACTAAAGGAGTGTTTCTCAATGAAAGTTCTGGTCATCAACGCGGGCAGTTCCTCCCTGAAATACCAGCTGCTGGACACCGACAGCCAGGACGTGCTGGCCAAGGGCCTGTGCGAGCGCATCGGCATCGACGGCCGGTTCACCTACAAGGCCCCCGGCAAGGAGACCATCGACGCGGTGAGCGTGGACATGCCCACCCACGCCGAAGCCATCCAGACAGTGCTGAACGCCCTGGTGGACCCGGCAAACGGCGTCATCTCCTCCATGAAGGAGATCGACGCGGTGGGCCACCGGGTGGTCCACGGCGGCGAGACCTTTGCCGGCTCCGTCCGGATCGACGACAAGGTGATGGCCGCCATCGAGGCGTGCGTCCCCCTGGCCCCCCTGCACAACCCGGCCAACATCACCGGCATCAGGGCCTGTCAGGCCGTCATGGGCCCCGACGTGCCCCAGGTGGCCGTGTTCGACACCGCCTTCCACCAGACCATGCCCCCCGTGGCCTA
>CANRFT010000042.1 GCA_947629955.1 uncultured Oscillospiraceae bacterium
ACATCTTCATGGCCGATCTGACCCGGGCCATCGACCTGCCCATCTCGGTGGACTTCATGGCGGTGTCCTCCTACGGCGCCGGCACCGTGTCCTCTGGCCAGGTGGAGATCAAAAAGGATCTGTCCGACTCCATCGAGGGCAAGGACCTGCTCATCGTAGAGGACATCCTGGACAGCGGCAACACCCTGTACTACCTGCTGGACGTGCTCCGGGCCCGGAAGCCCGCCTCCATCCGCATCTGCACCCTGATGGACAAGCCCGCCCGGCGGCAGAAGCCCATCAAGGCCGACTATGTGGGCTTCTCCATCCCCGACGCCTTCATCGTGGGCTACGGGCTGGACTACGACGAGAAATACCGCAACCTGCCCTATGTGGGCGTGCTGAAGCCGTCGGTCTACGGCGGCAAGTAAATCATCGCCTCAAAGGAGCGCTTTGTTTTGAAAGAGACCAGACGAATCAATCCGCTGCTTCCCCTGCTGCTGGTGGCCCTGCTGGCCTATCTGTTCCTGTCCTTCTCCCAGTGGGGGAGCCAGGACATGGTCCCTTATTCCCAGGTGCAGGAGCTGTTCCGCACCGAGCAGGTGGAGCGGTTCACTGTCAGCGGGGGCGGGACTCTGTCCCTGAGCCTGAAAACCGGCGCCGTTGTCCGCCACGAGCTGGCCGATGTGGAGGGCTTTCGCCAGGACCTGGGGGAACTGTATGAGGCCCAGCGGGAGGCAGGGATCATCACCGCCTACGACTTCCAGCAGCCCTTCGAGCTGCCCCTGTGGCTGGTTGTGCTCATCCCGGTGCTGGCCGCGGCGCTGATGGTGCTGGTCATCTGGACGGTGCTGGTGAACCGCCAGCAGAGCGCCCAGGGCGGGAACGGCCCCGCCGGCATGGGCCGGTTCAGCCGGGCCCGCACCGTGGAGGGCGGCCAGGGCACCGTCACCTTTGCCGACGTGGCTGGGGCCGACGAGGAGAAGGAGGAGCTGCGGGAGATCGTGGACTTCCTCCGGGACCCCAAGAAGTTCATCGACCTGGGGGCCCGCATCCCCAAGGGGGTGCTGCTGGTGGGCCCTCCCGGTACCGGCAAGACCCTGCTGGCAAGGGCGGTGGCCGGTGAGGCGGGAGTCAAGTTTCTGTCCATCTCCGGCTCCGACTTCGTGGAGCTGTACGTGGGCGTGGGCGCCAGCCGCGTCCGGGACCTGTTCGACCAGGCCAAGAAGGAGTCTCCCGCCATCGTGTTCATCGACGAGATCGACGCCGTGGGCCGCCAGAGAGGAGCCGGCCTGGGCGGCGGCCACGACGAGCGGGAGCAGACATTGAACCAGCTGCTGGTGGAGATGGACGGCTTCGCCGCCAACGAGGGGGTCATCGTGCTGGCCGCCACCAACCGGCAGGACATCCTGGACCCCGCCCTGCTCCGCCCCGGCCGGTTCGACCGGCAGGTGTACGTGGGCCGGCCGGACATGAAGGGCCGGGAGGAGATCTTGCGGGTCCACACCCGGAAGAAGCCTCTGGCCGAGGACGTGGACTTGCGCGAGATCGCCCGGGAGACCACCGGATTCACCGGGGCCGATCTGGAGAACCTGATGAACGAGGCGGCGCTGCTGGCCGCCCGGAAGGACCGGCCCTATATCACCCTGGCTGACGTGCAGGAGTCGGTGATCAAGGTCATCGCCGGGCCGGAGAAGAAGAGCCGGACCCAGATCGCCGAGGATCGGCGGATCACCGCCTACCACGAGGCGGGCCACGCCGTGGTAAGCCACGCCCTGCCCACCCAGGACCCGGTGCAGCAGATCACCATCGTGCCCCGGGGCCAGGCCCTTGGCATGACGGTGAACCGGCCCCAGGAGGACCGGGACCACGTGACGAAACAGCGGCTCACCGAGACCCTGTCCACCCTGCTGGGAGGCCGGGCCGCCGAGGAGACGGTGCTGGGCTTCGTGTGTACCGGCGCGGTGAGCGACCTGCAGCGGGCCACCCAGATCGCCCGGGACATGGTGACCAAGTACGGCATGAGCGAAAAGCTGGGGGCGGTCACCTTCGAGACCGGCCACGACGAGATCTTCCTGGGCCGATCCATGGCCCAGACCAAGCCCTATTCCGAGCAGACCGCCGCCCTCATCGACCAGGAGGTCAAGGCCCTGCTGGACGGGGCCTACGCCCGCGCCAAAGAGATCCTGGAGCGGGACCGGGACAGGCTGGAGACGGTGGCGAGCTTCCTGCTGGAGCACGAGGCCATGGACGCCAGGCAGTTCCAACTGGTGTACGACGATCCGGCGGCGCTGACGCTGTCCGGCGAGGGGGATAAGACGGATGGATCAGGGACATGACAGCCGCCGGCCGGAGGAGACCGAGGCCGAGCCGCTGCTGAAAAAACTGCTGGCCAGGGACCCCTCCCCCGCTCCGGAGGAGCCGGAGGACGGGCCGGAGGAGCAAGGAGAGGGCCAGGAGCAGACGGGCGCCGAGGCTCGGAAGGCCGCCTCCCCCGGCCGGGAGCTGTATATGAACGTGCGGTTTTTGGCCACGCTCATGGCCGCGCTCATCCTGGCGTTCACCTTTGTGGCCCGGATCGTGGTGGTCAGCGGGCCCTCCATGGAGAACACCCTCCACGGCGGGGACGTGATCCTGGTCTGGGCACTGGGCTACACGCCCCGGCAGAACGACATCGTGGTGGTCACCCAGAAGACCTTCCAGGAGGACTCCATCATCAAGCGGGTCATCGCCACAGGGGGCCAGACAGTGGACATCGACTATGACACAGGGACCGTCTATGTGGACGGCGAGGCCCTGGAGGAGGACTATATCAAGGATCGGATGCTCCTCCCCGGCTATGGCGACCACAACAACCACGTCACCGTGCCGGAGGGCTGCATCTATGTGATGGGGGACAACCGGAACCAGTCCGCCGACAGCCGGTATCCCGACATCGGCATCATCGACGAGCGGTGCGTCATCGGGCGGAGCATGTTCGTGCTCTTCCCCCTGGACCGCGTCAAGGGACTGTAAAGGGGGGGCGGCACTTTGAAGATCACCGAGCTTCCGGACCGCTTCCCCCGCAGGATCGTCTGGCTGGCCTGCGCCCTGGGCGGCGCCGCCCTGACGGCGGTGCTCCGGGTCATCCAGCGCGCCACCGCCTTTGAGGAACCCCTCGGCCTGGCCGTGCCCTTCGCCCCGGCCAGCGTGATCCTGGTGTGCGCGCTCGCCATCATCGGGGCGGCGCTGCTGACCCTGGCGGCCACCCAGCCCATCAATAAGCGCCCCTGGGCCAAAGGTCAGGCCCACCGGTGGGATATGGCCTTTCTGGACCGGGAAGACAAGATCTATCCGGTCCTGCTGGTGGCGGCGGCCTTTCTGGCCCTGGCCGCGGTCCCGGTGCTGTTTATCAAGGGGGCCGGCCAGCTGAAGCTGTGGCTGGACCTGGCGGGTCTGGACGGCCAGCCCAGCGACAACGGCATCCTCGTCCTGCTCACCGCCGCCACCGCCGCGCTGGCCTTTCTGGGCCTGCAGCAGATGGCCCGGGAGAGCTTCCGCCCCGGCAAGCGGGGCCGCGGAGGCTTCTCCGCCTCTCTGCCCGCCATCACCGGCTGTATCTGGCTGATGGAGTCCTTCCGGGCCCACGCCTCCGACCCGGTGCTGTGGGATTACGCCCCCCAGCTGCTGGCCATCACGGCGGGGATGCTGTTCTATCTGGACTGCGCCGGTATGTCCACCGGGGCCGCCCGGCCCCGCCGCCTGCTGTGGCTGGCGGGGGCCGTCATCGTGCTCTCCGCCCTGTCCGCGGTGGGCTGCCGGGAGATCAGCGACCTGCTCCTGCTGGGGACCCAGGCCCTCACCGCCGCCGCCGTCCTGTGGCGGCTGCCCCCCAATCTGGAAAACCCGCCGGTGGTGGGCCAGCCCTACGAACCCATGCAAGAACCACTCCAAGAGGAGGAATCCACCCATGAATAAAGAGAAGTTCTATATCACCACCCCCATCTACTACCCCAGCGACAAGCTCCACATCGGCCACGCCTACTGCACTGTGGCCACCGACGCCATGGCCCGCTACAAGCGGCTCCGGGGCTGCGACGTGATGTTCCTCACCGGCACCGACGAGCACGGCATGAAGATCGAGGACAAGGCAAAAGAGGCCGGCGTCACCCCCAAGCAGTTCGTGGACAACATCGTGGAGGGTCCCCGGGGGGTCAAGGACCTGTGGAAGCTGATGAACATCTCCTACGATCGGTTCATCCGCACCACCGACGACTACCATGTGAAGGCCATCCAGCGCATCTTCCGAAAGATGTACGACAACGGGGACATCTACAAGGGCACCTACAAGGGCAAGTACTGCAAGCCCTGCGAGTCCTTCTGGACCGAGAGCCAGCTGGTGGACGGCAAATGCCCCGACTGCGGCCGGGAGGTCATCGATGCCGAGGAGGAGGCCTACTTCTTCCGGCTGAGCAAGTACGCCGACCGGGTGCGGCACCTGCTGGAGGACACCGACTTCCTGGAGCCCCGCAGCCGGGTCAATGAGATGGTGAACAACTTCATCAAGCCCGGCCTGGAGGACCTGTGCGTATCCCGCACCTCCTTCACCTGGGGCATCCCGGTGGACTTCGACCCCGGCCACGTGGTGTACGTGTGGGTGGACGCCCTGAGCAACTATATCACCGCCCTGGGCTTCATGAACGATCAATACCACGACTATGAGAAGTACTGGCCCGCCGACGTCCACTTCGTGGGCAAGGAGATCGTGCGGTTCCACTCCATCATCTGGCCGGCCATGCTCATGAGCCTGGGGGAGCCCCTGCCCAAAAAGGTCTACGGCCACGGCTGGCTGAACTTCGGCGGGGAGAAGATGTCCAAGAGCCGGGGCAATGTGGTGGACCCCTATATCCTGGCGGAGATGTTCGGGGTGGACGCCCTGCGGTTCTTCATGCTGCGCACCTTCCCCTTCGGGTCCGACGGCAACTTCACCAACGAGCTGCTGATCCAGACCATCAACACCGACCTGGCCAATGACCTGGGCAACCTGGTCAGCCGCACCACCGCCATGGCGGAGAAGTACTTCGGCGGCGACCTGCCCGCCGGCGGCGAGCTCACCGAAGCCGACCGCGAGCTGAAGGTCCTGGCCGACGAGGCCACCGCCAACTACGAGCGGCAGATGGAGGCCTTCCAGTTCTCCAACGCCCTGGCGGAGGCGTGGCGGCTCATCAGCAGGGCCAACAAGTATATCGACGAGAACGCCCCCTGGGTGCTGGCCCGTGACGAGGCGCGGAGGCCCCGCCTGCTGGCCGTCATGAAGAACCTGTGCGAGGCCATTCGGGTGTCCGCCATCCTCATCGCCCCCGTCATGCCTGACACCGCCGAGGCCATCTTCCAGCGCCTGGGCGTGCCCACCGACGGCCGGGTGTGGGACGCGGCGCGCTACGACCTGGAGACGGATGGCTGGTGGAAGACCGTCACCGGCGATCCCCTGTTCCCCCGGATCGACGTGGACAAGGCCCTGGCCCAACTGGAACAGGCCAAAGCCGAGGCGGCGAAGGCCGCCCTGCCCGATCTGGAGATCGAGCCCTACACGGAGGAGAAGGTGGACTTCGACACCTTCTGCAAGTCCGACTTCCGGGCCGTAAAGGTGAAGGACTGCCAGAGCGTGAAAAAGTCTGACAAACTGCTGCGCTTTACTCTGGACGACGGCACCGGCGTGGACCGGCAGATTTTGTCCGGCATCGCCAAGTGGTACAAGCCGGAGGAGCTGGTGGGCAAAACGCTGGTGGCCATCGTCAACCTGCCCCCTCGGAAGATGATGGGCCTGGAGTCCAACGGGATGCTCATCTCCGCCGTCCACACCGAGAAGGGTGAGGAGAAGCTGAACCTCCTCATGGTGGACGACGCCATTCCCGCCGGGGCCAAGCTCTGCTGACACAACGTTCGGAGGGAACCGCCATGCTGTTCGACACCCACGCCCACTATGACTCCCACAAGTTCGACACCGACCGGGACGCGGTCCTCTCCTCCCTGCCGGAGAAGGGGGTGTCCCTGGTGGTAGACCCCGGCTGCGATCTGGAGTCCTCCGCCATGGCGGTGGAGCTGGCCCAGCAGTGGCCCTTCCTCTACGCCGCCGTGGGGGTCCACCCCGAGGACTGCGCCGACTGGGAGGACGACTGGACCGACCTGATCGCGGAGCTGGCGGCGGCCCCCAAGGTGGTGGCCATCGGGGAGATCGGCCTGGACTACTACTGGAAGGAGAACCCGCCCAGGGAGCTCCAGCAGGAGGTCTTCCGCGCCCAGCTGGGCCTGGCGGAGGCTTTGGGCCTGCCCGTCATCGTCCACGACCGGGAGGCCCACGGGGACTGCATGGACATCGTGCGGCAGTTCCCTAATGTGCGGGGGGTGTTCCACTGCTACTCCGGCAGCGCCGAGATGGCGAAGGAGCTGGTGCGCCTGGGCTGGATGATCTCCTTCACCGGGGCGCTGACCTATCCCAACGCCCGGAAGGCGGTGGAGGCCGCCCAGGCGGTACCCATGGACCGCCTCATGATCGAGACGGACAGCCCCTATATGGCCCCCGTCCCCTGCCGGGGGCGGCGGTGCGATTCCTCCCTTGTGGTCCACACCTGCGCCCGTCTGGCGGAGATCAAGGGGCTCACATTGGAGGAATGTGCCCGTGTCACCCTGGATAATGGAAAACGCTTCTACGGTATCGCCTAAATTTTTCCAAAATACATCTGCAATTTTACCATTTTTTCTTAATTTTTAAGCGAAATCTCTTGACAGCCGAAAACTGGAATGCTATAATCAGCGTAGTTTTGATGTATGAGTCGTATAAGCCCCCCCCTTCGTACATACAAGGGGCGGGCTCTTTTGTTTGCTTCAAAACGCATTCAATCTTGAGGAGGAAATGAAAATGACTGGTACTGTGAAATGGTTCAACGCGGAGAAGGGCTACGGCTTCATCACCCCTGATGACGGCTCTGACGACGTCTTTGTGCATTTCTCCGCCATCGTCGCCGAGGGCTATAAAAAGCTTCTGGAAGGCCAGAAGGTGACCTTCGACACCGAGCCCGACCCCCGCGGCGCCAAGGGCATCCGTGCCGCCAACGTGGTCGCTCAGCCCGAGGAATGAACCGCTGACACAAGAGGGAGAACAGTGAAACAGCCTGCCATCAAAGGGGATGGCAGGCTGTTTTCGCGTTCAGCTCTTCCAGGGCCCCTGGGGGGCCTTTTTTCGTAAGGGCCGCTTCACCCCGTCGGGCCCCACCACATAGGTGTTGTCCAGCTGGGCGGCCAGGTTCGCCTTCACGCTGTCGATATATTCCCTTCTGAGGGCGTCCCGCTCGGCCAGCTCCTCCGGGGTCAGGGTCTCCCCCGCCTTCACCCGGCGGGCTAACTCGTTGATGCGGGCGATCTTCTCCGGGGTCATCCCTTCACCTCCCGCGCAAAGATCAGGTCGATCCTCTCGATATAGCCGGTGCCCCGCTGGGAGGAAGGCACCCAGCCGGCGTACTCCCATCCGTCGGCGGCCTGGGCCCGGATGATCTCCCGGTGGCCCTGGGTGTCGATACCTACGCCGGTGAACGGGTTCCACTCGCCCCAATCGGTCTCCAACTCGACAAACTTATACTCTTTCATAGGTATCTCTCCATTTCGATGATGATGCGGCCCTTTCTCGACTGGCCGCCCACGGTCTTCAGCACGCACTTCCCCAGTCCCCGACAGGTGAGCACGTCCCCCTCCGCCACGGGCCGGTCCCCTTTCAGGCACTCCCGGTGGTTCAGGGAGACCTTCCCGGCGGAGATGGCCTCGGCGGCCTTGCCCCTTGACAGGGAAAAGCCCGCCGCCAGCACCGCGTCCAGCCGGAGGGTGGACACCGTGTCGTGGACGATCTTCACCTCCGCCGGGGCGGGGGCCAGCTCCGACAGGGGGATGGGCCGCAGTCTCAGGCGATACCGCCCCGCCTGGCCGAACTGGCTGACGATGATGGGCACTGCCTCGTCCAGGGCCACGATCTGGGCCCTGCCCTCCAGCACCAGGATGTCCCCCACCCGCTCCCGGGTCAGGCCGATCCCCATGAGGCCGCCCAGCAGGTCCCGGTGGGTGAGGTTCGCGTCCGCCGGGAAGGCGGCCTCCGCCGCCCCCAGGGGGCCGTCAGGGTCGGCGGCGAAATCGTCCGGCTCCAGCCAGTCGGGGAGGAAGGCGCAGACGGTGCGCTCGGCGCCCTCGTACCCGCCCCAGAACAGGTGCCTCGGGTGGCCGGAGGCGGCCAGCAGCGGCTCCGCCGCCGCCCGCTGGGCCGGGGACAAAAACTGGGTGACGCAGGGGACGGAGCGGCTCTGGCACCGCTCCATCTGGTCCAGCACCCGGGCCAGGGTGACCCGCTCGTCGGGGTCGCGGGCGAAGCGGTTTAACAGTTCGGTTTTGGTCATGGGTTCCTCCTTGATGGTGGCTTGTAGGGGTCGCCGCCCTCGGCGACCCGTTTCCCCGGACAGGAATCGTTTACTGCGGGCCGCCGAAGGCGGCGGCCCCTACAGAGAGCCTGCCGGTGCGTCTGCCGCCCCCTACACCGTCCCCTGCTGGGCCTTGTACAGCGCCGCGTACTCCCCGCCGGCGGCCAGCAGCTCCTCGTGGGTGCCCTCCTCGGCGATGCGGTTGTCGTCCACCACGATGATCCGATGGGCGTTTCGGATGGTGGACAGCCGGTGGGCGATGATAAGGGTGGTGCGGCCCTTGGCCAGCTCGTCAAAGGCGGACTGGATGCGGTGCTCCGTCACGCTGTCCAGGGCGGAGGTGGCCTCGTCCAGGATCAGCACCGGCGGGTTTTTGAGGAAGATGCGGGCGATGGAGATGCGCTGCTTCTGCCCGCCGGAGAGCATGACCCCCCGCTCCCCCACCTCGGTCTGGAAGCCGTGGGGCATGGCCATGATGTCGTCGTAGATCTCGGCCCGCCTTGCCGCTTCGATGATCTCCGGCTCGGTGGCATCGGGCCGGCCGTAGCGGATGTTGTCCATAATGGTGCCCGCGAACAGGAACACGTCCTGCTGGACGATGCCGATGTGCTGCCGCAGGGACCGCTGGGTCACGGTGCGCACATCGTGTCCGTCCACCAGGATGCGGCCCGCTGTCACGTCGTAGAATCGGGGGATGAGCTGGCAGAGGGTGGACTTGCCGCCGCCGGAGGGGCCCACCACCGCCACCGTCTCCCCCTTGGGGATGTGGATAGACACGTGGTCCAGCACCGGCTCGCCGGTGTCGTAGGCGAAGGACACGTCGTCGATGAGGATGTCGCCGTCCACCCGGTCCAGCACCTGGGCATCCGGGGCGTCCTGGACGGCGGGCTCCACCCGCATGAGCTCCACGAACCGCTTGAAGCCCGCCATGCCGTTCAAAAACTGTTCCACAAAGGCGGCCAGCTTCCGCACCGGGGTCAGGAAGGTGGAGATATACAAGGTGAATGTCACCAAGTCCACCAGATCCATCTGCCCCCGCATGATGAAGAAGCCCCCGGCGGCGATGGTCAGCACGTTCATCACCGGCAGGGCGAACTCCAGCCCCCCGTTGTAGATGCCCATGTTCTTGTAGTAGTCCCGTTTGGCCCCCTTGAAGTCCTCGTTGGAGCGGCGGAACTTCTGCTCCTCCTGGCCCTCGTTGGCGAAGGCCTTGGCGGTCCTCATGCCGGAGATGGCCGACTCCAGCTCGTTGTTGATGCCCGCCATGTTCCGCTTCACCTGCACCGACGCCCGCATCATCCGCCGGCGCTGGAGCACCGTGAACGCCACGAAGATGGGCACCACGGCGAACACGATGAGGGCCAGCCGCCACTGGATGAGGCACATCATCACGAAGGCTCCGATCAGCGTCACGGTGGAGATGAACAGGTCCTCCGGGCCGTGGTGGGCCAGCTCGGTGACCTCGAACAGGTCGTTGGTGACCCGGCTCATGAGCTGGCCGGTGCGGTTCTTATCGTAGAAGGAGAAGGACAGGTCCTGCATATGGTGGAACAGGTCGCCGCGGATGTCCGCCTCGATGCGCACCCCCATCATGTGGCCGTAGTAAGTGACGATGTACTGCATCACCGCCCGGAGGGCGTAGGCCAGCAGGAGGAGGGCCATCACCCCGAAGAACGCCCCGTAGAGGTTTTTGGGCAGCAGCTCGTTCAAGGCCTGCCGGGAGGCGTAGGGGAAGGCCAGATCCACCAGGGCGATGCCCAGGGCGCAGGCCATATCCAGGATAAACAGCCTCAGATGGGGCTTATAATAGGATAAAAAAATGGGGATGTACCCCCCGCGGAACCGCCGCGTGTCCATAGCGTGATACCTCCGCTCCGTCCGTTTTTTTCGGATATCAGTATACCTGATGGTTTTTGGCTTGTCAATCCGGGCGGTTTGGGCTATACTGTTGGGCAGTGAAATTACGACCGCTGAAACAGAGAAAGGGATCGTCCATATGCTTCAGGAATTGCTGGTGGTGGCCGGCTCGGTGCTGACCCTGTTTTTGCTCATGTCGGTGGGCTTTGTCTTCGGGAAAAGGGGCCTGCTCAGTGAGAACGCCCTGTCCCAGATGTCCGGACTGCTGATCACCGCCGTGATCCCCGCCGCCATGATCGACGTGTTCCAGGTGGAGCGCTCCCCCGAGACCGACGGGCAGCTGCTGGTCTCCTTCCTGGCCCTGGCGGGGATCTATGCCCTGTACATCCTCCTGTCCGTCCCCCTGTTCCCCCGGGAGGGCGTGCAGACCCGGGGGGTGCTGCGGAGCTCCGCCATCTACGGCAATGTGGGCTTCATGGGCCTGCCCCTGATCCAGTCCGTCATGGGGAACGGGGCCGCTATGGTGGCCGCCATAAACCTTGCGGCGTTCAACGCCATCACCTTCACCCACGGCGCGGCCATCATCGGCGGCAAGGGGGCCTTTTCCGCAAAAAAGGCGGCGCTGAACCCCGGCGTCATCGGCTTTGTGATCGCCATCGGGCTGTATCTGCTGAACATTCGCCTCCCCGCCCCGGTGGGCAGCGCGGTGGGCTACCTGGGCAGCCTGAACACCCCCCTGGCCATGGTGGTCATCGGCGGGCAGATGGCCTCCAGTGACCTGGCCGCCGCCTTCCGGGACCGGCGGCTGTATCTGGCCTCCGCCATCAAGCTGGTCGGGCTGCCCGTGCTGACGGCGCTGGTCCTCCTCCCCTTCCGGCTGGACCGGGTGATCTACATGACGCTGGTGATCCTGGCCGGCTGCCCCACCGCCGGCATCAACAGCCTGTTCGCCCAGAGCATGGGCCGGGACGCGGGCCTGGCCGCCCGGATCCTGACCCTGTCCACCCTTCTGTGTATCCTCACCCTGCCCTTTGCCGCCCTGCTGGCCCAGGCGCTGGTGGGCTGACCTTTCTTTGTTAAGGAGGAATCGCTATGGAACCTGTGCCCCAGCTCTCCTGGCCGGAACGCGGCCAGCTCTGGCTCCGGCTGGTGATCCGGCTGGTGCTGGTGATCGCCGCCGCGCTGCTGTTCTTCCTGGTGGGGCTGCCCCTGCTGTCCCTGCTGTTCCCCTTCGTGCTGGCCCTCATCGTGGCCTGGTGCCTGAACCCGGCGGTGAAATGGCTCCAGAACAAGCTGCCCGTGAGCCGGAAGGCCATCTCCATGGCGCTCATCATCCTGGTGTTCGCCGTCACCGGCGGGGTGCTGTTCGGCGTGGGCTGGGTGGCGGTGTCCCAGATCACCTCCCTGTTCGACAACCGGCAGTCCCTTCTGGAGAGCCTGATGAAGGGCATGGACGCCCTGTGGGCCCACGTCAGCGGCTGGCTGGACGAGATCGGCAGGATCATCCCCCTGCCGCCGGAGCTGGTGTCCTCCGGGGAGGGGCTGTTGGAGACGCTGGGCCGGTGGTTCCAGTCCCTGGATCTCTCCGGCTGGCTCACCCGGCTGATGAACCACGCCCCCGACCTTGTGTCCGGCGTGTCCGGCTTCACGGTGGCCCTCATCGTGTTCGTGATGGCAAGCTATTTCATCACCGGGGAGTACCCACGCTACCGCTCCCAGGTCACCGATAAGATGCCCGCCGACGTGCGGGACTTCTTCCGCTCCGCCCGGAACATCTGCGTGGCGGCCTTCGGCGGGTATCTGAAGAGCCAGTTCCTCATGTCCCTGGTGGTATTCCTGATCCTCACCGTGGGCTTTATGATCATGGGCAACAGTTACGGGCTGCTGATCGCCTTCGGCCTGGCGGTGCTGGACTTCATCCCCATCGTGGGCTCCGGCACGGTGATGGTCCCCTGGGCGGTCATCGACCTGATTTTGGGCAACTACTCCGCCGCCATCGGCCTGATGATCACCTGGGGCGTCATCGCCCTGTTCCGGCAGGTGGCCGGTCCCAAGGTGCTGGGGGACCAGACCGGGCTGTCCCCCATCCTGTCTTTGCTGGGCATCTACGTGGGCATGAAAGCCGGGGGCGTGCTGGGGATGATCTTCGGGCCCCTGATCCTGCTGGTGATCATCAACCTGGGCAAGCTGGGCATCTTCCAGCCCGCCCTGGACGACATCCGCCTGGCCGCCGCCGACACCATGGCCATCCTCCGAGCGGGCAGGACGCCCCGGTAAAAAGAGGAAACAGGGCCTGATCCCCGCCGAAAAGAAGGGCTCTTCACAAATTTTTGGGGAATTGTTCAAAATTGTTTCGGACTTTTGACACACCCCGGACACATTTTCGCGGTATCTTACAGTCAGCAGACGGGGATGACCCGCCACGAAAGGAGTTTTTCGTCATGGACGATCAATTCAACAACAACGGCTATTATCCCGACGACAATAATGACGGCGGCCGCGCCCCCGCGGACGGCGGCCAGAGCGGCCAGCAGAACGGCCAGGGCTGGTCCGGCGGCCCCGGCTACAACAGCGGCTGGCAGTCCGGCGGGTTCGACCGGGACACCGGCTCCTACCGATACAGCTATGTGCCCCCTTACGGCGGCGGCCCGGCCACTCCCCCTCCCGCCCAGCCCAAGCCCCCCAAACAGAAGAAAAAAGGCGGCGTGGGCAGGGTCATCGCGGCGGTGGTGGCCTGCGCCCTCATCGGCACGGGCGCCGGCTTCGGCGGCGCGGCCATCTACGGCGCGGTGAACGGCGGTGAGAAGGCCGACACCGGCGACCCGGTGGAGATCTATCAGAACACCACTGATCCCCGGCCCGTGGACATCAAACAGGCCGACGGCCTCACCCCCATGTCCCTGGCCGAGATCAACGCCGCCTATGCCGACTCCTGCGTGTGCGTCACCGTGAAGGGCGTGTCCTATATGTACGGCCGGGAGTATGAGACCTCCGGCGCGGGCTCCGGCTTCATCCTCAGCGAGGACGGCTACATCGTCACCAACAACCACGTGATCGACGGGGCCCAGGAGATCCAAGTCACCCTGAACAACGGGGAGAGCTATCCCGCCAAGCTCATCGGCGCCGAGGAGCTGAACGACGTGGCGGTCCTCAAGATCGACGGCATCTCCGGGCTCAAGCCCGTGGTCATCGGCGACTCTGACGACCTGGTGGTGGGCGAGACGGTCTGCACCATCGGCAACGCCCTGGGCACCCTGTCCTTCTCCCTGACCTCCGGCACCGTGTCGGCCACCGGCCGGTCCATCACCATGACCGACGGCACCGTGATGAACTATATCCAGACCAACTGCACCATCAACGCCGGCAACTCCGGCGGCCCCATGTTCGACAGCTACGGCCGGGTGTGCGGCATCACCTCCGCCAAGTACTCCAACAACGGCGACACCTCTGAGGCCAGCATCGAGGGCATCGGCTTCGCCATCCCCATCAACGACGTGATCGGCATCGTCACCGACTACATCGAGCACGGGTACGTCACCGGCCGGCCCTCCCTGGGCATCACCGGCGCCACCGTCACCGACGAGTACTCCCAGCTGTTCGGCTGGCCCTCCGGGGTGATCATCACCGATGTGGTGAAGGGCTCCTGTGCCGAGAAGGCCGGCATCCGCCAGAACGACGTCATCACCAAGATCGACGACACCGACATCACCGACATCCAGCAGATGATCTCGGTGAAGAACACCTACCGGGCCGGCGACACGGTGACCATCACCCTCTACCGGGCCGGCGAGACGCTGACCGTCCAGCTCACCTTCGACGAGCAGACCGACCAGCAGACCACCCAGACCCAGCCTCAGACGCCCTCCGGCAATCAGGGCGGCAGCGGCTACGGGAACGGCGGCGACTACGGCAGCGGGGACGACATCTACGGCTTCGACCCCTGGGATTGGTTCTTCGGGCGCTGAATCCAATATAACGTAAAGGGGCGGCCAAAGGCCGCCCCTTTCTCACGCGCTCAGAGCCTCGATCTCGGCCTCCGCCTCCGACCGGGTGTCGGCGGAAAAGCAGAACTCTCCGTCCAGATAGACCTCCACGTGGCCCCTCACAAAAACCAACTCGTACATTTGCCGGACACTTCCTTTCCTGTTGTACTGACGTCAGTATACAGGAAGCAAAGTCCGATAAACCGGCACTAATAGCCGGGCCGATGGGGACATCGGCCCCTACCAATCAGGCGATGTCCGCCCGCTGGACGGCCACGCATTTCCCGCTCTCCGTGTCGATATCGAACAGCACGCAGTCCATGCGGCAAGGGCCGTCGGCGGCGGTGAACCGCTGGGGCAGCCCGCCCAGAAAGCGGTTGACGGCCTGTTCGGGCCGGATGCCGATCACCGAGTTGACCGGCCCGGTCATCCCCAGGTCGGTGACGAACCCCAGCCCCTTGGGCATCACCCGGCAGTCCGCCGTGGGCACGTGGGTGTGGGTGCCCCACAGGGCCTGGGCCCGGCCATCCAGATACCAGGCCATGGCCGCCTTCTCGCTGGTGGCCTCGGCGTGGAGGTCCACCAGGGTCACGTCGGCGCCATCCTCTTTCAGGATGGCGTCCATTTTGGTGAAGGGGTTGTCGAAGTTGGCGTCCATCTCGCACCGGCCGATCAGATCCACTACCCGGATTCGGAGGCCCCGGGGGCCGTCGAAGACGCCGTGGCCCCGCCCCGGCGCTCTGGACGTGTAGTTGGCGGGGCGGATGAGATAGGGACAGCCCTCCATATAACTCACGATGGCCTGCTTGTCCCAGGTGTGGTTGCCCATGGTGATGACATCTGCCCCGGCAGAGAAAACGGCCTCCGCCTGGCGGGGCAGCAGGCCGTTGCAGGCGGCGTTCTCCCCGTTGACCACGGTGAAGTGGACCCCGTGGAGCCTCCGCAGGGCGGGCAGGTGTTTGACGAGAAAGTCCACGCCACAGTCGCCCACCACGTCGCCCACGGCCAGCACGCGCAATATCATATGCTCCCCTCCAAACACGGGGAGGGAGCGGTCTCCCTCTCCCTCCGATGATGGTTATTGATTCTGCTCCACCAGGGTCAGCACCCCGTCCTCGTCGTACTTCAAGAGCTGGATATCCGCCCGGGTGTTCCGGGCGATGTCCCGCATCTTCACGTACTCGCCGGGGGTGGCCATCAGGGTGTAGGCCACGCCGTGCTTTTTGGCCCGGCCGGTGCGGCCGATCCGGTGGATGTAGTACTCCTGCTCGTCGGGCACGTCGTAGTTGAACACAACGTCCACGTCGTCGATGTCCAGGCCCCGGGCGGCCACGTCGGTGGCCACCAGCACCCGGAGCTTGCCCGCCTTGAACTTCTCCAGGGTCCGCTCCCGGACCCGCTGCTGGATGTCCCCGTGGATGGCCTCGCAGGAGACCCCCCGCATTTTCAGCAGGCCGGCCAGCCGGTCGGTCATGTTTTTCGTGTTGCAGAAAGCGATGGCCCGCTCGTACTGGCCGCCCTCCAAAAGAGCTACCATGGTGTCCAGCTTCTGCTCCCGGCCCAGCAGTTCGATCTGATACTGCTGGATGTCCGGGCGGTTCTCCTCGATGGGCCGCACGGTGATCTCCGCCGGATCCCGCTGATACACCCAGGAGATGTCCATCACCTCCCGGCTGATGGTGGCGGAGAACAACCCCAGGTTGCGGCGGTTGGGCATCCGATCAAGGATGCGGGTCACGTCCTGGATGAAGCCCATGTCCAGCATGCGGTCGGCCTCGTCCAGCACCACGGTCTGGACCTTGTCGATGCGCACCGTGCGGCGCTTCATGTGGTCCATGAGCCGCCCCGGCGTGGCTACCACCAGCTGCGGCCTGGCCTTCAGCTGGGCGAACTGCTTCTCGATGGGCTGGCCGCCGTAGAGGCAGGCGGTGCGCACCCCCTCCCGGAAGGCGCACAGGTCGCTGAGCTCGTCCCGGATCTGGATGGCCAGCTCCCGGGTGGGGGCCAGGATGAGGCCCTGGACCTCCTCATTGGCAGGGTCGATGTGCTCCACCATGGGGATGCCGAAGGCAAAGGTCTTGCCGGTGCCGGTGGGGGCCTTGGCCACCACGTCCTTCCACTCCATGAAGAAGGGGATGGCGCCCCCCTGGATGGGGGTGGCCTGGACAAAACCCTTCTTGTCCAGGGCCTTCATGGTGGCCTCGGACAGGCCCATATCCTTATAATAGTATATCTCCTGAACTTGCTCGCCGTTGATCTCCATAATAGGATTCCTCTCTGTTCGTAAATCAAGCCAAAATAGTATATCATAGATGGCAGCGGAACGCAAACAGAATATTTCGGCCCCATCAGCGGCCCGCGGGCATATTAATGATCCCCCGGCGAAGCCGGGGGATTTTCCTAGACGGGCATAGCCCTTTGGTACTAGCGACGCGTCACGT
>CANRFT010000043.1 GCA_947629955.1 uncultured Oscillospiraceae bacterium
TCCTGCGCCTCCTGGCATTCGACATCTTGCGCCTTCCTGCGGCTTCATCTTTTGCACAGTGTTTTGCTCATCTCTCTCATAAAAAGCAGGGCGGCGCGGGCGGCGCCGCCCTGCGGTGTCAGGACTTACGTTTTGATATGAAAGCGGCTTACACCTTGGGACCGGCGGCCACCAGGGCCTTGCCGGCGTCGTTGCCGGTGTACTTCACGAAGTTCTTCACGAAGCGGCCGGCCAGATCCTTGGCCTTGGCGTCCCACTCAGCGGGGTCGGCGTAGGTGTCCCGGGGGTCCAGAATGGCGGGGTCCACGCCGGGCAGGGAGGTGGGGACCTCAAAGTTGAAGTAGGGGATGGTCTTGGTCTCGGCCTTGAGGATGGAGCCGTCCAGGATGGCGTCGATGATGCCGCGGGTGTCCTTGATGGAGATGCGCTTGCCGGTGCCGTTCCAGCCGGTGTTGACCAGATAGGCCTTGGCGCCGCTCTTCTGCATCTTCTTGACCAGCTCCTCGCCGTACTTGGTGGGGTGCAGCTCCAGGAAGGCCTGGCCGAAGCAGGCGGAGAAGGTGGGGGTGGGCTCGGTGATGCCCCGCTCGGTGCCGGCCAGCTTGGCGGTGAAGCCGGACAGGAAGTAGTACTGGGTCTGCTCGGGGTCCAGGATGGACACGGGGGGCAGCACGCCGAAGGCGTCGGCGGACAGGAAGATGACGCTCTTGGCGTCGGGGCCGGCGGACACGGGCCGGACGATCTTCTCGATGTGGTCGATGGGGTAGGAGACGCGGGTGTTCTCGGTGACGGACTTGTCGGCGAAGTCGAGCTTGCCGTTGGCGTCCACGGTGACGTTCTCCAGCAGGGCGTTGCGCTTGATGGCGTTGTAGATGTCGGGCTCGGACTCCTTGTCCAGGTTGATGACCTTGGCGTAGCAGCCGCCCTCGAAGTTGAACACGCCGTTGTCGTCCCAGCCGTGCTCGTCGTCGCCGATGAGCAGGCGCTTGGGGTCGGTGGACAGGGTGGTCTTGCCGGTGCCGCTGAGGCCGAAGAAGATGGCGGTGTTCTCGCCGTTCATGTCGGTGTTGGCGGAGCAGTGCATGGAGGCGATGCCCTTCAGGGGCAGGTAGTAGTTCATCATGGAGAACATGCCCTTCTTCATCTCGCCGCCGTACCAGGTGTTGATGATGACCTGCTCACGGCTGGTGATGTTGAAGATGGCCACGGTCTCGGAGTTCAGGCCCAGCTCCTTGTAGTTGGTCATCTTGGCCTTGGAGGCGTTGTAGGAGATGAAGTCGGGCTTGAAGTTCTTCAGCTCCTCCTCGGTGGGCTGGATGAACATGTTCTTCACGAAGTGGGCCTGCCAGGCCACCTCCATGATGAAGCGGATGGCCATGCGGGTGTCGGGGTTGGCGCCGCAGAACACGTCCATCACGTACAGCTTCTTGTTGGACAGCTCCTTGACGGCGATGTCCTTGCAGGCCGCCCAGGTCTCCTGGGTGACGGGCTTATTGTCGTTCTTGAACTCGTCGGAGGTCCACCACACGGTGTCCTTGGAGTTCTCGTCCATGACGATGAATTTGTCCTTGGGGGAGCGGCCGGTGTACACGCCGGTCATCACGTTGACAGCGCCCAGCTCGGTGAGCTGGCCCTTGTCGAAGCCCTCCAGAGCGGGGTCCATCTCCGCCTCGAAAAGATATTCGTAAGAGGGGTTGTAAACGACTTCCTTAATGCCGGTGATGCCCAGTTTTTCCAGACCGTAAGTTTCCATAGTTGCTTCCTCCTTGTTTGGGTTTATGGCAACGGACGTCTGCCCTCTCTCTGCGGGCGCCTGTAGGCGAACGTTCAGGGGACGGGCCGGTGGATCGCCAACTTCCACCTCGTGCAGTATACCACGCATTTCTCAAAAATGTTATAGCAAATTTGCCGATTTTGGGGGTTTCTGCGAATAATCGGCGTTTTGACCAATCAAACCTTCAAAAGTCAAAAAATTCACAACCTCAACTGTGCAATACGTCAAGCCGGAAAATGGGAAAAGAAATCCCCGTCCTTTTTCAGGACGGGGACCTCTCATTGTGTACTCGTGTACTCGCTTATTCGGGCTGGATCGCGCCGACGGGGCAGGCGCCCTCGCAGGCGCCGCAGTCGATGCAGGTGCCGGCGTCGACGACGGCCTGGCCCTCCAGGGCGATGGCGCCGACGGGGCAGGTATCCACACAAGCGCCGCAGGAAATGCAGTCAGAACTGACAGTGTGTGCCATGTAGTTACACCTCCAAGATTAGAATAGACGGGATCGTGTCTCGAACCATCTCTACATTAGCACATCTTCGCGGGAATTGCAACAAGGAATTTTCAGGGAGAGGTGGTATAAAACCCGCCGGTTTTTCCCATCCTTTCCATTGATGTATTTTTTCGGGAGTGAACCCTATGGAACGGATCGGCTTTTTCCGGCGGCTGCGCGGACTCTTTTCGATCGATCGCGGCGGACAGCCCCCCAGGGACGCGGCGGGCTACGGCGGCGGGGACTTCCAGACCGCCTATCAGGAGCGGCCCAGGACCCGGGAGAGCCCGGAGACCCGCCTCACCGACCGGTATTCCAGAGATCTGACCCGGCTGGCCTCGGCGGGGGGACTGGACCCCCTGGTGGGCCGGGAGCAGGAGGTGGGCCGGGTGGTCCAGATCCTGTCCCGCCGGACCAAGAACAACCCGGCCCTCATCGGCGAGCCGGGGGTGGGCAAGACGGCGGTGGCGGAGGGCCTCGCCATGCGCCTGGCCGCCGGCGCGGTGCCCCAGCCCCTCCGGGGGAAGCGCCTGCTGGCCCTGGACCTGGTGGCCATGGTGGCGGGCACCAAGTACCGCGGGGAGTTCGAGGAGCGCGTCAACCAGGTCCTGTCAGAGGTGCGCCGGGCGGGCAATGTGATCCTCTTTCTGGACGAGCTGCACAACATCGTGGGGGCCGGGTCCGCCGAGGGCGCCATCGACGCGGCCAACATCCTCAAGCCCGCCCTGAGCCGGGGGGAGATCCAGGTGGTCGGCGCCACCACCAGCGAGGAGTACCGCAGATATATCGAGAAGGACGCCGCCCTGGAGCGCCGGTTCCAGCCCGTGAAGGTGGCGGAACCCACCCCGGAGCAGGCCCTGGAGATATTGCGGGGGCTCCGCTGGAGATACGAGGAGCACCACGGCCTGGAGATCAGCGACGAGGCGATCCTTGCCGCGGTGGAGCTGTCCCGCCGGTATCTGCCCGACCGGTATCTGCCCGACAAGGCCATCGACCTGATCGACGAGGGGGCCGCCCGGCTGCGGATGGAAGAGGGGCGGGCGCCCCGCTGTCTTGGCCGGGACCATGTGGCGGCGGTGCTGTCCCAGTGGACGGGCATCCCGCTGGAGTCCATCACCAGGGGGGAGGCCCGCCGCCTGCTGGAGTTGGAGAGCGAGCTCCACCGCCGGGTGGTGGGCCAGGACCGGGCGGTGTCCGCGGTGGCGGCCGCCATCCGCCGGGGCCGGGTGGGGCTCAAGGAGCCCGGCCGCCCGGTGGGGGTGTTCCTGTTCCTGGGGCCCACCGGCGTGGGCAAGACGGAGCTGTGCCGGGCTTTGGCCGCCGCCCTCTTCGGCAGTGAGGACGCGGTGCTCCGCTTCGATATGTCCGAGTATATGGAGAAGCACGCCGTGTCCCGGCTGGTGGGCTCGCCCCCCGGCTACGTGGGCCACGAGGAGGGCGGCCAGCTCACCGAACAGGTGCGGCGAAAGCCCTGGTCGGTGGTGCTGTTCGACGAGATCGAAAAAGCCCACGACGACCTCCAGAACATCCTCCTCCAGGTGATGGAGGACGGCCGGCTCACCGACGGACAGGGGAGGAAGGCCGACTTCCGCAACACGGTGGTGGTGATGACCTCCAACATCGGCGCCCGGAAGATCGTCAGCAAGGCGCCCCCCATGGGGTTCGCCGGCGGGGAGTCGGAGGAGAGGCGCCGGGAGGAGGTCATGGCCGAGCTGAAGGGGCGCTTCAAGCCCGAATTTCTCAACCGGCTGGACGAGGTGATCCTGTTCGACCGGCTGGAGCGGGAGGACCTGGAGCGCATCGCCGGCAGGCTGCTGGGCGGCGTGCGGGGCCGCCTGTCCGCCCTGGGGGTGGGGCTGGAGTCAGAGCCCGGCGCGGTGGCCCTCCTGGCCGATACCGGCGCCGAGCGGGAGCAGGGGGCCCGGCCCATCCGCCGGGCGGTCCGCCGCCAGGTGGAGCAGCCCGCCGCCGACCTGCTCCTTGCCCAGCGGCTGGGGGCAGGGGACACCCTCCGCCTGGCCGTGGAGGGGGAGAAGCTGGTCCTCCGGCCGGAGAGACGGGGGGCGCGGGGATAGGCTCCTCCCCCGGAACAGACGAAAAACGCCCCCCGGCCATGCGGCCGGGGGGCAAGTCGTAGGCTTGAGCTCAAATCACACCGCGCGGGTGACCTTGCCGGAACGGAGGCAGCGGGTGCACACGTAGACGTGCTTGGGGGCGCCGTCCACCACAGCCTTGACGCGCTTGACGTTGGGCTTCCAGGGGCGGTTGGAGCGACGGTGAGAGTGGGACACCTGGATGCCGAAGTTCACGCCCTTGCCGCAGAACTCGCACTTGGCCATATTGACAAACCTCCTCGCTGGTTGGAATTGCATGATCGCGCTAACTATGCTATCTTAGCAGAACGCAAACGGAAAATCAAGTACAAATTTGCGGAATCCGCTATTTTTTTCTGAGCGGGGATATGATATAATAAATGCGTTCGCAAACCCTTGAAAGGAGCGTGAGCCTATGGCGGAGCGGAAGGGCATCCATCTGGGCACCATCATCGACCAGTTCCACCTGGAGGTGCTGTACGGCCCGGAGGGCTATCGGGACCGTAAGATCACCATAGAGCACGTGGACCGGCCCGGTCTGCAGCTGACCGGCTATTTCGACTACTTCGACAAAGAGCGCATCCAGCTCATCGGCCTGGTGGAGACCTCCTATCTGAACGGCCTGTCCGCCCAGGAGCGGGAGCGCCGGTTCGATATGCTCTTCGGGTACCACCCGCCGGCGGTCATCTTCGCCCGGGGACTGGAGCCCTATCCCGAGTGCATGGAGATGGCCAGGAAGCACGGGCAGGTCATTCTGCGCACCGGAGAGAACACGGCGAATATCATGAGTATGATGATCGCCTATCTGCGCATGGCCCTGTCCCCCACCATCACCCGGCCCGGCGTGCTGGTGGAGGTCTACGGCGAGGGCGTGCTGCTGGCGGGGGAGTCCGGCGTGGGCAAGAGCGAGATCGCCATCGAGCTCATCAAGCGGGGCCATCGGCTCATCGCCGACGACGCGGTGGAGATCCGCCGCATCCCCAACGGCGGGCTCATCGGCACCTCCCCGGAGCTGATCCGCCACTACATGGAGCTGCGGGGCATCGGCGTGGTGGACGTGGAGCGCCTGTTCGGCATGTCCGCCATCAAGTTCGACAGCGCCATCGACCTGCTCATCAACCTGGAAGACTGGGTGGAGGGCAAGATCTACGACCGGCTGGGCGCCGAGGAGCTGTTCACCGACCTGCTGGGGGTGCGGCTGCGCACCATCACCATCCCGGTGAAGCCGGGCCGGAACCTGGCCGCCATCGTGGAGGTGGCCGCCATGAACAACCGCAACCGGAAGATGGGCTACAACGCCGCCAAGGAGTTCGCGAAAAAGGTGGATGAGCACATCTACAAGAAATATTACGAGAGCGGCCTGGGCGGCGCTGCCGCGGCCCAGAGCGAAGAGAACTGACCGATTTCAGGAGGGATGCGCGATGTGCGGCATCGTTGGATACGTGGGCGGGGAAGAGGCCGCCCCCATTCTGTTGGACGGACTGGCCCGGCTGGAATACCGGGGCTATGACTCCGCCGGCGTGGCCATCTTCGACGGGGAGAGGCTCCGGGTGGCCAAGACCAAGGGCCGCCTGCGGGCCCTGTCTGATATGATCCAGGGCGGCAGCGCCATCCGGGGCAGCATCGGCGTGGGCCACACCCGCTGGGCCACCCACGGGGCCCCGTCGGACGTGAACTCCCATCCCCAGGTGAGCCGGAGCGGCCGCATCGCCGTGGTCCACAACGGCATCATCGAGAACTACGCCGAGCTGAAGGCGTTCCTGGTCTCCCAGGGGGTGGACTTCGCCTCCGAGACCGACACCGAGGTGGTGGCCCAACTCATCGAGTACTTCTATGACGGGGACATCCTCAAGGCCGTGGGCCGGGTGCTCCACCGCATCGAGGGAGCCTACGCCCTGGGCATCATCTGCGGCGACGAGCCGGAGCGGCTCATCGCCGTGCGGAAGGACAGCCCGCTGATCTTAGGGCTGGGGGAGGGCTTCAACTTCCTGGCCTCCGACGTGACCGCCATCATCAAGCACACCCGGAACGTCGTCTACATGGAGGACGGCGAGATCGCCGAGCTCACCCGGGAGGGGGTCACCTGCTACAACCACCTGCTCCAGCCGGTGCGCAAGGAGGTCTCCCACGTGGACTGGGAGATCGACGCGGCGGAGAAGGGCGGCTACGAGCACTTCATGCTCAAGGAGATCATGGAGCAGCCCGAGGCCCTCCGCCGGGCCATCTTCCCCCGCATCCGGGACGGAGAGGTGATCCTGGAGGACTTCGGCCTGAGCGACGAGTACATCCGGGCCCTCCGCAAGATTTTCATCGTGGCCTGCGGCTCCTCCTACCACGTGGGGATGGTGGGCAAGTACAACCTGGAGAAGCTGCTGCGCATCCCCGTGGAGGTGACGCTGGCCTCTGAGTTCCGCTACATGGACCCCATCCTGGACGACAACACCCTGGTCATCGTCATCAGCCAGTCCGGGGAGACCCTGGACACCATGGCCGCCCTCCGGGAGGCCAAGGGGCTGGGGGCGAAGATCCTGTCCATCGTCAACGTGGTGGGCTCCTCCATCGCCCGGGAGTCCGACGTGGTCCTCTACACCTGGGCGGGGCCGGAGATCGCCGTGGCCACCACCAAGGCCTACTCCACCCAGCTGGCGGTGGTGGACCTGCTGGGGCTCTACTTCGCCAGGAAGCGGGGCAGCATCACTGCCGAGCGGCGGCAGGCCGCGGTGGGGGAGCTGCTGCTGCTGCCCTCCAAGCTGGAGCAGGTGCTGGAGAAGCAGGAGGCCATCCAGTATTTCGCCTCCCAGTACTTCAACCACGACTCCATCTTCTTCATCGGCCGCAACGTGGACTACGCCCTGGGGCTGGAGGGCTCCCTGAAGCTCAAGGAGATCAGCTACATCCACTCCGAGGCCTATGCCTCCGGCGAGCTGAAGCACGGCACCATCTCCCTCATCGAGGACGGCACCCTGGTGGTGGCGGTGGCCACCTACGCCCGGCTGTTCGACAAGGCCATGAGCAACGTGGTGGAGGTCAAAAGCCGTGGGGCCGACGTGCTGGCCCTCACCACTGAGGACAGAGCGGAGACCATGGGCAGGAACGCCAACGCCATCATCACCATCCCGGACACCGACGAGCTGCTGCTGCCCTCCCTGGGGGTGGCGCCTCTCCAGCTGCTGGCCTACTACATCGCCCTCATGCGGGGCTGCGACATCGACAAGCCCCGGAACCTGGCAAAATCGGTGACGGTGGAATAAGAGAAGGCGGCGGCCAGACATTGGCCGCCGCCCTTTTGTCAGCAGTTATCATAGCACTCCCGCAGCTTTTCCAGCGCCTTTTTCTCGATGCGGGACACATAGGAGCGGCTGATGCCGCAGAGCGACGCGATCTCCCGCTGGGTCAGGGGCTGCTGGCCGTCCAGGCCGTAGCGCAGGCGGATGATATGGGCCTCCCGCCCGGTGAGGCAGGTCTTCACGCACCGGCGGACCTTCTCGCAGGCGTCCCGCAGGTCCAGGTCCTCCAGCATGGTGTCGTCCACCTTCACCACGTCCATCAGGGACAGGGAGCCGTTCTCGTCGTCGTTGTCCAGGGTGTCGGACAGGGAGACCTCCCCCTGGAGCTTCCGCTGGGAGCGGAAGTACATCAATATCTCGTTTTCGATGCACCGGGAGGCGTAGGTGGCCAGCTTGACCTTTTTGTCCGGCTTGAAGGTGGACACCCCCTTGATGAGCCCGATGGTGCCGATGGAGATCAGGTCGTCCTGGTCGCCGGCGGCGGTGAAATATTTTTTCGCGATGTGTGCCACCAGCCGCAGATTGTGCTCGATGAGGGTATCCCTGGCGTCGGTGTCCCCCTCCGCCATCCGCCGCAGGCAGTCCGCCTCCTCCTCCGGGGTCAGGGCCCGGGGGAAGGAGCCGGTGTTGTTCGCCAGTCTGAGAGTGAAAAACAGCCCGTTCAGGGTCAGCAACAGCCATGCCGTCCACACAAATGACCACCTCCGGGGAAGTGTATGCGGGGTTGGATTGTCCCTATCCCGACAGAAGGCCCAGGCGGGGAAATTCCCGCCTGGGCCTTCCGCACAGGACAATGTTCGGTCAGTAATACAGGCGTCCCTCGCCGCCGCACCTGGGGCAGGTCACCTCGCCGGTGCCGCCGCATTTGAAACAGCGGTCCCAGGTCCTGGAGGTAGTGGAGGAGTGTCCGGAGTAGTTGGGGACGGAGTCATAGACCCATTTTCCCCCGTCACCGTCGCAGTTGGAGCACTCGATCTCGCCGTCGCCGAAGCACTTGGTGCAGGGGTACCACTTGGAGCCGCTGGAGCTGGATGAGCCGGAGGACGAGCCGCCGCCGGAGGACGATCCGCTGCCGGAGGACGAGCCGCCCCCGGAGGAAGTCCCGCCATCGGATGGTTTCTCTTTTGGCTTGTACGATGTGTCGGAAGTCCGGTCACCGGTGTCGGCAAAGCTCACTCCGTCGGGACAGTATACGCTCATCGACGGGGAGCCGAAGCCCCTCGCGATCTCGATGATCACGTTGCCGGTCACGGTGCTGTAGCCCGTGTATACGCTGACGAGGTATTCGATGGTGATTTTTTTGATGCTGCCGGGGTCATCCGTAAACGTGAAGGCGTAATAGTCCCTTGAGTAGGTGCTGCCGTTGCCATGGCCGGTGGCGGTCAGTTCAAGCCCGAACCTGCTGTCCTGGAGGAGTTCGATGTATTCTTCGAAGACGGACCTCTTTCCCTTGCTGACAAAGAGTTCTGCCATGCTCGTTCCATTCTGATCCGTCTCGGTGTCGTGAAGGATATACTCAGTGTTGTAGAAGAACGACTCCAGGGAGGGCAGGGTGTATTTTTCCACGCCGGGATCGGGGGCCGCAGGCGTGGGAACCGGTGTGGGCGCCGGAGTCGGTTCAGGCGTCGGGACCGGGAGAACGGGCCCGTCAGTGGGGTCGGCGGGGAGGGAGCCGCCCGCGTATGTGGTCCGCGCCCCGGTATCCGAAACCTCCAGATCAGGCGAGGCGTGGAGGGTCAGATTCCTGTTTGAACCGAGGTCGGTATAGTCGATGTCCGCCAGAAATAGATTGATATTTCCCGTTTCGATCGTCTGCATATTTGTGCCGATATTGCAAAGGGACAGTGAGAACGTGGCGACATCGCCGCTGCCGTTATAGCTGAACCAGTAGTAGGATAGATCTTGGTCCGGATTTGTAAAAGAACCTTGGAACGTATAGGCTCCGCTGTCCGTCAAAAGACGGATGTATTCCGGTATGAGCACATCTCCCGCCTCGCTGGTATACTCATAATGGAGGATATAGCGGTCGTCGAACCGGTCCAGCGAGTCCTCGTCTTCGTTATGGATCGCGTGCCCATTGGAGAAGGCCTGAAAATCAGGAACCGTCGGCAGCGCGGGGATCGGAGTGCCGATGCTTTCCAGTTCTTTCTCAGGGGACTCAGCGCTCGGCTCACCGTAACCGCTGTGATCACTTTCCGCGGGTTCGCTCTGCGCGGGGGCTTCCCCAGAGCCTCCGCCTCCGCCGCAGGCGGTCAGCGAAAGCAGAAGGGCGGCCGCCAGAAATAAAGCCGTGAGTCTTTTCATGCTGCTACCTCCCTCATATAGCTTATTCTCTCTCGGAACGGTTGGATATGATCTCTTGCTGTCTTGATTCTATCTTTGTTGACCTGAAAAGTCAACTGTTTTGACGCGGCGCGCTTTTGCTCTTGCCGCGGGAGGGGAAATGGAGTATAGTAGCAATAGCACCCCAAAAACTGACAGAGAGGACGTCCATATGAACATACTGGTCATCAACGGCAGCCCAAAGGGCAAGAACAGCGCCACCCTCCAGACAGTGTTGTACCTCCAGATCCTCCACCCGGAGCACACTTTTGAGATCCTGGACGCGGGGGCGAAGATCAGACTCTACGAGCGTGACTTCTCCGCGCCCAGGGCGGCGCTGGAGAAGGCCGACCTGCTGCTGTTCTCCTACCCGGTGTACACCTTCGTGGTGCCCAGCCAGCTCCACCGGTTCGTGGAGCTGATGAAGGGGAGCGGGGTCGATCTGGCCGGCAAGTACGCCACCCAGATCACCACCTCCAAGCACTTTTACGACGTCACCGCCCACCGGTTCATCAGGGACAACTGCCAGGACATGGGCCTCAAATTCATCGACGGTCTCAGCGCCGACATGGACGATCTGACCACCGACAAGGGCCAGAAGGAGGCCCGGGACTTCTTCGACTTTCTGGTCTGGCAGATGGAGCGGGGCCTGTCCGAGCCGGTGCTGGCCCCGCCACCCACCCCGGCGAAGCACGTGCCCGTCACCGTGCCCGGATCGGCGGGGGAGAAGGGCGGCAGCGTGATCATCGTCACTGACTGCGGCCCGGAGGATACCCAGCTCCAGGCGATGATCGACCGGTTCCGGGCGGTGCTGCCCCTGGCCACCACGGTGGTGAACATTTTGGACTTCCCCATCAAGGGCGGGTGCCTGGGTTGCTTCAACTGCGCCGTGGACGGCCAGTGCGTCTACGACGACGGCTTCTCGGAGCTGCTGCGGGAGAAGATCCAGACCGGCCAGGCCATCGTCACCGCCTTCACTGTCCGGGACCACTCCAAGGGCTATCGCTTCAAGCTGTACGACGACCGGCAGTTCTGCAACGGCCACCGCACCGTCACCATGGGGATGCCCATGGGCTATCTGGTGTGCGGCGACCTGAGCCGGGAGGAGAACCTGCGGCTGATCCTGGAGGCAGAGCCCCAGGTGGGGGGCAACTATCTGGCCGGCATCGCCTGTGACGAGGTGGACCCAGACGGGGAGATCGACGCCATGGCCGCCAGGCTGGCCTACGCCATCGAACACGGTTATGAGAAGCCCGCCAACTTCTACGGCGTGGGCGGCATGAAGATCTTCCGGGACCTGATCTGGCTCATGCAGGGCATGATGAAGGCCGACCACAAGTTCTACAAATCCCACGGCCAGTACGACTTCCCCCAGAAGAACCGGGGCCGGATGCTGGCGATGTACCTGGTGGGCGGGATGCTGGCCAACCCAAAGCTGAAGGCCCAGGTGGGCGGCAAGATGACCGAGGGCATGATCGCCCCATACCAGAAGGCGCTGGACCGGGCCCGGAAGGAGATGGCGCCCGCCAAAAAGACCGGCGTCACCGTGTCCGTGGGCGGGAAACAGATTTTTGGAAAGTAAAGCGAAAAGCCAGGGTATGCCTTTTGACATACTCTGGCTTTTTCATGGCAAGGAGCACAACTAATGGTTGAAAATGCTCAAAGACGCAGCTATTGTATTCAACTGATGTTTTTGCTATAATTCAACCAGAAAGCCGAAAGGACGGTGCTTTGAATGGCAAGCAAGCTGAGTGAGCAAATCGCCGCTCTACGGAAAGAGCGCGGACTCACACAAGAACAGTTAGGAACCATGGTGGGCGTATCCGCCCAGGCCGTGAGCAAATGGGAAAAGGGCGGTACACCAGACGTGGAACTGTTGCCGATCCTGTCACGGCAGTTGGGCGTGACCATCGATGCCCTCTTTGGCATGGAGGGCGGGGAGCAGGAGGACCCGGCGGAGGCGGTGGGCCGGTGGCTCCGGGGATTTCCTTCAAAGGAGCGGATAGATCAGTTCTGCCGGCTGGTTTGGTCCTCCAGAGAGCACTTCATATCAGACGAGTTCGGTGAGATTAACCTGCCCAGATGGGGCTATCTTGATTCCTGCCAGATCGCCTCCGGCGACGTTACATATCAGCTTATGCTTTCGCAAATCGCGGTGGAGGGCGGCATTCTCTTTGACGTTCACGCCGAGGACCTGTCCTTCGTGACGCTCTGGCCAAGGCCCAAGGACGGCTGGGCGAAGTGGCTTGCGCCGAAGGAGGAATACCGGCAGCTCTTTGGGCTTTTGGCAAAGCCGGGCTGCCTGGAGCTGGTGGAGTACATCTATAACCGGAAAATAGGCTGGTTCTCTGCAAGCGTCGTGACGAAACATCTGCAAATGGCGCGGGAGACCGTGGAGGATCTGTTGGAGGAGCTTACGGAACTGAGACTGGCATCCTCCATGGAGCTTGAGCTGGAGGAGGGCGACACCAAAGTCTATGAGGTGTCAGAGCCTTGGAAGCTGATCCCTTTCCTGATGCTCGCCCGGACGCTGATGCAGTCCGAGTCAAACTATCTGCAGCTGTACGCCCCGCTACCGCTCTTTGGGCCGGATGAAAAATGGGAAGACGGGAAAAAAGAAATCTCGAAATGACATGATTGATAGAGAGGAGCAGTAAAAATGCGTTATTATTTGAAAAAATATTGGGTTGCCAATCTTTTGGCGATCCTGCCGGGGCTTGTGGTGTGCGCCCTGCAGGTCGGAAACGATCTTTTGATGATGCGGGCCTTTGAGGGCATCATTGACCGCAATCTGAGCGATTTTATCTTTTGGATGTTGATGATGGCGGGCGCTTGGGTCCTTCTTTTGTGGATCGGCAGTCTGCGGGATTATTTCCAGGCCCGCGCCATCCGGGCAATGAACAACGCGGTCAGAAGGGACATAGCGGCGACGCTGCTTCATAAGTCCCATGTGGAGTTCCACGGGAAAGACACGGGGGAATACCTGTCCTGGTTCACCAATGACGTGAATCAGATGGAGGATCTGGCGTGGACCCCCTTCTATCAGTGTGTGGATCTGGCGGCCACCGCCATCTTCTGCGTCGCCGCTCTGCTGACGCTCCACTGGTCGCTGTTGGCGGCGGCGATGGTCAATGCGGTCGTTATGCTGCTTGCCCCGCAGCTTTTCACCAAGCGCATGGAGAAGTTGGGCGAAGCCTGTGAGACAGAGCAGGCCAAGGCCACGGGAAAGCTGAAGGATATTTTGTCCGGCTTTGACGTCCTGCGCTCCTTTGGCCGGGAACCGCGCTTCCGTGAGGGTTCGGAGGCTGCCAGTGAACAGATAGAAAAGCCCAGGTTCAGGTTGAGAACTGTGAAGGCCTTCATAACCGCCGGATTCGGCTGTGTAAACGTCGGCTGCCAGATGCTGATCAATCTTCTGATCGGCTTGCTGTCCATCCGGGGCGTGATCCTCCAGGGCGCCCTGATGGGCGGGGGAAATCTGGTGGGAGGTCTCTCCAACAGCGTCGGCAACCTGGCCCAGTACCTGCTGTCCTTCTCATCCACAAAGCCGTATTTTGAGAAGATCACCGTCCACGGGGATGATGTTCAGAACAAATCCAACGAGGGGCTTGAGCCAATCAGAAGCGCCATCACCGTGAAGAACCTGGCCTTCCAATATGACGAGAAGCCCATCCTTAATGGCTTGTCCCTGACCTTCAAAAAGGGCGGCAAGTACGCTCTGACCGGCCCCTCCGGGTGCGGCAAGTCCACACTTTTGAAGCTCCTGCTGGGTTGGCTGCCGGGGTATCAAGGGTCCATTCGGTTCGACGACGAGGATGCCCAGGACTTCACGCCGGAGCAGCTTCAGGAGCAGATGAGTTACATCGAGCAGAACGTGTTCCTCTTTAACTCCACCATCCGGGACAACATCACCCTGGGCGAGGATTTTTCGGAGGCCCAGATGGAGAAGGCCCTGCGGGACAGTGCCCTCCTAGGTGATCTGGCCTCCATGCCGGACGGTTTGGATACCATCGTGGGCGAGGACGGCAGCAATCTCTCCGGCGGGCAGAAACAGCGTGTCGCTATCGCCAGGGCGCTGATCCATAACCGCTCCATTCTCCTGGTGGACGAGGGCACCAGCGCCCTGGACGGGAAGAACGCGGGCATCGTGGAGGAAAGTCTGCTTGCAAACCCGGAACTGACGTTGATCCTCGTTAGCCACCATCTGTCCTCGGAGAGAAAAGCCCGGTTTACGAACGTGTATAGTCTGGAGCCGGTGACGGCCTGTCAGCGGGTGGCGTGAGCCATCAAATTGGAAACTTAAAATTGAAAGAGGCTGTACCCCCGTGAGAAGGTACAGCCTCTTTTGATCGGTCAAATCAGATCCGGCGGACAACCCGGTCTTGCAGGCGGTTCGCCTGTCGTTACCTCCCGCTCTCATCTTCAATATCATCTAAGTCCTTTCGCCTTTTTTCATATATCAAACGAAAAATCTCCAGAAGCGCAAAACACAGGATATACACGCCCACGCACATTACGACAATTTGAATGGTGGTGTTGAACTCGATCGGTTTCTTCAAGACACCAAATGCTCTGATCGCATTGATGACCCCAAAGATAGAGGAAGCAATGGCGCTTGCAATGACATTCGCTTTAAGTGTTGGGGCATATTTTCGAGACCAAAGGCCATTTTTCAGGCTGGAAAACGCAATATAAAGGCTTGCCGCCAATAAAGCGGCGATCTCACCAGCCAGTTCTTTGAGAGTTGCCCCCATCAATGCTTGCAGAAGAATAGCGGCAAACAATATCCAGAACACCAGCCAAAAACCAAACTCCTCAATTTTCAGCAATTTCTTCTCCTGCATTTCATCGAGCATATTTTTTGATTGCTTGAATTTCATGCTAACTTTCCTCCTCGCCAAACAATTCATCAAGTGATTTTCCCAACACCCTGCAAATAGCGCGGCATAATTTGATCGTAGGATTATAATCGCCTTGTTCTATGGCGTTCATTGTCTGTCGGGAAATGCCGACAGCCTCCGCAAGCGCCTTTTGCGTCATATCCAATTCGCCTCTTGCCGCTTTGATCTTTACGTTTCTGCCGATTGTAATCACCCCCCTGTGTATATAGTAATATATATCTGAATAAATGTCAAGTATATACGACAAAAAATTTTAACTCGGTTTAACTCTAAAAGGAAAGAGGTTGTACCCTCTCACGATTGTACAACCTCTTTTGATTGGTCAAATCCTGCTGCAAAATTCTATGATTTCCTCTTTTCTTGGTTCCACAGCCTCTTTATACTCTACAGAACATAAGCCCAACCCGTCGCAGCACTCGATCTCCAAATGTCCGTAAAAATGTTCGATCGTCTCAAAAATGTGCTGGCATTCCCGCATGCTCGGCCCTGTTCTCAGCGCCACCACATACCCTTTCTTTCCTGCACTTAAAGCTGCGTGGGGCTCGTGAGTATTGCACCACGGCGTGCATCTGTCAATAAAAGCCTTAAACTGCCCCGGGATATCCGCCCAATAGGAAGGCGATACCGATACGATCACGTCTGCCCATTCAAAGTTTTCCATGATCTTATCGACATCATCATGCTGGACACATTTTGCTGTACTGTGGCATGTCCGGCATCCCTTGCAAAAGCTGAACTTAAAGTCATCAATACAGATACTTCTGACCTCATACCGATCCCCAAGGCATTGGGAAATGATTTTGCCGATTTCTGCCGTTGCTCCGTCTCTGACAGGGCTGCAATTGATGACCAGGGCTTTCATTTCGTTCACCTCAAATCATTTAAGTTCTCGTTCTGATCTGCTTTCGGACAAACGGGAAATTGCTTTATCCGAAAGTAAACGGTACAGCAATGTTAAGCACAAAAGCCAGTAAACCATTTTACCATATTCAACAGTCAAATGGTAGTCATTAGATAAACTAAAGTTTTTAAGAACTACCAAATTAAGTCCAAAAATCAAGAGGCTGCACCCTCGCGAGAAGGTACAGCCTCTTTTGATCGCTTTCGTGGACTTTTTGGAACTTAGTCCTTCAGATCCTTGATGGCGGCCTGGGCGGCGGCCAGACGGGCGATAGGAACGCGGAAGGGAGAGCAGGACACGTAGTCCAGGCCCACCCGGTGGCAGAACTCCACGGAGGTGGGGTCGCCGCCGTGCTCGCCGCAGATCCCCATGTGGATGTTGGGGTTGGAGCCGTGGCCCAGTTTGACGGCCATCTCGATCAGCTTGCCGACGCCGGTCTGATCCAGCTTGGCGAAGGGGTCGTTCTCGTAGATCTTCTTGTCATAGTAGGCGCCCAGGAACTTGCCGGCGTCGTCCCGGGAGAAGCCGAAGGTCATCTGGGTCAGGTCGTTGGTGCCGAAGGAGAAGAAGTCGGCCTGCTTGGCGATCTGGTCGGCAGTGAGGGCGGCCCGCGGGATCTCGATCATGGTGCCCACCTTGTACTTCATGGGGGAGCCGGCGGCCTGGATGAGCCGGTCAGCGGTGGCGGTCACGATGCTCTTGACGTAGGCCAGCTCCTTGACCTCGCCCACCAGGGGGATCATGATCTCAGGCACCACGGTCCAGTTGGGGTGGCGGTCCTGGACGTTGAGGGCGGCCTTGATGACGGCCCTGGTCTGCATGGCGGCGATCTCGGGATAGGTGACCGCCAGACGGCAGCCGCGGTGGCCCATCATGGGGTTGAACTCGT
>CANRFT010000044.1 GCA_947629955.1 uncultured Oscillospiraceae bacterium
GTGGCCAACTTCCGGGATATGTACGACTCCACCTACGCCGCCATGTATCACCCCTGGCTGGAGATGTACGACGCCGGCGCCCGCCGTTCGGCCTACTTCCCGCCCTCCGGCGCCATCGCTGGCATCTATGCCCGCACCGACACCGACCGGGGCGTCCACAAGGCCCCCGCCAACGAGGTGGTCCGGGGCTGCACCGGCCTGAGCTGCGCCTATAACGAGGGCGAGCAAGACATCCTGAACCCCATCGGCGTCAATCTGATCCGCTCCTTCACCGGCCGGGGCATCCGCGTCTGGGGCGCCCGGACCATCAGCTCCAACGGCCTGTGGAAGTATCTGAACGTCCGCCGCCTGTTCATCTATGTGGAGGAGTCCATCAAGGCCAACACCAGCTGGGTGGTCTTCGAGCCCAACAGCCAGGCCCTGTGGACCCGGGTGACCCGCACCATCAGCACCTTCCTGGCCACCTGCTGGCGGGACGGCGCCCTGATGGGCAATACCCCTGAGGAGGCCTTCTTCGTGGAGTGCGGCCCCACCACCATGACCCAGGATGACATCGACAACGGCCGGCTCATCTGCCAGATCGGCATCGCCCCCGTGAAGCCCGCCGAGTTTGTGATCTTCCGTATCACCCAGAAGACCGCCAGCGAGTCCGCCGAATAATTTCCGGCGGCTGGTGAACGAAAACTGATATAGAAAGGATGCAGACGATCTATGCCTATTGGATATCCCTATAGAGTATTTAGGTACCGGGTGGATGTGGACGGACTGAGCCGCGCCGGCTTCTCCGAGGTCTCCGGCATGAGCTCCTCCACCGACGCCATCGAGTACCGCGAAGGCGACGACCTGCGAAACACCCCCCGGAAGCTGCCGGGCCTGACCAAGTTCGGCAATGTGACCCTGCGCTGGGGCGTCAGCGATGACGACGATTTCCTGGCCTGGATCTACTCGGTGGCCCCCACCAATCAGGCGGGTCCCACCGGCGTGGAGCGCAAGACCATCACCATCACCCTCATCGACGACGCCGGAAACGACGGCCCCCAGTGGGTACTCATCAACGCCTGGCCCACCGGCTACAATGTGCCCGACCTGAACGGCCTGGGCGGCGAGGTGGCCATCCACTCAGTGGAGTTCGCCCACGAGGGCATGGAGCATATCCCCGGCGCCGCGGCCGGCTCGCCCTCCGAGATCTGATCGTAAAGTTGGATAAGCCGGTGGAGTGACCTCCGGCTCACCGAAAAAACGTAAAACCCTTCTACAGCCCGCAGGCCCCTTTGGGCCTGTGGGCTGTGGAGGGTCATATACGGGCGTCGCGGTCCGCGCGAGGGCCGGCTGCCCCACTCTGTCAGGAGGCGAAGCCATGCAGACGGAATTTGAGTTTGAACTGCCCAAGGGCTATGTGGACCAGAACGGCGAGGTACATAAGAAGGGCGTCATGCGTCTGGCCACGGCGGCCGACGAGATCCTGCCCCTGCGGGACCCCAAGGTCCAGCAGAACTCCGGCTATCTCACCATCATCCTCCTCAGCCGGGTGATCACCAAGCTGGGCACCCTCCGGGCCATCAACACCCGGGTCATCGAGGGGCTGTTCACCATGGACCTGGCCTATCTCCAGGATATGTACCAGCGCATCAATATGTCTGAGATGCCCCACTACCAGTTTACCTGCCCCCACTGCGGCCAGCAGGTGGAGGTGCCGCTGGATTTTCTGTTGGGGTAGAGTGGGCCGGGGAGGACAATGACTGGCTGAGTGTCCTCCGCATCCCCCCCGCCTGGGAGCGGGAGGAGGGCTGGACCTGGCAGGATATCCCCCGCCGGGGAGAGCGCCCCCGGTCCGGGATGCCCGCCCAGGGGGTGCCGCTCTACCCCCAGGACCGGCTGTACCAGGAGATGGCCTTTCTGGCCTACTATCTCCACTGGTCCAACGAGGCGCTGATGGAGCTGAACCACTGGGAGCGGCGGCGCTGGTGCCAGGAGGTCTCAGCCATCAACAAAAAGCTCAGCGGCGACAAGAGCGAGACCATTCAATTTCGATGAATCAGGCAGGTGAGACGGCATGGAGGGCCTATTTTCCCCCGCGGTATCCTATCGGTTCGAGGTCCGGCCGGCGGGCAGCGGCGCCTCCGTGGCCGCCTTCACCCGGATGTCCGGCATCAAGATGAGCGTGGAGACCATCCAGGTCCGCTCCGGCAACGATATCCGGGGGGTCAAGGAGTTCGTTCCCGTGTTCACCCAGTACGCCCCCGTGACCTTGAGCCGTGGGGTGGTGGGGGACAACGACTTCATGGACTGGATCCTGTCCGCCTCCGCCGGCGACTTTACCGGCCCTACCGGGGCCGGCCTGCGCCGGGACCTGGACGTGATCGCGATGGGCGTCCAGAAAAGGCCCCTGGTCACCTGGACCCTAAAAGGGGCCATCCCCATCGGCTATGAGCTGTCCCCCATGGACGCCAGCCGCAGCGAGGTGCTGATGGAGAGCGTCACCTTTGCCATCGTGGGGGTCACCCGCACCACCAACACCCAGACGGTGGTGGAAGAGGCCAGGCTGGGCGATCCGCCGTACATCGAAGAACCCCAGTTAGGGGAACCGCCGGTGAATAATGAAGAACCTCAACTGGGCGAACCGCCGGTGAGAGAGGAGTGACATCATGGCCTACCTGTCCGGCGCGTATTTCGACGTATTCCTGATCGGCGCGCCCGCTGTCCTCTCCGGTGAGTTCATGCACGTAGAGGGCCTGGGCATGGAGTTGGACTACGACGTTTACAACGAGGGGGGCGCCAACTATCCCAGGTACTTTTTCAAGGGCTCCAAGCCCATGTATCTGACCCTCTCGCAGGGGGTGGTGACCAGCGCGGACGGGGCATCCATCCTGATGACTATGGTCAATCTGGGCATGGACATCCCCCTGGCCGGCACCATCATCCTGCACGACAGCTTCGGCGCGGCCCAGCGGGTGTGGAACGTGGCGGGGGCCCGGATCGTCAAGTATGTGGGCCCCGCCCTGGACAGCAACAAGGCCGCCGTGGCCGTCAACCAGATCGTGCTGGTCCACAACGGCTGCTATTGAGCGCATATCGTCTTGTTATTTATGGAGAACATCGCTGTCACAAGGCCGGATATGGGCGTGCTCTCACGGGGCCGCCTGCTCCTGACCCCCTTCGGCGCGCTGAGCCAGGCCCTTGCCCAGGAGATCCTGGCCAGGACCGGCCAGGAGGAGGGGGTCTATCCCTATGTGCCTCTGGACCTGCTGGAGGAGGGGGAGGAGCCGCCTCAGCCCCGCCCCGCCCCGGCCCAGCCAGCCGCCATCCAGGTGGAGCTGAAGCTGATCCTGGAGGCCCTGCGTGGGGCCGAAAAGGCGGAGAAGGAGCGGATCGAGACCGTCCGGCGCATCCTGGAGCGGACCGTCCGCCTCCAGACCCAGCCTCCCGTCCCGCCCCGGGCCGACTCCCGGACGGCTCCAAGGCCTCGACCCGCGTCTGCGGCACGCTCCGCTTCAACACCGGCGGCGATACAGTCCGCGCCTGAGGGTTCTGCCGCATCGGCATCGGCTCCGATTTCTCGACCTGTGTCTGTGTCTCCCGCCGCTTCGGCTCCGGCGGCGCCGCCTGCGCCCGCGGCCCGGTCTGCCCAGACAGACGGGAAAGAGGGCGCCGCCGCCAGCGCTCCAGGGGGAGCGCGCTCTGCCGCACGGCGGGCTGAAACGCCGGCCCCCGCCCCTCAACAGGGAGCGGCCCCCGGCTTTCCAGCCCAACCGGAGAGCGCCGGGACTTCCGTCACCGTTCAGCGGGGCGGCGATGTTCAACAGATCGAGCACCGAAACTTCTATCAGAGCTTTTATCAGACCATCCACCAGCACATCCGCTTTTCCGCAGCCCTCCCCGGCGCCCAGGCCGCCGGTCCGAGCGAACGGGACGGGGCTTTGACCACGCAGGGAGAAGGCGGCGCGGCGGCTGTGCCGGCGGAGGGCCATTCCGCGTCCGCACTGCCGCCGGAGCGCTTTTCCGGCGGCGCTTTGGCAGAGGCGGTCTTGTCCGCCATCCCGCCGGCGGAGATGGAGCAGCGGCTCTCCCGCCCGGGGGCCACGGCCCGCCGGACCGAGGCGTTTACCCGCCGTCTGCGGCTGCTGCGGGAGGAGGGGGCCTCTTTTCCTGCGCCCGCTCAGACCGGCGTTGTCCCGGAAAGAGATGCCCCGCTGCGGACCGGCAGCAGTTCGGGAGAGGACGCCCTTTCGCGGACTGGCATCGTCCCGGAGGGGGAGGATCTTCTGCTGACTGCCGCCGCCCCGGAGGGGAAGGCCGCCGCTGTGCAGCCTGGAGCCGAACCTTCCACCGGTGAGGCCGCTTTCCTCCCGGAGAGGATGGAGGAACGCGCAAAACAGGCCGAACCCCGCCGGACCGCTCCAAACGGGGGAGTTCCAAGCGAAAATGTATCGGACGCACCTGCCGCCGGGACCGGGGCAGTACAGCATCTCCCCCTGCCGCGGACGGCGGAGGGGGACGCCCCTCTTCATCAGAGGACGCCCGCTTCCGTCCCGGCCGCTGAGGACGAGTTCTCCCTGGCGGCGCAGATTGCCGCCCAGGCCGCCGTCCAGTCCGGCGGGGAGCTGGTTTTCCACGCCGAACCGGAGAGGGCCGGCGCGATCCCCCAAGCGGAGAATGCAGGAGCAGATGTGAAAACGCCCGCTCCTGCGGCGCGGCCAGTCAGGCCAGATTTGAAGAAGTCTGCCCCTCCGGAGGTAGCCGAACCGCGGGCAAAAAGTCCGGCCTATCCCACAGCTGAGACTGCCGGGGTAAGGACAAAAAGCTCCACCCGCCCCACAGCGGAACCCGCTGAAGGGCAGACGAAGGGGCCCGCCCGTTCCACCTCAGAGGCCGTTGAAGGGCAGGTGAAAGGACCCGCCTATTCCGCGTCAGAGGCTGCCGAGGCGCAGACAAAGAGTTTCGCCCCTCTCGTGCAGGAGAGGGCTAGATCGCGGACGAAGGGCTCTATCCATCCCGCGGCGGAGACCGCCGGACGGCAGGCGGAAGCGCCCATTTCTCCGCCGGAAGCGGCGGCAGGTTCCCTCCCCGCGCCGGAGACGGCGGCGGAGGGGGCGGAGCGGCCCGGCGGAGGACCGGCGGGGGAGAGCTTGTCCCTCACCCGTCCCGAGAGGGCCCTTCCCGCCCGGGATGAGCTGTCTCTGGCGGAACGAATGGCCGCCCAGGCGGCCGCGCTGTCCGGTGAAGAGCTGATCCACTACGCCGGTCCGGAGGGCAGCGGCCCTGCTCCCGCGGCGGCCACGTCCACCACAGGCGAGACGCTCATCCGCGGCGGGCAAAAAGCCGCCTTTGTGGAGACGCAGTCCCTCCCGGCGGTGGAGAGGACGACTCCGGTATCCCCAAAACCTGGAACGGCCAAAAGCGCCCAGAAGGGGGTTTCCTCAGCATCGGGGACGGCAAAAAACGGCCCGAAAGGGGCCGCCCCGTCGACTGAAATGACCGGACGCGGCTCAAAAGGGACCACGCCGGCGACGGGAACGGCTGAAAGCAGTCCGAAGGGAACTGCCCCGGCGGCGGACGCCGTATCTTCGCCTAAAGCGGCGGTGGGCGGCGCGTCTCCCATGCCCGGACCAGAGACGGTGGAACTGGCGGAAGCGCCTGCCTCCGCACGGTCCTCTGCGGCGGAGCGTGCAGCAAAGCCTGCCGAACAGCCGGCGGGGGAAGGTTTGGCCCCTGTCCGGCGTGAGAGCGCCCTTCCCGCCCAAGAAGAACTGCCTCCGGCGGAGCGGATGGCCGCCCGAGCCGCCGCTCTGTCCGGCGAGGAACTGATCCACTACGCCGGCCCGGAGGCGGCGGGAAACGCCCCCTCAGGAGCGGTCTCCGGGACAGACCGGTCCCCTTCCAAAATAGAGAAGGCGGCCAACAGCGCGGGAAAACCTCCCACGGACACGCATAGCGGGACCGCTCCGGCGGTCCAAAAGCCCGCCCCAGAGGGGAAAAGATTGGCTCCGGCGGCAAAAAACAGTCCCGCCGCATCCGAATCCCCGGCGGAAAGACGAGCCTCCTCTCCCGTCCTGCGGGACATCCGGGCGGCGGCCAGGACGGCCTCCGCCGCCGGGAGTGCCCAGAGCCAGGCCGGGCGCGGAACCCTTTCATTCCGGAGGGAGGGCCAGGCAGCGAACGCCGCGCCCGCCCGGGGCACCCCTCCTCTGACCGGGGAGAGCGCTCCTATGGCACTGCGGGCCGGTACGTCCTCCCGGGCGGCGGCTCAGTCGGGTATCCCCGGCGCCCAAACAACGGCGGAGGTCTTTTCCTCTCCGGCGAACGCGCGCTGGGCGGCGGGGCCGGCGCCGGTAGAGCTGACCTACGGGCAGGCCGCCGCCTCCCTGACGCCTCCGCCCCCCGGACCGGCGGCCGCGGGGACAGACGGCTCGCGTCAGGCCGCCGCCGTCCAGGCCTCGGCCTGGATGCAGGCGTTATCCCAGGAGAACGCCGGGAACCTTTTCTCTGGTGGGACGGACGCTGTGACCGGCATTGCGGCGGCGCGAAACATCTCTTCCCAGGCCGCGTGGACGGCCCAGGCCGGTCCGATGACGGGCGGCCAGGGCGCTGCCGCCCAGTTCGCCGGGGGAGAGAACGTGCCCGGGCAGCTGGCGTCCCCCGCCTCCTTCGCCGCCCCGGCGGGGCAGGGGATGGTGAACTGGTCCGCCCCCGGCTGGCAGCCGCCCACGGTCCCCACCCAACTGAAGGAGCCGGCCGGGCGCGGGCAGACAGCCCAGGAACAGCCCCAGGCCGTCCACGTCAGCGACGCGGAGATCCGGCGGACCGCCGATCAGGTGTACAGGATCATCGAGGACCGCCTCCGCCGGGAGCGCCGGCGGCTGGGCCTGTAAGGCGGGCGTTTGGAGCCGCCTCGAAAGGAGGTATCGGGTATGTATGTGGGCATCCCCAATCCAAATATCATCGTACCCCTGGAGAAAATGACCATAGGGATCAAGGGCAAGAAGCCCTTCCAGGTGCTCTACAACCCCGCCAGCTATGTGCAGCAGCGGACGGTCGACTACCGGGAGACCGACGGGCTGGCTTATAACTCCCCCATGGCCCAGTTCGTGCACGGCGGGCTGGAGGTGCTCCAGTTCCAGCTGTTCTTTGACAGCATGACCGCCGGGGCTGAGGTGGGCGGCGATGTCGCTGACCGGGCGAAATTCACCGCCAACAGCGTCGTGCCCTCCCGGGCCAAGTTTGTAGACGTGCGGCAGTTTACCAGCAAGATCTACAACCTGATGATCATTGACGACGATCTGCACCACCCGCCCGTGGTCTATCTGGAGTGGTCCTCCCTCCAGTTCGAGGGATATCTGGTGTCCTGCACCCAGAACTTTGTCAAGTTCAGCGAGACGGGGATGCCGGTCCGGGCCTGGCTCCAATGCACCTTCCTCGAGAGCGTGACCCCCCTCAAGAGCAACCTGAAAAACCCGCTCAACTCCCCGGACACCACCAGGTTCCGCACCGTGTGCCAGGGGGATTCCCTGTGGGCCATGGCCGCCAAGGAGTACGGCCAGCCGGAGCAGTGGCGGGCCATCGCCTCCGCCAATGGGCTGGTCAACCCCCGGGTGCTGCGCTCCGGGCAGAGGTTGTCCCTGCCGGCGCTGATCAAATAAAACCAGAGAGGAGGCGGGCGCGTGGACAAGGGGAGCTATAAATTCAAGACCCTCAGCTCCAAGTACGACGAGTTCCGGGGCCCCGCCTTCCTCATCAAAGTGGGCGGCACCAAGCTGGACAGCACCGAGTACCCCATCGACAGCCTGGAGGTGGACCTGTGCGCCGACGGATCGGCGGGGGGCTGCCGGTTCACCATCGGCGGGATGTACGACTTTCAGAAGTCGGAATGGCTGAAAAAGCTGACCAAGACCATCCAGGTGGGGGCCAAGCTGGAGATCCAGGGGGGCTACGTGAAGAAAGAGGACATCTTCTTTGGCTACGTGGACGAGTGCTCCCTGGAATACGGCGCAGACGCCGCCCGCATCACCGTGGAGGGAGTGGACGGCTTCGGCTTTCTCATGAACTGCCGGGAGCCCTATTACGGCGGAAAGAAAAAGCCCAAGCAGGTGGTGGAGGAGCTGCTGAAAAAGGCGGTGTCCGCCGGGTTCGCCAAAAGCGTCAAGGTGGGAGTCCTGGCCGCCTCCGACGTGCCGCCGGTGAAGGAGCGGCTGGACGACTTCAAATATCTGAAGCTGCTGGCCGAGCGCTACTGCATGAGCCTGCTGTGCGTCAACGGGGAGCTCATCTTCGACGACGTGGTGGGCACCACCAAACCCATCATCTCCCTGACCACGGGGGTGAGCCTGCTGGAGTTCCGAAAGCGGACCTCCCTGAAAAACCAGGTGGGCGAGGTGGTGGTCTGGGGCCGGGACGTGAACCAGAAGTTCATCAAGGGCAGCGCCAAGACCGTCAAAGCCGGCGGCAGCGGCAAATCCGCCGTCCAGCTGGCTCCCAAGTTCAAGACCGCCGCGGTGCGGGAGTACTGCGAGTACGTCCGCACCGCCGAGGAGTGCACCAAGCTGGCCCAGGCCCGGCTGGACTCCCTGGCCATGGATTTCGTGGCGGGGGAAGGCGTCTGTGTGGGGATCCCGGAGATCATTCCCGGCCGGTACATCGAGATCGACAGCCAGGACAGTGACGCCAAGGGCAGTTACTTTATCACCAAGGTCCACCACCGCTTCGACCAGAGCAGCGGCTACCGGACCATATTCGAGTTCAAGGGGGCCAAGGCCTGATGGGCATCGCGGACCAATTTCAGGAGGCGCTGGACGCCTCGGGGCAGGGCTATGAGCGGCAGATGGCTCGGCCGGGCCTGACCCTGGCCAAGGTGACCAACGTCACCGACCCGGACAAGCTCAACCGGGTGAAATGCCTGCCCATCGAGAACGAAAACAAAGAGGAGACCGACTGGTGCTATGTCATGGCCCCGCTGGGGGGCAAGCAGTGCGGCCAGTTCTTCTTCCCCAACGTGAACGATCTGGTGGTGCTGGCCTATCTGGGGGGAGACCCCCACCGGCCCATGGTCATCGGGGCCTTCTGGAACACCGAGGTGAAGCCTCCTTACGTCATTGAGGGGGGCAAGGTCCAGGAGTTCTCCATCAAGACCCCCGGCGGCACCGAGCTTCTGTTCCACGACGAGAAGAAGAAGGAGAAGGTGACCCTCACCCTCCCCTCGGGCACCACCCTCATCGTGGACGACGAGAAGCAGGCCGTCTCCCTGAAGGACAAGGCGGGGGGAAACGCCCTGACCATGGATCTGAAGGGCGGCAACGTGGCGCTGAAGGCCAAGACCAAGCTGACGCTGTCGGCGGGGCAGACCACCATCACCCTGGAGTCCTCGGGCAATATCACCCAGAAGGCGGCGGGCAACATCACCCAGAAGGCCAACGCCAAGGTGGCCATCCAGGGCGCCCAGGCCGAGGTGAAGGCCACCGCCGCCCTGACCCTTCAGGCCACAGGCCCCGCCACCCTCAAGGGGGCCATCGTAAACATCAATTGAACCGGGAGCGTACCGGATATCAGCGCGGAGCGAGGTGAGGACCGTGGACGAGAGAGGATTTCTGGGCCGGGGGCTGAAATTCCCCCTGCAGGTGGACCCCAGGACGGGAAAGATCGCCATGTCGGAATATGAGGAGGACATCCGGGAGTCGGTGGAGATCCTTCTGCGCACCAACCAGGGGGAGCGAGTCATGCGGCCCGAGTTCGGCTCCGACACCCTGGAATATGTCTTTGCTCCCGGCCCCGGCTCCATGGCAAACACCATCGCCCATCACCTGCAGGAGGTGCTGCTGGAGCAGGAGCCCCGCATCCGGGACGTGGAAATCCAGACCCAGGGCTCCGACCGGCAGACCGGGGCGATGGTCATCTCGGTGAGCTATACGGTGCGGAGTACCAATAACCGATATAACCATGTGTATCCCTTCTATGTGACGGAGGGTTCGGAAGGGGGCGGCGCAGAATGAGCACAGGCCCAGTTCTGGACCCCCGGCGGCGGGAGGACATCATGGCTCAGCTGGCTGCCCACGCCCGGTCCTACACCCCCGAGTGGCGGTACGAGGGGGATCAGGACGACCCCGGCGCCGCCCTGGCGGAGCTGTTCGGGGACATGTTCTATCAGACCGTGGACCGGATGAACTCTCTGCCCGAAAAGCTGTACACCGAATTTCTGGATATGATCGGCTTCCGGATGCCCGACCCGGTGCCCGCCGCCGGTCTGATGCGCTTCACCGCCCACGATACGGTGGACGCCCCCGTCCCCGTGCCCAAGGGGACCCAGGCCTTTACCGAGGGAGAGGACGGGGAGAACATCGTCTACGAGACCGAGCGGGCTATCGAGTCCACCCCGGCCCAGCTCACCGCTCTGTACTATGCCGACCCCCGCGCGGAGGTCATCGAGGCGGTGGAGTTGGACCGGCCCAGGCCCTTCTTCGCCCCGACGGGGGGAGAAAATCTCCAGCGCCACCGGTTCTCCTTCGGCCAGGAGGACGTGCTGACCCTGTCCGGGCCCTGCGTGGTGGAGGCGGAGCTGTGCCAGCAGGCGGGCTTCACCGCCGCCGAGGCCGCCGCCCGCCTGGCCGACCCCAAGCTGGGCCGGTGGACCTTCCGTGCGGGGGAGAAGGAGATCCCCTTCTCCGCCGTGGAGGTCCGCAAGGACGGCGTGCTGGAGCTGCGATATGACGGCGGCGAGGAGTTCCGGCCCTGCCCAGAGGACGAGGACGGGACGGAGGCCCTGCCCGCGGAGGCCCTCCGGCGCGCCGTATCCTATCAGGGCAGCCCCGCCGGCGGGCAGCTGACGCTGGACAGCATCCGGCTGAAAAGCCGCCCCGCCGGCCGTGTCCCGGTGGACTCGGCTTTCTGTGGGGACGTTCCGTTGGATCTGAAAACGGGGGATTACTGCCTGGGCCGCCGGCCGGCGGCCTACAGCGCCTGCTACCTCCGCTCTGACCAGGTGTTCTCCAAGCGGGGGGCAAAGGTCGATCTGCGGCTGGACATTGTCCCCATCGTCACCGATCCACCCGACACTGCCCCCCAGTACCAGTTCAACCAGCATATTATCGACAAGCGGGACGCTGTGACCATAGTGCCCGACGACGTCTATGTGGAGCAGGTGGCCTGGGAGTACTTCAACGGGACGGGCTGGCGCTCCCTGGCGGTGGCCGGGGACAGGAATCCCTTCTCCTGCAGAAAGGAGGGGCCCCTGGAGCTGACCTTTGAGGTGCCGGACGACCTGGAGCCGGCGGAGGTCAACGCCGAGGAGGGCCGCTACATCCGGGCGCGGGTGGTCTATATGGCCAACGAGTTCTCCCTCACCCCCCGTTGGGTGGTGCCCTTCCTGAAAAAGGCGGACTGCGTGTGGAGCTACGCCGGGGCCGTCCCGGCGGACTGGTGCCAGGCGGAGAACAACGGCGAGCGGGTGGTCCTGGAGGACGTGTCCCGGGTGGCCCGGCTGGGCCTGCCCGCCCTCACCGCCATGGAGGACACCCCCGCCGCCATGTATCTGTGCTTTGATCGGTCTCCCCACGCCATGCCCCTGTCCATCTGGTTCGACGTGGCGGGCCGGGCCAGGCTGGAGGACAAACTGCGCTTCGAGGCGTGGACCGGCGGCCGGTTCGAGCCGGTGCGCTGGGTGGATCTGACGAGGAATCTGCTCCACCCCGGCGTGGCCCTGCTCTATCTGCCCGGGGAGCTGCCCGTGAAGCGGCTTTTCGGGACGGAGGGCTGCTGGCTGCGGCTGTGCCGCACCTCCTTCCAGACAGGGACCGGCGGGGTCCCCTGGATAAAAGAGATCGGGCTGAACATCGTCCCCGCCGTCCAGCGGGAGCTGGCCGAGGACGAGCGGTTCTCCACCGAGGTCTACGAGGCGGGCAAGACCCTGCATCTGCTCAACGCCCCCGTGCTGGACGCCCAGGTGTGGGTGGACGAGGCCGGGGAGCTGCCCGTGGGCGACGCCCAGCGCCTGGCGGAGGACCTGCCCGGCCGGGTGCGGCTGGAGTGGGACGACCGGGTGCTGGCCCACTGCTGGGTGCGGTGGGAGCGGACGGGCGCCCTGGCCCTGTGCGGGCCCGATGACCGGAACTACGAGCTGGACCCCTACACCGGGACCGTCACCTTCGGGGACGGGATCCACGGCCGGGTGCCTCCGGCGGGGATGGAAAACCTGCTGGTCCGCTACGCCTTCGGCGGCGGCAGCCGGGGGAACCTCCCGGCCGGCGCGGTCACCGGGCTGGTGGGCGCCCTGCCCCGGATCAGCCAGATCGAAAACCTGACCCCTATGAGCGGCGGGACCGACCGGCTGTCCCCGGAGAGGGTGGACGCCATCGCCAATAAGGGGCTGCGCAACCGGGGCCGGGCCGCCGGCGCCCGGGACTTTGAGGAGATCGTGGCCCTGCGCTTTCCCCAGGCCCGGCACGTGAAGTGCTTCCCCGGCCGGGATGAAAAGGGAGACTACGCTCCCGGCCACGTCACCGTAGTGGTGGAGAGCGGCGGCGCGGACAGCCGCCGAGTCACCGACGATCTGTGCCAGCGGGTCTACGAGGAGCTGTCCCGGCGGTGCGACTGCGTCATGCTGACCGAGGGCCGGCTCCATGTGGTGGGCTCCACTGTCATCACGGTGAGCAGCTCCATTTCTGTGGAGATGGCCGACCCGGATCAGAGCGCCGCCACCCAGCAGGAGATCGCCCGCCGGCTGGAGGAGCTCATCGACGTGCGCTGGCGTGAGCGTGACATCGGCAGCCAGCTCCGGGTGGATCAGGTGTGGCAGACTGTCCGGGACACCCCCAACGTGAAGCTGGTCCGCAGCATTTTGCTGGAGGGCCGATTCGACCAGGACGGAGTGGAGCGGGTGGCCGCCCTGGAGGATGGCGACGCATTCCCCTACGCCACCGTGAAGAGCGGCATACACCTGATCCAGATCACATGAGTTTCTGAGCGCTTCCCGGAGGGAAGTTTCTGCGATATCTGAGGAGAGGAGGCCCTGTCCGTGCTGAACGTGCGGAATCTGGATGACCAGACCTATGAACAGATCGTGGAGGCGGCGGAGGGCCGGCTCCCCTGGCTGTGCCCCCAATGGACCAACCACAACGCCAGCGACCCCGGCATCACCATCCTGGAGCTGATGGCCTGGTACAAGGAACTCCAGCAGTACCACCTGAACCAGTTCACCGACGCGCTGCGCCTGAAGCTGCTGAAGCTGGCGGGGGCGGTCCCCCGGCCGGCCAGCCCCGCCCGGTGCGGGCTGGAGATCGGCCCGGACCGGGCCCCCAAGCCCCGGCTGGAGCGGCTGTACACCAGGGAGGGCATACCCTTCGAGCTGGAGGAGGCCATTCCGGCGGAGCGGCCCGCCATCGCCCGGATCGACGTGGTCCGGGGGGGCCAACGCACCGATGTGAGCGAGCTGCTGCGGGAGCGGCGGATCACCGTCCAGCCCTTTGGGGACGGGGACGGCCCCTCCCGGCTGCGCATCGGCTTCTCCCGGCTGGGGGAGGGGGATCTGCAGCTGTGGCTGGACGTAGACGAGCCCCAGGACCCGCCCCGGAACCCCTTTGAGCCGGACTGCCCCGACCCCCGGACCATCCGCTGGATCTGCGAGGGGGCGGAGGAGACCGAGCTGGTTCGGGACGACACCCATGCCCTAAGCCGGAGCGGCTGCGTCTGCCTGCGTCCTGTGGGCGGCTGGCCCGCCGGGGAGGAGGGCCTCCACTGGCTGAGCCTCACCCTGGAGGAGCCCGGGTGCGAGGAGGCGGTGCGCCTCACCGGCGTGTCGGCGGGGCGGTATCAGGCGCTGCAGCAGGAGACCTGGGCCAGCGCCCACCTGTTCCGGGCGGAGCGCCGGGGCGAGTTTGCCCTGACTTTGGACGACGCCCAGGCCAGGGACTGCGCCCCCGCCGTCTTTGTGCGGACGGAGCGGCAGTGGGAACAGACCGACGGCTGGCGCTCGGAGCGGCGGCCGGACGGGCTGGCCCTGTGGGTGGACGCCACGGCCGCCGCCCAGGACGGTGAGGACAACGTGATGGTCCTCTGCCTGGACGCGATCCGGGCCACAGAGCTGCTGTTCGACGCCAAGGGCCTGCCCGGGGAGACCTTTTTCCTGCGGCTGGAGGGAAGGCGGGCCCTTACCGGCCGGTTCTCCCTGCTGTGCAATACCCTGGACCGGGACGGCCAGGTCCGGCCCGCCCTCTGGCGGTGTGTGGACGATTTCTACTGCTGCGGGCCCCGGGATCGGGTATTCACCTACGACGCGGACCGGGAGACCGTCACCTTCGGGGACGGGGAGCACGGGGCCCTGCTCCAGGGAGGTGCGGGCGCCGTGCTGGCGGCGGAGCTGACCGTCACCTTCTGCGCCGGGGGGAATATCCCCGGCGGACAGAACCTGGAATTTCTTGACGGCGCGGGGGCTGTCCTCCACGCCCCCGCCGCCGGCGGCGCCGCCCCGGAGAGCCCGGTTGAGGTCCAGGCCCGGCTGCTCCGGGAGCTGGACCACACCCGCAAGTGCGTGTGCGCCGCCGACTATGAGGAGCTGGCCCGCCGGACGCCGGGACTGCGGGTGGCCCTGGCCAAGGCCATCCCCGCCTGGGACCCCGACGACCCCACCGGCGTGAGCCGGTTCCCCACCGTGACGGTGGTGGCGGTCCCCACCGGAGCGGGAGAGCGGCCCATGCCGGACGAGCGCTTTTTGCAGGCGGTCCAGAGGCAGCTGGACCGGGTCCGGCCCATCGGGGTCATGGTGAAGGTGTGCCCGCCCGAGTACGCGGCCATCGACGTGTCCCTGACCCTCCGGGGCGGGGAGGAGGATCTGGAGGAGTATCTGACCCGGGCCTTCCGGGACTACCTGTCCGGCGGACGGATGGGCGTAGGAGGCACGGTGGCCGTGGGCGATCTGGCCGCTCTGGCCCAGAACGCCCCCGGGGTGCTCCAGGTCCGCTCCATCGCCCTGCGGACCTCCAGCGCCGGCTGCTTCCAGAACCGGGAGGGGGACATCCGGCTGCCCCGCAGGGGCATCCCCTGCCTGGGCAGGCTGACCATAGAGCGCCTGGCGGAGCGCCTGAGATGATAGCGAGGTGAGACCCAAGTGGCATCGATCCATAGACAGATGGTTTTCCAATGCGCCGAACAGTGGCTGGGAGGGCTGTTTTACCACATTGTGCCCCAAGGTGACGGCTGGCGGCTGGACCGGGAGCGGAGCGCCACCGGGGTCTTCTGTATGCGGGCGGTGGACAGCGGAGAGAAGGGCTTCTCCTGGCGGCGGGCGGTGGTGGAGGCCGACCTGCCTCCCGACACCGCCCTGCGGGTATACGCCCGCGCCTCCGACAAAAAGGGCTGGGGGGAATGGGAGGACCTGGACGAGGGGCTGCGCTCCCTGGAGGGGGACCCGCTCCCGGCGGTGCGGGAGATCTTCGGCCCCCCGGCGGCGGACTGCGGGGACTTCTTTCTGAACCGCACAGGCCGGTATCTGTGGCTGGCCTTTGAGCTCACCTCCGCCGGGGCCCGGACTCCCTCGGTCCGGCGGCTGCGGCTGTGGACGGCGGGGGACCACATGATCGATTACCTGCCTGACATCTACCGGTCCCAGGACTTCACCCGGCGGTTTTTGTCCATCTTCGACAGTATGTACACCGACATGGAGCGGGACATCGACGACCTGCCCGGCCGGATGGATTACGAGTACGCCGAGGGAGATATGCTGCGCTGCCTGGCCTCCTGGATGTGCGTGGAGCGGGCGGACAGTCCGGAGCTGCTGCGCCGGCGCATCCGCACAGCCCTCGGCGACTATGAGGACCTGTACACCGTGGAGGGGGTCCGGCGGAGCGTGCGGCGGCTCACCGGCCGGGATCCCATCCTGATCGAGCACTTCCAGGTCTCCCCCAACCGGCCCGAGTGCCGGGACCCGGAGGCCTACCGGAGGCTGTACGGGGAGGACCCCTACCGCTTCTTCGTCCTCCTGCCCGAGGACACCTTCTCCAGCCAGCGGGAGCGCAAGGAGTTCCAGCGGCAGATGGAGGAGGTCATCCCGGCGGGGATGA
>CANRFT010000045.1 GCA_947629955.1 uncultured Oscillospiraceae bacterium
ACGTGACGCGTCGCTAGTACCAAAGGGCTATGCCCGTCTAGGAAAATCCCCCGGCTTCGCCGGGGGATCATTAATTTTACGCATCGTCCTTCTTTTTCTTGAACATCAGTTTTTCCCAGACACTTTCCTGGCACACCAGGGTGGGGCGCAGACGCTCGCTCCAGTAGGGCGCCGGGTCGGGCAGATAGGCCAGCATGAGGCCCCGCCAGGTGCCCACCTGTTTAGGGACCCAGCGCACGTTCGTCTTGGGCCCGCCCTTTTCCACCGGCTGGCCTGTGGTCCAGTCTTGGGGCTGGGAGAGGATGCGGAACACATACCACCGCCGGTTTTTCGGCAGATCGTCCAGGGTACGGACGGACATCTCAAAGACCGGCCTGCCCTCCGTGGCCAGCCGCGCCCGCAGAAGACCCTCGATCAGCGCCTCCTCGTTCCAGGCGCTGCCGTCAGTGGGCAGGCGCAGGAAGTCGAAGCCGCTCTCCGCCGGGGCCGCGCTGCCCTCCATGGCCTGGAGCCCTCCCCCGGCGGCGCGGTACATGGTGGCGCGGAAGCCTGTGCCGGCGATGGTGTTTTTGTATTCGTCGTTGTCTTTGTTTTTCTGCGCGGTCCGGTGGTGCTGGCCGTCTACCTCGATGGCCAACAGGATGCGGTCCCCCCGGCAGACCACACAGTCAAAGTGGGCGCCGCGGCGGATGTAGCGTGCCAGGACCTTGTCGGCCTCTTCATCGCCGATTTTCCCCGGCGGTGGGGTCACGGCGGAGATAGGGGCGTCGGTGTAGACGCTGAGCTCGTTCTCCACCACCAGGGGCAGCCGGGTGATCCAGTCCTGAAGGCAGATCTCCGGGGCAAAGGGGAAGCGCTCCTTCTCGTCCTCCGGGTAGGCCCTGGCCCTGGCTATGTAGACCGCCCGGTCGAACAGGGAGCAGGACCGGGCCTGATGGAAGCCGAAGGGCCCGTCGGTCCAGGGGCCGGGTCCCTTCTCCCAGACGTAGCGGACGAGCTTCTGGAGAAAGGCATTGTCCTCCTCATCTCCCTCCGCCTCGCCGGGGGCCCGGACCCAGGGGTCCACGGACCGGCCGCCGGTCAGCGCCCGCTGGATGTCCTCGTCCATGAGAGCGGTAGAGGCGATGATCCGCAGCTCCTTTTTTGCCCGTGACACCGCCACGTTGATCAGCCGCTTTTTCTGGGACCAGGGCCACTCCCAGTGGACATCCTCCACCGGAAGGAAGTAGACGATATCGTACTCCTGACCCTGGACCTTGTGGACGGTGAGCTCGGGCAGCTGGACCTCCATGGGGTCAATGTGCCTGCCCTCCCCAGGGAGGAAGGGCCGCAGCCGGTCGGGCAGCGTCTCGATGAGGTGGTCCACGATCCGCCCGGCCAGGTCCCCGCCGCCCTGGCTCAACAGCTCCCGCAGGCACTTCCTCCGGGCCAGGTAGGCGTCCGCGCCCGCCGCCTCCAGGGCGGCCAGGAACTCCTCCCGCCGAGCGGCGGCCTTCTCCCGGATGGCCTGCCGGTTGTTCTCGTCCGTCAGCCAGTCGGTCAGCCGGTCCTGGAGCTCCCACAGCTGCCCCCGGAAGGGGGAGAGCACGCAGAACGTCAGGGGCTTGGGGTCGTCCAGGTCCAGCACGGTCCCCGCGTCGACACACAGCCGGTCCAGCAGCGCGGGCCACTCCTCTTTTAGGAAGATCTCCACCTGGCGGCGGTTGCGTTTGGAGTACTGCCGTCCCGGTCCGCCCTCCCGGCTCTTCTTTTTTTCGCGGCTGCACTGCTCGCAGTAGTTTCCCTCGAACCACAGCACCCGGATGGGCATGGGGTGGGTCCTGTCGTACTGCCGGGTGCGGATCTGCATGGTTCGGTCGCTCCGCTCTCCGGTGTACACCGTGTCCCGGCAGAAGCCGATGATGCCCGGGTGACAGCGATAGTGGAAGTACAACATCCGGTCGCACCGGGCGGACAGGGTCTCGTCCTCCCCCAGGAACACTGTTCGGCAGGCGGACAGGAAGCTGCGGTCCTCCTTCAGGGCGTAGATCCGCTCAAAGTCCCCGCCCAGGACTTCCACCGCGGCGGCGGCCTGGGTCCTGGCCTCCTCCGCTATCAGTTTTTCGCCGGTCACAGGCGGTAGCTGGTCGTCGTCCCCCACCAGCACCAGGTGCCGGGCGGCGCCCATGGCGATCAGCCCCAGGAGGGGGTTCACCTGGCTGGACTCATCCACGATGACATAGTCGTAGACCGGCTCCCGCCGCTCCCCGTCCGCGCCGCCGCTCCAGTCGCCGAAGCACTTGGGCAGGGAATTGATGGTGCTGGCCACGATGGGGAAGGAGGCCAGAAAGACCTCTGACGGCATCCTGGCGCAGGAGGGGTACGCTCCGCTGAACAGGTCCCGGTGGGCCTGTTCAAAAGTCCTCCGGCAGGCGCTGTTCCCCAGCCGGGCGAAGCTCCGCTTCAGCGCCTGCTGTTTGAGTTGGGCCGGGTCGGTGAAACCGGCCAGCTTTTCCTCTACGCTGCCGATGGCGGTGTTGTTGGAAGAGACCATGGCCGCTGTCCTGCCCTGGCGCAGGATGCAGGACAGCAGGTGCAGGATGGCGGAGGTCTTGCCGCTTCCCGGCGGACCCTTGATGAAGCTGACGGGCATGGCGAGGGCCGCTTTGATGGCCTCCGCCTGGGCCGCGTCCGGCGGCGGATTGTGGGCGTCGGCCTCCAGAAGGTCCTCCTGGCGGAAGACCGCGCTGCCCCGGCCGCCGTAGAGGGTCCGCTGTACCTCGGGGTCGTCCGGCTCCAGGATGCCCCGCCGCACCAGCGCCATGGCCGCTCCGTCGCCCAGGAAGGCCCGGGTCAGCACGTTCCGCTCCGGGCTGTGCTCGTCGAAATACCAGCGCACGGAGTAGGGCTGTTCCCGAACGGATTTGTCAGCCAGCGTTTTCACGCCCAGTTTGGCCGCCGCGGCCCCGTAGTAGTTCCACAGGACCTGGATCTTGGAGTTTGACATAGAGTTTCCTCCCTCTGCCGAAGACTGTCCGGGAGATCATATCATTCCGCCGGACCGTGTTCAAGGATGGGCCGCAAGCGCGAAGCGGGTAATGATTGAATCGGAGGGCCGAAAAACAGAGGCGGGAGGGCGGACTGCCCTCCCGTGCCCTCTGTTTCGGCGATGTTGGGATGTCAGGCGGGACCCGGCCTCTCCGCCGTCTCAGGCCGCCCCTCCCGGAGGAGGTGCGCGTAGCACTGGGCGATGAGGCTGCCCACCAGTTGGAGCTGAAAGGGATAGGACGCCTGGTCCTGGAGAGACTCGAACCAGACGGTCTCGTCATAGAGGTCCGAACGGCTGGGAGGGGCTGCGGCGCTGGTGATCATGTAGACCTTGGGGCGGTCCTTTCGGTTCTGCCGGTAGCCCTTTGGGATGCCATAATCAAAATAGGCGCCGGTGAAACTGAAAATGATGATCAGGTCGTCCGCTCCGGCTCTGGCGAGGCACTCCGCCTGCTGGGCGTAGCGCACCTTGGTGGTACACTGCCGGCCCAGCATGGCCAGATCGCTCTGGAGATCCATGGCCACCGCTTCCGACTTGAGCAGGCCGAAGATGGATACGCGGGGATAGCGGCGGATGTCCTCCGCCAGCTGATACACCTTTTCCATGTCCACTGTCTTCCGCACCCGCTCCAGGCTGTCCTGGACGGCACTCACGTAGTCCTCCTTCTGCTGATGGTGCGAAGCTGAATCGGAGCACACCTCGAACCGCAGGGAGGTGGCCGCCAGGAGATCCTTCAATTCATTGAAGCCCTCCAGGCCGATCGTCCGGCAGAAGCGGCTGATCGCGCTGGGGGATTCCTTCATTTTTGCCGCCATCTCCCGGATGGAGTCGTGCTTCACCTCGCTGAGGTGCCCCAGCAGGTAGGCGGCGATGCGGCCGTTGGTGGAGTCCCGGTCATGGGCGGCCATTTCGGACAGCAGTACGACGGGGAGCTTACTGTAAAACATCCAGTTTTCCCCCTGGACAGATTTGCCGCTGCGCAGCGCGGCTGATGGATTTTAAAGGATGGCGGGGCGCCAGGGTCTCTGACGCCCCGCCATACGAACGGGCTGAATGATGCGGATGGAGCTTATCTCAGGATCAGCCGTTGACCTCGGCAGCAGCCGCATTGGCAGCGGCGGCGGCGTCGGCGTAGTTGAAGCTGGTGATGTGGCTGATGGGATCGGCGCTGTACTTCTGGGTACGGGCGTCGCTGATCACGCCGGACCAGTTCATGCCGAAGGTGAAGTCATAGGTGTTGCCGTTGGCGTCCTTGTAGCACTCCAGATCGCGAGGCACGTCCTCATAGTTGGCCTCGACGGTGGCCATGTCCTTGGGCTGCTGGAAGCAGAGCAGGCCGGTGGGCTCAAGCTCGCCGGTGATGATCCGGGCGACGGAGTCGGTCTTCTGGCTCTGATAGCTGACCAGGATGACGTCGGCCAGAGGCTCGACCTCGGACCACACCATGCCGCGCTCCATCCTCATGGAGACGATGACGGGGATGTCGCCCGCGTTCTCGCTGGCATACTGGAGGGCCTCCAGGTGGCCGTAGTTGGCGTCGGCGGGAGCGGTCTGGCCCTTGTAGGAGCGGTTCTGCTTCACGCCGTCCTTGCTGACCATGCCGGAGATGGAGGTCTCACGGGCGGTGTCGGCGGTGTACTCGCCATACTGCAGGGAAGCGGGATACCAGGTGTCGTCATTGAACAGGGAGCCGTCGGCATAGGACTGGATGTAACCGAAAGCGCTCTGATAGTTGGCGTCATAGGAGACGCTGTACGGGTTGGTCATGCCGACCAGGATGTAGTCGCACCCAGCGATCTCCTCGGGGGTGGCGCGGGTGATGTCGTCCTTGGTGTAGGTGGCGTTGCCGTTGGCGTCGGCGGCGCCGGTGGGATCGCCCAGGGTGTCAGTCACCACGTTGAAATACTTGCCAAGCACGTCCAGATCCATGCCGGGAGCCCAGGAGGGAGTGCCGGCGCTGATGCCGCCCATCCACTGGACGGAGAAGCCGGTGCTGTAGACCCAGGGGACATAGACGGTGGGCTTGCCCTCAACGGAGCCGCCCTCCTTGATGGTGCCGTCGTTCTTGATCATGACGACGGAGGCGTCCTGGCTGGTCTGACCCAGCTCGCTGGCGGCGCCGGTGGTGACGATGGAGTCAGCATAAGCGGAGTCGTTGTAGGGCTGATCGAACATGCCCAGGTTCATCATCACAGTGATGTAGTTGCCGGCGGCGTGGTCGATGATGGCGTCAGCCTGCTCCTGGCCGTCCATGTTGACCAGCTCCTGATAGGCCTGAGCCACGACGTCCTGAGTGCCGAAGCCGCCCAGCAGTTCGGCGGTGCCGCGGTGCCAGCTGGTGGCGATACGCACGGGCTGAGCCATTTCCTCAGCGCCCCAGATACCGGCGAAGTCGTACACGCCCCAGTCGGTGATCTTCAGGCTGTCATACTCGGCATAGTCCAGCAGGCCCTTCAGGAAGGGGTTGTAGGCGCCGGCCCACTCGCCGCCGATGGGGTTGCCGTCCTTGTCGACGTTGATGGAGTACTCGGTCATGATGCCGGAGGAACCGGTCTTGCCGGGCAGATTGAACACGCCGTCAAAGTAGGTGATCAGGTGGGCTTCCAGGTTGTCGCCGGGGAACACGGCGTACCGGGCGCTGACGGAGTGGTCGTTACGGCCGCCCTCGGTGGCACCGGCGCCGCCGTAGTGCTTGGTGAAGCAGAACACGGACTCAGCGCCCCAGCCCTGATCTTCACCGTTCTCGTCATAGGTGGACTGCATGCCGTTGACATAGGCGGTGGTGATGTCCAGGGTCAGCTGGGGATCCTCGCCGTAGGTACCGCCGGCGCGGTCCATGGTGGGGCCGGCGATGTCGACCTGGGGACCGAGCAGGGCGGTGACGCCGGCAGCCCGGTACTCCTTGGCGGTCTCCTGGCCGATCTCAGCGGCCAGTTCAGTGTTCATGGTGGAGCCCAGAGCGACGCTCTCGACCATGCCGGAGATGTTCATCGGGTCGATGGAGATCATGGCGGGGATGCCGTACCAGGTGCTCTCAGCCACGGCCTGGATGGCGTTGGTCCACTTGGCGTGGGCGCCGCCGCCCATACCCAGGCTGCGGGTGACGCCGCCGCGGCCGCCGGCGATCAGGTAGGTGTAGGAGCCGTCCTCAGTGGTGAGGGGGTCGGTGGTGAAGCTGCCCCAGCCGCCGTGGGACAGGATGGCGGCCTTCTCCTCGCCCTTCATCTGGCCGATCAGGTCAGCGGTGCGCTCTTCGGTGGTCAGACGCCAGTCCTCATAGGGATCCAGCGCGCCGTTCTGGTTCATGTCCTTGAAGGCGTAGCCGTCGTCCTCCACCAGGTGGACGCCGGAGTTGGGGTTCAGGCCCAGGGTAACGCCGCCGTCATTGACGACCTTCAGCCAGCCGTCGGCGGTCTTTTCTACGGTGTACTTCTCACCGTTCTCGGGTTCATAGGTAGGGGCGTTAGGCATAGACTCCGCAGCGGGGGGCTCTTCGGGAGCATCGGTAGCGGGGGCTTCGGTGCCGGGGGCTTCGGTGGCGGGGGCATCGGTGGGGTTGTCGGCGGAATTGCCGCAGGCCGCGAGACCCAGAACCATGACCAGAGCCAGCAGCAGTGCAAGGGCTTTCTTGACGTTCATGTTTCTCCAGTTCCTTTCACAAAAATTTCGCCAAAAAACATCTGGAAGAGGCAAGGCGTTTTTGGCAAATTTCAGTTTATCGCTGTAGTTAACCGGTGTCAATCACGTTTCAAAAAATGGAACGAAATTCGATTTTTTTGTGCAAGGTTCCGAAATGTAAAAAACATGCGTGAGAGCGAAAACGCTCTCACGCATGCCGTGAAATGCTGTATAGTTGTTCAATCAGCCCTGGGTGTAAGGATCGCTGCCGCCCTGGGTATAGGGATCGCTGCCGCCCTGGGTGTAAGGATCGCTGCCGCCCTGGGTGTAGGGATCACTGCCGCCCTGGGTGTAAGGATCGCTGCCGCCGCCCTGAGTGTAGGGATCGCTGCCGCCGCCCTGGGTGTAGGGACCTTCGTTGCCGGTGGCGGGCTCTTCGTCTTCGCCGCCGCCGTCAGCGGGGGCCTCGGTCTGGGGGGCCTGGGTCTGGGTGTCGCCGCCGCCGTCGCTGTTGCCGCAGGCAGCCAGCAGGCTGACCATCATCATCAGGGCCAGGAGCAGGGCGATAACCTTTTTCATATTCATGCTGTTTCTCCTCCAAATCACAGAAATAATTTTGCCAAAACCCAGGAATCGCTCCTCGATTTGGCTGAGTAGAGTATATCCTTCTGTTTTCGGCGTGTCAATCGTGTTTCAAAATTAAGAACAGCGGCGGTTTTCCGGATATCCCGGCCCGCGGACCGGTCCGGGGCGCCTCCGGGCGATTTTTTCGCGCCGGACTTGCGCTTTTCGGGATTTGCGTTATAATAAATGTACTTTAAAGCATTTCCGGCCGGATCGGAGGGATCGGATATGAGGAACATCGCCATCGTGGAGGACGAGGACGCCGCCGCCCAGCGGCTGACGGAGTATGTACAGCGGTACGCCGCCGAGACCGGCGAGGGATTCAACATCGTCCGTTTCCCCAACGGGGCCCGGTTCCTCCGGGACTATCAGGCGGTGTACGCGGTGGTGTTCATGGACATCCAGATGCCGGAGAAGAACGGCATGGACACCGCCGTGGAGCTGCGGAAGCACGACAAAAACGTGTCGCTGGTGTTCATCACCAATCTGTCCCAGTACGCCCTCCGGGGGTATGAGGTGGACGCGGTGAGCTATCTGCTCAAGCCGGTGAGCTACTTCGACTTCTCCCTGAAGTTCAAAAAGGCCCTGGACATCTACGTGATGAACGAGGAGCGGAGCTTCACGGTGAACGCGCCGGGCGGGCTGTGCCGCATCTCCACCGATAAGCTGATGTACGTGGAGATCATCCGCCACCGGCTGTACTATCACCTGATCGACGACGTGATCGAGATGACCGGCATCCTCTCCAACGTGGAGCGGGAGCTCAGTGCCCACGGCTTTCTGCGCTGCAACAAGTGCTACCTGGTGAACCCCAAGTTCATTGTAAAGGTGAAGGGGTACGACGTGCAGGTGGGCAATACGGCGCTGCAGATCAGCCGGCCCCGGCGGGCCGAGTTCATGGCGGAGCTGGCCAACTGGTACGCCGGCTCCAGAGGGGAGGGATAGCCGTGGAGATCGGATTCATCTACCGCGCCATCATCCTGGAGTTCCTGTTTGAGCTGTATGTATTCTACGTCCTCACCGCCGGGAAGCTGGACCGGGCGCCCCGGTTCCCCCTGCGGTTTCTGGCGGGGGCAGCGGCCATGCTGGTCCTCGCCCTGCCCGTGGCCTGCTTCTATCAGGTCTTCGGGAACAACGTGTGGGGCCGCAGCTTCCTCTACCTGTTCCTGTTCGCCGCGTCGGTCCTCCAGATGGGCTTCTGCTTCGAGGAGCGGCGCTCCACGGTGCTGTTCTGCTGCTCCATGGCCTACGCCGCCCAGAACATGACCTATAAGCTGTTCCTGCTGCTGTGGTGCGGCCTGCGGCAGCTGGGGGTGTGCGACGGCTGGGGAGACCGGTACGAGCTGTACTATCATCTGCTGTATTACGCCTTCTTCTTCGCGGCGGCCGCGGCGGTGTACTTTTTCCTGATCCGGCGGCTGCTGCCCTACCTGTCCAACCGGCGGGTGGACCACGGCCTGCTGGCCCTGTCCCTGCTGATCCTGGGCCTGACGGTGATCCTGTGCTCCTTTGAGGATATCTACTTCGGCGCCCTCACCGTGGGCGGGGAGAACCGCTTCGAGGTGTGGGAGTACTTCGTGCTGCGCCAGACGGGGAACTGCTTCTCGGTGGTGTGCTGCGCCGTGGTGCTGCTGCTCAGCTTCAAGACGGTGGAGGGCAAGGAGCTCCAGCAGCAGCTGGAATACCTCCGTCACGCCATCCACCAGAGCCAGCGGCAGTACGAGATCTCCAGGGACACCATCGACCTCATCAACGTGAAGTGCCACGACATCCGCTACCGGCTGGGGACCATGGCCTCCGGCGGCCAGGGGATGTCGGCGGAGGCGGTGGGCGACCTGCAAAAGTCCATCTCCATCTACGACTCCGCCGTGGAGACGGGCAACCGCCTGCTGGACGTGCTCCTCACCGAGAAGAGCCTCTACTGTGAGCAGAACGGCATCACCTTCTCCTGCATGGCGGACGGGGCGCGGCTGTCCTTCCTCCGGGACGGCGATCTCTACTGCCTGTTCGGGAACATCATCGACAACGCCCTGGAGGCCGCCCGGCGGGTGCCCGACCGGGAGCGCCGGGTGGTGAACCTGGTGGTAAAGGCCCGGGGGAACCTGTTGGTCATTCAGGAGGACAACTATTTCGAGGGGGAATTGGAGTTTAAGGACGGTCTGCCCCAGACCACCAAGGAGGATAAAGGGTATCACGGCTTCGGCACCCAGTCCATCCGCATGATCGTCCGCCAGTACGGCGGGGAGATGACCGCCTCGGCGGGGAATGGGGTATTCCACCTGAACATCCTGTTTACCCCGGACGGGGACGGCCCAGCTTCTGGAAACGAAGCGACAGAATAAGTAATAAAAACGCAGTTTGAGGAACGCCCATTGTCAGCGGGCGTTCCTCTTTTTATAATGCGGCCAGAAGCCCACCCCTCCGGCGTGAGGCGGTGGGAAATATCAGAAAGGAGCGATCCCACATGAAAAAGAAAGTCATTGCGACACTTTTGGCCGCGGCCATGCTGCTGGCGCTGTGCGCCTGCGGCGGCCAGCCGGCGGCGAACACCAATCCCCCGGCCAGCAATCCTCCCGCCAGCGAGCAGCCCACCGACGCCCCCGAGGCCCCCTTCGGCGGCGACATGCTGGTGGACTTCGCCGGCGGCGCCGATCCCACCGGCAACGTGTTTGCCTCTGACGGCTGGTCCAACGGCAGCGTGTTCAACACCTTCTGGAAGGCCGACTATCTGACCTACTCCGACGGCCAGATGCACTTGGGCATCGGCGACGCCAACGGCGAGGTGGAGCAGGGCTATTACTCCGGCGAGGCCCGCACCAACCTGTACTACGGCTTCGGCGACTATGTGGTCAGCATGAAGCCCGCCAAGGTGGAGGGCACCGCCAGCACCTTCTTCACCTGCACCGGCCCCTATGACATCAACGCCGACGGCGAGGAGAACCCCTGGGACGAGATCGACATCGAGTTCCTGGGCAAGGACACCACCGGCGTGCAGTTCAACTACTTCGTCAACGGCCAGGGCGGCCATGAGTACTGGTACGACCTGGGCTTCGACGCCAGCGAGGAGTTCCATGAGTACGGCTTCCGCTGGACCGAGGACTCCATCACCTGGTACGTGGACGGCGAGGGCGTGTACACCGTCAACGCCTCCGCGGATAACCCCCTGCCCTCCACCCCCGGCCGCATCCTGATGAACTACTGGTGCGGCACCACCGACGCCGAGGGCTGGATGGGCAAGTACACCCTCAGCGACGCCACCGCCGACTATCAGTATGTGAAGACCTCCGCTGTGGGCGCCCCCCTGATCCCCGACAACGGCGAGTACCGGGTGGCCTTCACCAACGGCTTCCCCGAGGACGGCAGCGTGTTCGCCTCCGACGGCTGGTCCAACGGCTCCGTGTTCAACACCTTCTGGAAGGGCGACATGGCCACCTTCAGCGACGGCCAGCTGCACCTGCACATCGCCGACGCCAAGGGCGAGGTGGAGCAGGGCTACTACTCCGGCGAGACCCGCACCAACCTCCACTACGGCTTCGGCAACTACCGGGTCAGCATGAAGCCCGCCAAGGCGGAGGGCACCGCCAGCACCTTCTTCACCTGCACCGGCAACTATGACATCGGCCTGGACGGAAACCCCAACCCCTGGGACGAGATCGACATCGAGTTTTTGGGCAAGGACACCACCGGCGTCCAGTTCAACTACTTCGTCAACGGCGAGGGCGGCCACGAGCACTGGTATGAGCTGGGCTTCGACGCCAGCGAGGACTTCCATGAGTACGGCTTCGACTGGACCGAGGACTCCATCACCTGGTATGTGGACGGTCAGGCGGTCTACTCCGTCAACACCGCCGACAACGGCCCCCTGCCCTCCACCAACGGCCGCATCCTGATGAACTACTGGTGCGGCACCCCCGACGCCGAGGGCTGGATGGGCAAGTATGAGCTGAACGACGCCACCGCCGACTATCAGTGGTTCAGCACCACCGCCACCGGCGTGGATCTGAATGGCGGCGCCCAGGGCGCGGGTTGATCTGACAGCCTGCCCCGCCGTCCGGCAAAAGCGCCGGCCGGAACATGGAATGAATGAGCGTGGAATGACATGGGATATCTCGGCGCAATCGCCATCGTTTTTATCGCCATCTGGCTCTGCTTCTGCCTGTTGCTGTTCCACTACGGGGTATTCGCCCTTATCGGCGTCTTTCGCCGGAGGACGTATCCCAGAACGGACCGGCGGCTGAAATACGGCGTGATCATCGCCGCCCGCAACGAGGCGGCGGTGATCGGCGCCCTGCTGGACAGCATCCGGCAAAACGATTACCCCCAGGAGCTGGTGCGGACCTTTGTGGTGGCCCACAACTGCACCGACTCCACTGCCGCCATCGCCCGGGCGAAGGGGGCGGTGGTGTACGAGTACGACAACGCGGCGGAGCGCACCGCGGGCTACGCTTACCGCTATCTGTTCGGGCGCATTGGCCGGGAGTGGAGGCACGAGAGGTTCGACGGCTTTTTCGTCATCAACGCCGACAACGTCCTCTCCCCCGACTACATCTCCCGGATGAACGACGCGTTTGTGGCCACGGAGGGGAAGCACGTCATCACCTCCTACCGCAACTCCCGCAACTTCGGCAGCAACTATATGTCCTGCCTGTACGGCATCTACTTTATCTCCGCCTGCCGGTTCGAGGCCCGGGGCCGCGCCGTCTGCGGCGTCAGCACCCGGGTCTCCGGCACCGGCTATATGTTCCCCGCCAGTCTGGTGGAACAGGGATGGGAGTATGTCACCCTCACCGAGGACTGGGAGTTCACCGCCGACCAGATCGCCCGGGGGCGCAAGATCCTCTACTGCGACGAGGCGGAGTTCTTCGACGAGCAGCCCACCACCGTCCCGGTGATGCTCCGCCAGCGGCTCCGCTGGGCCTGCGGGCACATGATCGTGTTCTTCACCCGGTTCCGGGCGCTGATGCGGGCCCTGTTCTCCCGGGAGTCCGGGCTGGACGGCAAGGGGCGGTTCTCCGCCTTCGACATCTCCGCCTCCATCCTGCCCCTGGGGGTCATCAGCGTGGCCCTGCTGCTGGCCACTCTGGCCGCCATAGCCCTGTGCCCCCTGTTCGGGTACGACGGGGAGACGGTCTGGGCCTGTTACGGGCGGCTGTCGCTGATCCTGTTCGTCCTCTCCTGGGCGCTGACGTCGGCTTTCGCCGTGGTGCTGCTGATTCTGGAACGGCGCCGCGTCCCCAGGGTGGGGCCGGTAAAGCTGACGGCGGCCATTCTCCTGTGGCCCCTGTTCCTGCTGATCAACGTGTTTCTGGATGTGGCCGCCCTGTTCCTGCCCAATCTGGAGTGGAAGGTCATCCCCCATGTGGGGACGGCCGAGGAGCGGCCCGTCCCCCCGGCCCGGCAGGCCGGAAAATCTGAAATCTGATCTTGGAGGGATCTCTGTGGCAAAAGAAAAGGGACAAAAGAAAAAGATGAGCGCGAAGAAGCTCACCGCCATCGTCACGCCGCTGCTGGTGATCCTGCTGGCGGTGGCCGTGGTGGTCTCCGTGGTGTCCACCAGCCGATTCGATCTGGTGCTCCGTGACATCTTCGGCGAGATCGATCTCGGCAGCAAGTCGGTAGAGGGCGTGGACACCGCCTACTACAAGCGTGACATCACCGACTCCGCCGAACTGCAGAAGGCCGAGCAAGCCTATGCCCGGAAGGGCGGCGCCGAGGGCTTCGTGCTCCTGAAAAACGAGAACGAGGGCGGCAAGGGCCTGCCCGTGGCCGCCGGCTCCAAGCTGAGCCTGTTCTCCTCCTCCTCCATCGACGTGCTGGCCGGCGGCACCGGCTCCGGCGTCAGCACCATCTCCAGCGATATGCGCACCGCCCTCACCGAGCAGGGCTTTTCCATCAACGAGTCCCTGTGGAAGTTCTACACCGACAACAAGGACACCTATAAGCGGGGCGACGGCTCCATCATGTACGGCGGCGCCGAGGACTGGACGATCCGGGAGGCCCCCGTGTCCGCCATCCCCGACGCGGCCAAGAGCGAGGCCGAGGGCACCATCCCGGTGTTCTTCCTGGCCCGCACCGGCGGCGAGGGCCGCGATCTGGGCCGCTATATGGGCGCCTGGACCGATGTGGCCGAGGACAAGGATAAGCACTATCTGGAGCCCAACTCCACCGAGTTGGAGGTCATCGGCTACCTGAACGACAACTTCGACAACGTGATCATCGTAGTCAACACCAACAACGCCTTCGAGCTGGGCTGGGTGTCCGACTACGAGAACATCACCGCCGTCCTCTGGGCCCCCGGCGCCGGCGGCGACGCCTGCCGCTCCATCGCCGACGTGATCAGCGGCAACATCAACCCCTCCGGCCACCTGGTGGACACCTTCGCCTACGACGCCTTCTCCTCCCCCGCCATGCAGAACATGGGCGACATGATGATGGTCAACGGGGGCCAGGACGTGGAGGCCGCCGTGTTCTACGACGAGGGCATCTACGTGGGCTACAAGTACTATGAGACCCGGTATATGGACAAGGTCCTGGGCCAGGGCAACCCCGGCGACTATGACTACGCCTCTGTGGTCCAGTACCCCTTCGGCTACGGCCTGAGCTACACCACCTTTGAGTGGTCCAACTTCCAGATGGGCCAGATGGACGAAAACGGCGACATCCAGATCAAGGTCACCGTGAAGAACACCGGCTCCGTCGCCGGCCGCGAGGTGGTCCAGATCTATCTGAACAGCCCCTATACCGACTATGACAGGGCCAACTACGTGGAGAAGGCCGCCGCCTCCCTGGTGGGCTTCGAGAAGACCGGCGAGATCCAGCCCGGCGCCTCCGAGGAGGTCACCGTCACCGTCAACCGCAAGGACTTCATCTCCTATGACGACGTGAAGGCCAAGACCTACATCCTGGAGTCCGGCGACTATCTGCTCACCGCCGCCCCCAACGCCCACGCCGCCGTGGACAACTTCCTGGCCTACAACGGCACCGAGGTGGAGCCTCTGTTCGGCGGGGCGGACGCCTCCTTTGTGGGCAAGTGGACCTATAACTTCTCCGGCAACGGCGGAGTGGACAACGAGACCTACGCCGTCTCCCTCGCCGGAGTGGAGGTCACCAACCAGTTCGACCACGCCCACTACGACGAGTTCACCCCCCGGGACAAGTTCCTGACCCGTCAGGACTGGACCGGCACCTTCCCCGTGACCCACGGCAATCAGGACTCTAAGCGTGAGAGCCCATACAGCGAGAAGAACGGCTACACCTGGGAGATCGAGGTCTCTGACGAGATCAAGGCCAACATCCAGGCCAAGGGCGTGGGGGCCTCCATGAACCCCATGACCGAGGATGAGGCCGCCGCCCTGGACGGCCAGTACAGCCAGAAGAACGGCCTGGAGCTCATCGACTTCCGTGGCCGGGACTTTGACGAGGTGGAGGCCGAGGGCGGCTGGGACGCCCTCATCGACCAGATGGACATCGCCGAGCTGGAGTCCATCATCCGCAACGGCGGCTATCAGACTCTGGGCTCCGGCAACATGAGCAAGCCCCGGGCCATCGACTACGACGGCCCCTCCGGCCTGAACGAGGGCGGCATCACCCACGAGCCCTACTCCATCACCTATCCCTGCGCCACCAACCAGGCCGCCAGCTGGGACCGTGAGAACGCCTTCTACCACGGCTACTACGTGGGCGAGGACGCCCTGGCCGCCGACGGCAACTGGGGCAATCACCAGTACATCGGCATCATCTCCGGCTGGTATGCCCCGGCCATGAACATCCACCGCACGCCCTTTGCCGGCCGGAACTTCGAGTACTACTCCGAGGACGGCTTCATGTCCGGCGAGATGGCCCTCCAGGCCTCCACCGCCTGCGCCCAGAAGGGCGTTTACGCCTACATCAAGCACATGGCCCTCAACGACCAGGAGGACCACCGGAGCCACGTGGCCACCTTTGCCAACGAGCAGGCCATCCGCGAGATCTACCTGAAGCCCTTCCAGACCTGCATCGAGGAGCGGGGCACCCAGACCGTCATGGTCCAGCAGTACGACGA
>CANRFT010000046.1 GCA_947629955.1 uncultured Oscillospiraceae bacterium
CACAGCGGTATAGAGCAGGTTCCGGTTCAGCAAAATCCGATGGGCGGTCAGCATGGGGATGATGACCGTATCGTACTCAGACCCCATTGCCTTATGGATGGTCATGGCATAGGCCAGCTCCAGTTCGTCCAGGCTCTCCAGCGGGTATTTTACATAGCGTCCATCAAAGTTGATGATAACGGTATCCGGCCTGATTTCACGCACCATGCCGACATCGCCGTTGAATACGCCTTTTCCGATCTGATTGCCCTGTCGGTCGTAGATGACCGAGTTATAGTTGTTTTTCAGCTGGATTACACGGTCCCGCAGACGGAACACCTTGCCGCCGTACTCCATTTCCGGCTTCCCCTCCGCCTCCGGGTTGACTTCCTCCTGAATGGCCTCGTTGAGGTTCCTGGAAGACGCCAGACCGTCAGAGCGGAATGGAGAAAGGATCTGAAGCTGTTGGACGCCCAGCTTCGCCGCCTCTTCTTTATAAAGGCGGCGTATGACCTCGGCGGTTTCCTCCTGGTCGGCCGCCTGGATAAATGTGAAATCCGGGCCATAGTAGAGATCGCCGCTGCCCTCGTTGATAAACCTGGCATTGTAAGCGATTCGGCTGTCCTGTGCCTGACGGAAGATTTGATCCAGCACCGTCACCGGGACGATACCACTTTCAATCAGTTCGTGAAACACATTCCCCGCCCCGACGCTCTCCAACTGGTCAGCATCGCCTACCAGCAGGACTTTGGTGCCGGGAGACAGCCGGGAAAAGAGCTGATGGGCCAGCCACATATCCACCATCGAGGTTTCATCGACCACAAGCAGGCCGGCGTCCAGAGGCCGCCTTTCTTTGTGGCCGCTATCATCCCCGTGCAGCCCAAGGAGACTGTGAAGGGTCTGTGCGTCCTCTACTCCGGTGGTCTCGGCCATTCGGCGGCTGGCTTTGCCTGTAGGCGCCGCCAGCGCGATCCTGCCATTCGGATATAGCAGCCGGTAGGCCTCCACCACAGCGCGGAGGATCGTACTTTTCCCTGTGCCGGGGCCGCCGGTGATGATGGACAGATTGTGCCGAAAGGCCATCTCAACGCCCTCAGTCTGCCGCTGGGACAGCGTGATGCCGAGCTGGCTCTTGACACGCTCCATGACCGGCTTCAGGTTGATCGGGGTGGGTGTATCTAACGCCATCCGCGCCACCTTATGTGCCGTTTCGCTCTCCTGCCGGAACACCTGCGGGAGATAGATCCTGCCGTCATTGGACACCACCACGTTGTTCAGGATCATGGTTTCCAGTTCTTGCTCCACCTGCTCCTGGCTCAGCCGGGACCCGTCCGGGTCAATCGGTTCGTTCAGAAGTTTGAGCGCGTTTCTGAGCAGTTGCGTCGTCTCCAGATAAAGATGTCCGCCCTCGCTTCGCGCCTTCTCCAGCGTGTAGAAAAGCGCCCCACGGACCCGCACCGGGTCATGGAGATCGCTGCCGGATTTTTGAACGATGGCGTCCACCTTCTTAAATCCGAAGCCGGGCACCTCGCACAGCCGGTACAGGCTTTCCCGCAACAGCTCCACAGACTTAATGCCAAAGAAGTCGTAGATCTTCATCGCCGTATTGGGCGTTACCTGGAACGGGCCAAGCAGAGTCATCAGTTCCCGCATTACTTTGCTTTCGGCGTAGTTTGTTTTGATTTCTTCCAGCCGGTCCGGGGTGATCCCGCGAATCTCCAGCAGTTTGTCCGGGCTTTGCTCGATCACCTCCAGAGAACGCAGGCCAAACCGCTCCACAATGGCGTCGGCGGTTTTCGCTCCGATCCCTTTCAGCAATCCTGACGCGAGATAGTTCCGAACCCCCTTCACAGTGGCCGGCGCGAGTTCCTTCCACCGCTCCACTTGAAGCTGGAGCCCGTATCTGCCGTTGACCCACTGGCCCTCCAGATCCACCTTGACCGTATCCGTCCGGGGCAAGTCAAAGCCCACTGCGGTGAATCGGATCAGGTGATCGCTGTATTTATAGGGGGAGCGGGCGTCCTGCGGAACCATGATGTCCGCCGTTTTCAGCCGCAAAACAACATACCTGCTGGCGGGATTGTAAAACAGAGTTTTGTCAAATGCCGCCACAATTCCCATAGCATAACCTCCTTGATCATGCCGCCTCCGGCTTGGGACGCTTGATGCTGAAATTCCGCCGCTCAGAGAACGTGACATATTCCGAGTAGATTTCGGGATGCACAGCTTTCAGCCGTTCCAGGCCGTCTTTGAAAATACCGGGGGTACGGGACGCCTTCCATGTGACGGTGCAGCCGTCCGCGGCAATCGCAGAACAGCTTGTGCCCATATCCTCCGTGATCAGCGCCTTCAACCGTTGCATCTCTTGTTCGATTTGCCTCGTGCTGGCGTCGCACAACCGCTTTTCCTCTTGGAGTTCCAGGAAGCGGGTCACCTTGGCGGACTGCGCTTTGGTGAGGCACACAGGCGGCGCGTCAGCATCGGCGGGCCCAAGTGTGCGGCGCAGGCTGTCCATAATGAGATCCCCGTCGTCCTCAAAATAGGGAGGCGGTGACTTTGCGAGCACACGGTTTTCCCAAAAGTCCTGCTCCAGCGCGATCAGCTCCATCTCATAGGCCATATCCCTGTCGATGTGGCGGATCAAGACCTCATCCTCGCTGTTGCCGTAGAGACAGCAAAAATAGACCCGGTCCAGGTTCATGACGGCCATGTAGTGCCGCCCCTGACTTTCGTAGTACACAGGCACGATCTCCTCGCCGTTGTACCACCACTTGTCCCTGGCGTTATAGTTGGTGGTCTTGATCTCCAGTATGGCAGTCTTACCGTCAGGCAGTTCTACCAGGTAGTCTAGATCGGCAAGCATCCAGGGATAGAGCGGGTGCTGGAACATACACTTGCGCTGATACACCTTCAACCCGGTTTTCTTTGCGAAGATTTGGGCTACAAGGGGTTCCAGCAGCGTTCCGACCTCCAGCGCCACCCAGTTTTCCTGGTCATCAGCGGTCACGATGTTCAGCTTGTCGTAGTAGAGATCCCGGGCCGTCCGAAATGGGGAAATGCCCAGGACCGCCGCCGCGTCACTGCCACCGATGCCCTTACGCCGGTACTCCAGCCATTCAGGCCGCGCGAGCTGTGTTGTGTCTACCAGCGCCAGGGGCTGATACGCTGTTTCCGCTGTCACCGATGTTCTCCTCCTCTGACATCATGTTGAGTATGTGGACTCTCCACATCTGACGACTGTTGCCACGGATAGGCAGCTTTGCGGGGCGGGGACGCTTCCTCCGTCTCCATTTGCTTTTCATTGGAACTGCTCCTTTCTTTTTAAAATATCCTCAAAGCCTTCCGGCATTTGGGCAAAAAAAGAGCGGGAATGACGAAACCCGGCTATCAGCCGTGCTCCGCTCCCCCAAAGGAGAGCGTTCGTCATTCCCGCTATCAGCGTGAGGGCAGACTACCCCCTTAAAACTCCTGTCGGCTGCCGCCCATTCATTCACAGGGCGGCGCTGCCAACATAACGTACAACCTTAACAACGTATGCAATGCGGGTGTTCCCCCGGTCCCAGGTCCAATGGACCCGGCTCCGCGTTTCAGCGAAGTACGCACAAGCAATCAATCAACATAGCTACTATAACACAATATATTGTGGTTGTCAAGATAAAATTTCTATATGTTGTTATACCCGCTCGAAAATGATTTGCCGGCGAAGATACAGATTTGCGATTGCCATAGTAACAGGCTCCCGGCTTTTGGCGGTCAGCATCATGTCCGCAATGTTGTCGCTGGTGGTATCGTCATCCGCATACAGGGCATCCATCAATTTTTCATCGGTGGAAACATCTTTTGCCTCCACCTCGGTGCATTTGATCAACTCAGCGGTGGATAGCAGCGCCTGCCGGGACAGGGCCATAATACGCGCCTCTTGTTCGCTGCGCCGGTCATGCCGAAAGAGTTCCCACGCCTTGGATATAGGGACAGATTTCATCACCGTGAGCTTCAGAAACGCTGCCAACCGAAGGGGGATGCCTTCGGACAGAGGGACTACATACAACCCGCCCAGCAGGTCGTACAATGCGTCAAAACTCGTGTCGCCGGACCCGGACGCCACCAGACCCCGGGTGCAAAGACGGCCCAGACAATCCTCCAAGGTCCTGCGGGCCGAGACGGAGCATTCCAGATCCAGCTTATCATACTCCGCCCTGATTTGCGAAAACTCCAGCAGGCGCCAGTTGAGGACAGTCCACAAGGTCATTTCCTGAATGTCCACATAGTACTCTTTCTGATTGATGATGATGACCGGATAGCTCTGGCCCCGGCCATTGGTCCTGCGCCGGAAGTGCCCGACGGCGGTATAGTAAGTGAATTTGCTCATAAGTAAACCTCCCGCATTGTTATATTATCTTGTACGGATTTCATGAAGCATTTTCAACAAGGAAAATGTCTCTCTTCAGCTTTTTGGACGCCCGTGAAATCCAGGCTCCCACATGATTGGGCGATACGCCGTAGAGGCGCGCAATATCGGCCCCGCTGTACCCGGCGATTTTCAGTTCCAACGCTTCCACCCCAAGCCGAGCCACACCGCTATAGGTGCGCTTTCCGTAGGCAAGCACTTGCTCTACAAAAAGCTGGCTGTCTCCAATGCGCTCCGTTGGGCTGCTCAGCGGCATTTCGGTGTCACCGGTTTCAAGAGGTATTGTGGGGAGCGTCTGGCTTTGGATGCGCCTGCAATAATCCATCAGGTGGTTCCGTATCACTGAAATCGCGTAGGTATGGAACTGTGTGCCCTGCTGTCCATCAAAGGTTTCGATTGCCCGCAAAAGCGCGATGCAGCCCTCCTGGAACAGGTCATCGTACTCTAACCCACAAACACTCTCATTGACCTTGATATAGCGGCTGATCGCCCATCGGACACAGTTCAGATGTTCTTCTACAAGTTGATCCCGCCGATCCATGCCGCTTCACCTCCTATGCCGAGCGCCGGCCAGCATTGATAAACCGGCTGCATAGATCGATGACCTGATTACATCGGTACTCCGCAAAGCGGCCGATATGTGCCTCGGACTCCGGGATGCCAAGCTGGAACTGCAGCCAGTGATAGGCTTCCTTCTTTGTCATGAGGCCCCGCTCCCAAAGCCTGTTCAGGGCAATATGGGCCTGCCGCCTCTTGATGCGTAGATGTTTGTCAGCCAAGGTCCCCATGGGGAGGAGGCTTTCCTGATGGGCGGACACATACGCATCACAGACTGGGTAGCGAGCACAGACGTAGACCTTTTCGTTGCAATCAGCATCTTTGCGAACCGAAGTAGCAGGAGCCAAAACTGCTTGAGCGCCGCAATAAGGACATTTCAGATGGATTTTTTTCATTGAGTTCCCTTCTTTCTGCTGTAGATTTGTTCGGATGAAAATTATCAAACTGGGCAAGAGTTCTCCAAAGCGATTCCGATGACCGCTTTATTGTGTGGGATATTTGATTGGCGGCAGTGGGGTTGCCCCTCTATCCATTTTCAGTTCCATATCAATACGCCCCTCAAAAAAGAAAAGTGGGCCCAAAAATCTGTGAATTTTTCGTAAATAACGAAAAAAGCCCGCGCATACCAAAAAGTTTCGGTATGCGCGGGCATGCGTCTATTGGACTGATCGACTCAATTCCGCCAGTGCGTCCGTCTCAGCCTCTTGAATCTGCCAGAGCAGATACTGAGCAAAAACGTCTTCAAACGCGGTTCGTGTGAGATGGCCGCGGCATTCGGTAGATTCGATCCGCTCCCCGGAGAGCTGCTGAAACTGCTCTACGGCCATTACCACAGGTTTGCCGTCTCTGTCTGCCGCCAGCAGATAGCCGGGCGTTCCTTTCGGATCAGGAATGTAGATCGTGTTCCTCCAATTCCCACTGCAAGCGGAAAGGAACAAATATAATTTCCTCGTTTGGCTATTCATCATACACCTCTTATTTTGCGGACGCCGCTTTTCGATCAGCGGCCGCAAGCTGTTCCGCGCATTTTGCCGCACTGGAATAGGTGAAGTAGCGGATTGACGCCCCGGCGTTGCGTGCGATATCGATCACCTTATTGTAGTAGGCGTGTGAGATGTAGTTTGTCTGAAACCAGATTACATCGGCCCTGCGGACCATTCCAGAAGTGATATTCGCGTCCACTTTGAATAAGTCCACACCCTGGAGCAGAGAGCGTATCGAATTTTGCCAGTTGTCCCGGCCTCCGATGATGAAGGTGCGGCGTGTGACCTGGTAGGGGAACTGTTCCATCTTCGTATCTTCCTGTTCGGGTTCCGACGCGGCACACTGGCAAAATACCAGTTCCCTCAGATCGGTCAGTTCCTGGCGTTCTTGTGCCCCCTGTTCCATGACTTGCTTCAGTCTGGCTTGTTCATCCAGCAACGCCTTTTCGGCACAATGCTGAGCGTCCTTCGCTTGGGCCAACTGTTTTTTCAGAGACCGAAGCTCCAAAGCCATTTTCTCAATGGGCAAGGGCGCATTGAGACCGGCAATCTCCGCTGCCCGCTGTTCCGCTTTTTCCAATGCCGTTTTGCCGTACACGCTGCCGGACAGTTGTAATTCATTTGCAAGCCGGAGATACTGCTCCAAAACCAGTGCCTCCGCTTCTGAAATGCCGGCTTTTTTCAGCGCCTCCAAGACCCCGGTAGTTTCAGGTACCCTTCGCGGCATGATCATCCCGCTGAGTCCGAAGATAAGCTGCGGCAAGTTGATATTTGAACTGTAGCTTTGGCACTCATCCGGGTCGATATTAGGGCTGTATTTCAGCGTATATAACTCTGCCTTTTTGCTTCTCAATTCAGGATTATTGACGTATCCGGCGACAGCGGGATCGCTGTCACAAAACTCCAGAGTATACAAGTCCGGAAGAACTGGCGCCGAGACACTCCAAGGCAGTTTAGCGGCTGCGGCCGACAGTACGGCCAACGCCGGCGCATACAGCCAGGGAAGATCGCTTCCGGTTTCAATCAGGTAAAAGAAGCCAAAGCAAATCTCGTATGAGAACATTGAAATCGTCACCGCTAAGGAGTTTTGCGAGCGGTATCTCTGAGTTGTAATGTATCGACCGTGGATAATTGGCGTTTGAACAATCATTGACCAATGCGAAGGAGGGACGGCCCATTGGACCGTCCCTCCATTTTGCTTAATACCCGGTTTTGGGCAGGGTGGGTGTCGGCGTTACTTTACGCACGATGGTGACCCAGCTGGCCTGAGCGGTCTGCCAGGTACCCTGATACTTGCCGCCCACATCGGCCCGGTTCACGATCTGATAGCCGTTGGGGACGGTCCCGAGGATCTGGACTGTGAGGGTGGGGCTTGTGGCGGACTGGAAGCCCACAGGCACCTTACCGAAGTCCAGGTAGATGTCGGTGATGACCTCGCCCGCCTGCATGGGGATGGCGGCCAGGTTAAAGGAGTAGTTGCTGCTGGTGAGCAGGTTGGACGCCAGGACCTGGTAGTCGGAGGAGTAGTTGGTCTTATAGAGGACGCGATAGTTGAGCCGGGCGCTGTACGTTCCGGTGGTGAATACCGTGGCCCGTGTCGCGTCGGTCGGGATGCGATCATGCCAATAGAAAGATTCCAGAGGCACGTTGCTGGTATTTGCGACCGTAATGACATAGCGCATCTGGCTGCCGGGCTCCCCTTCGGCGTTGCCCCGCTTGGTGATGGTGACGCCCAGCTTCGCGGGCATATCGTAGTCGCTGACCTTGATGATCTGGCCGGAGTACTCCAGCGTCTCATCGAAGACCTTGCCGCTGAGCTGCCAGTAGGCCGGAGGAGTCACCTCGGTGATCTTATACCGGCCCAGGGGGAGCGGCTTGGAGGCGGCGATGCCGCGGGCGTCCGTGGTGATGTAGTCCACCACCTTGCCCGAGCGGGCCTCGCTGATCTCATAGACCGCGCCCTGGAGCGGGGCCCCGGCGGGAGTGCCGGTGACCTCGTTGGCCTCGGCGGCGTACTTGTAGACCTGGATCTGGCCGGTGATGGGCGTGTTTTGCCACTCGATCTCGATGGTCTTGCCCGGCTGGACATAGACGGTCTTGTACTCCTTGTCCAGCTCGTAGCCGGGGGCCGCCTCCAGTTCACGGATGAACAGCTTGCCATTTCCAAGCACGGTGAGGTCGTCGATGTAGATATATCCCTCATTGTCGGAGGTGTATTCGCCAATGGGGTTCTTATTGGCGTCGTAGACCAGGAACTTCACCCCGTAGATCCCGGCGCCGCTGGCACTGTCCACCTTGTGGATGATGATACCAGAGTAGGGGTCATTGGGCACAGTGATCGTGGTGGTCTTTCCATCCTTGACCGTGAAGTAGTGGGGCGTGTCATCCAACCGGAAGCCCTTTGCCGTCTCGATCTCAACAGCATAGTAGTTGCCGGCCTCCAAAGACAGGAACACCCGGCCATTGCTGTCTGTCGTGACGGTATCCACCAGGCCGCCGTCCATGCGGCGGATCTCAAAGGTCGCACCCTTGATGCGCTGGGTCTTGTCGGCAGAGCTCACCTTGATAAGTTCCACGCCACCGATGGGACTGTTATAGAATCTGAGGGTCTGCGCGTCGCCAACCTTGATTTTTATGGTCTTGGGCGTGGTGTCCATAGTATAGCCATCCAGAGTGCGGATCTCCTTCGCTACAACGGTTACACCGGGTTCCAGATCCTCGATCACGATACGGCCATTTTCATCGGTGATGAACTCACCGTTGGCGCTGCCAATGAGCTCGCCGTTGGAATAGGTCACCAGGAAGGTGACGCCCTTCAGCGGAGTAGTGGTGCCGGTGATGTACTTTTCGATCACCAGTCGTGTAGTGGGATCGTTTTCAAAGACCAAATCGCCGGTGCCGGCGCCGGCGCTGCCAGAACTGCCAGAGCTGCCAGAACTGCCGGTCCCTGCCGTGCAGCCGGAGCCGGTAGACACACTGTTCGCACCATTCCGCACAACGATGGTCTGAGGGGTGGTGTCCAGCACATAGCCAGAGGGAACACGGGTCTCCGTCACCACGACAGTGCTGCCCGGAATGATCCCGGTGACGGTCACTGTCCCGTCACTGCCGGTGGTATAGCGGCCGATCAGTGTGCCGTTACTGTATTTGACAGTGAACACAGTCCCCGGAACCGGTTTCTGTGTGACCGAATCGACCTTCCTGATGGTCAAAGAACACAAAGGCTCGTTGAGGAACACAAGGGTCTGGGTGTCTTCGGGATTTACCACCACGGTCTGGGTCTGGGTACTCTGATCGATCACATAACCGGGCGCCGCCTTTACCTCTTTCGCCACGATGGTACCCACCACGCCGGAAACACGGATCTGGCCGTTGGCGTCTGTGGTATAGAGCCCATTGCTGGACAAGTGACCGTTGGCGTTATCCACATAACCGCCATTGGCATAGGTGAGTTCAAACTGGGCTCCGGGGATCAGAGCGTTGGTCAAAGAATCCCGCTTTTCGAGGACCAGAGTACCGGCGCGTTTGTTCCAGAAGGTCAGATGCTGGGCGTCGCCGGCTTTGATGAGGATATCCTGGGGCGTACCGTCGAGGACGTAGCCATCAACAGTCTTGATCTCCCACGCCTTGACCGTAGTGCCCGGATCGATGTTGTTCAGCACAATCTCGCCGGCCTTGTCGGTGTAATAGACGCCATCGTCAGGCCCGATCGCGGCCCCGCTGCCGTCCACGACCTTGAACGCGACGCCGGACAGCGGCTCGTTCTCGGTCCCCTCGATGTACTTGTGGATGATAAGGGTTGTGCCAGGCTCATCGTCAAAAATGAGGCTGTTGGGGACGCCGGTGCGAACCATAATGGTCTTGGGGGTCTTGTCCAGGACATAGCCCGAAGGCGCGCGCGTTTCAGACACGACGATGGCGGAGTTGGGACGCAGGCCGGAGACCGTCACGGTGCCATCAGAGCCGGTGATGAACAGGCCGTTGTTAGAGCCGATGACGCGGCCATCACTGTCTTTTACCAGAAATTCAGCATTAGCCAACGGTTTTTTCGTAAGCGCGTCCCGCTTGAGGATGGTCAGGGTGCAGAGAGGATCATCGTAGAAGCGCAGTGTTTGGGTATCCCCAGGGTCTACCACCACGGTCTGAGCATTGGGGTCGATTTGATAATTGTCCGGCGCCTGGACTTCCGTGACGATGATAGTGCCCGGTCTCACGTTGGACAGGACGATCTGCCCGTTGGCGTCGGTCGTGTAGATGCCGTTGCTGGAGGTCAGGCCCTCGTTGTCCGGCATCAATTCGCCGTTGGCATAGGCGATCTTGAATTTGGCCGAGGACAGAGGCTGCTTGGTAACGCTGTCGTACTTTTCGATGATCAAACCGCCCTTGGGCTGGTTGCGGAACTCCAACGTCACCGTCTTGCCGGCCTTTACCCGGACAGTCTGAGGGGCATCGTCCAGCAGGTAGCCGGACTTCGCGCGGGTCTCTTTGACGACCAGAGTGGTGCCGGGGTCGATACCTTCCACCAGGAAACTGCCCGTGCTGTCCGTCACATATTTGCCGTTGGCGTCGCCCACCACAGTCCCATCGGATGTGGTGACCAGGAACTCAACATCGGAAAGGGGTGTGCCGTCCAGGGAAGAGACCTTTTTGACAAGCACATTCCCCTTGGGGGCGTTGCCAAAGTAGACCTCTACAACGCTCTGCTCCTTGCCGCTGATATAGACGGTTTGAGGCGCGGCGTCAATGACGTGGCCGTCATCACTGGCCAGCTCCTCGATGATGTAAGTGCCCGCTTGGAGGTTGGTAACGGTAAAGGAACCGTTGGGCGAGGTCCTATAGGTGCCGATGACCGTCCCGCCGGTGCCGCTGGTGCCGCCAAGGTAGCGAAGCTGGAAGGTGCAGCCCTCCACCGCGAGTCCGGTGACAGTATCATATTTCCAGACCACGATGGCGCTGAGCGGGGTGTTCTCGAAGCGGAACGTATGGCCCTTGCCGGCAGGGATAAACGCCTCCTGGGTATCGCTGTCCTTGATGGAGTATCCGCTGGGCGGCGCAAGTTCCCGGACACGGAACCAGCCGTCTCTCAGACCGTTGGTGGGGCCGTCCAGGTTGATAAGACCGTCCTCATCGGTCGTGAACACGCCCAGGTCGTTGTACTCGCCGGTTTCCGTGTCGTTGCTGGCGTACCAGACCTGAAAGCGCACATTGGGCAAAGGATCACCCGTGACGCTGTCCACCTTGACGATCTCAATAGTCGGGGCCTTATGGTTTTCAAAGTAGATGATGCGGTCACGGTTGGGGTAGAGGGTCACGAGCTGGGGCCCCGCGTCCAGCAGGTAGGGTTCGGGAACGGATTTCTCCGAGATCTCATAGATGCCGGGCAGCAGGTTCTTGACCACGGCGCTCCCGTCCGGGCCGGTTTTGACCTCTTGAACGCTGCTGCCGTCAGCGGATCTCACCAGGAACACGGTGTCAGGCACAACATTCCCGGAGTCCGCGTCCCGCTTGATGATGGTCAGGTTGGGCCGCTTGTTATTGGACAGCCGGATCTCCGCGGTCACACCGGGAGAGAGTTTAACATGATGCTCGGTCATGTCCAGAATGTGGTCCGGCAAAGTGGCGGTCTCCGTTATGGAATAGATCCCGGGTTCCAGCCCATCCACATAAATCTCACCATTGGCATCAGTGGTCCGATCCAGGGAGTGAGATCCGTCTTCAATGGGGGCGATTCGGAAGGTCACCCCTGCCAGAGGCGTCCCGTCCGCGCTGGTCTTGACCAGATGCAGACCGGGCTTGGCCGTATTCGTGAACACGAACTCCGCCGTGTCGTTGGCCTTCAGGTGAATGATCCGCTGAGCTTCGTCGATAACGTGGCCTGGACAGGACTTCTCGGTCACCACATAGGAGCCCTCGGGCAGTTTGGACAGATCGATCGTCCCATCCGAGCCTGTGGTGAATTCCTCGGGGCCATAATCTCCCTTCACGGCTTTGATCTCAAAGACCGCCCCGGAAATGGTCTTGGACGGGTCCGCGGAGTCCACTTTGACAAGCCTCATGCCCGGCTTGACGTCATTAAAGAAGATCAGGTCCTTGGTGCCGTCGCCGGCCACCAATTCTACTTCCTGATAGGAGCCATCCACGATGTGGATTTCATCGCCGGCATCCACCTCCACCGCCCGGTAGGTGCCCGGATCGATGTTGTGCAGGAGGATCTCCCCGTCGGCATTGGTCTCATACCGGCCGACGAAGGCGCCGTCCTTATAGATGTCAAAGGTGACGCCGTCCATGGGGGTATGGCTCTGGCGGTCATACTTGACGATGCGCAGGCCAACCTGGGCCAGGTTCGTGAACACGAGCGGACCCGCAGGGACAGGGTCCCCGTCCGCGTCCAGCTCCAGCTTGATCTGTTTTACTTCATCCGTGCGGGTATACAGGGGGGGCGGAACAAACTCCGTTACGGTGTACTCACCAGGCTTGATATACTTCCCCGCTTCCTCAGTGGGATCCCACCACTGGATAGGCTCCAATTCGCCGTTATCATCGGTGTCGAACTCATAATCGCCGTTGGTGACAGACGAGAATTTAAATGTGGCGGGACCGACGCCGGTATTGGTTTTTGCGTCCCGCTTATAGAGAATGGTCTCAGCGGGAGGCGGAGGCGTGTCATCCTTGCTGTTTGTGAACACCGCCCTGGAGAAACCGCCGCTGGTGGTGAATTTACCACTTGCGAGATCGGCGGTGCCGCCGGACCCGGTGACGTTGGTGAGCAGAGAAGTGTCGTCCTCCCGCACCTCGCACCGGAACGAGTCCTCGGCGTCAAAGTCGAAATGGATCGTCTCGCCGCCCTTCAGGGAGAACTTGAGTCCGTTTTCGGTCTCAGTTACCTCACTCTTGCAGTCGGCACCGTTTTTGGTGGCGGTGAAGTCGTTGGGGGCGCCCGCCGTATAGGTCAAGGTGAAATCCCACGACTGATCGGCGGGAACTTTACCGCCAACCGTTTTGGTGACTTCAAGCGAGACCCTGTCCGCCGTGACCCGCTCGAAATTGAAGGGGTTAAGAATATGCAGCCCAAAACTGCGCCGCTCGGAGAAAATCTTCGAGCGGATCTGCTCGGCAAGCTTGATGCTGTCCACAAAGCTGTCCGCTTCGCGGAACCCATTGGTGGAGTGCAGTTCTTCCCCGGTGGGGATACCGTCTTCGTCCAGAGGATACTCAACAAACTGCTTGTCCTTGGACTGGCGCATCCACTGGGCCATGTTGCGAATGGTGCTCGACTGATCCCAGATCAGAGTGTTCTTGACCGAGGCCTCATTATTATATAAGGAGTAGGCCATCATCTCGCGGAGCGTATAGGCGCGGCGAACTCCATCGGGATCCACGAAGATACCGCCGGTCTCAATAATGACCCGGTACTTGGTCCGCAGGTTGTTGTTGGAATCGTAGACGAATTCGGACCAGTGAGCCAGAGCATCCTCTTTGCTCCAACCGGTGCCCTCGCCGCCCGTCTCGCTCAGCCTGGTCAACAGATACACAAAGGCGCTGTTGGCCGTGTAGACGTTATAGAGGTTGCCGGAAGTGACAGGATGAGGGTCGGTGCCCCACATGGAGGTGTAATCGCCGTTGAGCCAGCCGCTGGTCCAGCTGCTGGAATTGCAGTGGAACATCTGCTCCTCCTGCTGGGCCGTGATACCGGTCGCCGCTCTGAATTCATCAGCTGTCATGACCCGGCGGCTGTTATTGCCGGACGCGGCGCTGTAGGCCTTGACGGTGCTGCCCATCAGCTGGGCCGCGTTGCTCCCGGCGCCGTTGAACAGCATGGCGTTGGAGTCATACCAGGTGACGATTCTGCGGTAGTCATCGCCGGTATACTTGGATACGCCTTTGTTCCAAATCACATTGAGGGGCGTGCCTACGGCCCGCCATGTGCCGCTGTCATTGGTATTCAGGTCGGTAACGACGCCCTTGGGGAACTCGATCAGTGTGAACCTTAAAAAAGTCAGGTCCGGGACAGTGGACCAGGCCACATTGCTGGTGGTGGGTTTCTGACCACCGGAGCTGCCGGGGTTGAGGCCGCCGGTATCGCCGTTAGATGCCATCGCCATGATCGGGAACGTACCGATGACGCTGACCACGGCCAGCAGGATAGCCAGAACGCGCTTCCCGCCGTGCCTGAAGAACTGGGAAAGAGATTTCAGCATACGGTTTTTCATTGGATTGACCTCCTCTTGGTATTGTTTTGGTGCTTTCGCAAACAAAACAATACCCAAACGGAGGTCGAAAATCTATCAGAACCGTGTTGGCAAAACGGAGAAAGAACGGGCGGAAAACGTAGCAGATCACCGAGACCTTTTCTTTGATCAGGCGGGTCATTTTTTACCTCACATGGACATCGTCGGCCCTTGATGCTCCTCATGGTCGTCCGGCTTGTGGCCCATGGCGATCTTCTTCTCTCTGATCCTCTGCCGCAGCTTGCGGTCGATGCTCTGGATCATACTGACGGTGTCTTTGGACTGGACGTTGTCCCGGAACATCCGGCTCAGATGGTGGAGCAGCCGGACGACGGACAGCATCACGGACGGCTTTCCCATGCTGTCCCAGCGATCCAGGAAGAACCGCGCGTACTCGTTGCCCTGGGCCGCGGACACCGTCAGCCAGTATCGGGCCTCCTCCCGGTCCTGGGGCACCTCCTGGCCCATCAGGTACAGCTTGCCGAGGACGTACTGCGCGTACTGGTTCCCGGCCTCGGCGGAGGCGGTCAGGTATTCTATCGCCCGTTCCACGTCCTTTGGAATCTCCTTGCCGGTGAGGTACAGCTTCCCCAGCCGGTAGGCGGCGTACTGATTGCCTTGAGCTGAGGCTTTCTCAAACCAACTGATGGCCTCTGCGATCCGTCCCCGTTCCTGGAGCAGCTTGCCCAGGACGTACTGGGAGAAGTCGTTCCCGGCGTCGGCGGAGCGTTTGAACCACGCCTCCGCCCTTTCATCGTCCGGGATGACGCCCAGCCCGTCCCGCCAGCACTTCCCCAGCTGATGGGCAGCCACCGTCAGGCCCCTGCCCCAGAGCACTTCCAGAGCGCGGACCGCTTCTTCTTTCTCAGCGCGGCTGGTGTCATTGTCGCTGAGGATAGCCTTGGCCTTCTGGTAGGCCATGAGCAGTTCCCGCTTTGTCTGTGGCGCGGTGTACTCCTCTCCGTCGAACTCATCCCTCTGGTCACGATCTTCGAAGGTGAACTCGCCCAGCCGCACACG
>CANRFT010000047.1 GCA_947629955.1 uncultured Oscillospiraceae bacterium
TCCTCCTCGTTCTTAATGGAGGGCAGCACGTTGTAGACCACCAGGGAGATGAGGGCCACCACGACGAACACCATGATACCGACCACAGAGGCCAGATAGTACTGGGACTCCGCGCCCGTGGTGATCTTGAACAGCCAGGTGATCAGCAGGTCCGTGTAGCCCACGGAGCCCGCCGCCCCGGAGGCCGCCACGTTGGTGGGGCCGCCGCCGGTCAGCAGGTAGATCACGTTGAAGTTGTTCATGTTGCCCGTAAAGCTGGTGAGCAGATAGGGGCCGGTGATGAACAGCATGTAGGGCAGCGTGATCTTGGTGAACTGCTTCCAGCCGCTGGCGCCGTCGATCTTGGCGGACTCGTACAGGTCTGCCGGGATGTTCATCAGGATGCCGGTGGTGATCAGCATCAGGTACGGGATACCGATCCAGATGTTGATGATGATCACCGTCACCCTGGCCCAGATCGGGTCATCCCAGAATGGCAGAGGCTGCTGTATCAGGCCGAGCCCTCCGTTGCTCACCGGACCCAGCATCAGGTTGATGAGGCCGTTGGCCGCGAACATCTTGGAGACATACAGCAGGGAGATGAACTGGGGGATGGCCACCGTCATGACCAGGACGGTCCGCCACAGCTTCTTCAGCCGGATGCCCTTCTTGTTGATGGCCATGGCCACGCCCATGCCCAGGAAGTAGTTGGTGAAGGTGGCGAAGAAGGCCCACATCAGCGTCCAGACCAAGATCTCGCCGAAGGTGGCGGAGTAGGACTGGGTGCCGGAGGCGCCGGTGGCGGTCCAGGAGAACATCGTCTTGAAGTTATCCAGCCCCACCCAGGTGAACAGCGCGTTGGAGTAGCCGTTGTGGGCGCCGTCGTAGTTGGTGAAGGCCACCAGCACCATGAACACGATGGGCAGCACCGTGAACACCAGGATGCCCACCAGGGGCAGAGCCAGCAGGGTCTTGTGGAACTGGTCGTCCACCAGGGACCGCAGGTCGTCCTTGCCGGACTTCAGCTTCTTGCCGGACTTCAAAATCTGCTCCGAGATCTTGTTCTGCCGCACGTTGACCCACCAGGTGTAGATGAACGCCACGATGAAGAAGATGGTCAGCACGCCGTAGAGCAGGATCTTGAAGGAGTTGTCGTGGTACGTGGTGGTGTTCATGTCGTAGATGGGATCGTACACGCTCTCGGGGCCCTGCTTGCCCAGGGAGGGCAGCATGGACAGCCAGTAGCCGCCGGTGGTGATCATGTAGAAGATGAACACCACCTCGAACAGCAGAAACAGCAGGCCACGCAGGACCTGCCCCCGGGCGATATTGCCGAAGCCCATGACCACAAAGGACACCTTGGTCTTCCAGTCGCCGTGGACGAAGGTCACGCCGATGTCCTTCAGCTCGGCGACGACTCTCAGGAAGCCGTCCTTGACGGCGATCCCGATCTTTTTGAAGAAGCGGCCGATCCCCAGGGGGATGCCCACCAGGAAGGAAACCAGTTTGTAGACAAATTTTTGCCATTTCGATAAGCGAAGGTACTCCATATCGCTGTATCTTTTCATCAAATCACCCCTCAAAAAGGACCGGTCGGAGCTTATGCGCCATAAGCTCCGACCGATCACACTGTACTATGTCAGGTCAAGCCAAAGCTCGATACGGTTGTCCTGTTGCCGGATCAGCCCTCCACCAGAGAGACCTCGCCGGTGGCGGCGTTGAGCTGGACGTGATAGGTGCCGTCGGCCTCGACCACATAGTTCTCGGCGGGATAGGCCACATCCCAGGACTTGCCCTGGCGGCACTTCAGCTCGTCGCCGGCCTTCAGATCGAAGGCGTCGTCGGAGGTCCACACGTCGCCGTCAGCGGTCATGGGGAAGTCCACGTCCCAGCTGGAGCCGCCGATGGCGCCGATGACGGTGAAGGCGTTGCGCACCTCGTCGGTCATCTCGAACACCTCGGAGAGGCTGGCTGTGTACTGGTCCAGAGCCGCCTGGAGCTCCTCGTCAGAGCCGCTGCCGCCCTTGATGTTGGTGGCGATGACCTTGGCGATATCCCACCAGGAGCCGTGGATGTTGGGCTGAGACACGGCATACTGGTTCTGCTCTTCCAGAGCGACCAGAGCCGGGTTGGTGCCGGCGGGGTCATTCCGGGCCTCGGTGTTGGAGGGGCCCCAACCCAGGCCGCCGTTCTCCGGGCTTCCGTCGGGGGTCTTGTTCTCAACGGGGTCAGCGGCCCGCTGCAGAGAGCAGTCCTTGCCGGTCAGGTACTGGGCCAGCTGGTTCAGGGCGGCGCCGCGCTTGGCGTCCTCCTGGGGCTTCACACCCAGCAGCTTGCAGCCGCTGTAGGAGCCGATGTGATAGCTCTGGCCGTCCACCTCGAAGGAGGGCAGATCGGCGACGCCGAAGTTGTCGCCCAGTTGGGACTTAATTTGGCCGTAGTTCCAGGTGCCGGTGACCACAACGGCGGAGCCGCTGGCGAAGTCAGGAGTGGAGCTGTTGACGTACTTGGGGGAGGAGACGACCTTGTACACGCCCTTCAAGGCGATGAGGCCCTTGTCGGAGTTGAAGTCGTCGTCGATGCCGGTGAAGTTGCCGTCGTTGTCGGTGACCCAGTCGGAGTGGCAGCCGGTGGCGAAGAAGAAGCCGGCGAGGTACCAGGCGTTCTCCAGCTCATAGGAGATGTTCTTGTCGGCGGCCACGCAGTCGGCGATGATGGCCTCCAGGCTGTCCACGTCCTCCTCGGGGATGACGGACTTGTCATAGTACATGAAGAAGCCGTTGTCGGCGGTCAGGGGGTAGGCGTAGAAGTCGCTGCCGGACTGAGCGGCCACCAGAGAGCTGGCCACGTTGTTGGTCTTGACGAAGTCCGCGGCGCCCTGGCCCAGCTTGGTCACAGCGCCGGCCTGGATCATACGGGAGAGCTGGTCCTGGGCGAAGAAGAACAGGTCGCCGCCGGCGGACACGTCGTTGATCATGTTGGTGGCGGCGTCGGCCTCGGAGACGGGCTCCACGGTGGCATCGAAGGTAATGCCCAGCTCATTGGTGCTGTTGAAGGTGTCGATCTGCCCCTTGGTGAGTTCGACGGCGGCCTCGGGCACCCAGACGGTGATGGGATAGGTGCCGGCCAGATCGGCGCCGCCGCTGGGCTGCTCCTCACCGCCGGGCTGTTCGCCGCCGGCATCGGTGGGCTGCTCGGCGCCGGGCTGAGTGGCGGGGGCATCCGGGCCGCCGCAGGCGCACATGGCGAACACCATCACCAGGGCGAGCAGTAGTGCAAGTACTTTTTTCATGTTCTTTCCTCCTGTTTTTTATTGGGGCATTATCCTTGCTCCGCAAGGATAAAAGCCATGGGGTACCCCATGGCTTCCCCTTGACAAGTCAAATTATAACAAATATTTTGTGAATTGTCCATACACTATTTGTAATTGGAAACGGTTCAATTTATACAAAATTCCAAAGGAAATTTTGTGCATTTTTCAAAAACTGAATAAACGCGCGAAAGGGCGTCCGCCATGCGGACGCCCTTATTTCACATACCCAGCAGCTGTTTTGCCATCTCGGCGGCGGCCCCGTCCTCCAGGTGGGCGGAGTTGGCTCCTAAAAACAGATAGTAATCTTCCTCCCCGTAGGTGATGTAGTCCAGCAGGACGCCCTCCCCGGTGTCCGGATCGTATACTTGGGCGCCCTCCTCCCCTTCCAGGGGGACGATCTCGTCCCCCAGCTCGGGCACGTCGATGGCGGGGACGATGAGGATATCCGCCCGGGTGATGGACACCGTGTCGAACATCACGTAGTCGAAGGGGTGGACCTGCACCATTTTGATGCCCTCGGGCAGGTCCTCCTCCAGGGCCATGGTCAGCTCCACGTCCCGGAGCTCCGGCACATGGCAGAAGATCATGATCTTTTTGTCGGGCGTGGTGTCGGTGGCCAGGCCGAAGATCCAGCCCCACAGCAGGACCGACGCCAGCGCCCACAGCGCGAAGCTGTGCAGCTGGGAGAGGATATTCTTCAGCGTCTTCATCTCTCCACCTCCGCCGCGGCCACATATCCGTGGGCCACATACACCGCGGTGACGGGCAGCTCCGCCAGGCGCTCCGCCCGGTTCTCGTGGACCAGGACCTTTTGGACGCCCGTCTCAGAGGCCACCTCCACCCGCCGCACGGTGATGCTGCCCCGGATCCGGAGCCGCTCGTCCGTGACGGTGACGGGGCCGCCGATCCGCTCCCTGGGCTCGGCGCGGAGCATATTGGCGTGGCCGATCTCCTTTTTCCCCGCGCTGACGCCGAAAATGCCGCCGTAGATACAGACCCATCCCGCCACCGTGCTGATGATGACGGCGGTCAGCTCCAGCCGCCCGGCGTTCCGGGCGTTCGCCAGGAGCGCCAGGGCGACGCACACGGCGAAGGCGGCGGCCCCCAGGACGACGAGCGCCGCCAGCCGGCGCTTCACCCGCCGCTCCAGAAGGGCGATGTCCTCCTCTGTATACATCTCCACCACGTTTTGGGACATCTCTCCATCACCTCCCCCTTACCATAGCACAGTTTTCCGGATTTTTCAAGGGCGGATGCGCGCCGGCCGTTTTTTCGATGCGCACCGGCCGTTTTTTCGGCTTGACAATCCCCGCGCCTCCGGGTCATAATGGAAGCGTCAATCGTGCCCGTCACCTTTTGAAGGAGGTATTGGATATGAAAAAGCTCTTTGCGCCGTTTCTGGCCCTTCTGCTGCTTCTGACCGCCTGCGCCGGGCCCTCCGCCGGCCCCGCCCAGACGCCCTCCGGGGTCCCCTCCGCCGGTCCCGCGGAGGCCCCCTCCGAGGAGCCCGCCCCCGCCGGCGAGTACGCCGTCACCGACGTGACCGTGGAGGACGGCGACCTCACGGACGACAACTACCGGGTGTTCTACGAGATCTTCGTGGGCTCCTTCTCCGACTCCGACGGGGACGGCACAGGCGACCTGCGGGGCATTATAAACCGCATGGACTACCTGAACGACGGGGACCCCGCCAGCGGTCTCAGCCTGGGGATCGAGGGCATCTGGCTCTCCCCCATCCTCACCTCGAAAAGCTACCACAAGTACGACGTGGACGACTACTATAAGGTGGACCCGGCCTTCGGCACCGAGGAGGACCTGAAGGAGCTGGTGGAGTTCTGCCACGCGCGGGGCGTAAAGGTCATCATGGATATGGTCATCAACCACACGGGCAGGGGCAACCCCTGGTTCACCGCCTTCGTCAACGCCCACCAGAGCGGCGACACCTCCAACCCCTATTATGACTTCTACACCTGGTACTCCAGGCCGGACACCCCCCCCGGAGGCAGGACCTTCAACCCCATCCCCGGCACGGACGACTTCTATGAGTGCAACTTCTCCGGCGACATGCCCGAGCTGAACTACGACAACGACGCCGTCCGCCAGGCGGTGGTGGACGTGGCGAAGTACTACCTGGACCTGGGGGTGGACGGCTTCCGGTTCGACGCGGCCAAGTACATCTACTACGGTGACAATGAGAAGAGCGGCCAGTTCTGGGTGTGGTACATGGACCAGCTGAAGGCCATCAAGCCCGATATCTACACCGTGGCCGAGGTGTGGGACGCCGACAGCATCACCTTCGACTACTTCCCCGCCCTCAACTGCTTCGACTTCACCACCAGCCAGACCGACGGCCGGATCGCCGCCACCGCCAAGGGCGGCAGCGTGGACGCCTACACCTCCTATGTGGACGGCTACCTGGACAGTATCAAGGCGCTCAACGCGGACGCCATGATGGTCCCCTTCATCGCCAACCACGACACCGACCGGGCGGCGGGCTTCCTGAATCCGGCCAACGGCCAGGCCCAGATGGCGGCCAACCTCTATCTGCTCTCCCCCGGCTCCCCCTTTATCTACTACGGGGAGGAGATCGGCATGCGGGGCTCACGGGGCGGCGCCAACACCGACGCCAACCGCCGACTCAAGATGGAGTGGGGGGACGGCGACACCATTTCTGACCCCGAGGGCAGCACCTATGACGCCGGCAACCGGGTCTCCGCCACCGTCCAGGAGCAGCTGCCCGGCGGGGACAGCCTCTACAACTACTATAAGCGGGTCATCATGGTCCGCAAGGCCAACCCCGCCATCGCCCGGGGGGACTACACCCCCCTGGACCTGGAGGGCACCAAGGTGGGCGGCTTCGTGTCCGTCTACGGGGACGAGACCGTGGCCGTCATCCACAATGTCTCGTCCGAGGCGGCGACGGTGGATCTGTCCGCCGCCGGCGTCTCCCTCAGCAGGATCAACGACACCGTGGGCCTGGGCTCCGCCTCCCTGGACGGGACAACCCTCACCCTGGACGGCCAGACCAGCGTGGTGCTGGGCCAGTGAAGCTTATGGATAAAACGCGGACATCTTTCAAGAAATACTTCGACTCCCGGGCCTTCCGGGAGCGGTATCACTGTGACGAGCCCCTGGGGGTCTTCCGGGAGAAGGGGCGGACAGTGTTCCGCCTGTGGGCCCCCACCGCCTCGGAGGTGACCTTGCGCCTCTTTCAGCGGGGGGACGGCGGCCAGGAGCTGGAGCGGCTCCCTCTCTCTCCGGGGGCGCGGGGGCTGTGGAGCCTGGAGGTCCCCCGGGACCTGGACGGCGTATACTACGACTATCTGGTCACCGTGGACAGCGAGACCCGATCCACCGCCGACCCCTGCGCCAGGGCCTGCGGCCTGGACGGGGACCGGAGCATGGTCGTCGACCTGCGCCGCACCGACCCGGAGGGATGGGAGGCGGACCAGGCCCCTCCCCTGCCGCCGGAGACGGTGATCTACGAGCTCCATGTGAAGGACTTCTCCTGGGACCCGGCCTCCGGCGTCAGACCCGAGTGGCGGGGCAAGTTCAAGGCCCTGACCCAGGCGGGGACCACCCTGAACGGGGACGGCGTCCACCCCACGGGGCTGGACTACATAAAGTCTCTGGGCGTCACCCACGTGCAGCTCATGCCGGTGTTCGACTACGGCTCGGTGGCGGAGGGGGGCGGCCCCGACGAATACAACTGGGGCTACGACCCGGTGAACTACAATGTGCCTGAGGGCTCCTATTCCACCGACCCCCGGGACGGCGTGGTCCGTATCCGGGAGCTGAAGGAGGCGGTCCAGGCCCTCCACCGGGCGGGGCTGCGGGTCATCATGGACGTGGTGTATAACCACACCTACCGCCTGGACTCCTGGCTGTGGCGGACGGTCCCCTGGTACTATGTCCGCCAGCGGGGAGACGGCTCCCCCTCCGACGGCTCCGGCTGCGGCTGCGACCTGGCCTCCGAGCGGAGCATGTGCGGCAAGTATATCCTGGACTCGGTGCTCTACTGGGCGGAGGAGTACCACATGGACGGCTTCCGCTTTGATCTGATGGGCCTGCTGGACGTGCCCCTGATGAACCGCGTCCGGCGGGAACTGGATAAACGGTACGGCCCCGGCGAAAAGGTCCTGCTGGGGGAGCCCTGGAGCGCCGCCGCCACCGCGGCCCGCCCCGGCACCCGCCTGGCCCACCAGGGCAATCTGCGGCGGCTGGACGCCGGCGTGGCCGTCTTCTGCGACGCCACCCGGGACGCGGTGAAGGGCAGCCTCTTCCAGGCGGAGGGGGCAGGCTTCGTCAACGGCGGCGGGCTGGACGCCAGCCTGCTGGCCTGCTGCGTCAGGGGCTGGTCCGGGGACGGCTTCGTCTCCGACGCCCCGTCCCGGACGGTGAACTACCTCTCCTGCCACGACGACTGGACCCTGTGGGACAAGCTGGCCGCCGTCTCTCCCGGGCGGTCCGAGGCCGACCTGCTCCGGCAGAACCGGCTGGCGGCCGCCATCAATTTCTTCTGCCAGGGCAGCCTGTTCTTCCTGGCCGGGGAGGAGTTCGCCCGGACCAAAAACGGGGTCAAGAACACCTACCGCTCCTCCCCGGCGCTGAACCGGCTGGACTGGGGCCGGGCCTGGGACAACGGGGCGCTGGTGGACTGGTACCGGGGCCTCATCGCCCTGAGGAAACAGCTCCCCGGCCTGCGGGACAAGTCCCCCGCCGCGGGGACGCGGCTGCTGGCGGCGGAGCAGTTCACGGGAAACTGCGCTGGCGTCCTGCTGGACAACGCCGGGGACAGCCCTTGGCGGCAGCTGTGCCTGATCTTCAACGCCGGGGAGGACACCGTGGACGCCGAACTGCCGGAGGGGGTCTGGGACGTGCTGGCCGACGGGGACTCCTCCTGGCACTGGCAGTCCCCCTATCAACTCCGCTCCAGCGCCATGCTGGGCCCCGTGTCCGCCCTGATCCTGGGGCGGCGCTGACGAGGTGACGCCATGCGATTCCTCTATGATAAGCGAGACATGCCCGCCCTGGACCGGGCGGAGAACAACTGCTGGCTCCTTGCCAACGGTCTGGGGGGCTATGCCTCCACATCGGCGGCCTTCTCCGTCTCCCGGTGCGACCAGGGCCTCCTGGTGGCGGCGGACTCCCCCAGCCGGCGGTACGGCCTGGTCCACCGGCTGTCCGAGACGCTGACCACGGACGGCGGGGCGGTATTTCTCTCCGCCCAGCGGTTTGCCGGGGACGTCCCCCCGGAGGACGGCTGGCGGCGGCTGACCTCCTTCGCGTTCGACGGCGTGCCCGTCTGGGAGTATCAGATCGGGGCGGTGACGGTCCGGCGGCGGATCGCCCTGGACCACGGTTTCAACCGGGCGGCGGCGGTCTACACCGTGGAGAACCGCTCCGATACGGACTGCGTCCTCCGGGTGACGCCATCCCTCCAGTTCACCCCCAAGGGCCACCCGCCCCAGGCGCCCCTTCCCCTCTCCTATGAGGGCGGCGCGATCCGCGGGGAGGGACACGTCCTCTATATCGCCTCCAACGGGCGCCTGAGCCCCATCCCTCCCCGGAGCGAAATGCTGTTCTACCGGCACGACGCGGAGAACGGCCGGGCGGAGAGCGGCCTGGGCCTCCTCTGCTGCCAAGTGGAGTGGACGGTGCCCGCCGGGGAGACCCGGCGGCTTGAACTGGTGTTCTCCGCCGAGCCCACGGAGCGCACCGGCGGCGACATCCTCCGGGACTGCGAGGCGCGGCAGCGGGCCCTGCTGGACAGCGCCCCCTTCCGGGACCCGGCGGCCAAAGAGCTGGCCCGGGCCGCCGACGCCTACATCGCCTGGCGTGACTCCACGAATGGCAAGACTATCATCGCCGGCTACCCCTTCTTCGGGGACTGGGGCCGGGACACCATGATCTCCCTGCCGGGGTGCGCCCTGGCCACCGGCCGGTATGAGGAGGCCAAGAGCATCCTCCGCACCTTCCTGGCCTATGAAAAGGATGGCCTGCTCCCCAACCTGTTCCCGGAGGGGGCGGAGGTCCCGGAGTACAACTCGGTGGACGCCCCCCTGCTGCTCATCAACGGGGTGTGGCTGTATTTTCAAAAGACCGGCGACGAAGCGTTCGTCCGAGAGGCCTGGCCGGTGCTGGAGCGCATCATCCGGGCCTACCAGCGCGGCACCCGGTACGCCATCGCCATGGACGACGACGGCCTGATCCGGGCCGGGTCCGGCCTGGACCAGGTGACCTGGATGGACGTGCGGGTGGACGGGTTCCTCCCCACCCCCCGCCACGGCAAGCCGGTGGAGATCAACGCCTACTGGTACAACGCCCTGTGCGTCCTGTCCCGGCTGGCCCCCCTGGCCGGGGCGGACGGCACAGAGTACGAAGCGCTGGCGGAGAAAGTGAAGTCCTCCTTCAACGCGCAGTTCTGGATGGAGGATAAAGGGTATCTGAAAGACGTGCTCTCCGGCACGAAGGCCGACGCCCAGCTCCGGTGCAATCAGATCTGGGCGGTGTCCACGCCCTTTGCCATGCTGCCCCCGGACCGGGAGCGGCAGGTGGTGGAGGCGGTGGAGGCCAGCCTCTACACCGACCACGGTCTGCGGACCCTCTCCCCGGACGACCCGGACTTCCACCCCGCCTACGGCGGCCCCCTTCGGGACCGGGATCTGGCCTATCACCAGGGCACCGTGTGGCCCTTCCCGCTGGGGGGGTACTACCTGGCCTGGCTGAAAGTCCACGGAAACACCCCCGAGGCGGCGGCGCGGGTGCGGGAGCGGCTGTCCGCCATGCCCGCCCTGCTCCGGGAGGGCTGCGCCGGCCACCTGCCGGAGATCTATGACGGGCTGGAGCCCGGCCCCTCCAGGGGCTGCTTCGCCCAAGCGTGGAGTGTTGGCGAACTGCTGCGGGTGTACGAGGCGCTGGAGCAGATCGAAAACGGCGAAACACTGTGACAGGAGCGGCTGTATGAAGGATTACGAGATCATCCGCCTCCGGGAATACCCGGAGCTGCTGGACCCGGCGGCGGACTGGTTCCACGCCAAATGGGGCATCCCCCGGGAGGCCTACGCCGAAAGCATGGCGGACTGCCTGAAAAAGGAGGGGCCTGTGCCCCAGTGGTATGTGGTCACGCGCGGCGGGGCCATCATTGCCGGGTTGGGGGTCATCGAGAACGACTTTCACGACCGGAAAGACCTGGCCCCCAACGTCTGCGCCGTCTATGTGGAGGAGACCCACCGCCGGCGGGGCATCGCCGGGCGGATGCTGGGATTTGTCTGCGGCGACATGGCCGCCATGGGCGTGGACACCCTCTATCTGCTGACCGACCACACCGCGTTTTACGAGCGGTACGGCTGGGAATTTCTCTGCATGGCCCAGGGGGACGGCGAGCCGGAGCCCTCCCGCCTGTACATCCATCACACCCCATGAGCGGAGGTCCATCTATGCTTGACAAGACAAAACGCGGCTGGTGGAAGTCGGCCGTATTCTATCAGATCTACCCCAAGAGCTTCCAGGACTCCGACGGGGACGGCATCGGGGACATCCCCGGCGTCATCAGCCGCCTGGACTACCTGGAAAAGCTGGGCATCGACGGCATCTGGCTGTCCCCGGTGTACGCCTCCCCCCAGGCGGACAACGGCTATGACATCTCCGACTACGAGGCCGTCTGGCCCCCCTTCGGCACCATGGCCGATATGGAGTGGCTCATCGCCGAGGCGAAACAGCGGGGCATCTCCATCATCATGGATCTGGTGCTGAACCATACCTCCGACGAGCATGTTTGGTTCCAAGAGGCGCTGAAAGGCCGGGACAACCCCTATCACGACTACTACATCTGGCGGGACGGCGGGCCGGACACGCCCCCCAACGACATGCTGGCCACCTTTGGCGGCCCCGCCTGGGAGTACGTCCCGACCCTGGGCCAGTGGTACTACCACCAGTTCGCCGTGAAGCAGCCCGACCTGAACTGGGAGAATCCCGCTGTCCGCCGGGCGCTGTATGACATGATCCGCTTCTGGGTGAACAAGGGCGTGGAGGGCTTTCGGCTGGACGTGATCGACAACATCGGCAAGGAGCCGGACCGAAAGATCACCTGCCGGGGCCCCAGGCTCCACGAGTACATCCGGGAACTCAGCCGGGAGGCGTTCGCCGGGGAGGGCTTGGTCACCGTGGGCGAGGCCTGGAGCGCCGACGTGGAGGAGGGCAAGTTATACAGCGACCCCAGCGGCCGCGAACTGAGCATGGTATTCCAGTTCGAGCACAACTTCGCCGACTGCCGCCCCGGCGGCAGCAAGTGGGACCTGACCCCCCTGGACCTGCCCCGGCTGAAGCGGTGCATGGAGCGCTGGCAGAAGGGCCTGTCCGGCCAGGGCTGGAACAGCCTGTTCTGGGACAACCACGACCTGCCCCGCGTCGTCTCCCGCTGGGGGGACGAGGGGGAGTACCGGGTGGAGTCCGCCAAGATGCTGGCCGCCGCCCTCCACGGGATGCAGGGCACCCCCTACATCTACCAGGGGGAGGAGATCGGCATGACCAACATCCGCCTGCCCATCGGGGCGTACGAGGACATCGAGACCCGGAACTTTTTCCGGGAGCGCATCGACGCGGGGATCCCCGAGAAAAAGGTGATGGCCTCCGTCTATGCCCGCAGCCGGGACAACGCCCGCACCCCCATGCAGTGGTCCGGGGCAAAAAACGCCGGGTTCACCGCCGGGACCCCCTGGTTCACTGTCAATCCCAACTATACCGAGATCAACGCAGAAGAGGCCCTGGCCGATCCGAACTCCGTCTTCTACTTCTATCAAAAACTCATCGCCCTGCGGAAGGCCTATCCCGTGTTCCGGGACGGGGACTTCACCCTGCTGGACCCGGACAGCGAGGCGGTCTTTGCCTACACCCGGAAGACGGCGGAGGAGGAGCTGCTGGTGGTCTGCAATTTCACCGGGGAGGCAGTGCCCTATCCCCTGCCCGCGGGATTTGAGGGCGGTGAGCTGCTGATCGCCAACTACCCCGCGCCGGAGGCGGGTACGCTCCGGCCCTGGGAGTGCCTCATGCTCCGGCGGGGGCCGCAAAGATGAGGTTCACCGACTGCGTCTTCGATCTGTACGGCACCCTGGTGGACATCCGCACCGACGAGCGCAGTCCCGCCCTGTGGCGGGAGCTGGCCGCCTGGTACGCCCGCCGGGGCGCGGACTGGCGGCCGGAGGAGCTGGAGGCCGCCTACTTCGCCGCCGTCCGTGACAAGGAGAAGAGCCTGACGGTCCTCCGGAGCGACAGCCACGAGGCCCATCCCGAGATCAGACTGGAGGAGGTCTTCCTGGAGCTGTTCCGGCGGAAAGGGGTGAGCGCCGGCCTGCCCCTGGCGGTGGACGCCGGGGAGCGGTTCCGTGCCCTGTCCATGGACTACATCCGGCTGTACCCCGGCGCGCCGGAGCTGCTGGCCCGGCTCCGGGCCAACGGGCAGCGGCTGTGGCTGCTGTCCAACGCCCAGGCCATCTTCACGGAGTACGAACTCCGCACCCTGGGGCTGGAGGACAAGTTCGACGGGGTATACCTCTCCTCCGACTACGGGGTCAAAAAGCCGGACCGCCGGTTCTTCGACATCCTGCTGAATGGGGAGGGCATCGACCCGGCGCGGGCGGTGATGATCGGCAACGACGGGCTGTGCGACATCGCCGGGGCAAAGGCCGCCGGCCTCGCCACCGTGTATATCCGCTCCAACATCTCCCCCGACGAGCCCCTGCCGGCGGCGGACTGGGTACTGGAGAAGATGGACCTGGGCCGGGTGGGCGATATCCTCTCCCGCTGAGGGGGACACACGGCGTCTCTGTCCCGATACGCAGACAGGCCGGCCTCCGGAGCCGCAAACTCCGGGGGGCCGGCCTGTTTTTCGCAGCCTCGTGTTTCATCAGAAGGGCTCGCCGGGGCCGCAAAGATGTCCAGGGCTTTCATCCTCAGGGGCATCCCTGATTCATACCGCTCTTTCCTCCACCTCTTGCTGCGTCAGGATGCGGTAGGGGGTGGTGTCATAGCGGCACGTATACTGCTGATCCCCCCGCACCAGGGCCTCCCAGGTCACCATGCAGGGATTGATCTGACGGTCTTTGTTCCTTTTCTCGCCGAAGGTCCACCCGCTGGCCGCCATGTAGTAGCACCAGCGGCGGTGCTCCATCCGGGCGAACTCCAGGGCGAGGGGCTCCGTCAGCGGGGGCTCGCCCAGGGCCTCATACTCCGCGGGGCCGGCGGTCAGGGTGAAGGGGTCCTCCCGGCTCCGCTCGTATGCCAGGCGGAGCGCTTTTACGGGCTGATGGAGATACTGGAACAGGCTGGACCTCTGCTTGAAGTATTCCATCTTTCTCCACTCGGCCTCGGGGGTGGAGACAGAGGCGGCGTCGCCGCTGAGCGTCGCGGACCAGCGGCTGTACGCGTAGTTGAACTGGACGGCGCCGGCATACGCCTCTCCGTTGGCCAGCGCGTCCAGGCTCAGGGCGTTCTGGCCGCGGCAGATGGGGAACGCCTTGCCGTAGTAGGGCGTTTCCCCGCGGAAATACTGTGCCAACTCCTGGTCCTCTCCCATCCAGACGGCAACGGGGATGGCCCTCCCGCTCTCCTCGAGGACCCGGTCCAGCTGGTTCAGGCAGCGGATGGCGGTATCCGTGTCCTTTAGGCAGATGGCCGCGAAGGTGAAGGGGTGCTCGCCGTTCAGCCGGCGGAGCAGGGGGATAAAGTCGCCGTCGTCCACATTCAGCTGGTGGAAGCGGATGGTGAGGGTGCCGTCGGCCCTGTCCGGGGGGATGGTGAGCATCCCCTTCTCATGGTTCACCTGGACATAGGAGGAGGAAAAGCTGCTCTTGAAAAAGCGCAGCAGCTCATTGGCGTTGCGGTCGATCACGTCGAAGTGCATCTCGCCGTAAGAGCTCAGTACGCCCAGGCTGACGGCCTGCTCCAGGAGCTGGCGGCCGATGCTGCCCAGGCCCACAAGGACCATGTGTACGCGGTAACGGTCCTCCGGCGTCCCCCGGAATCCCTCGCTGAAATTGTATTCGCAGATGGGGCAGGCGTCCCACACGGCCTTGGCCTGGAGCTCCGCCATGCTGAACAGGCTCACCGGGAGCGCGCCGGCCTCGGGGTGCTTCCGGCTGCTCTCGTCGTGGAAGGAGGTAAAGAGCGCCCGCACGCCGGCGTCCTCGCAGGCGCAGAAGACCTTCGGCGCCTCCCCCCTGGCATAGGACTCCCACCAGTGCTGGAGGGCGACGTACTGCGAGAAATTCCTCGCGGAGGACTTGTCCAGGAGAAAGATCCGGTCGGCCTTTTTTCTCATCCGCTCCTCCTGCCGCGCCTTGCAGAGGAATACGTTGTGCCGGAGCAGGTCGAGCTGCTGCTTGTCGGTGAGCTCCTCGCCGGTGACAAGACAGACCGCCGCTTTGCCCTTGCCGTTGTTCAGCAGGACGGCCTCAGCGGTGGGCCCCCAGCCGTAGACAAGGGTGACCGCTTTGCTGCCGATGGAAATATAGGCGCCCCGCCGCAGAAAGAGCTCCACCGCGCGCAGAATGGCGGTGGCGGTGCAGAGGGGGGCGATGAAAACGGCGGCCACATAGGCGCATCCGATGAAATACTGCCATGTCCCGGCATTGTTCTGCAGGGAGGACAGCACCTCCTGCGCGGACAGGTTGGGCAGCCATGAGCAAAATTAAAAAACATAGCAATAACAAGGGATTCCGGGCATGGCTGGGACCTGAAATCACTCCAA
>CANRFT010000048.1 GCA_947629955.1 uncultured Oscillospiraceae bacterium
ACCACGTTCAGATCGCTGAGCCCCAGCCGCTCCCCGGTGAGGCAGTCATGGAGCATCAGCACCTCCCGGCTGAACACGATGTAGGGCACCGTGGGCACCCGGTAGAGGGCGTCGATCAGTTTATGCTTCCAGACCATGTCCACCTGGGCGTCCACATAGGTCTCGAACCCCTCCCGGACGGCGGACAGGTCCACATCGGTGGAGAACACCGGCCCGATGAGGAAGGTCTGGCCCTCTCCCCCAAAGGCCGCACCCCAGATGATCCCGATGGGGCTGCCCAGCAGAATGGGGGTGGACCGGTCCCGGCGGTGGTCCAGCATCCGCGCCTGACAGCCCAGCAGGGAGAAGGCGGCGGACAGGACCTCCCCATCCGGGCAATTGTGCTCGATGACGGCGCCGTCCGCCCCGCAGCGCCAGGTGTAGACCTCGCCGCCGCAGCGGACCAGCTCCCGAAACAGCTCCATCTTTTCGGAGGTATCCATCTCATCGCCGCCTTTCCGCCTGATTATACCAGACGGGGCGCCGTTTGTGTACTAAAATTCGCAGGTTTCTTGATTTTTTATCGTCCCAGGAGGTTTTTATCATGCGCACTGTGATCTTTCTCAATGAGGGCTGGACTTTTGTGAAATCGGAGGACCCCGCCGCCCCGGGCGAGGCCGTCGCCCTCCCCCACACCTGGAACGCCAAAGACGGCCAGGACGGCGGCAACGACTACCACCGGGGCACCTGCTGGTACCGCCGCGCCCTGGACCGGCCCGACCTGTCCGGCGGGAAGCGGGCCTGGCTGGAGGTGGACGGCGCGGCCATGACCGCCGAGGTCTGGCTGAACGGGGAGAAACTGGCCCGGCATGAGGGCGGCTACTCCGCCTTCCGGGTGGATCTGACCGACCGCCTGCGGGAGAAAAACGAGCTGGCCATCTCGGTGGACAACGGCGACAACGACGCCGTCTACCCTCAGAAGGCGGACTTTACCTTCTACGGCGGGCTGTACCGGGACGTGAAGCTCATCGTGGTGCCGGAGCGGCACTTCGAGCTGGGCTGCCGCGGCGCCGCCGGTATCAAAGTGACGCCGGTGGTGGATCTGGAGAAGAAGTCCGCCGCCGTCACCGTGGAGACCTGGCACAACGGGGACGCCGTGGAGATCACGGTGAACGGCGAGACGAAGCGGGTGAAAGACACCGCCGTGTTCACCATCGCGAACGTCCGTCTGTGGGACGGACTGGACGACCCGTATCTCTACACCGCCTCCGCCCGGCTGGACAGCGGCGACCAGGTGTCCGTCCGCTTCGGCTGCCGGAAATTCGAGATCGATCCTTACCGGGGATTCCTCCTGAACGGGCGGCCCTATCCCCTCCGGGGGGTGTCCCGCCACCAGGACCGCTGGGGCGTGGGCAACGCCCTGACCATGGAACACCACCGGGAGGACATGGCCATCATCCGGGAGCTGGGGGCCAACACCCTGCGGCTGGCCCACTATCAGCACGCCCAGGAGTTCTATGACCTCTGCGACGAGAACGGCATCGTGGTGTGGGCGGAGATCCCCTACATCACCATGCACATGACCAACGGCCGGGCCAACACCCTGTCCCAGATGGAGGAGCTGGTGGCCCAGAACTACAACCACCCCTCCATCGCGGTGTGGGGCCTGTCCAACGAGATCACCGCTGCCAGCGCCGTGAATGAGGAGCTGCTGGAGAACCACCGGGCGCTGAACGACCTGTGCCACAGGCTGGACGCCACCCGGCCTACCACCATGGCCAACGTGTTCATGCTGGAGACCGACAGTCCCATCCTGGACATCCCCGACGTGAACAGCTATAATCTGTATTTCGGATGGTACTTGGGCGATCTGGAGCAGAACGACGAGTTCTTCGACGAGTTCCACGCCAGATACCCGGACAAGGCCATCGGCTTTTCCGAGTACGGCGCCGACGCCAACCCCAAATTTCAGTCCTCCGCCCCGGAGAAAGGGGACTACACCGAGAGCTACCAGACCCTCTACCATGAGCATATGCTGGCCATGATCGAGCAACGCCCCTGGCTGTGGGCCACCCACGTGTGGAACCTCTTTGACTTCGCCGCCGACGGCCGGGACGAGGGGGGCAAAAACGGCCAGAACCAGAAGGGCCTGGTCACCTTCGACCGCAAGCTGAAAAAGGACGCCTTCTACCTCTACAAGGCCGCCTGGAACAAGGCGGAGCCCTTCGTCCATCTGTGCGGCAGCCGGTATGCGGACCGGTGCGAGGACGTCACCGAGGTCAAGGTCTACTCCAACCGGCCGGAGGTCTCCCTCTATGTGGACGGCAGGCTGTTCGGAACGCAGACGGGGCACACCGTGTTCAGATTCAGCGTGCCCATCACCGGGGAGCACACCGTTGAGGCCCGGGCGGAGGGCTGTTCCGATACCATCACCGTCCGCAGAGTAAACGAGGAAAACCCGGACTACATCTTCGTCAAGCGGGCTCCGGTGACCAACTGGTTCGACGCGGACCATGATGACACCTGCTACTCCGTGTCCGACAAACTGGCCGACATCCGGCAAAATCCCCAGGCGGGGGCCATCATCGACGCCATGATGGCCCAGGGGGCCGCCAGCCGGGGGGATGTGGCCGACGCGGTGAAGGACAACCCCGCCCTCCAGCGGATGATGGGCCGCATGACCCTGCTGAGCCTGCTGAAACAGGGGGGTGCCGACGAGGAGAGCATCAAGCAGCTCGACCGGGTGCTCCAGGGCATCAAAAAGACTGTGTGACGGGGTGAACGCCGTGAAAAAGGTCATCTGCAATCCGCTGGACCTGGACTACCGCTATCAGTACCGCACCGGGCCCATGGGGGGCGCCTCCCTGTCCCGGGAGGCCGCCGACCCCACCATGCTGCTGTTTCAAGACACCTACTACCTGTTCGCCTCCATGTCCGGGGGCTTCTGGTACTCCGACGATCTGGCGGATTGGAAGTTCAAAGCCACCCCGGAGCTGCCCATCTACGACTACGCCCCCGACGTGCGGGAGGTGGGCGGCCGGGTCATCTTCAGCGCTTCCCGGCGGGGAGAGCCCTGCACCTTCTATGCCAGTGCCGACCCCCTCCATGAGCCCTTCATCCCCCTGACCTCCCCCTTCGACTGGTGGGACCCGGATCTCTTTGAGGACGACGACGGGCGGGTCTACTTCTACTGGGGCTGCACCAACTCCGAGCCCATCTGGGGCATCGAGATCGACCCCAGGACCATGCTGCCCATCGGGGAGAAACAGGCCATGTTCGGGGAGGATGAGGCCCACCACGGCTGGGAGCGCAAGGGGGAGAACAACAAGCTGGGAGAGCCCAGGACCGAGTACGAGCGGCTGGTGCGGCAGTATGTGGGCACCAAGCCCTTCATCGAGGGGGCCTTCATGACCAAGTACGGCGGCAGGTACTATCTGCAATACGCCGCCCCCGGCACCGAGTGCAACGTCTACGCCGACGGCGTGTACGTAAGCGATCATCCCTTGGGGCCGTTCACCTATCAGGCCCATAATCCCTTTTCCTCAAAACCCGGCGGGTTCATCACCGGCGCGGGCCACGGCAGCACCTTTCAGGATAAGTACGGGAACTGGTGGCACGTGTCCACCATGCGGATCAGCGTCAACGAGAGCTATGAGCGCCGGATCGGCCTGTTCCCCTGCGGTTTTGACGCCGACGGTGTCCTCCACTGCGACCAGAACTTTGCGGACTACCCCTTCGCCCTGCCGGACGGGCCCCGGAGCGGTATGGACAGCGGCGTCCCCCTGTGGCAGCTGCTGCCCGGGGCCGCCTCCGCCTCCAGCGCCCAGGAGGGCTTCGGCCCGGAGCGGGGTGCGGACGAGGATATCCGCACCTGGTGGGCGGCGGCGGAGGGCGACGCCCATCCGTGGTACCGGCTGGACCTGGGGGCAGTGCGGGAGGTGTCCGCCGTTCAAATCAACTTGGCGGACCATATGCTGCCCGACCAGAAAGTGCCCCGGGAAAAGCTGTTCATGACTCAGACCGGCGGCCGGTGGATCTACACGGAGCCCCGGCGCACCGCCTATGTGCTGGAGGGGTCGCCGGACGGGGAGCGTTGGGACATCCTTTTGGACGCCCGGGCGGAGAACAGCGACCGTCCCCACCGCCTGTGGACGGCGGAGGAGCCGGTACGGGTCCGCTATCTGCGTCTGCGGGACTTCACCATCCCCTTCGGCGGGGTCCCGGCGGTGAGCGGGCTGCGGGCCTTCGGTCCCGCCCGGGAGAGGCGGCCGGCCCAGGCCGCCAACGTCACCGCGGAGCGGAGCGGGGACGGTCTGAACATCCTGCTCCGCTGGGACGAGGCGGCGGGGGCGGACGGCTATAACATCCGCTATGGCGCCGCCCCCGGCAAGCTGTACGGCAGCTGGCAGGTGATGAGCGGCTGTGAGCTGGACTTAAGCACCGTCAACGCGGGACAGAAATACTACATCTCCGTGGACAGCTATAACGCCGGCGGGGTCACCGCCGGACAGATCTTTGCGGTGGAGTGAGGAGGAGCGCATATGGCCATGAAAGCAGTCCAGCAGTTCATGCTGGGGACCGTGCTGAACAATGAGAAACAGGCGAGAGAGACCCTGGGAAAGATCAAGGCCGCCGGGTACGACGGCATCGAGCTGTGCGGCTTTATGATCCACCCCACGGGGCTCATGGTCCGGCTGATGACCAAGGCCGCCGGCATGCCCACCGGGAACGGCGGCAAGCTGGACTGGCCCGCCCTCATCCGGGAAAGCGGCCTCCAGGTCCCCAGCCTTCACTACGACCTGGGCAGCGTGGAGCGGGCCCCGGCCGCCGTGGCGGTGGAGGCAAAGGGCTTCGGCACGGACAAAATCGTCATCACCGGCATGTACCGCTTTCCCTATGGGGATGAAAAGGCCGTCCGGGAGCTGGCCGGGCGGCTGGACCGGGCGGGGGAGGTCCTGAAAAAAGAGGGCGTCCATCTGCTCTACCACAACCACAACTGTGAGCTCCAGCGGGTGAACGGGGACAGGCGGGCCTATGACATCCTCGTGGACGAGACCGACCCGGCCCTGGTGGGGTTCGAGTTCGACAGCTACTGGTTCGCCGACGGCGGCGCCGATCCTCTCGCGTGGATGGAGCGTCTGGGCAGCCGCATGAGGCTGTGGCACATCAACGACCGGGGGACCCGTCTCGCCGGTCCCGCCATGACCCCTATCCTGAACAGCGACAGCCTGGAGCTGGGCACCGGCAATCTGCCTCTGGAGAAGTGGGCGGAGCAGGCCAGGGCCAACGGCGTGGAGGCCGTCATCCTGGAGAGCCACCGGAACTGGGTGGATAAGTCCCCGGTAAAGAGCCTGGAACTGAGCGCCAGGTGGCTCAACGCCCATTTCTGAGGGAGGCCGCGGACTGATCGCGGCCCCCAACGACGCGCTGGAAAGGAGCGGCTATGAGAGCGATCCGGTTGAAAACGGAATACATGACAGATCCCGTGGGGATCGACATTCCCCGTCCCCGGCTGAGCTGGCTCTGTGAGGGCGGGATCAGGCAGACGGCCTATGAGATCAGGGCTTTTCTGGGCGAAACGCCGATTTGGAACAGCGGCCGGGTGGAGAGCGGGGAGATGGCCGCCCTGTTCGGGGCGCCGCTCCATAGCCGCGACCGCATCACATGGCAGGTCCGCCTCTGGGACGAGACCGGCGCGGCGGAGGCATGGAGCGAAGAGGCCTCCTTCGAGATGGGCCTTCTGGAGCGGAGCGACTATACCGCCGCCTGGATCGACCCCGAGCTGGAACGGGAGCCGGCGGCCCACAAGCCCGCCAGCTATCTCCGCAAACGCTTTAACGTCAGCGGAGAGGTGGAGGCCGCGCGGCTCTACATCACCTGCCACGGCCTCTATGAGGCGTGGCTCAACGGGAAACGGGTGGGGGATTTCGTCCTGGCCCCCGGCTCGTCCAGCTACGACAAACGCCTGCACGTCCAGACCTGTGACGTGACGGACCTGCTGCGGGAGGGCGAAAACGAGGCCTTGGTCATCCTGGGGGACGGCTGGTACCGCAGCTGCTCCGGCGTGGACGGGGACCGAAACCTCTACGGCGAGGACGTGGCCCTGTATTTCCAGCTGGAGGCGGACGGGCGGCCCCTGTGCCTCTCCGACGAGACCTGGGAGACCACCCAGGAGGGCCCCATCCGCATGGACGACATGCAGCAGGGCGAGGTGGTGGACGCCCGGCGGGAGGAGCTCACCGGCTGGCACGGCGTCAAAGTCCGGGACTTCGGGACGGAGAACCTCCGCGCCTCCAACTGTGTGCCCATTACCGAGCATGAGCGGTTTCCCGGACGGCTTTTCACCACGCCCAACGGCGAGCGGGTGCTGGACTTTGGCCAGAACCTGGCGGGCTATGTGGAGTTCACCCTCACCGCCCATGCGGGCGACACCATCACGCTTACTCACGGGGAGACCCTGGACGAAAGCGGGAACTTCACCCAGGAGAACTTCCAGGACCGCCAGCGCCACAAGGAGGGCGGCGCCCGCCAGCAGGTGATCTACACCTGCAAGGAGGGGCTGAACCACTACAAGACCAAGTTCTCCATCTGGGGCTTCCGCTACGCCAGGGTGGAGACGGACATGGACCTGACCGGGGCAGAATTTACCGCCGTGGCCGTCTACTCCCACATGGAGCGGCTGGGATGGTTCGAGTGCGGCAATGAGGATGTGGACCGTCTGGTGGAGAACACCCTCTGGAGCATGAAGTCCAACTTCTGCGACGTGCCCACCGACTGCCCTACCCGGGAGCGGGCGGCCTGGACCGGGGACATGGGGGTGTTCATCGACACGGGGCTGTATCTCATGGACTGCGCCCCCGTGGTCCGCAAGTGGCTGGGGGAGTGCCGGCTGAACCAGTATCCGGACGGCAAGGTGGCCAACATCGCCCCCAGAAACAACCGGCCCACCTTCACCACCGAGCTGCTGGCGGGGTCCGTGGGCTGGGGGGACGCCTCCATCCTGGTGCCCTGGGCGCTGTACCGGCGGACCGGGGACCGGCGGCTGCTGGAGGAGAACTACGGGATGATGGCCCGCTGGTACGCCTATCTGGAGAGCCGGGCCGGGCAGAAGCCCGGCGCCGCCCCCATGGACCTGGACGCCATCCCGGAGCAGTACCGGGCCATGCTGAAAAACCTGCCCTCAGAGGCCCTGGCGGAGATGATGAAGAAATTCGCGCCGCCCCAGGCCGAACAGGAAAATCCCTACGGGGACTACGCCATCGAGACCGGCACGGACTACGGCGAGTGGTGCGAGCCGGACGTGGACTCCGTGGGCGCCATGGGCAGGCCCCAGAGCAAGGTGGCCACCGCCTACTACGCCTGTTCCGGCCGGCTGCTGGCGGAGATCGCCGCTCTGCTGGGGGATGCGGATGGAGCATCCCGGTACGCAGAGATCGCCGAAGGGGCGAAAAACGCCTTCCGCTTCCTGGCCGCGCCGGACGGGGACATCCATTCCGACCGGCAAGCTGAGTACGTCCGGGCCATCCAATTCGATCTGCTGGACGGGGACGGGAAAAAGCGGGCGGCAGCCGCCCTCAACGAGCTGGTCATCCGCCGCGGGTATCATCTGAACACCGGGTTCCTCTCCACCCCGGCCCTGTGCCCGGTGCTGGCGGAGTACGGGTACACGGAGACGGCGTACAGGCTTTTGCTCCAGGACACCATGCCCGGCTGGCTCTATGAGGTCAAACACGGAGCCACCACCATCTGGGAGGAGTGGGACGGCGTCAACGAGCGGGGTGAGGTGAAGGCCTCCCTGAACCACTACTCCAAGGGCGCGGTCTGCGGCTGGCTCTTCTCCGGCGTCTGCGGCATCCGGGTGGAGGACAGGACCGTCCGCATCGCCCCGCAGCCCAACCCCCTGCTGGGCCACGCCAAAGCCTGCTACCGCTCCCCTCTGGGGGACATCGAAAGTGGCTGGCGCTATGAGCCGGACGGCGCCGTCACCTATACCTTCTCCATCCCTGCCAATGGGGAGGCTGAGGTCAACCTGCCGGACGGGCGGCGCCTGCGGCTGACCGCCGGCGAATATACCCTGTGAGTTTTGGGACCCGCGGGCAGCGGTTCCGCTACAAAAAAACGCTCCCCAAGCCGGCGCAGCCGCCGGCCTGGGGAGCGAAACTTTGATGCCTTTTTGATGCCGCTGAGCCGCTTTGCGGCTCCTCTTTCCACGGTCAGGCACCTCAGACAGCAAGTATCCGAAAGCCATACAATCGAGGCAGAGGCGGGCGGATCAGGCGCCCGCCGCAGTTATTTCCAGCCGCCGCCCAGCGCCGGCCCCTGCTCGGAGGCGATGGTCTTCACGATAAAACCGGTGACATGGGATGCCACGGCGATCTGTGTCTATGCCTGAAAGGGCACCACGTCCTTTACCGCGTCCGAGACCGTGATCCGCCTGTCGCCGTTGTCGATGTCGATAAGGATATAGCGGTCGTTGCCCATGCCCAGCTCCTTCATATAGGTGAGCTGGCGGAACCCATGGCGGCTGGATATCCGCTCCATGAGCGCGTGATGATCCTCCTCCTTCATCGCGGCCACCATATCCACACTGGCCTGATCTGCAGCCAGGATATCCACACTGGCCAGGATGCCCACATTGGGGGTGACCACAGGCTCCGCCGCCACGCCCTCGCAGTCGCAGGACACGGACATGTTCCGCAGCACGTTCACATAGGTGACGTGCCTGCCGAAGTGATCGATGACGGCCTTGGTGGACTCGGTGATCTTCTCCATCAGTTCTTCCTGTCCCACGCCCCAGTCATCGCCATCCTTTGCGTGGATCATGCCCTTGCCGACACGCCCGTCGGCGCAGCCGATACCGATGTTCTTGTTGGAGCCGCCAAAGCCGCCCTTCACATGGCCCTTGAAGTGGGTCAGCACGACCATGGAGTCGTAAGAGAGCAGAGACTTGCCCACGTACATCTCGTCAAACCACTTGCCGCCCTTCACCGGGAGGGCGGCGGTGCCGTGCTCGTCGGTGATGTCCACGGTGGTGAAGGCGGTCCAGCCGTTGATCTCCAGGGTCTTACGGTGCTGTTCGGTGGTGTATCGGTCTCCGTCATAGAAGGTATTGGTCTCGATGATGGTGGCGTCGGGCAGTTCCTTTTCCAGAAATACCTTGACCCAGGCCGGGGGGATGATGTTGGGGCCGTGGGGCTCGCCGGTGTGGAGTTTGACGGCTACCCTTCCGCCGATGCTGTCATTGACCCGCTCGTAGACCTTCATCAGTCCCTCCGGGGACAGATCCCTCGTGAAATATACGATAGATTCATTCCCGGTGCGCTCGGTATAGGGGATATACCGCTCTCCGCCGGTCCCCGCTGTAACTTGACCTGCCATAACTATACCTCCTGAACTTTTTTGGATCATCCTGCCAGGACAGCAAGATCGACGATCCGTTTGCCGGTTTACCTTTGTAACCGCGCCCTCCTCAGCCTCCCGGCCCCCATCAACACAGGCGGCAAGCGCTAAACACACACATTGCGCAAACGTATCAGTAATATTATACCTGTCCACGACAAAATTACAATGTTTTTTCTTTGGAGGATGCAGTCCGTATGAACCGGACAAGGTGCAGCCCCGAAAGACTGCACCTTGCCGTACATAGTAAATGTTTTTTCAGCCCGTCCAGAACCCGGCGGGGCCTGCTCATGCTTTTTTACTCGATGCGGTAGTCCTTGCCGAACTGCAGGTCCTCAAAGCGCTTGGTGGCCTCCTCGTCCAGCTCGGGCAGGTCCCTGTCGTCGTATTCGGGCTCGGCGGGCTCCTGCGCGGGCCCGGCGGCCTCCTCCTGAGCAGGGGCATCCCCCTCCTCGTCCTCGTAGAGGGCGGAGACAGACGCCTCGATCTCGGCGCTGGGGTCATCCTTGGGGGCGGGAGGCGGCGGGGGGACCAGTTGGTCCAGGGTGCTGAGGAACTCGCCCTGGCGCCGGTGCATATCGTTGAGCTGGTCCACATAGGCGGCGGTGGCGGCCCTTGCCTGCTCCAGCCGGTACTCCTCGGCGGCGATCTGGTCCCGCAGCTCGCCCACCCGCTGGGCGGCGGCCTTCTCGGCCTCCCCCATCAGCTGCCGTTTCTTCTCCTCGGCCTCGCTCACCATGTCGTCGGCCATCTTTTGGGCGGCCAGCAGGGTCTTGCGCATGGCGTCGTCGGTGGCGCGGTATTCCTCGATGGTGTCGGACAGGACCTTCAGCTTGTTCTTGAGGATGGCGTTGTCGTTATAGAGGGCAGTGTAGTCCTCGGTCAGGGTATCCAGAAACTGATCCACCATGGCCATATTGTAGCCGCCAAAGCTCGCGCGGGTAAAGGAGCGGCTGGCGACCTCCTGCGGAGTCAACATTGGTCAGATCCTCCCCCGCTCAGAAGTACAAGCCGTTGTTTTCCAGCTCGTCGATGAGATCGCCCAGGATCTCCACGTTATAGGGGGTGATGATGTACGTGTTCAGGGCCACTTTCTTGATGGTGCCCTCGTTGGCGTAGGCCACGCCGGACAGGAAGTCGATGAGGCGGCGGGCGATGTTCTTGTCGGTGCTCTCCAGGTTGAGGACCACGGTGCGCTTGTCGCGGAGGTGGTCGGCGATCTCGGAGGCGTTCTCGAACCGCTCGGGCTTCACCAGCACCACCTGGAGCTGAGTGGTGGTGTGGATGTTGACCACCTTGTTGCTCCGGCGGTCGCTGTCCCGGTTGGTCTCCTTGGGGGAGTTGGCCACAGGGGCAAAGTCCTCCTCGTAGGTGTCCTCCGGCTCATCCTCGTAGGGGCGGGCCAGCCGCTTCAGTTCATCGATAAAGCTCATAAGACAGATCTCCCTTCAATGATTATTCGGTACCGGGCAGGGGCGGACGGGGCCCGAACAGGGCGGTCCCCACCCGGATGTGGGTGGCTCCCGCTTTGACGGCGTCGGGGTAGTCGTCGCTCATGCCCATGGATAGAATCCCGTATTCTGTCTTATTATCGCTTATTTGGCTTCTTATGTCAACAGCTAAATGGTGCAAATTTTCAAAAAATCTGAAATTTGCCCCTAAATATTGTGCCCGCGGCGGGATGCACATGAGTCCGCGGAGGTTTACATGTGTCATATTCGCCGCCAATTCCGCCATCTGGGGGATCTCTCCGGGCAAAAAGCCCGATTTGCTCTCCTCCCCCGCCAGGTTGACCTCCAGCAGGATATCCTGGACGATGCCCAGCTTGTCCGCCTGCCGGTCGATGGCCAGCAGCAGCTTTTCCGAGGAGACCGAGTGGATCAGGTCCACCCTGCCCACCACATACTTCACCTTGTTGGTCTGCAAATGGCCGATAAAATGGAGGGCGGCCCCCTCATAGGCGTTGTCCGCCAGGTGGGCGGTGAGCTCCTGCACCCGGTTCTCGCCGCAGACCGCGATCCCGGCGGCGATGGCGGCCCGGATGGTCTCGCTGGTCTGGGTCTTGGTGGCTGCCACCAAGGTGATCTCTGCCGGGTCCCGTCCGGCGGCCAGGGCCGCCGCCGCGATATTCGCCCTTACCTTCGCGAGGTTTCCCGCGATATCCATCTCAGCGCACCACCTTTCCGTCGAACAGGCCGGCCGTGGACAGGATCAGCTCGTCGCCGGGGCGGAGGCGGTCCCGGCCGTCCTCGTCCGCCGGACGCACCAAGTAGTAGGTGTCGGCGGTATAGACCACCTCCACCTCCTGCTTCTCCGCCTGGGAGCTGACCAGAGTGTAGACAAAGTAGTGGTTGACCTCTTTGGTGCCGGTGACGTTCCCGTCCCCGTCGGTCACGTCCTCCGTCACGGTGTCCACCCCCAGGGCCCGCCGGGGGATGCGGATGCCCTCGATCTCGTCCAGGATCACGTCCACCGTCTGGACCCGCAGCAGGGTGGTATCTTTAAGCTGGGACCGGGCCGAGAAGACGGCTAAGGTCTGGTCGTCCCCCACCTCCAGCCGGTCCAGGACCATGGGGACCTCCCCGTACCAGCCGTCGGCAAAGGAGACGGTATAGCGTCTGCCCTCCGTCAAACCGGGGTTGCCCCCCGGCAGCAGGGCGGCGAAATACCATGTGGAGCCGGTGATGAGCTTTCCGGCGGAGGACGGGTCCCCGGTGTGCTGCTCGTCCAGCAGAGCGGCCAGCTGCTCGGCGGTGAGCGTGCTCAGCATATCGGGAGAGACCACCGTCTCCCAGCCATCGGTCTCCCCGGAGAACACTCCGGGAAAGGGGGCGTACACCGTCTGGGACACCTGGCCCAGAGAGCGGTTCAGCTCCGCCAGCTGGGACCGCTTGTCCGCGATGAGCTGGCTCAACTCGCCGGCGGCGCTGTCCTCGAATAGAAGGGTCCTGCGGAACACGGAGGTGCGCAGGGACAGGGCGGCGCTGTCCAGGGAGGACAGGTCGTGCCCGGCAGCCAGGGTGCGCAAGTCCACGATGGCGTCCACGATCTGCCCGTCCAGGGCGGCGGCGTCCGCCCCGCCGGAGGCGCCGGCGCTGAGGGCGTACTGCAGCTGTTCGATCTCCGACTCCAGAGAGCGGATGGACTGCCGGATGTTCAGGGCAGAGGGGTCGCTGTAGAAGAGCGCCACCGCGTCCCCCTTGGCGGCCCGCTCGCCCTCGGCCAGGATCAGGTCCAGGTAGCCGCTGCCGCCGGACAGGGCGGACTCCCGGCGCACCACCACCCCCCTGCTCTCCACCCCCACGCTCTGGGTGTAGGAGTAGGCGGTGGTGGTGACCAGGTCAGTCCGCCAGGCCTGGAAGATGTACACGGCCATATAGGCCAGCACGCCGATACACAGTACGGCGACCAGCACTTTTTGAGTCAGCTTGCTCTCTTTCATGGGGTGAAACCAGACCTTTCCGCAGGTTCTCTCTCTGCACGGAGGCCGTCAGCCCTCGTCGACGGCCAGGGGGTGTTCCGGGGTGATGGTGGAGATGGCGTGCTTGTAGATGACCTGCTGTTTGCCTTCGGATACCACCACTACCACATAGGGGTCAAAGCCGGTGATGACCCCCCGGAGCTGGTAGCCGTTCATCAGAAATACGGTAACTCTTGCCGCCATCCGGCGGGCGGAGGCCAAAAAGGCGTCCTGGATGTTGGGCTGTCTGCTGACAGCGACGGTGGAACTGCTCATGATTAACGCACTCCTTTTCTTTATGGCCGGTCAGAGCCGGCCTGAGTGCGTCTATTGTAAACCGCCGTCGGCGGCGAGTTTGGTCGAAAAAGCGAGGGCGGATGAAAAATCTGGAATTTTATCCCACAGATACCAATGGGCGTCCCTGTTCCGCCGGAACCAGGTGAGCTGCCGCTTGGCGTACTGGCGGGAGCGGAGCTTGACCTCCTCCGCCCCTTCCGACGCGGGGCGGCCCTCCAGGATGGCGGCGGCCATCTCCTTGTAGCCGATGGCCTGCATGGCGGTGCAGTCCGGGGGCACGCCCTCGGCCAGCAGCCGGCGGACCTCCTGTTCCAGGCCCCGGTCCATCATCTCGTCCACCCGCCGGTCGATGCGTTCCCACAGGTCCGCCCGATCTTTGAAGTTCAGGGCGATGGTCAGGGGGGTATACCGGTCCGGGACCTGCCTGCTTTCCCGGTCGTGCTGGGAGATGGTCTTGCCGGTGGACAGGTACACCTCCAGTGCCCGGATGACGCGCTTCTCGTCGTTGGGGTGGATGCGAGCTGCCGCCTCCGGGTCCACCGCCGCCAGCTGCTCCCGCAGGGCGGGAAGGCCCTCCGCTTTGGCCCGGTCTTGCAGCTCCGCCCGGAGACCGCTGTCGGCCCGGAAGGGGGCGAACCGCCTTCCGGCGATGAGATGGTCGATGTAGAGCCCGGTGCCCCCGGCAATGACAGGGACCTTTCCCCGGGCAATGATATTGTCCACGATGGGGACGGCCTCCGCCACGTACCGGGCTACGGAATAATTCTCCTCCGGGTCGGCCACGTCGATCATGTGGTGGGGAACGCCCCCCATCTCCTCCGCCGTGGGCTTGGCGGTGCCGATGTCCATCCGGCGGTAGATCTGCATGGAGTCGGCGGAGACCACCTCGCCGCTTAAGCGTTGGGCCAGGGCCACCGCCAGGGCGGTCTTGCCGGAGGCGGTGGGGCCGCAGATCACCAGCACATTGGGTTTCACGGCCTCACCTCCCGGATGGCGATATCATTACAGGTTACATAATATCACAACCCCGCCCCGGTTTCAACGGAAAAATCGCGGCGAAACAAAGGGGACGAAACCTGAACGCCGCACTTGCGCCGGGCGGCTTGATTTGGTATAATAATCTGTCATTATGTGGCCCGGCGAGCGGGCCGCCGCCCCGAGGCCGGCGAAAGGGCCCCGCCGTCCGCCCGTTGGACGGTGAGAAAGGAAGATACCGCTTTTATGAATTTCCGCGAACTGGGGCTCAATGCCCCCATCCTCCGCGCCCTCACCCAGGCGGGCTACACCGAGCCCACCCCCATCCAGCGGCAGGCCATCCCCCCGGCCCTGGCGGGGCGGGACGTGCTGGGCTGCGCCCAGACCGGCACCGGCAAGACCTGCGCCTTCGCCGCCCCCATCCTCCAGCGGCTGGACGGGAGCCACCCCAAGCCCAGGGTCATCCGGGCCCTGATCCTCACCCCCACCCGGGAGCTGGCCATCCAGATCCAGGACTCCTTCCTGGCCTACGGGCGCAATCTGTCCCTCA
>CANRFT010000049.1 GCA_947629955.1 uncultured Oscillospiraceae bacterium
CAGGCCCGAGTCCGGCTTTGTGGAGGTCAACTTCACCGGCCTGGAGGTCGGCGCTTATCAGGATCGGAACAAGACCGTCCAGATCAGCGCCAAGGCTGCCGGCATCACCGCCGCAGGGAGAAAGCAGCCCTGACGCGGAGATCATGCCGGGCCGCTGCCGGGACAGGACAGTCCCCTATAGGGAATGGCCCCCGGCGGCGGCCCGGCCCCGCCGCCGCTGGCATAGGCAGTATTACCTATGCCAGCGAAGTAGCGGTAGCAAAAACACTGAAAGGAGGGCAGGAATATGCCCCAATCCTATCAAGAGAGCAGTCAATCCAGGAAATGGCTGCTGACGATCAACAATCCTGAGACCCTGGGCCTGGACCACAGCCGTCTCATCGATCTGGCGCAGAGATTCCACCCGGATTATTTCTGCATGGCTGACGAGATCGCCACCACCGGGACCTATCACACCCACCTGTTCCTGTACTCCCACTCGCCTATGCGCTTCAAGACCGTCCAGAACCGCTTCGTGGGGGCCCACATCGACAAGGCCCTCGGCAGCGTCCGGGAAAACCGGGACTATATCCGCAAAGAGGGCAAGTGGGCGGAGACGGACAAGGTGGAGACCCGCGTGGAGGGTACCTTCTATGAGTTCGGCACCCCGCCCACGGAGGCGGAGGAAAAGAGCCCCAAGATGTATCAGCTCCTCCAGGATGTGGAGGATGGCCTTGACACCATCGAGATCATTCGGGAAAATCCCGGCTTCGGTTTCAAATCCCGTGACATCGATCATCTGCGGAATCTGCTTCTGGCCGAACCCTACCGCACGGAGAATCGGGATGTCAAGGTACATTACATCTACGGCGACACCGGCACCGGCAAGACCCGGGACATCTTTATGAAGCACCCGGCAAAAGACATCTGCCGTATCACCAATTACGACGGGAAGTCCGGCGTTCGGTTCGACGCCTACCATGCCCAGCCCGTGCTGGTGTTCGAGGAGTTCCACTCCCAGATCCCCATCGGGGATATGCTGAACTATCTGGACAGATACCCCCTTATGCTCCCCGCACGGTACCATGACCTGGTGGCCTGCTATACCACCGTCTACATCACATCCAATATCCCGCTGGAGCAGCAGTATCCCGACGTCCAGCGGTGCGAGTCGGAGACCTGGCAGGCGTTCCTGCGCCGGATCAACACGGTCACGGAATACTGCCGGGGCTTCTCGCCGAGGGTGATCCAGTATGACACGCAGTAGAGATCTCCGGCACTGGCTGCCGGTAGGGACCGGCTGGGTCATTAAGCTGTGCCTGATCGCGGCATATCTGGCGGGAGCGGTCCCAGTATGGCGCAGCCAGGCGAAGATCGTCGCATACGCGGAGACCGTCGAGCTAATCTCCCTGGTGATGAAGGCCCTGATGACCCACATCTTCCCCGCCTATCTGCTGGCGGGCGGGGGTCTGCTTGCCGTCCTGCTGCTCTATCCCTTTGGCCGGAAGATGGCGCAGGATCAGCTGGAGAGCATCGGGCTGGTGAACCACACCGGGGCGGTCCCGATCCTGCTCCGCAGATACCGGGACCGGGAACACCCCAGGGTCTTCGTCTGGGTGTTTCAGAACCAGAGCATCCCCCTCTCAGACTGGGGAGACAGGCGCGGCGCCATCGAAACGGCGCTGGACATCACCATCGTCCAGATCCGTTACGGCAGGGGGAAGAACCGGGTGCTGCTCTACGCGGTCCCGGCCAGGACCGATCTGCCGGAGGTCATCCCCTGGAAAGACCGTTACCTGTCTCCGGACAGCTTTGTGCTGGTGCTGGGAGAAAGCCTGCTGGGGCCGGTGACGATCAACCTGGACCGCACCCCACATATCCTGCTGGGCGGCTCTACGGGCAGCGGCAAGAGCGTACTGTTGAAACTGTTGCTCATGCAGGCGCTCCAAATGGGAGCCGAGGTCTGTATCGCGGATTTTAAGGGCGGAGTGGATTTCCCCCCGATCTGGCATGAGAAGTGCCGAATGTGCTTTGAGGAACAGGAGCTGCTGGACCTGCTGACGGAATTGACTGCTGAACTCCAGCGGCGCAAAGGGCTCCTGAAGGCCAGAGGCTGCTCCAACCTGGACGACTACAACAGGGCTGCGGGAGGCCATCTTCGGCGGATCATCTTCGCCTGCGACGAGGTGGCAGAGGTGCTGGACAGAACCGGGGCGGACAAAGCCCGGAAAGAGGTCCTGGCCCAGATCGAGGCCAGGCTGTCCGTCATCGCACGGCAAGGCTGGGCCTTCGGCATCCATCTGATCCTGGCCACCCAGCGGCCCGACGCGGCCATCATCCCCGGCCAGATCCGCAGCAATCTGGACTGCCGGATCTGCGGGCGGGCGGACAGTGTACTGTCCCAGATCATCCTGGACAGCACCGGGGCCGCTGAGGTGATCCCCAAGAACGCCAGGGGCCGGTTCCTGCTCCATGACGGCACTGTCTTCCAAAGCTACCTGTTCGATGAGGGCAGCTTACATTTGGGGGTGTCGGCATGACGCACCCTGAGTTAGTCCCCGTTTGGGAAAAAGCGAATTTAAGCATGGAAGAAGCCGCAGCCTATTTCGGGATTGGCATCAACAAACTGCGTGACATCACAAACGACGAACAGTGCCCCTTTGTACTGTGGAATGGGAGTAAGCGAATGATCAAACGTAAGCTGTTTGAAAAATATTTGGAAGAGTCATATTCAATATAAGTGGAAATCGCCGTATCGGTATGCTATAATTGAAGTACCCTATCTGCGCTTTTCACAGAAAGGAGAGTCGAAATTGTCAGAAAAGCGCAGGGACAACAAGGGCCGTATTCTGAAAGACGGCGAAAGCCAGCGGAATAACGGCACTTATGATTACAGATATACCGATGTTCACAAAAAGCGGCGCAGTGTTTACGCAAAAACGTTGACTGAACTGCGAAGAAAAGAGGCCAGTGTCCAGCGGGACTTAGCGGATGGCATCGATTACGCGGCCGGTGAAATCACGGTAGCGGAGCTTGTAGATCGCTATATCAATTTGAAGCGGGGCCTCAAGCAAAACTCCATGCGGGCCTACAGTTCTGCGATCAATCGTATCCACGCCGATCCATTCGGGCAGAAAATGATCAAGTCGGTGAAGCTGTCCGACGCAAAGACCTGGTTTGTCGCCCTGCATGACAGCGGGATCAAACAGAATACCATTGGTGTGCTGCAAAGTGTCATAAGACCGGCGTTTGAAATGGCCGTGGATGATGATATGATCCGAAAGAACCCGTTCAAGTTCAAGCTGTCCGATGTGATTCCCAATGACGCATATGTACGCAGCGCCCTGAGCAAGCCCCAGCAGGAAAAGTATTTGAACTTCATTCGGGATTATGGGCATGACAACTATTACGACGACATTGTGATCCTGCTGGGCACCGGCCTGAGAGTCAGCGAATTATATGGTCTCACCCGTTCGGACATTGATTTTGACCGGCGCTGTGTTCGTATCACCCACCAACTCTGCCGCACGGCGGAAAAGCCCTACTTCATCACTCCGCCCAAGACGAAAAGCGGCATTCGCTGCGTTCCAATGACCGACAGCGTCTACATGGCTTTCCGCCGGGTAGTGCAGTCACGGGTAGCTCCGAAGGTCGAACTCCTGGTGGATGGGTACAGCGGCTTTCTTTTCCTGGACAAAGCCGGTATGCCAAAGGTCGCCATGCATCTAGAGAATTACATGAGGTGCATGCAGCGGAAGTACATCCAACTATTTGGAAACACGCTCCCGAGAGTAACGCCTCACGTGCTGCGCCACACCTTCTGCACCAACGCTCAACAGGCCGGACTGGACGTGAAAAGCCTGCAATATCTCATGGGCCACTCCAACGCAAGCGTCACCCTGGACGTCTATACACACAGCGATTACGATTCTGTTGAAAAAGCGTTCGGACTTGTCGCGGCGAACCTTTAGTTACGCCGGGATTTACGCCAAAGGCCCATAAATCTGTGTAGAGTTGTGTGAACATATGGCGATTGTATTTAGAACTTCCAAAATCAAAACAGCCTGAAAACCGTTGATAAATCTACATAGCTTCACTTATCTTCCCACTTACGGCGCATCAAGAATCCTGCGGTCTCGAAGGGCGGGATGTATTGATCCGCTGAGATACGTTCAAAGCCCCACGGCTCCGCCGTGGGGCTTTTCGTCTTTGAAAGACTTTTCCTTGCATTTTCGCACGGATTTATATATACTGGATTCAGTATTTGTAAAGGGGGCCTTCGCTTGACGCAAAAAAACAGAAAGCAGTTGAGATATGCCGTCTCTACCCATACCATCGAGCGGCTGCGCCCCAGCAAAGAGGCCATGCGGCTCTGTGAACAGGTGTCCAGCGGCACCCTCACCGCCGACGCCGCCGTTGCCGCTGTCTTGAAGCGGCATGGTTTGAAACAGGTCATTGCTCATGGATAGTGGGTTCGGGAAATATGACGTCTACGCCGTCGCCGGTTCGATCTACTGTTATCGGGATACCAACGTGCTGAAAAACCGATTCGGTCTGCGGGACGGGGCGGAACTGAAAGCTGTGGAGGCGGACATCTCGCTGATCCGCCAAAATGATTTGATGGAGCGTCCGATTTTGGGCCGCTTTACGGCGACCCATCTCTGTAACATACACCGCTGTCTTTTAGGCGACGTTTATCCTTTTGCCGGCCATTTCCGCCGGGAGGATATCATGAAAGGGACTACCCGGTTCCTGCACTATCGGGACATTCCGGGCAAACTGACCGCGCTGCTCGGTCAACTGCGGGAAGAACACCGGCTGTCCGGGCTGTCTTTCGAGCGATTTGTGGAGCGGAGCGCGCATTACTTTGCGGAACTGAACTATATCCATCCCTTTCGGGAGGGCAATGGCCGGGCCATACGGGAATTTATGCGCCTGCTCTTTTTGAAAAACGGCTATGAGGTCGACTGGGCCGCTGTCCCGGCGGAAGAACTGCTTGCCGCAATGGAGGAATCGGTCTATAACACGGCCAGATTGCAGGAAGTTTTGCGCGTTTGTCTATCAAAATAAGTAAGCAGCCCCACGGCTCTCGCCGTGGGGCTTTGCTTTACTTCTTCGGATAGGGCTTCCGCACGTTGGTCCGGCCCAGCAGGTAGTCGGTGCTGGTGCCGTAGTATTCCGCCAGCTTGAGCAGCGCCCAGATGGGGATCTCCCGGTCTCCTCTCTCATACCGCCCGTATACGTTCCTGTTCATACCCAGAAACTCGGCAATTTGGGCTTGGGACTTATCCGCATCCACCCGTAAATCCTCCAGACGCTGAAACACCATAGCGCATCACCCTCCGGTATGATGCTACCATTTGGTTGCATTTCAGCTCGAAATATGATACTATACGGTATCAACATTATTTGGAGGAAACTGCTATGCCCAACTATAAAGAGATGTATCTGAAGATGATGCGGGCCTCGGAGAAGGCCCTCCGGCAGATGGAGGCGGCCTCGTCGGAGCTGATCGCCGCCCAGCGGGCGTGCGAGGAGCTGTACCTCTCCGCGCCCGAGCCAGAGCTGAAGGTGCTGCCGCTGGACTCCAAGGAGGGAAGCACTCCGCTAAAAGCCTTCCCCTCTGGGGAAGGTGGCAGCCCGAAGGGCTGACGGATGAGGCCTCAGCTCTCCGCCTGCTCCAGCAGGTTGGCGGCCCCGTACCGCAGGCAGCGGTACAGCCGCTTCCGCCCCCGCTTCAGCGTCCTGGACACGGTGGACTTGTTCACCCCCTTTTCGTTGGCGATAGCCTCCATAGTCATCTGCTTGCCGTAGTAGAGCATCATATATTCCCGCTGCTTGTCGGTGATATCATAGCGCAGGGCGCGGGTCAGGTTGCGCTTCAGCCGGTTTATGGTGTCCTTGTTGTCGTCGGCCATCAGCTGGGTGTAGACGGCCAGATCCACCATGCCGAAGCTGTTGTCGTAGGATAGGGTGCGCATGGGTTACTTCCTCCTTCTGTGGTCCATGGGATACAGCGATCTGATCCCCAGCACCGGGGCCCTGTCCCGGCGGGGGGTAAATTTCACGTAGTAATTCGCCAGGCGGCGGGCCACCGCCCTGGTCTCCCGGTACATGTTCCTGAGCGGACGAATGCGGCCCTCCAGCAGATTCCGGCGGCCCTCGTCGGGCTCGTCCTTCTTCTCCCGCTCCAGGGCGGAGATGCGGCCCCACAGCAGGTCCGCCGACCGGGCGTACTCGATGGACAATTCATACAATGTCATGGTTCCTCGTTTCCGCCTCCCGGCCTCCGCTTCACCCGGCGGCGCCGGCAGGCAAAATAGATCCGGGCGTAGCGGCCCAGGCAGTCCTCGCAGACCGTCCTGCCGTCCAGCTCAAAATAGGGGTCCCCCGGATAGAGCTCCCCTCGGCACAGGGCGCAGGTCAGCTCCCGCGCCTGTCTGATGTTCCAATGTTTCGCCGTTTTTCTCCCTCCATTTTTCACTCTCTCCTCTGAAAAAAACTGTTGACAAGCCCCACCTCCGTTGGTATAATACCTGATGTTGTGAGCAAGCGTGAAGGCACCATGCTGGTGTAGCTCAGCCGGTAGAGCAGCTGATTTGTAATCAGCAGGTCGGGGGTTCGAATCCGTCCACCAGCTCCACCTCTTCACCTAACTGAATACGGAGGAGTACCCAAGTGGCCAAAGGGGGCAGACTGTAAATCTGTTAGCTTCGCTTTCGGTGGTTCGAATCCACCCTCCTCCACCACGTCGTCGCGGACTGCATATCGTTCGCGACGGCGTTTTTTACGCCGTCTCTCACTCATTCCGTCGCTCCTCCTTTCCCCACAAAGCAAAGGCCGCTTTGTGGGGCCCCATTTCGGTGACCCCCGCAGGGGGTTGCCGATTTTCTATTTGAGGGTAGATGAGACGGCGGCTCTTATCGGGGCGCCAGTGGCGCGCCGCAACCGCCGGGCTTTTCCGCAGAAAAGCGAATCCACCCTTCGTGTCGTCCTCCGTTGTAGAACATTCGTTCTATCTGCCCCATACCATACCACTCGAACAAACGTTCGTCAAGCCTTTTCTCCGATTTTTCCCACCCGGATTTTTGAAAACCGCCCCAAAAAACGGACAGGTCCTCTCCCGCTGTCGCACGCCGGAACGGCGGAGCCCGCGTTTTTACAAATGTTTTACACATTCGGGGTTGACCTGGCGCTCCGGCGAGGGGTAAAATGAGGCATAAAAAACGCCCCCAAGGGGACGGTCGATTTCTTTAGGAGGATGGCTATGAAAAAGCGCACCATGTACGGCCTGCTCGGTCTGATCGCGGCGGCGGCCGGGGCCGTCGGCGGCAACCACGCGCTGGGCAATTATCTCTATGATCAGCTCAATCATCCCCCGGTCCGCCTGCCGGAGGTGGAGGAGGCCAATCCCGTCCAGCAGGAGGGGCGTCTGTGGGCCCGGGCCATGGGGGGCTTCCAAGAGGCGTCTCTCACCGCCACCGACCAGGTAAAGCTGTGGGCGGCCGTCCTCCCCGCCGATCGTCCGGAGGAGCACCGCTGGGCTGTCTGCGTCCACGGCTACGGCGACACCTACGAATCGATGGGCGCCCAGGGCCTCTGGTACCACAGCCACGGCCGGAATGTGCTGATGCCCGACCAGCGTGCCCACGGCAAAAGCGGTGGGGAGTGCATCGGCTGGGGCTATCTGGAGCGGCTGGATCTCCTGGGCTGGGTCAACTGGATCCTTCGGCGGGACCCGGAGGCGGAGGTCGTCCTCCACGGGGCGTCCATGGGCGGGGCCAGCGTGCTGATGGTCACCGGCGGGCCGGTCCCCCGCCAGCTGAAGGCGGTGATCTCTGACTGCTCCTACACCTCCTTTGAGGAGGAGGCCAGGCACGTCATCAAAAATCATGCCGGCACCATAGCCCCCGACGTGCCCGTCCCCGCGCCGGCGGGGATGCTGTTCTCCGCCCTGCGGAAGACCACGCTCCGGCGCGCCGACGGCTTCGACCTGCGGGACGCCGCCCCGGTGGAGGCGGTACGCCAGTCCAAGACCCCCACCCTGTTCATCCACGGCGTGGAGGACGATTTCGTTCCCGCCCCCATGATGGGCAAGCTGTATCAGGCCGCCGCCTGCCCCAAGCGGTTCCTGTGGGTGCCGGGGGCCGGTCACGTGGCCTCAGTAGGCACCGACCCGGAGCTGTACTGGTCCGCGGTAACTGAGTTTCTGGCGGAATACGTACATTAAGGCAAAGAAAATCCCCCGTCATTTGTTTTGCGGATGACGGGGGCATTCTTTTGTCTTCTATTCGCGCCCGCAGGCGCCGATCAGCTCTTTGGCGTAGGGTAGCTCCATAATGGCGTCGCAGAGGGTGTGCCACTCATCCAGCTTGTGGTTCCGCCGGGCGTAGTAGATGTTGGCCAGCACCTCGTAATTCAGGGTCACGGTGCGCATCTGGTCGTAGCTGGAGGGCAACAGCTGGATCAGGTCGTACCAGTGAGCCTTGTCCTTGGTCTCCATGTAGCGAAGGCGGACCGTCTCCAGATAGGCCACGTATTTCTCGAACTCCGCCAGGGAGGCGGCCGTCAGGTGGTCGGTGGAGAAATCGTCCAGCGAGAAGGGCTTGGCGTGGATCTTGTGCATGGTGGAGGTGGAGTTGGCCACGGTGCCAACCTTATAGGTGTCGAACTCCTTCCACCAGTACATGGGGGCGGTGATGTCCATGGACACCAGGATCTGCCGGAGGAATTTCCGGTGATCCGTCCCGGCGGAACACAGCCGCAGGGCCAGGGACAGGTCGTTCTCCCCCAGCACGAACCGGTCCTCCCCGTCGTAATAGCTGTCCATCCTGGCCCAGCTGTTCATGGGATTCCGGGCCCCTCGGACGGCGTTCTCAAAATTCATCACGCAGGCGCGTTCTACTTTCAGCATACTCCTGCTCCCCCTTTCCCATTTGTTCCATCATAGCAGAAAACGTCCCCCGGCGCAAGTGGCCGGAGGACGTTTTTGTCGATTCAGCTGACGGCGATGAACTCGCCCATGATATAGCCGGGAGAGGGCTGGCCGCCGGAGCCGTCGTAAGTGATCTCATACCAGCCGTCGCCGGCATAGGAGACCACGGTGACGGCGTCCCCGTTCTTCAGGCTGGTCACCTGGCTGTAAGTGGTGCCGGGACCGGAGCGCACCCGCAGTCCGCCGGAGGCGCCGGTGACCACGCCCTTGGTGCCCGGGGCGATCTCTCCGCCGACGGGAGGCGTGGTGGGGGCCGCGGTGGGCGGCGTGGTGGACTCGGCCGCCGGCCCGGCGCAGCGGACCGTGCAGTCCAGGGTGAGGCCGCCGGAGGCGATGGTGATGGTCACCGCCTGGGTGGTGCCGGCCTCGGTATTCAGATTGGTCACGATGCCGTTTTCGTCCACGGTGGCGTACTTCTCGTTGTCAGAGGTAAAGGTCACCTCGCCGCTCCAGTCGGCGGGCTCGAATGTGGGCACGAACTGATAGGTATGGCCGGCGAGCAGCTCCACGGTCCCGGCCTCCACGGAGATGTCCCTCAGCTCGGCGGGCTGCTCGCCCGTGCCGCCGGAGGGCTCAGTGGACTCGCCGCCGCTCCCGGACTCGGAGGGCTGGACCTCCTCGCTGGGCTGCGTCTCCTCAGAGGGCTGCACCTGTTCAGAGGGCTGCGTCTGGTCAGAGGGCTGGATCTGTTCGGTGTTCACGGGCTCGCTGGTCTGCGCTGTGGGGTCCTTGTGGAGTTGGGGATAGATGCCGGTGAACAGGATCACCATGGCGGCGATGATGATGATCAGAGAGCACAGGAAGGTGATCACCCTGGGCCAGTTGATCTCCACCGGAGCGGAGGAGGCGCGGCCGCTGCGGCCGCCGCCGTTCCCGCCGGCCAGTCGCTTGCCGCCCCGCGCGGGACGGTAGTCCTCCTCGTAGTCGTCCTCATCGTCGAACAGGTCCTGCCCGTCGAACTCGTAGCCGTCGTCCTCCTCCTGCCGGCGGTCGCGCCGGGCGGCGGGGCGTGGGCTCTCCTCCCTCTCGTCATCCTCCGCGCGGGGAATGACCCGTGTGGGCTCCCCGTCGGGATCGGAGGCGGCCGGCCGGGAGGACCGGGGCGTCTGCGCGGCGCGGGGGTCGTTCCTCGCACCGCAGAAGGGGCACTTCCTATATGTGGGGCTGTAATCCTCGCCGCAGTTGGCGCAGTGGACCAGCTTTTCCTGGGATGGTCTGGATGCCATTGATGTCTCCTCCTGTCTGAAAATGCCTTGTTTGCAAAATACCTTTTTATACTACACGTTTTGCGCTTATTTGTCAACCTCCGCCGAATCATTATGTCTACTTCCCCAAACGCGGCATCCCTCGTGTCCCTCTTGTTTTTCCCCCGCAAATGAGGTATAATCTCCCCAATTCAACGATGGGAGCGAGATTATGGATTATTTTCACCTGTCGGCTCCGGCGGAGACCGTGGAGCGCATCAGCGCCCTGGGCCTGGCCCATCTGGGGGACGGGGTGTTCGAGCTGATGGTGCGCGCCTGGCTGTGCCTCCACGGCAAGGCCACCAACGACCGGCTCCACAAGGCCACCGTGTCCTATGTGGCCGCCCCCGCCCAGGCCAGGATGACCCACGCCATCCTGCCCATGCTCACCGAGGAGGAGCAGGCGGTGTACCGCCACGGCCGCAACACCCACACCGCCGCCATCCCCAGGGGGGCCACCGCCGGGGAATACCGGGCGGCCACGGCCCTGGAGTGCCTGTTCGGCTGGTTGTACCTGCAGGGGCGGACGAACCGGCTCAATGAGCTGTTCGAGGCCATGATGGAGGGAGAGCCCCATGCCCTTTGACGCCATTTTCATGACCGCCCTGGCGGAGGAATTGAGGAATACCCTCACCGGCGGCAAGGTGGATAAGCTGTACCAGCCCACCAAGGAGGAGGTCATCCTCCACATGCGGGCGGGACGGGACAACGTGCGCCTGCTGCTCACCGCCAGCCCCGCCCATCCCCGGGCGCAGTTGACCGCCATTCCCCGGGAGAACCCGGAGACGCCCCCCATGTTCTGCATGCTGCTGCGGAAGCACTTCTCCGGGGCCCGGCTGCTGGAGATCGGCCAGCCCTCCATGGAGCGGCTGCTGGACTTTAAATTCGAGACCCTGGACGAGCTGGGGGACCGGGTGGAGCGGCGGCTGGTGCTGGAGTGCATCGGCCGCAAGTCCAACCTCATCATGCTGGACGGGGCGGGGCGGATCACCGACTGCCTCCGCCGGGCCGACGGGGACCTGTCCGCCAAACGGCCCGTCATGCCGGGGCTGTACTATCAGCTCCCAGAGCCCACCGGCAAGCTGGACCCCACCGCCATGGCCCCGGACGAGCTGACAGCCATGGTACTGTCCCAGGCCCCGGAGGCCGACCAGGACAAGTGGCTGCTGGACACCTTCAGCGGCATCTCCCCCCTCATCGCCCGGGAGCTGGAATTCCAGGGCGGCGGCACCAGAGAGGGGCTGGCGAAACGCCTCACCGAGCTGGTGGAGCGCATCGGCAAAAAGGACTTCACCCCCACCGTGCTGCTGCGGGAGGGGAAACCCTTCGACTTCACCTTCCAGACGGTGGTACAGTACGGCCCCGAGGTGGAGTTGAGGCGCTATCCCACCTTCTCCGCCCTCCTGGACGACTTCTACGAGCAGAAGGAGGCCCAGGAGCGGGTGAAGCAGCGGGGGCAAGACTTCATCCGCTCGGTGACCCAGGCCAGGAACCGCACGGCGAAGAAGATCGCCAACCAGGAGGCGGATCTGCAAAGGGCTGGGGACCGGGACAGGCTCCGGGAGTACGGCGACATCATCACCACCAATTTTTATCAGATGCGCAGGGGCCAGAGCGTCCTCCGGACCCAGAATTACTACGACCCCGAGGCAAAAGAGGTGGATATCCCGCTCGATCCGCTGCTCACCCCCCAGCAGAACGCCGCCCGGTACTACAGGGACTACAAAAAGGCCCAGAAGGCGGAGGAGATGCTCACCCTCCAGCTGGAGAAGAACCGGGCGGAGCTGGACTATCTGGACAGCGTTTTGCAGAACATCAAGCTGTCCGAGGGGGACCGGGATCTCCAGGAGATCCGCCAGGAGCTGATGGACAACGGCTATTTGAAACAACAGAAGAAAAAACTGGCCGCCAAGGGCAAGCAGAAGCCCGTCCGCTCCAAGCCCATGGAGTTTCGCTCCACAGCGGGATTGACCATTTTGGTGGGCAAGAATAACAGCCAGAACGACCGGCTCACCCTCAAGGACGCGGACAAGCGGGACGTCTGGCTCCACGTGCAGAAGCTCCACGGCTCCCACGTGATTTTGAAAACCGGCGGCGTCCAGCCCGACGACCAGTCCCTCACCGAGGCCGCTATGCTGGCCGCCTGGTTCTCCCAGGGGGCCGAGTCCGGGCAGGTCCCCGTGGACTACACCCCCGTGCGGTATGTGAAAAAGCCCGCCGGTGCCAGGCCGGGCTATGTGATCTACAACACTTACCAGACCATGTACGTCACCCCCGACGGCGAGCTGGCCAAACGGCTCCGGGCCGGGCGGAACTGACATCAAAGGAGCGTTTCCCATGAATAAAAGTATGCCCACCGAGGAGCTGCGCCGGTTGGCGGAGGAGTTCCTGTCCGACCGGGCCAGAGTGCAGAACGACACCGGCAGTCCCGACATCTTCGGCACCGCCCAGGTCATCGACTGCGACGGCCCCTCCGGCTCCATCCTGTTCACCTACGACACAAAGCCCTGGATGGCCAACGTGCTGGGCACCGTCCACGGCGGTATCATCGCCACCCTGCTGGACAGCTGCATGGGCATCACCTGCGCCCTCCATGTGGTCGGGCCCACTCCCACCATCAGCATGACGGTGAACTACCTCAAACCCCTGCCGCTGAGCGGCACCGTCCATGTGCGCACCCGGCTGAACCATCTGGGCCGCACCACCGCCCACGCCATGGGAGAGGTCTTCTTCCCCGACCGGCCGGACGACACCCTGGTCACCGCCACCGGGGTCTACTCCACCGCGGCGGCAGCGGCGCGATAATAAATATCCCCCCGCGAGAGCGGGGGGATATTTATCTTCTCAGGAGAGAAAAGGTCAACGGTCCGGGGTATCCTTACTTCAGGCCGTTCTCGTAGGACTCGATCATCTTCTTGAACGTGTGACCCGTGGAACTTACGAGGGCGGGAGC
>CANRFT010000050.1 GCA_947629955.1 uncultured Oscillospiraceae bacterium
ACGGGCAGGGGGGACCGCTCCGCCAGCCGCCGGGCGAAGGTCATGGCCACCTCGCTCTTGCCGCTGCCCGCCTCGCCCACAAAAGCGAAGTTCTTTTTCCCGGACAGGGCCTCGAAGATGCGCTCCATATGCCTCCCCCTCCTGTGGATATTCACAAGCCGGAACTCGACCGCACAAACAGCATACACCATTTCCACCAAAATGTCGAGAGGGAAATGGGGCTTTTCCGAGCTGAATCCAGTATACTCCACAATCCTATATTTTGCAAGATATACGATACAAGAAATGTTTCACAAAGTTTTGCGCTCAAAACTGTACATCTTGACAGGGACCCCCTGCCCGGGATAGAATAACGGCACAAAACGCATGAAAACGAGGGAACGTTATGAGAGAGATCATCCTGCTGAAGCAGGGAGAGATGGTACTGAAGGGCCTGAACCGCCGGGGCTTTGAGGAGAAGCTCATGGGCAACGCCAAACGGCGGCTGAAGAAGTTCGGCAGCTTCAAGGTCTACACCCGCCAGTCCACCACTTACGTGGAGCCCCTGGACGAGAACTGCGACTTCGAGGGGGCCTGGGAGGCCATGGGCAAGCTGTTCGGGGCGGTGGGCGTGTGCCGGGCCCGGGCCTGCGAGAAGGACGCGGACGCCATGGTCCAATGCGCCAGGGAGTACCTGGGGGACAGGCTGCTGGGCGTCAAGACCTTCAAGGTGGAGTCCAAGCGGGCGGACAAGACCTTCCCCATGACCTCCATCCAGCTGTCCCAGTACGTGGGGGGCGAGCTCCACGAGGCGTTCCCTCATCTCACGGCAGATATGCACCGCCCGGAGCTCACCGTCCATCTGGAGGTCCGGGAGACCGACGCCTATGTCCACGCCGACCCGGAGCCCGGGGCCGGCGGCCTGCCGGTGGGCATGGGCGGACGCGCCCTGTCCCTGCTGTCCGGGGGGATCGACTCCCCGGTGGCCACCTGGATGATGGCCAAGCGGGGCCTCATCGTGGACTGCATCCACTACTACTCCTACCCCTACACCTCCCCGGAGGCCAAAGAGAAGGTACTGGACCTGGCCCGGCTGCTGGTGCCCTATACCGGCAAGATGTGCGTCCACGTGGTGCCCTTTACAAAGATCCAGGAGGAACTGCGCCGCTCCTGTCCCGAGGAGCTGTTCACCGTCCTCATGCGGCGGTTCATGATGCGTATCGCCTGCCGGGTGGCGGAGAAGAACGATATCCAGGCCCTGGCCACCGGCGAGTCGGTGGGCCAGGTGGCCAGCCAGACCCTGGACGCCATGGTGTGTACCGACGCCGTGTGCGACCGGCCGGTGCTCCGGCCCCTGGTGGGGATGGACAAGGAGGAGATCGTCCGCGTCTCCCGGCGGATCGGCACCTTTGAGACCTCCATCCTCCCCTATGAGGACTGCTGCACCGTGTTCACCCCCAAACATCCCAAGACCAAGCCCCACCTGGAGGACCTGGTGGAGGCGGAAAAGGCCCTGGACGTGGAGGGCCTGGTGGACGAGGCCGTGGAGAACATCGAGCGGGTCATGCTGGACCTGTAAAAGAGAGCTCTTGCGAAACAACAAAAACAGCGGGGTCAGGGCCCAGAGGGCTTCCTGACCCCGCTGTTTTCTTGAAAGTGCGGGGAGAGCGAGTCAAAGCGGCTCCGCCATTCGCTGCCGAAGTTCACAGCCCCAGCTTGAACAGGTTGTTGTCGCTGGAGAAGTTGGAGGCGGAGTAGAGCACCAGCACCTGGTCGATGCCGTTGTCCTCAACGTACTGTTTTAACGACATGTTATTATACCGCAGGTCCCACAGATGGACCTCTTCGTAGTCCAGCCCCAGGAAGGGGGCCAGGGAGTCGGAGTAGGAGTCCCGGACCACCAGCAGCTTTTTCCCGCCCTCCACCAGAGGATTGCGGAGGACGCACAGGGGCTGGTTGCCCCCCAGGAACATGGAGTACTTGTCCTTGAGCTCCAGCCTGGACCGGTCGTACATGGGGATATCCACCGGTTTCCCCTCCGGGTAGCCGGTCACCTGCAGGGCTCCCTCAGGCACCCAGGTGTATATCTCGTCCGGTTCGATCCACCCCGCCCCGGCGGAGGAATACGTGGTACCGTAAAAGGCATCGGACACTTTTTCGGGCTCGTAGTCCAGCACGGTGACAGCGCCGTTGTTCATGCCGCCGCCCAGCACCGCGTAGCCCTGATAGGCCCCCATGGTGGTCCAGTGGTGGTCGGTGCGGTAGAACACGTCGTCCCCGCTCAGCGCGCCGTACAGGTCGATATAGCTGACGCCCTCTCCCGCCAGGGCCTTGGCCGCCTCGTTCATGGAGCCGTCGTCTACGTTGGGGGCGTTGTCGGGCAGCCGGTCCGCCCACACATAGCTCTTGTCCGGCACCAGGGAGAAGTACACCGGGACCTCCACGTTACTGGCCAGGGCGTTGACGTATCCCACCCGTTTGGCCAGGTCATCGTCGGCGGGGGGCGTGAAGAAGGCGAACAGAGTCTGGCCGTCCTTGCTGAAATAGACCCGGTTGTTCTCCTTCTTGCCCAGCAGCCGCTCGGATTGGGCTTTCAGGTGGATCCACTCGTCCCGCAGGGGGAACTGGTCGATGACGAAGTCCTCGAAGTCCTCCATGAAGTCCCCACTGAAAAAGTTGCCGCCGTTGGTGCCGTTCATCAGCCCGGGGAACTCCAGCCGGCCGATCTTGGGCTCAGGCATCTGGGCCAGCCAGCGGTTCTCCTGCTCGGAAAAGTCCTTGGGGTGGGCCATGTCCCAGATCAGCCAGCCACCAAATCCGAAGATGAAGGCGCAGAACAGGACGGTGATAAAGACGGAATACTTTTTATCCATGTTCTCGCCTCCTTAGAATCTAAAGTACAGGAAGGGGTTGTAGGTGCCGTCCACCAGATAGGCGGTGGACAGGACCAGCCCCAGCACCAGCGCCGCCGGCAGGGCGACCTTCCACACCTTCTCGGGCAGCTTTTTCCACAGGTTTGCCGCTAGCGGCGTGGAGGCCACGCAGGCGATGACCAGGATGGGCAGGTAGTTGAAGAAGTTGTAGAGGAAATCCCCGTCCATGAGGCCGGCCCCGAGGCCGAACATGGCTTTCAGGTAGCCGCCCAGCTGCCCCAGGTCCTCCACCGCGAAGATGGTCCAGCCTATCATAATGAGGAACAGGGCGTACACGTGGCCGATCCAGGCCGGTAGCTTCTCCAGCCGTTTCAGCAGGAACAGCTTTTCCACCACCAGCAGCGCGAAGTAGAACATCCCCCAGATCAGGAAGTTCCAGCTGGCCCCGTGCCAGATGCCGGTGCAGGCCCACACCACCAGCAGGTTGAAGATCATCCGGGGGGCCTTTACCCGGCTGCCCCCCAGGGGGAAGTACAGGTACTCCCGGAACCAGCTCCCCAGGGAGATGTGCCACCGCCGCCAGAACTCGGTGGCCGACTTGGACAGATAGGGATAGTTGAAGTTCTCCAGGAACTCAAAGCCCAGCATCCGGCCCAGGCCGATGGCCATGTCCGAGTAGCCGGAGAAGTCGAAGTACAACTGGAAGGAGAAGGCCAGCACTCCCAGCCACGCCCCCAGGGTGGTGAGCTGGGCGGTGGGGGTAGCCTTGTACACGTCCCACAGCTGGCCGATGGCATTGGCTAGCAGCACCTTTTTGGCCAGGCCCACCGTGAACCGCTGCACGCCGGAGGCGAACTTGTCCACCGTGTGGGTACGGCTCTCCAGCTGTTCGTCCAGGTCCTTGTACTTGATGATGGGTCCGGCGATGAGCTGGGGGAACAGGGTGACGAAGGTGCCGAAGGTGATGATGTTCTTCTGGGTGCGGGCGTCCCCCCGGTACACGTCGATGGTGTAGCTCATGGTCTGGAAGGTGTAGAAGGAGATGCCGATGGGCAGCGGGTGGCCCAGCACCTTCATCACCTCGGACCCGGCCAGGGCGTTCACGTTGCCGGCGATGAAGTCCCAGTACTTGAAGAAGAACAGCAGGGCAAGGTTGAAGATGACCGACGAGGCCACCGCCATCTTCGCCCCCCGGATGTTTCCCTTGTTCTTGCACCGGGTCACCAGGATCCCGTGGGTGTAGTCGATGCCGATGGAGGCGAACATGATGAGGATATACACCGGCTCGCCCCAGCCGTAGAAAATCAGGTTGAGGATCAGCAGCGCCAGGTTGCGCAGCTTCAGCGGGGTGATGTAATAGACCAGCAGCACCACGCACAGATAGAGAAACAGAAAATAGGGGGTGGAAAATACCATAGGCGGTCACCTCACGTCAGGATGGGGAACAGGTCCAAAGAAACGGCGGGGGTCCGTCAGCGCGGCGGCCCCCGCCGGGTGCGTCAGCTGGACAGAGTAGGCTCAGCCGAGCCCCAGGGTCAGGGGAAAGTCTTCCTCCACCATGTACTCGGACATCTCGTGGACGGCCAGGATGACATACTTCTCGCCGGTGAAGATGCGGGCGTTGTTCTCCCACTGCTCGATCACGGCGGGATACCAGGCCCCGCCGTCGATTTGGGACTGGATGCGCTCCTGGAAGATGGCGTTCACCGCGTCCGCGTCGTCCTCATCCTCCACCTCCACGAAGGCGAACTCACAGGCCACGCCGGACATCATGGGGGTATAGATCAGCCGCTGCTTCACGGGGATGGACCCCAGGCCGGGGTACTCCATGACCAGCCGCTCGTCGCTCATCAACTCCATCTCCGGGAACTCGTACTCGCTGATGGTGGGGAACAGCTCGTCCATAAAAAAGTGGAGATCCACATCCCCCTCGCCCACGCCAGAGGGCTGGAGGACGGTGTCGTCCGCAGGCTCCGGGGAGGGGGACCCGCTGGGCTCCACAATGGGGGGAGCGGATACCTCCCCGGTGGGCTCGGCGGAGGGTTCCTCCGTGGGGGGCTGTATGGGCTCGGCGGAAGGCTCGTCATCGGGGGCCTCTGTGGGCTCGGCGGAGGGCTCCACGGTGGCGGGAGGCTCAGTGGGCTGTTGGGTGGGCTCCTCCACGGCGGGGGCGCAGGCGCACAGGCTCAGGGCCATCGCCCCGGCCAGGGCGAGGATCAAACTGCGGGTGTTCATGTTCGGTTTCTCCTTTGCTGACAGCGGTGAGCCGGGTCATCCCACCGCGCTGTTGAAGCTGGCCACGATGGCGTCGCAGTCGGCGTGTACCACCAGCATCAGGTAGTTGCCCCGCACCGCGATGCGGCTGTTGGTCTCCCACTGCTCGATGGTGGAGGGATACCAGGCCCCGCCGTCCACCTGGGCGTCGATACGGGCCTGGAGGATGGAGCGCACGGCGGACACGTCGGCGCTGTCCTGCACCTGGATCAGCGCGATCTCACAGGCCACGCCGGTCATCATCGGCTGATAGACCAGCCGCTGGTAGCAGGGGATGGAGACCAGACCGGGATAGCTGTTTTGAAGATAGGCGTCCCCCATCTGACTCATAGCGGGCATCTCATGGCTGTCGTTGATCCTGGCGTAAAAGGCATCCAGATCCACGCTGCCCCCCGGGGCAGGCTGAACGGGCGCCTCGCTCTCCGGGGGCTGGGTCTCGGGGGCCTGGGTATTGCCGCCGATACCGCCGGGGTGGATCGGCGGGGCGGAGGGCCTGGGCTCCTCAGTGGGCGCGGGCGTCTCAGCGGGCCTGGGGGCTTCCGTCGGCGCAGGCTCGGTGGGCTTTGGGGTCTCTGCGGGCTTGGGCTTCTCAGTGGGCTTTGGGGTCTCCGCGGGCGTGGGCTTTTCGGTGGGCTTCACCGTTTCCGTGGGCTGAGGGGCCTCCGTGGGGGGTTCAGTGGGCTCTGCTGTGGGCTCCTCTGAGGGCTCTTCCGTGGGACCTTCGGAGGGCTCCTCGGTGGGAGACGCCGTGGGCTCTTCAGTGGGCGCCGCGCCGGGCTCCGCTGTCGGGGCCTCGCTGGCGGGTGGCTGAGTGGTTTCCGCCGCGGGACGGGCGCAGGCGCACAGGCTCAGCACCAGCGCCAGAGCCAGGAACAGAACGAGCGTCCGTCTCATGGTCAGCCTCCGAACGCCCCGTTGAACTCAGTCTCAATGGCGTCGCAGTCGGTGTGGACCACCAGCATCATGTAGCTGCCGGCGGTCACCTGACGGCAGTTGTTCACCCAGGCGTCGATGGTCTCGGGGTAATTCTCGCCATCCTTGGTGCAGGCGGCCACCCGGGCGTCAAAGATGTCCTTGACGGCGGCGGGGTCGCCTCCGTCGGCCAACTTCACCAGGGTCAGCTCAGCGGCGGCGCCGGTCATCATGGGAGTATAGACCTGGAACTCCTCCACACCATCAAGAGAGGACAGACCGGGGTAGAACATCTCCAGCATATCGCCCTCGGCCAGCACCATGGCGGGGAACTCGTGTTTGGCGATGGTGTCGTCATAGAAGGCGGTCAGGTCTCCGCCCTCGGCGGGAACGTCGGGCACCTCAGGCGCATCGGTAGGTTCTTCAGGCGCGTCGGTGGGCTCCTCGGGGGCGTCAGTGGGGGTATCCGCGGGCTCGGTGGCGGGGGCGTCGGCAGGAGGCTCCGCGGGGCCGGGGCCGGTCACGGTGTCGCCGCAGGCGCACAGGGCAAGTGCCATCATCAGGGCGAGCGCAAGAGCAATGATCTTTTTCATTTCGTATTCTCCTTATCGTTGGGGGATTTGACGGCGAAACCCCGCCGCCATACGCTTAGACGCGGGGGGATGGAATTTGGTTCCCGGTGCGGAGGGAAATTTTTCCCCCGCGTCGTTCCGCCGTGTCGCTGGATATTGTATCATACCGCGCTGGAAATGACAACCTTTCCGGAAGAAAAGGGGAAAACATTGTCATGCCGGCCCAGCTTCGGCAAAGTGACAGCAAGAAAGGTTAAATTTATAACAGTTTCGCCACTTTTTCTCTTGCCTTTTGCGATTCAAGCCGATATAATGTTCGGTGGCTAAAGGGAGGGTGTTATGGTCAATATCGTATTGGTGGAGCCGGAGATCCCCATGAACACCGGCAACATCGCCCGCACCTGCGCCGCCACCCGCAGCCGTCTCCATCTGGTGGAGCCCCTGGGCTTCGACGTCAGCGACAGGGCGGTCAAACGGGCCGGGCTGGACTACTGGCCCATGGTGGACCTGACGGTCTACCCCGGTCTGGACGCGCTGTTCGCCGCCCACCCCGAGGCGGCGGAGGACCTGTGGCTGGCCACTACCAAGGCCCCCCGGGACTACACCCGGGCTGAATTTCGGGATGGCTGCTGGCTGTTTTTCGGCAAGGAGACCGCCGGCCTGCCCGAGTGGTTCCGTATGGCCCACTATGACCGCTGCATCCGCATCCCCATGCGGCCCGACGCCCGGAGCCTCAACCTGGCAAATTCCGCGGCGATCCTGGCCTATGAGGCGCTGAGGCAGCAGGGCTTCCCGGATCTCAGCGGCGAAGGCGAGATGGCCCGCCTGTGACATCCTCCCCGTTCGATCGCGGAACCCGCCCCTATCACATCTACTCGACGAAAGGAGCTTTAAACATGAACTACAACAAGAAGACCGTCAAAGACATCGATGTCGCCGGCCGGAAGGTCCTTCTGCGGTGCGACTTCAACGTGCCCCAGGCGAAGGACGGCAGCGGCGCGATCACCGATGACAAGCGCATCCGCGCCGCTCTGCCCACCATCCAGTACCTGCTGGACCAGGGCGCGGCGGTCATCGCCTGCTCCCACCTGGGCAAGCCTGAGGCCAACTTTGAGAAATGGGTAAAGAAGCAGACCGAAAAGGGCAAGGACCCTGCCACCCTCACCGAGGCCAAGTGGAAGAAGTCCCTGGACGCGCTCCGCATGGAGCCCGTGTGCGCCCGCCTCAGCGAGCTGCTGGGCAAGCCGGTCATTCTGGCTGACGATGTGATCGGCCCCGACGCTCAGGCCAAGGCCGCCGTCCTCAAGCCCGGCGAGATCATGCTGCTCCAGAACACCCGCTTTGAGAAGGGTGAGACCAAGAACGATCCCAAGACCGCCAAGGCCATGGCCGATCTGGCCGGGGAGAACGGCATCTATGTGTCTGACGCGTTCGGCGCCGTCCACCGCGCCCATGCCTCCACCGCCGGTGTGGCCGACTATCTGCCCGCCGTCTCCGGTTTCCTGATCCAAAAGGAGCTGGACTTCATCGGCGGCGCTCTGGCCAACCCCAAGCGCCCCCTGGTGGCCATCCTGGGCGGCTCCAAGGTGAGCTCCAAGATCGGTGTCATCAACAACCTGCTGGAGATCGCCGACACCGTTATCATCGGCGGCGGCATGGCCTACACCTTCTCCGCCGCTCAGGGCGGCCAGGTGGGCGACTCCCTGCTGGAGGCCGACTGGGAGGACTATGCCAACGACATGGTCAAGAAGGCCGCCGACAAGGGCGTGAAGCTCCTCCTGCCCGTGGACACCGTGGTGGCCGATGCCTTCTCCGCCGACGCCAACACCCAGGTGGTCAAGTGCGGCGAGATCCCCGCCGGCTGGCAGGGCCTGGACATCGGCCCCGCCACCGTGGAGCTGTACTGCAAGGCCGTGGCCGACGCCGGCACCGTTATCTGGAACGGCCCCATGGGCGTGTTCGAGTTTGAAAAGTTCGCCGCGGGCACCAAGGCCGTGGCCGAGGCTCTCAGCAAAACCAGCGCCATCACCATCATCGGCGGCGGCGACAGCGCGGCGGCCGTGCAGCAGCTGGGCTATGCAGACAAGATGAGCCATATCTCCACCGGCGGCGGCGCCTCCCTGGAGTTCATGGAGGGCAAGGAACTGCCCGGTGTGGCGTGCCTGCTGGATAAATAAGGGACCCCAATATATACGAACAAAGGAGCTCAACAACCCATGAATCTGAAGTACCGCAAGACCATCATCGCCGGCAACTGGAAGATGAATAAGACCCTCACCGAGACCAAGGCCTTTGCCGAGGCCATCAAGCCCAATCTGGGCCGCCATAAGTGGTGCGAGGTCGTGCTGTGCGTACCTGGCGTCAACGTGTCCGGCGCCGTCAAGGCCTTCAAGGACACCCGGGTCGCCATCGGCGGCGAGACCTGCCACTATGCGGCCTCCGGCGCCTACACCGGCGAAGTCACCGCTGAGATGCTCAAGGACGTGGGCGCCAAGTACGTCATCATCGGCCACTCCGAGCGCCGCCAGTACTACAACGAGACCGACTTCACCGTCAACAAGAAGGTCAAGGCCGCCCTGGAGGCAGGGCTGAAGCCCATCATCTGCGTGGGCGAGAGCCTGGACCAGCGGGAACTGGGCGTCACCGAGGAGTTGATCTCCTATCAGGTGAAGGCCGCCCTGTCCGGCCTGAACGAGAACCAGGTCCGCCGGGTAGTCATCGCCTACGAGCCCATCTGGGCCATCGGCACCGGCAAGACCGCCACCGCCCAGCAGGCCGGCGAGGTGTGCACTCACATCCGCTCCATCATCCGCAAGCAGTTCGGCGCCCGGGTGGCCCGGGCCGTCACCATCCAGTACGGCGGTTCTATGAACGCCAAGAACGCCGCTGAGCTGCTGGCCCAGCCCGACATCGACGGCGGCCTCATCGGCGGCGCCTCCCTGAAGCCCGATGACTTCGTGGCCATTATCAACGCGGCCAACCAGTAAAAAAGCGAAGGGGTTTCTATGAAAACACCTACTACCCTTATTATCATGGACGGTTTCGGCCTGTCCTCCTCCACTCTGCCGGGGGACAACGCCATCGCCGCCGCAAAAACGCCCAACCTGGACCGCATTTTTGCGGAAAACCCGGTGTGCCGTCTGTCCGCCTCCGGGCTGGACGTGGGCCTGCCCGACGGCCAGATGGGCAACAGCGAGGTGGGCCACACCAACATCGGCGCCGGCCGGGTGGTGTTCCAGGACCTGCCCAAGATCTCCAAGGCCATCGACGAGGGCACCTTCTTTGAGAACAAGGCCTACGTGGACGCCATCAACGCCGCCAAGGCCGCCGGCCGGGCCGTCCACATCTACGGCCTCATGTCCGACGGCGGGGTCCACTCCCACATCACCCACATCCAGGCTGCCGTCAAGCTGGCCCACGATCTGGGGGCGGAGAGGATCTTTGTCCACTGCTTCCTGGACGGCCGGGACGTGCCCCCCACCTCCGGCAAGGGGTTCGTGGCCCGGATGAAGGAGACCTGCGACCAGTACGGGGCGAAGATCGCCACCGTGGAGGGCCGGTACTACGCCATGGACCGGGACACCAACTGGGACCGGGTGGAGAAGGCCTACGCCGCCATGGTCTACGGCGAGAGCACGGAGTTCAACGCCGATCCGGTGGACGCGGTGCAGAAGTCCTACGACGCCGGCGTCACCGACGAGTTCATGGTCCCCGTGGTCACCTGCAAGGACGCCCAGATCGGCGCCGGGGACGCCGTCCTGTTCATGAACTTCCGGCCCGACCGGGCCCGGGAGATCACCCGCTCCCTGGTGGACCCCGACTTTAAGGGGTTCGAGCGGAGGAAGGGCTTCTTCCCCCTCCACTACGTCTGCACCACCTCCTACGACGCCACCATGCCCAACGTGGTCATCGCCTACCCCAAGGAGACGCTCCACAATATCTTCGGGGAGTATATCTCCAGGCTGGGCATGACCCAGCTGCGCATCGCCGAGACCGAGAAGTACGCCCACGTCACCTTCTTCTTCAACGGCGGCGTGGAGACCGTCTTCGAGGGCGAGGACCGCTGCCTGATCCCCTCCCCCAAGGTGGCCACCTACGACCTCCAGCCGGAGATGTCCGAGCCCCTGGTCACGGCGGAGTGCGTCAAGCGCATCGAGAGCGGCAAGTACGACGTGGTCATCCTGAACTTCGCCAACTGCGACATGGTGGGCCACACCGGCGTATATGAGGCCGCCGTCAAGGCCGCTGAGGCGGTGGACGACGGTGTGGGCCAGGTGGTAGCCGCCACCCTGAAGCTGGGCGGCAAGGTCATCATCACCGCCGACCACGGCAACGCCGAGCACATGGTGGAGCCCGACGGCTCCCCCTTCACCGCCCACACCACCAACCTGGTGCCCTGCTGCGTGGTGGGCGCGGGCCAGGTGAAGCTGCGGGACGGCCGCCTGGCCGACCTGTGCCCCACCATGCTGGACCTGATGGGTCTGGACCAGCCCGCCGAGATGACGGGCCAGTCCCTGATCGTCCATTGACCTGTAGGGGCCGATGTCCCCATCTGCCCACCCCTATGCGGCAATGTTCTGCGGGCGGGTCTGGGACCCGCCCCTACCCACAAAAATCAATCTACAAATCGAGAGGAGAAAATCATCATGAAGCAAATGCTGGAAATCGTTGACGTCATCGGCCGTGAGATCCTGGACTCCCGCGGGAACCCCACCGTGGAAGTGGAAGTCGTCCTGGACGACGGCACCGTGGGCCGCGCAGCGGTCCCCTCCGGCGCCTCCACCGGCGTGTACGAGGCCTGCGAGCTCCGTGACGGCGACAAGGGCCGCTATCAGGGCAAGGGCGTGGAGAAGGCCGTCGCCAACGTGAACACTGAGATCGCCGAGGCTCTGGTGGGCATGAACGCCCTGGAGCAGCCCGCCATCGACAAGCTGCTCATCGAGCTGGACGGCACCCCCAACAAGTCCCGCCTGGGCGCCAACGCCATCCTGGGCGCCTCCCTGGCCGTGGCCAAGGCAGCCGCCGCCTCCTGCGGCATGAGCCTCTACAACTATATCGGCGGCGTCAACGCCAAGACCCTGCCCGTGCCCATGATGAACATCCTGAACGGCGGCGCGCACGCCACCAACAACGTGGACATCCAGGAGTTCATGATCATGCCCGTGGGCGCCTCCAGCTGGAAGGAAGCCCTGCGTATGTGCGCCGAGGTGTTCCACACCCTGAAGAGCGTGCTGAAGGACAACGGCACCCCCGCCGCCGGCGTGGGCGACGAGGGCGGCTACGCCCCCAACCTGAAGAAGGACGAGGACGCCTTCAAGTGCATCGTGGCCGCCATCGAGAAGGCTGGCTACAAGCCCGGCGAGGACTTCATGATCGCCATGGACGCCGCCGTGTCCGACTGGTACAACCACGAAGACGGCACCTACACCCTGCCCAAGGCCGGCAAGACCATGACCCGCCAGCAGATGGTCAACATGTGGAAGAAGTTCGCCGACAACTATCCCATCATCTCCATGGAGGACTGCATGGGCGAGGACGACTGGGAGGGCTGGGGCATGCTCACCAAGGCCCTGGGCGACCGCGTCCAGCTGGTGGGCGACGACCTGTTCGTCACCAACTCCGCCCGCGTGGCCAAGGGCCTGGAGCTGGGCGTGGCCAACTCCGTGCTCATCAAGGTCAACCAGATCGGCACCCTCACCGAGACCCTGGACACCATCGAGAAGGCCAACCGGGCCGGTTACACCGCCGTGGTCTCTCACCGCTCCGGCGAGACCGAGGACGTGACCATCGCCGACATCGTGGTGGGCGTCAACGCCGGCCAGATCAAGACCGGCGCCCCCAGCCGCACCGACCGCGTGGCCAAGTACAACCAGCTGCTCCGCATCGAGGAGGAGCTGGGCGACGCCGCCAAGTATCTGGGCAAGAAGGCCTTCTTCAACATCAAGAAGTAAGCTTCCGATAAACGCAAAAAGTTCCGGCGGGATTTTCCGCCGGAACTTTTTGTAGTCTGAAAACCACTCGCTAGGCGAGTGGTTCAAAAGAAGCCTGATGGCGATGATGTAGACAAAGAAAC
>CANRFT010000051.1 GCA_947629955.1 uncultured Oscillospiraceae bacterium
TTATCAAAAGAGAGATATAAAACCGCAAAATCGTTGTGCCGCAACGGGTTCGGAGTTTCAAAAACTCACTCCCACTCCACCGTCGCCGGCGGCTTGCTCGTGATATCGTACACGATCCGGTTGATCCCCCTGACCTCGTTGACGATGCGGGTGCTCACCCGGTCCAGCACCTCGTAGGGGATGCGGGCCCAGTCGGCGGTCATGAAGTCCTCGGTGGTCACCGCCCGGAGGGCCAGGGTGTAGTCATAGGTCCGGCCGTCCCCCATGACGCCCACGGAGCGGGTGTTGGTGAGCACGGCGAAATACTGGTTCAGGTTCCTGTCCTCCCCCGCTTTGGCCAGCTCCTCCCGGAAGATGAAGTCGGCCAGGCGGAGGGTGTCCGCTTTCTCCCGGGTCACGTCGCCGATGATGCGGATGGCCAGGCCCGGTCCCGGGAAGGGCTGGCGGGTCACCAGATACTCCGGCAGGCCCAGCTCCCGGCCCAGCTGGCGCACCTCGTCCTTGAACAGCAGGCGCAGGGGCTCGATGATCTCCTTGAAGTCCACCGTGTCGGGCAGGCCGCCCACGTTGTGGTGGCTCTTGATGACGGCGGTGCCCGCCGCGCCGGTGCCGCCGGACTCGATCACGTCCGGGTAGATGGTGCCCTGGGCCAAAAAGTCCACCGCGCCGATCTTGCGGGCCTCCTCCTCGAACACCCGGATGAACTCCTCGCCGATGATCTTCCGCTTGCGTTCGGGGTCCTCTACCCCGGCCAGCCTGGTCAGGAACCGCTCCCCGGCGTTGACCCGGACGAAGTTGATGTCCCAGGGGTCAAAGGCGGCCTCCACCTCGTCCCCCTCGTTGAGCCGCATGAGGCCGTGGTCTACGAACACGCAGGTGAGCTGGCGGCCCACCGCCTCGGCCAGCAGGGCGGCCATGACGGAGGAGTCCACCCCGCCGGACAGGGCCAGCAGCACCCTGCCCTTCCCCACCTTGGCGCGGATGTCGGCGATGGCGGAGCGCTTGTAGTCCTCCATGGACCAGTCGCCCCGGGCGCCGCAGACCTCGTACAGGAAGGCGCGGATCATATCCACCCCCCGCTGGGTGTGGTTGACCTCCGGGTGGAACTGGACGCCGTAGAAGCCCCGCTCCTCGTCGGCGATGGCCACGTTGGGGCAGGCCTCCGACCAGGCGGTGAGGGAGAAGCCCTCGGGCACCTTCTCCATGTAGTCCCCGTGGCTCATCCAGGTGACGCCGTCGGCGGGCAGGCCGGCGAACATCTTGCACCCGGTATCGAATTGGGTGAGGGTCTTGCCGTACTCCCGGGCGGAGTCGTCCTGGGCGGGGACCACCCGGCCCCCCAGCAGATGGGCCATGAGCTGGCAGCCGTAGCAGATGCCCAGGATGGGCACCCCCCAGCTGAAGATCTCCCGGTCCACGGAGGGCGCCCCTCCCGCGTAGACGCTGTGAGGCCCGCCGGTGAAGATGATCCCGATGGGGTCCATAGACCGGAGCTCGTCCAGCGGGGTGGTATAGGGCTTCAGCTCACAGTACACGCCGCACTCCCGGACCCGCCGCGCGATGAGCTGGTTATACTGCCCGCCGAAATCCAGCACGATGACGGTCTGTCTGCTCATAAAACGTCCTCCCAACTATGTGTTTACCGCGCGGGCCATCCCGGAGAGGGATGGCCCGTCTGTTTTTGGTCAATTCCAGAGGAACTCCAGCCGCTTCCCGTTGTCGAAAAGGATGGTCTCCTCCCGCTTGATCTTGTCCCGCACAGGCAGAAAGATGTTCAGCTTCACCTTCCGCCGGCCGCACTGAGGGCAGTGGTACTCCACCGCCCGACAGGCGTATGTCCCGGGGGGGATATCCCCCCTGGCCTCCACCGGCCGCAGGGCCTCCCGGTAGTAGTCCGCGTCGGTGTGGGACTCGTAGTTCCCCACCTTCATCTCCGGAATGACGAACAGCCGCTTGTGCGGATGGTTCATGGTGCGCCTGCAGTATCTGCACCAGTCGTCCCGAAAGGGGGCCTTCAGCCGATCCAGCAGCCTCAGAGGCATGTCACTCCTCCCCCTTTCTCAGAGACTCCAGCAGGTCCGCCATCATATCCGCCATGGAGATGGCGGTGAGCACGTTGTCGCCGTCCATCTTCCACCGCCGGCTGGAGGAGAAGGTGTTCGCCCGCACCCTGGACTTGCCCACGGTGAACAGGAAGCTGACCCGCCGGGTGCCCTCCATGACGCCTTGTCCCCGCTGGCCCTCGTCCACCCAGACCTTCGTGACGCGTCCGGCGGGGAACACATAGGTGTGGAAGGGGTTCCACTTGAACAGGAGGGCAATCTTCCTGTTTTCCTCGTCCATGAGCACGGCGCAGTCCCGGCCGGTAAAGGCGTTGGCGCATTGGAATCCCTTCCGCTCCAGATCCCGCTCCGCCCCCCTCAGGCAGAGCCGGAAAATAGCCCGCACGCCCAGCTTCCACCACAGGATGGCCAGGATCAGCACCGCGACCGGGATGAGCACGGTCCTGTCCGGGGGCCACTGGAAGGGTAGGACCGGCGGCCACTGGAGCAGCTGGGTGACGTCCCAGTCCCCGAGCTCGGGCAGCTTCCAATACCGCTGCACCGTCACCAGCAGGAGGGCAAGGGGCGCCAGGACGCAGGCCAAAAAATACAGCCAGTTGGTCTTCCAGATGCGCGTCTCAGTCACGGTCCTGCCCTCCCTTCCTGTCTTCTCTCTTTACGCGGGGTCGGGGAATTGCGTCAGATCTTCGTCACGTCGATGGGCACCAGGTCCTCGCTCCTGCCCTGCTCCCGGACGGTGAGCAGCGCCCTGGCCGTGTCGATGGCGGTGACGCAGCCCACCGAGTGTTCCACGGTCGCCCGGCGGATCTTGAAGCCGTCGGAATCGTGCTTGCGGCCCCTGGTGGGGGTGTTGATGACCAGATCCACCGTGCCGGAGCCGATCATGTCCAGAATATTCGGGTGGGACTGGGTGACACGGTTCACCCGTTTGCACTCCACGCCGTTGTCGTTCAGATAGTCGCAGGTGCCGGAGGTGGCGTACAGCTCCACCCCCATCTCCTCGAAGCCCCGGGCGATGCCCAGCAGCTCCCGCTTGTCCTCGTCCTTCACTGTGACGATGATGCGGCCGCCCTTCTTGGGGGCCCGGAGCCCCGCGCCCTTGAAGGCCTTCAGCAGGGCCTGGGGGAAGGTCTCCGCGATGCCCAGCACCTCGCCGGTGGACTTCATCTCGGGCCCCAGGCCGGTGTCCACGTCGGTGAGCTTCTCAAAGGAGAAGACGGGGGCCTTCACCGCGAAGTAGGGGGCCTCGGGATAGATGCCGGTGCCGTAGCCCAGATCTTTCAGCTTCTCCCCCAGCATCACCCTGGTGGCCAGGTCGATGATGGGCACGCCGGTGACCTTGGAGATATAGGGGATGGTCCGGCTGGACCGGGGGTTCACCTCGATGACGTAGATGTCGTCGTTATAGAGGATGTACTGGGCGTTGATGAGGCCCAGCACTCCCAGTTCTCTCGCCATGTTCTTGGTGTGGCGCAGGATCAGCTCCCGGTGCTTGTCCTCCAGGTGGAGGGGCGGATACACCGCGATGGAGTCGCCGGAGTGGACGCCGGCCCGCTCCACGTGCTCCATGATGCCGGGGATCAGGATGTCCTCCCCGTCGTAGACGCCGTCCACCTCCAGTTCCCGGCCCATCAGGTACTTGTCCACCAGGATGGGATGCTCCTGCACCGTCAGGTTGATGATGCGCATGAACTCCTCGATGTTCCGGTCGTTGTAGGCGATCTCCATCCCCTGGCCGCCCAGCACATAGGAGGGCCGCACCAGCACGGGATAGCCCAGCTCATGGGCGGCGTCCAAAGCCTCCTGGGTGGTGAAGATGGTCTTTCCCCTGGCCCGGGGGATGCCGCACTTCTGCAAAATGGCGTCGAACCGCTCCCGGTCCTCGGCGGCGTCCACCCCGTCGGAGGAGGTGCCCAGGATGCGCACCCCCATGTCGGTGAGGGCTTTGGCCAGCTTGATGGCGGTCTGGCCGCCGAACTGGACCACCGCCCCCCAGGGGTGCTCCTGCTCCACGATGTTCTGCACGTCCTCGGCGGTGAGGGGTTCGAAGTACAGCTTGTCCGCCACATCGAAGTCGGTGGAGACGGTCTCGGGGTTGTTGTTGACGATGATGGTCTCGTAGCCCATTCTGGAGAAGGCCCACACCGAGTGGACCGAGCAGTAGTCGAACTCGATGCCCTGGCCGATGCGGATGGGGCCGGAGCCCAGCACCAGCACCTTCTTCTTACCGGAACCGGTGTCCTCCGCCTCGTTCTCCCCGTCGTAGGAGGAGTAGTAGTAGGGGGTCTCCGCGTCGAACTCGGCGGCGCAGGTGTCCACCATCTTGAAGGAGGGGATGATGCCGTACTGTTCCCGGAGGGCCTTCACCTCGGCCTGGGCCATGCCGCACAGGTGGCCGATGTAGCTGTCGGCGAAGCACATCTCCTTGGCCCGGCGCATGGTGTCCGGGTCGGGGACGCCCTTGCAGGCGATGAGGGCGTTCTCCATGTCGATGATGTTCTTGAACCGCTCCAGGAACCAGATATCCATCTTGGTGATGTGGTTGATCTTTTTCGGCGAGAAGCCCCGGCGGAGGGCCTCCGCCACCACGAACAGCCGCTCGTCGGTGACGTTCACCAGCAGGTCCTCGATCTCGTCGGTGTACAGTCCCTCCAGCTTATCCAGCTTCAGCGCCCGCACGTTCAGCTCCAGAGAGCGGATGGCCTTCATCAGCGCCCCCTCGAAGGAGTTGGCGATGGCCATGACCTCTCCGGTGGCCTTCATCTGGGTGCCCAGGGTCCGGCTGGCGGTGGTGAACTTGTCAAAGGGCAGGCGGGGGATCTTGAGCACGCAGTAGTCCACCGTGGGCTCGAAGCAGGCGGTGGTCTTGCCGGTGACGGCGTTGGGGATCTCGTCCAGGGTGTAGCCCAGGGCGATCTTGGCGGCCACCTTGGCGATGGGATAGCCGGTGGCCTTGGAGGCCAGGGCGGAGGACCGGGACACACGGGGGTTGACCTCGATGACGGCGTACTCGTAGGAATCGGGGTTCAGGGCGAACTGGCAGTTGCACCCGCCCTCGATCTTCAACGCGGTGATGATGTCCAGGGCGGCGGTGCGGAGCATCTGGAACTCCCGGTTGGCCAGGGTCTGGGTGGGGGCCACCACGATGGAGTCGCCGGTGTGGACGCCCACGGGGTCGATGTTCTCCATGGAGCACACCTGGATCACGTTGCCGGCGGAGTCCCGCATGACCTCGAACTCGATCTCCTTCCAGCCGGAGATACACCGCTCGATGAGCACCTGGCCCACCCGGGACAGATGGATGCCCCGGTCGGCGATCTCCCGGAGGGAGGCCTCGTCGTAGGCGATGCCGCCGCCGGTGCCGCCCAGGGTGTAGGCGGGCCGGACGATGACGGGATAGCCGATCTTCTCGGCGAACTCCACCGCGCCGTCCACGCTCTCCACCACGTCGGAGGTGACGCAGGGCTGGCCGATCTCCTCCATGCAGTCCTTGAAGCCCTGCCGGTCCTCCGCCTTGCGGATGGACTCGGGGCTGGTGCCCAGCAGGCGGACGCCGTACTTCTCCAAAACGCCCTGCTCGTGGAGGTTCATGGCCAGGTTCAGCCCGGTCTGGCCCCCCAGGGTGGGCAGGATGGCGTCGGGCCGCTCCATCTCGATGACCTGGGTCACCGAGGGGATGTTCAGGGGCTCGATGTACACATGGTCGGCGATGTCCTTGTCGGTCATGATGGTGGCCGGGTTGGAGTTGACCAGCACCACCTCCACGCCCTCCTCTTTCAGGGCGCGGCAGGCCTGGGTGCCGGCGTAGTCGAACTCCGCCGCCTGGCCGATGACGATGGGGCCGGAGCCCAGCACCAGCACCTTCTTGATGTTAGGGTCCTTGGGCATTACCGGTCACCTCCCATGCTGTTGATGAACCTGTCAAACAGATATTCCGTGTCCATGGGGCCGGGGGCGGCCTCCGGGTGGAACTGGGTGGTGAAGCAGTTGGGGCGGCTGTATTTCAGCCCCTCCACCGTGCCGTCGTTCACGTTCACGTGGGACACGGCGGCCACCGCCGGGTCCACGGTGGCGGCGTCCACCACATAGCCGTGGTTCTGGCTGGTGATGAAGCACCGGCCCGCCTCGATATCCTTCACCGGGTGGTTGCCGCCCCGGTGGCCGAACACCATCTTGTGGGTCTTCGCGCCGGTGGCCAGGGCCATCAGCTGGTGACCCAGGCAGACGGCGAAGATGGGCAGGTCGGACTCGTACAGCTTTCTGACCTCTTTGATGATCTCCGTGTTGTCGGCGGGGTCGCCGGGGCCGTTGGACAGCATCACCCCGTCGTAGCCGCCGGACAGCACCTCGGCGGCCGGGGTGTGGGCGGGCAGCACGGTGACCTCGCAGCCCCGTTTGGCAAGGCACTGGGCCATGTTCCGCTTCATGCCGTAGTCCATCAGGGCGACGCGGTACTTCCGCTCCCCTTCGGCGGGCAGGGTCCAGGGCTCAGAGCAGGTCACCCGCTCCACGGTGCCCTCCACTCGGAAGGCGGACAGCTTCTCCATGACCTCGTTGATATTAAAATGCTCCGCGCAGGTGATCATGCCGTTCATGGTGCCCTGGCTGCGGAGTATTTTCGTCAGCGCCCGGGTGTCAATGCCCTCGATGCCGGCGATGTGGTTAGATTTCAGATAGCTGTCAAGGGTGTCCTCACAGCGGAAATTGCTCCCCTCGGGGGACAGATGCCGGACCACGAAGGCCTCCGCCCAAGGGCGGGCGGACTCGTTGTCCTCATGGTTGACGCCGTAGTTGCCGATGAGGGGATAGGACATCACGACCCCCTGCCCCGCGTAGGAGGGGTCGGTGAGGATCTCCTGATAGCCGGTCATGGAGGTGTTGAAGACCATCTCGCACACCCGGTCCTCGGTGGCGCCGATGGCCCGGCCGTGGAAAAGGGTCCCGTTCGCCAGAATCAAAGTCGCTTTCAAAACTATCCCTGCCTTTTTACTCATGCTCTGTCTATTCTATCGTATCCCGCCGCAAAAAACAAGAATAACCTCCGCGATTTTTCGGGGATTTTGAAAATCAGTGTTTTGGACAAACCCGCCGCATATCCGCGGGGAGCAGAGGGCAAAATGTTGAGAGAATCCCTGCCGAATCCCGAAAGAGGTGCTTCTATGTTCGTGGTATTCCTCCGCACCGTGATCCTGTATCTCATCATCGTGGCGGGCATCCGCCTGCTGGGCAAGCATCAGATCGGCCAGCTGGAGCCGTCGGAGCTGGTGCTGGCCCTCATCATCGCGGATCTGGCCTCGGTGCCCATGCAGGACAACGGCATCCCCCTGTTGTCCGGTCTCATCCCCATCGCGGTGCTGCTGGCGACCTCTACCATCCTGTCGGTGCTGTGCACCAAGTCCATCCCCTTCCGGACCCTGCTGGTGGGCCGGCCCTCCGTGGTCATCAAGGACGGGGTGGTCCAGGAGGGGGCCCTCCGCCGCACCCGCTTCACCATCGACGAGCTGATGGAGGAGCTGCGCATCCAGGGCTACAGCGACTTCAAGTCCGTCAAATTCGCCCTGCTGGAGACCAACGGCCAGCTCTCCGTGCTGCCCAACGCCGCCGACCGGCCGGTGACCGCCGCCCAGATGGGCCTCTCCCCGGAGGAGGCCGGGATGCCGGTGGTCATCGTCAGCGACGGGCGGCTGCTCTCCCACAACCTGACGGGGATGGGCTACGAGGAGAACTGGCTGGAGAAGCAGCTGGCCGCCCACCGGCTCCACTCGGTGAAACAGGTCTTTCTGCTGACGGTGGACCAGGCGGGCAATACCTATGTGGTCCCCAAAGGAGGGGTAAAGTGAAGCGCCTTGCCATTGCCGCCGCCCTGCTGCTGGCGCTGGCCGGCCTGTCCGCCGTCCACGTGTGGTGCCTTCACTCCCTGACGGAGGAGCTCACCGCCGCCCTGACCCAGGCCCAGGGGGAGGCGGAGGCCGGCCATTGGGAGGTGGCCGCCTCCATCACGGAGCGGGCCAGGGACCGCTGGCTGGAGAACGAGGGGTATCTCCACGCCACCCTCCACCACAGGGACATCGACGGGGTGCTGAGCTGTTTCGGCGAGACCCTGGCCTATCTCCAGGGGCAGGAGCGCCAGCCGGCGGAGTACGCCGCCGCCAACGCAAGGCTCATCACCCAGCTGGAGCTGATCGCTGAGGGGGAGCTGCCCACCTGGAAGAACCTGTTATAGGTCCGCCAGGGTCAGATCGAAGTCGAACCGTTTGACCCCGTCCTCCCCCACGCCCTGGGCGAACAGCTCGCCCTCCCGGACGGCGGTGTCGATCCGCAGGGTCTCCCCCGCCCGGCACTCGCTGAGGTAGTCGATCTGGAAGGCCCGGACGTACTTTCCCCGGCCCAGCCGCTCCAGATGGAGGGCGTCGCAGGCGTAATCGGCGTAGTGGACGTTGTTCACGTGGCCGTTCAGATCGGTGTCGGAGTAGCCCAGATACCGGGGCTGATGGCCGTCAAAGCTCTCGGGCATATGGGTCCCCCGGAGCCGGATGGACTTGTTCCGCTCGCCGCCGTCGGTGCCGGCGAACTCCTCCACCCGCTTCATGGGCATGACCCGCCGCTCCTCCGCGTGGACCATGGCCCAGATAGAGGTGGCCTGGCCCACATACGCCCCGTCCCGGAAGAACTCGAAGTCCCGGTACACGGAGGCCCCGGTCCCGCCCCGGTGCCAGGTCTCCACGGTGATCCGGTCGTCCCAGCGGAGAGGGGCCTCCAGCTCCACCCAGTTCCGGGTGACCATCCACAGGCAGCCGTACTTCTTCAAAATGCGGGGGCCGTCCACCTTCAGGGCCATGGCCGCCTGGGTGGCGGCCTCCTGCATGAGCCCCAGCACCGCCGAGGGCCGGGCTTGATTGAACAGGTCCACGTCACGGGAGTCCACTCGCAGTTCCGTCTTAAAGATCACGCTCATTTTTACTGTTCCCTCTTTCCCGGAATGGTCAGGGTGTACCGGGCGCAGATCCCGTCGATGTCGTCGGGGGTGGCCGCCGGCAGGCGCAGGGCCGCCCCGCAGGCGGCGCAGATCACGTCCACCGAGGAGTAGCCCACCTTGACCCCGTACTGGTCGCAGCCGCAGGCGCATTGGATCCCGCCCCGGGCGGCGATGTCCTTCAGCTCGGCCAGGACCTCCCCCATGACCACATCGTTGAGGAAGGTCCCCCGGCTCTCCTGGCTGTCGTCCCGGCGGAGCTTGTCCACCGCGGCCTCCAGCTTCTCCATGGCCCGGAACACCTGGCCCTCCTCCCCGATGTGGCAGATGGCGAGGCCCGACTTGCCGCAGCTCAGGGCGATGAGCTTCTGGTTTTTCAGCCCCGCGTTGGAGCAGGCCGCCCGGTGGTCTTTGGCGCAGAACAGGCAGGGCACGGTGATCTCGCACCGGTCCCCCAGCTGCCGGACGGACAGCTCCGACTTGCCGCAGGGGCACGGGATGGCGCTGTCCCCCGCCAGTAGCTGGAACAGGGTCCGCTCCGCCACCACCGCCTGGCCGCACACCGGGCAGATGTAGCCGATGGAGCGTTTCTCCTCAGACATGACCATTCCTCCAAATCACATTCTAAAGCATCAGTATAGCACAAACGATCCCTCTTTACCAGAGAAAAAATCCCATTCGTGCATGAAATCCGCTCCGCCGGAAACACTATCCGCAAACGCGAAAAGAGGGTGTCTCACATGGGCAATACCAAACTGGGCAGACAGACCTTCCAGCCCGAAGTCCCGCCCGTCATCATCGGCCACGGCGCAGTAGGCGGCAAAAAGGAGACCTCCGGGCCCCTGGGCCGCCACTTTGACCACACCTGCCAGGACGATCTGTTCGGCGCCAAGAGCTGGGAACAGGCGGAGTCGGTCATGCAGGGGCTGGCTCTGGACGCGGCCCTGAAGCGGGCCGGCCTCCACACCGCCGATCTGGACTATCTGCTGGCCGGCGACCTGCTGAACCAGTGCATCGGCTCCGGCTACGCCGCCCGGGCGTCAGAGGTGCCCTTCTTCGGGCTGTACGGGGCCTGCTCCACCATGGGGGAGAGCCTGGCCCTGGCAACGCTGCTGCTCAGCGGCGGGTACGGGACCTACGTCGCCGCCGTCACCTCCTCCCACTTCTGCTCGGCGGAGCGGCAGTACCGCACCCCCCTGGAGTACGGCTGCCAGCGCACCCCCACCGCCCAGTGGACGGCCACCGCCTCCGGCGCGGTGGTGCTCACCAACCGGCCTGTGAAGGGGATCAGCATTACACGGGTCACCGTGGGCAAGGTCACCGACTACGGCATCAAGGACGCCAACAACATGGGGGCCGCCATGGCCCCCGCCGCCTACAAGACCCTCAAGGCCCACTTTGAGGATACCGGCCTCTCCCCCGACTACTACGATCTCATCGTCACCGGGGACCTGGGCAGGCTGGGCTCGGAGATCGTGTCCGACTTCTTCTCTGACGACGGCTGTCCCCTGTCCAACTACAGCGACTGCGGCCTGCTCCTGTTCGACCCGGACCAGCAGGACGTCCACGCCGGGGCCTCCGGCTGCGGCTGCTCCGCCTCGGTGCTGTGCGCCCATCTGCTCCCCGGCCTGCTGTCCGGCCGGTGGAGGCGGGTGCTGTTCTGCCCCACCGGGGCCCTCCACTCCCCCACCGCCGTCATGCAGGGGGAGTCCGTCCCCGGCATCTGCCACGCCATCGCCCTGGAAGGAGGACACTGATATGGAATATCTGCGCGCGTTTCTGGTCGGCGGCCTGTTCTGCGTGGTCGGCCAGATCCTGATCGACAAGACTAAGCTCACCCCCGCCCGCATCCTGGTGGCCTATGTGGTGGCCGGGGTGGTCCTCACCGCCGTGGGCCTCTACAAGCCCCTGGCCGACTGGGCCGGGGCCGGGGCCACGGTGCCCCTCACCGGGTTCGGCTATACCCTGGCCAAGGGCGTCCAGGAGGGGGTGGCCAAGGACGGCCTGCTGGGGGCCCTCACCGGGGGGATCACCAGCACGGCCGGCGGCATCGCCGCCGCCATCTTCCTGGGGGTGATCGTCGCCTTCGTATTCCGCCCCAGGCCAAAAGGTTAGATCACGCGAAAGGAGCCGCCCCGGAAGGGCGGCTCCTCAGTCTGTCGAAAAACCGAGTCTAAGCGCTTGCATAGGTTAGGTTTTGATTTACGGAGAAGATACAGCAAAAGAG
>CANRFT010000052.1 GCA_947629955.1 uncultured Oscillospiraceae bacterium
GCCGACGGCGGCATCGCCGTGCTGAAGGGCAACCTGGCCCCCGAGGGCTGCGTGGTGAAGCGCTCCGCCGTGGCCCCTGAGATGATGGCCCACGAGGGCCCCGCCCGTGTCTTTGACAGCGAGGAGGACGCCATCGCCGCCATCTACGCCGGCAAGATCGTCCCCGGGGACGTGGTGGTCATCCGCTACGAGGGCCCCAAGGGCGGCCCCGGCATGCGGGAGATGCTGAACCCCACCTCCGCCATCGTGGGCATGGGCCTGGGCGAGTCCGTGGCCCTCATCACCGACGGGCGCTTCTCCGGCGCCACCCGGGGCGCGGCCATCGGCCACGTGTGCCCCGAGGCCGCCCAGGGCGGTCCCATCGCCTTCGTGGAGGACGGCGACCCCATCGCCATCGACATCCACGCCAACTCCATCACCCTGAAGGTGGATGAGGCCACCCTGGCCGCCCGGAAGGCCGCCTGGGTCTGCCCGGAGCCCAAGGTCAAGACCGGCTACCTGGCCCGGTACGCCAAGCTGGTCACCTCCGCCGCCAGAGGCGCGGTGCTGGAGTGAGATACCCATGAAGAGAGCCCGGCCTTGCGGCCGGGCTCTCTTTTTGCCGGTTCCGGATCAGCTCAGCCCCCCGCGGTATAGTTGAGCCCGCTGCCGTTGACGAAGAAACTGCTGCTGCCCTCCCAATGGAAGGTCATCCCCTCATGCCAGATCGGCTCCTCATTCCCCTCTTTGTCCTTGGAGATATAGTCGCCGCCAGGGAACTTACCGCTGACCTTCAAATAGTATCCAGTGCCCTGATAGAACAAAACTTCACTGTCCTCCAGCTCCTCCTCCGGGCAGGGGCAGACCGTAACGGACAGCTCGTAGCCATCCTTCGCGCCTGACATGGAGTATGTGCCGCTCTCCAGGATGGCGTCGGTGATGTCCTCCTTCCCCTCGGTGAGGCCGTACTGATAGTACAGGACGAGCCTGTCGTCCTCTTCCGCCAGCTTGGCGCCGGCCACATCCTTCGGCTCCGTGACCACCTGCTCGCCGGACGCGATCTTCTCCGGATCAGCCTGGAATACCGGATCGCCCTCCGCGTCATACACAAAGCCCCGGGAGAACATCCCCAGGACCACGAGCCCGTCGGGGCCGATCTCCAGCACCCCGGCGGCGAAGGCCGTGCCGATGAGCGCCAGACACAGCACCGCCGCGATGAGGACATTGCGGACCACGCGGACCGTCCGCACTCTTACTGTTTTCTTCTCTTCCGTCATGTTCAAAAGCTCCTCCTTTGCCTGGTCGGAGGCTCTCAGCCTGGAAAAAGTCTCCCGATAAAGTTCCCTGTTCATACCTCAAACCTCCTGTAACGATCGTCTCAAAAGTTCTCTGGCCCGTGCCAGCCGGGTCTGGACGGTGGACTCTCTGGCCCCGGTGAGCTCCCCCACCTCCCGGACGGAGTACCCCTCGTAGTAGTAGAGGTACACCGGCAGCCGGTATTTGGCGGGCAGATCCATCACCGCCCGGAACAGCTCGCTCTGCTCCGGCCGGTCGAGGGCGGCCGCCTCGGGCAGCTCGTCCAGGGGGACCACCCGGCGGTACCACCGCGTGACCTTGCGGGACTCGTTCACCGCCACGCGGATCAGCCAGAACCGGCGGTGATCCTCGCTGTCAAAGGGTTTGTCCTCCCGGTAGAGCTTCAGCAGGGTCTCCTGCATCACGTCCTCCGCGTCCTCCCGCCGTCTGAGGCAGCTGTAGGCCACGCGGAAGACCATGTCGCCGTACCGCTCCACCGCCTGGGCAAACTCCTCCCGGTCCACGCTTTCACCTCGCCGTCCGTCGTTCTCTGAAAGGCCTTTCAACTGGAATATCCATCAGGAGGCCGAAATATCCCGCTCCCGCGAAAAATTTTTATAAAAATGGGGGCCGCGGGGCAGAAAGAGGGCCGCCACACGGGGCGGCCCCTACCACGTATCCGTTACGTCCAGCGCGCTAAGCCTCTTTGTGATACCGCCACGACATGACCAGCGACAGGACTACCCACACCGCGGGCATAACGATCACCCCCACGACGGCCCACTGCCCCGGCAGGACGAAGGAGAGTACGATGGTCAATATCCCGGCGACGACGGCGGCGATGCCCGCGAACCTCTGGCTCCGCTGCCACACCGCCTCGCTGTCCATGGTCCAGGGCACCCGCAGGCCGTAGAAGGCGTTGCGCCGGGCCTTTGGCATGAAGTTCCCCAGGATGATGAGGGCCAGCCCGAGGAACACGCCGCAGCCCTTGAGCAGCGCCCCGGCGTCCACAGCGGGGACGCCGGGGTCCGCCCGACCGGCCAGATACATGAACCAGAACCCTATGCCGAAAAACAGCGCCAGCATAAAAATCCCCGTGACGGCGAAGATCTTCCGCTGGAGCCTCCCATCCTTGGTGTCCTTGGAGAATCGGGCCATCATCAGAAAAACGCCGCAGAACAGAATTGCTATGACAGGAGTAGCCAGCATCTCATACTTGCTGCCCATCCGGTCCGCCTCACCGGCAAAATTATAGTGGACCGGCACAATGTCCGGCAGGAGCGCCAGGCCGATAAGCGTCCCCAGCAGCCCCACGGCGGTCAAAATGCCGGCGATGATGTAATACTTTTTCATATTCAGTCCCCCCTTGAACCGCAAAGGCAATGGGCCGCCACATGGGGCAGCCCCTGCTCAGTTACGCCAATCACCCTACCGGCAGCACCGGCGTGTGCTCCACCGGCGGGTGGGCGTTGCCGCCGAAGCCGATGGCGAGCCAGAGAATGAACCCGGCGGACACGGCGCAGATCACGATGGCGGCTGTGATCACCAGCTTCTCCCTTGCGGGCATGATGTCGCCCTTGCGGATCAGCCGCACCGCCAGGATGACGATGGCGACAATCAGCCCCAGCAAAAAGAGGAGCACCGGGTCAGTCAAAAACTTTACGGTGTTGGGGTCGGTCAAAAATTCAATGACAGCGGCCATGGGCGCGCCTCCTTTCCGCGTCTGTCAGTTGGTCACAGGTCTTTCAAATCCATCTTGGTCCGCTCCTCCCGCTTCCGGCGGCAGAGGAAATAGATTGCCAGGAATACCAGCGTGGGGATGTTGGCGGCCAGGAACTTCCCCGCCAACTCCAAAAACATGCCGAGCAATTCGATACGGTATCCCAGCGGGTCCCAAGAGGTGGTCATCAGCACAAAGATCACCGACAGCACAAAGGCCATCACCGGCAGGATCATCCCCGGCCAGCGCCGGTCCATCCTGGACAGCCACCGCTGAAAGAAACACAGCCCTACGCACACCGGGATGCCGATGATCACATACAAAATAAACACATTAACAGCAGACGTCATTTTACAATACCTCCTTTTTCTGTTTCCGGTAGGCCCCGATGAGTAGCTTGGCGGTGTCGAAGTCCAGCTTGTCGTCCATAGCCAGCCGCTTCACCAGCGCCACGTAGGGGTCCTGGTCGGCGGCCTCGCTGAGCTTGATCTTCTGGATCAGCCGGTCCAGCCGCAGCCGCACCGTGGGATAGGACACGCCGTACTGCGTCGCCATCTCCTTCAGGGACCCGGAGGAGAGCAAAAATCGCCGGATGAAGGCCACGTCCTCCTCCTCCAGCCCGGCCATCCAGCCGGGCACCATCTCGATGGGCATCGTCCCGCCCCCTTTCTTTTACAAAATTAAATATAAATCTTAATTTTATTAAAGTCAAGATGAAATTTCCATTTTCACAAAATTTTTTAAGGGCGTGAAAAACCGGCCCTCTCGGGCCGGTCGGTGACAGGCGGGCGGATGGGGACATCCGCCCCTACAGCGATTCGTTTTTCCGGCGCTCCCCGTCCTCCTTCATCATCCGGTGAAGGCACCCCAGCGCGTCGGACAGGCCGCCCAGGTGGTCGATGAGGCCCAGCCGCACCGCCTCCTCCCCGTAGATGACGCTGCCCACGTCGGCGGCCATCTCGCCGGTGTTGAGCATGAGGCCCTCGAAGTCCTCCCGGCTGATGCGGCTGTTGCGGGTGACGAAGTCGCAGATGCGGTCCTGGACGCGCTCGAAGTAATGAAAGGTCTGGCTGACGCCGATGACCAGGCCGTTGAGCCGCACCGGGTGGATGGTCATGGCCCCGGAGGGCACGATGAAGGACTCTCTCGCCGCCACGGCCAGCGGCACCCCGATGGAGTGGCCTCCTCCCAGCACCAGGGACACGGTGGGCTTGCTCATGCCGGAGATCAGCTCCGCGATGGCAAGGCCCGCCTCGATGTCGCCACCCATGGTGTTGAGCAAAATCAGAAGGCCGTCCACCTCCCCGCTCTCCTCCACGGCGGTGAGCAGGGGCAGAACGTGCTCATACTTGGTGGTCTTGGACCCGGTCGGGGCCTCCTGGTGGCCCTCGATCTGGCCGATGATGGTCAGGGTGTGGATCACCCCGTCCCCGGTGCGGACGGTGGACGAGCCCATATCCACGATGTCCTGGCGGCGGTCCTGCCGGTCCTCGTTCTCCTGCTGGCTGGCGGACTCGGTGGGTCTGGTCTCCTCGGTCATGGCAAAGCCCCCTTTGGAGGGTATTTTCTCCAAAGGGGGCTGTTTTTATGCGTTTTACCCCTCGTACACCGCCCGGCAGGCGGCGTAGCACATGTAGCAGTCCAGCTTGCCCACCGTCTCGAAGGGGGCGTGCATGGACAGCACGGGCACCCCGGCGTCGATGGTGTCGATGTTGCGGTTGGCCATGTAGAGGGCCACGGTGCCACCGCCGCCCACGTCGGTCTTGCCCAGCTCGCACATCTGCCACAGCACCTTTCGGTCGTCCAGCAGGCGGCGGAGATAGGCCACCGTCTCGGCCCCGGCGTCGGAGGCGCCGCTCTTGCCCGCCCGGCCGGTATACTTGCAGATGCCCACGCCGTAGTTGATCCGGGCGGAGTTGTTCTTCTCATACACCTCGGGGAAGTCGGGGTCGTAGGCGATGGACACGTCGGTGGACAGGCAGAAGGACTTCTCATAGCAGGCCCGGACGGGGAGGCGCTGGCTGGCGCACAGGTCCTCCATGAAGGTGTCGAAGAACCGGGACTGCATCCCGGACACGCCCACGGAGCCGATCTCCTCCTTGTCGGCCAGCACGCACACGGCGGTGCGCACCGGGGTGGAGGGCAGGTCCAGCAGCCCCTTGAAGGCGGCGTAGGCGCACACCCGGTCGTCGTGGCCGTAGGCGCCGATGAGGGAGCGGTCAAAGCCGATGTCGGTGGCGTCGAAGGCGGGAACGGCCTCCAGCTCGGCGGAGAGGAAGTCGTCCTCGGTGATGCCGTAGCGCTCGTTCAGCAGCTTCATCACGGCCAGCTTCACCCGGTCCGCGCCCTCGTCATCCTTCAGGGGGCGGCTGCCCGCCAGCAGATTCAGGGTCTCTGCGGGGACGGCCTCGGCCAGCTTCTTCTGGCTCTGGGCGGCGGCCAGGTGGGGCAGCAGATCGGTGATGGTGAACAGAGGGTCGCCCTCCTCAGCCCCCACGGAGACCTTTATCACCGAGCCGTCCTTCATGGCCACCACGCCCCGCAGCTCCAGGGGGATGGTCACCCACTGATACTTGCGCAGGCCGCCGTAATAGTGGGTCTTGAGGAAGGCCAGCTCGCAGTCCTCATAGAGGGGATTGGGCTTCAGATCCAGGCGGGGGTTATCGATATGGGCGGCGCAGATGGTGACCCCCTGGTCCAGGGAGGCGGAGCCGATCACCGCCAGGTTGACCGCCCTGCCCCGGTTCACCCGGTAGATCTTCATCCCCGGCCGGAGGTCCATCCCCCGCTCAAAGGGGACAAAGCCCGCGGCCCTGGCCAGCTCTACGGTGTTCTCCACGCAGGTGCGCTCGGTCTTGCCCGCATCCAGGTAGTCCATATACCCGTCGCAGTAGTCGAAAATGGCCTTTTCCGTGGCCTCATCCACCGTGTCCCAGCCGTTTTTCTTCTGGCTCAGCAGGCTGTCACGCAGCTCCCCGCCGGTCTTTTTCTCGTCCATATCACAGTTCCTCCTTTGGAATGATCGTCGAAAACAGCGCCCGCGCCTTTTTCTCCAGCTCCTCTCGGGAGCCGTCGTTGCGGAGGGTATGATCGCACCGGGCCTCGAACCAGGCGGAGGGCTTCTGGGCCGCCGCCCGTTTGCGGGCGTACTCCTCCGAAATGCCCTCCCGGTCCATGATGCGTCCCACCCGGACCTCGTCGTCGGCGGTGACGGCCACCGTCACATCGCACCGAGCCGCCAGCCCGCTCTCGATGAGGGCGATGGCGTCCAGGGCGACGGCGGGGCGGCCCTCCCATTTCGCGTGCTCAATGAGGCCGTCCAACTCTCTCAAAATGTACCGGTGGGTGATGGCGTTCAAATCAGACAGCGCCTCAGGATGCCCAAATACAATATCACCTAACGCCTTCCGGCGCAATTGGCCATCTTCACCAAAAATGTCATTTCCGAACCGATTTCGCAGCTCAGACAGCATTTTTATGTCATTTTTCAGCATTTTATGGTACACCGCGTCGCAGTCCACGATCTCCGCGCCGAACTGGGTCAGCACGTTCAGCACCGTGGTCTTCCCCGCCCCGGTGGGGCCGGTGATGCCGATGACGATCATTCCAAAGCCTCCTTTACCGGTCGAACCGAGCGCGGATGGACGGGCGGGAAAGGGCAAAGAAGTCGAACGCGGCCAGGGCCAGCTCCATCGCCAGAAAGACCGCCGCTTCCCCATAGCGGAACGCGTCCCCCAGGTTGCTCCACAGGTTCGACGCCACGCTGATCCCCACGCAGACCATGCAGGCTATCCACATATTCGGGTTGACGGCCCAGATGCCGATGACCAGCGCGATCAGAAACAGCGGGATCGTGATATGGTCCATCCAGCCCCAGGCCACCACCGAAACCGCCAGATTGACCAGAACGATGACCCAGTAAAAGCGGTCCCCGGCGGACATCCCGCGGGCGGCGGGCGGTCTCTCCGGCGGCACGGGAGGCTGCACAGGCTGGGCCAACGGGGCCGTCGCCGCAGTCCTCCCGCTCTCGTTCCCCACCAGCTCGTCGACGGTGACGCCGTAGAGCTTCGCCAGCGCTTTCAGGTTGTCCACCCCTGGCTCGGCGGCGCCGTTCTCCCATTTGGACACCGACTGCCGGGACACGAACAGCTTCCGGGCCACGTCCTCCTGGGACAGGCCCCGCTCCTTCCGCAGACGCTGCAAGATCTCACTCAATGACATCTCAGTCACCTCCTGCGTCTATGGTAGAAGCCGGGCCGGTTTTTGTAAAGCACTTCCGCCGCAACCGGAGGTTGCGGCCCTTGAATCACAAGGGTTTCACGCCTCCACGATGTGGAACCCCGCCGCCTTGTTCAGCCGGTTGGCCACCGCCAGGCCGATGCCGGCGGAGTCCGGACACTGGGCCCAGATGGCGGGGACAGCGGTACTGTCGAAGGCGCGGAGGGCGTCGAACACCCGCCGGGCCTGCTCCCCCTTGTCGGCGGCGGGGCCCAGCCGCTCCACGGTTTTCCCGGGGAATTGCCCGGCAAACTCGTCAAAGCAGATGACCCCGTCCCCCGCGCTGGCGTGGGCGGCGATGTAGGCGGCGCTTTTTGCCGGCTCCCCCGTCACCACCGTCACCGGGGCCTTGGGGGCGTAATGGCGGTACTTCATACCGGGGGCCCGGGGCCGCTCCCCCGCCCCCATGGGCCGGACCACGGCGGCGTCCACCGCCACGTCGCCCAGGACCTCCCGGAGCTGCTCCAGCGTGACCCCGCCGGGGCGCAGCAGCCGGGGCGGCGTCACCGTCAGGTCGATGATGGCCGACTCCACCCCCACGGCGCAGGGGCCGCCGTCCACGATGGCGTCGATCTTGCCGTCCATGTCCTCCAGCATATGGGCCGCCGTGGTGGGGCTGGGCCGGCCCGACGTGTTCCCCGACGGCGCGGCCACAGGCACCCCCGCCGCCGATAGAATGGCCCGCGTCACCGGATGGTCCGGGCAGCGCATCCCCACCGTGTCCAGCCCGGCGGTGACCACATCGGGGACTTGGGGGCCCCGTTTTAAAATCATGGTCAGGGGCCCCGGCCAAAACCGCTCCGCCAGGACATAGGCCGTCTCCGGCACGTCCACGCACCAGCGGCTCAGCCAGTCCGCCGAGGGGACGTGTAAGATCAGCGGGTTGTCCTGGGGCCGGCCCTTGGCCGCGAAGATGCGGCCCACCGCCTCCGGGTCCAGGCCGTTGGCCCCCAGGCCGTAGACCGTCTCGGTGGGGATGCCCACCAGCCCGCCCCGTCTCAGAATGGCGGCGGCCTCGTCGATATCGTTTTGTGTGAGAAGTTTCGTATCCAACGCAAGGTCACCGCTCGCCTAAAATGATCTGTCTCAATTCCTCCGCCGTGGAGGCGAACCGGTCCGCCCCGGCGCTCTCCAGCTCCGCCCGGTCCCGGAAGCCCCAGAGGACCCCGCAGACCCTCAAACCGCCGTTTTTGCCGGTCTTGACGTCCACATTGCTGTCTCCCACGAACAGGGTGCTCTCCGGGGAGGCGCCCAGCCGCGCCATCAGCTTACGCAGCAGGGTGGGGTTGGGCTTGGCAGGCACGCCGGGGAGGGCCCCCTGGACGGCCTCGAACACGCCGGGGAAATACCGCTCCACCAGCGGCCCCGCGATGGCGTCCGCCTTGTTGGACAGCACCGCCAGGCGGACCCCGGCCTCTTTCAGCGCCGCCAGGATCTCCGGCACGCCGGGATAAGGCGCTGTCCTGTCCTCGCTGTGGGCGGCGTAATAGGCTGAGAACTCCGCCAGGGCGGCGGCCAGGGTCTCTTTATCCGTCCCCGGCGGCGAAAACCGCTCCACCAGTTTGGGGATGCCGTTGCCCACCATGAGCTTGAACTGATCCGCCGTGTGGACGGGCCAGCCCCGGGCCGCACAGACGTGGTTGCCCGCGTCGGTCAGGTCGTCGATGGTGTTCAGTAGGGTGCCGTCCAGGTCGAATATCACATGGGTGTACTTCATATCAGCCTCGCTCCGCCAGCTGTTCCGCCTGCCGGGCGGCGGCCAGGGCGTCGATGATCTCGTCCAGGTCGCCGTCCATCACCGCGTCCAGCTTGTAAAGGGTAAGTCCTATACGGTGGTCGGTGAGGCGGCCCTGGGGGAAGTTATAGGTGCGGATGCGCTCGTTGCGCATGCCGGTGCCGATCTGGCTGCGGCGGGTCTCGCCGTACTCGCTCTCTACCCGCTCTCGCTCCCGCTCATAGAGGATGGAGGCCAGCAGCCGCATGGCCTTCTCCCGGTTCTGGAACTGGCTCCGCTCCTGCTGGCACTCCACCACCGTGCCGGTGGGCCGGTGGATGAGCCGCACGGCGGAGGAGGTCTTGTTGATGTGCTGCCCGCCCGCCCCGGAGGAGCGGAACACCTGCATCTCCACGTCGTCGGGGTCCAGCTCCACGTCCACCTCGGCCATCTCGGGCAGGACGGCCACCGTGGCGGTGGAGGTGTGGACCCGGCCGCCGGACTCGGTCTCGGGCACCCGCTGGACCCGGTGGACACCGCTCTCGTACTTGAGCCGGGACCAGGCGCCCTCCCCCTCTATCGTGAAGGAGATCTCCTTGACACCGCCCAGCTCGGTCTCACTGGCGGAGTTGACCTCCACCTTCCAGCCTCGGCCCTCGGCGTACATGGTGTACATCCGGGTCAGGTCCGCGGCGAACAGGGCGGACTCCTCCCCGCCCACGCCGGCCCGGATCTCCATGATGACGTTCTTGCCGTCGTTGGGGTCCTTTGGCAGCAGCAGGACCTTGATCTCCCGCTCCAGCCGCTCGATGTCGGCCCTGGCGGCGGCCAGCTCCTCCTGGGCCAGCTCCTTCATCTCCGGGTCGGCCAGCAGTTCCTCCGCCCCGGCCCGGGCCTCCCGGGCCTTCACCAGGCCCCGGTAGGCGGTCACCAGAGGCTCCAGCTCCCGCTGCTCCCGGTTGAGCCGGGCCACCAGCTCCGGGTCAGAATAGGTCTCCCCCGCCGCCAGCCGGGCCTCGATCTCCGCGTATCTGGCCTCAACGGCCCTCAACTGGTCGGTCAAGCTCGTTCACCTCAGTCAAAAAAGAAGGATTTCACCAGCGCCAGCGGCTCCCGAACGTACATCCAGATCCGGGACGGCAGATGGCTGGAGGGGGCCGCCAGCGTACTCAGGTTATATGCCCCTCCGGCCCTGTCCCACAGCATACGGATGCGGGCCAGGTGGAACCCATTGGACACCGCCAACATCTCAGCGGTGGTGTCATAGCCGTTGGCGGCCAGCAACTCAAAGGTGTAGTAGATGTTCTCCCGGGTGTTGACGGACCGGTCCTCCATGAGGATGCGCTCCCCGTCCACCCCGCGCTCCGTCAGGTAGTCGTACATGGCCTGTGCCTCGGACAGGTGCTCGTCGTCCCCCTTGCCGCCGGTGACCACCACCGTCATGTCCGGGTGGTCCTCCAGGTAGTCCAGGGCGATGTCCAGCCGGTCCCGGAGCAGGATGGAGGGCCCGTCCTTCCGAACCTGGCAGCCGAAAATCACCATCACCTGGGGGTCGCCCCGGATATCCGTGCGGGCCCCGGCGATCACCGCCCCAAAGGGGATGGCGAAGCAGACGGCCGCCAGCACCGCCGCCGCCAGCAGGACGATCAGCCAGTTGACCCCCCGCCGGCGGCTTCCATGGTATCGGTGATAGCTCATGGTCTCATTCATGGCGCCCTCCAAAACTCAGCTTTTGGCCTCCTCCAGCTGGCTGGCCAGCTTCTCCCACTCCGCGTAAAGATGGGCCAGCTCGTCCTCCAGCCGGTCCCGCTCCTCGTAGAGCTCCTGCAGTCTCAGGTAGTCGGAGGCGGCCTCGTCCATCTCGCCGGTGATCTCGTCCAGCCGGATCTCCGCCTTCTCCACCGCCCGCTCGGCGGCCCGGACCTGCTTTTCCAGCTCCTTGGTGCCGC
>CANRFT010000053.1 GCA_947629955.1 uncultured Oscillospiraceae bacterium
CGGGGCTACCGCATCATCATCGTCATGCCCGAGACCATGAGCGTGGAGCGCCGGCAGATCATGAAGGCCTACGGCGCCGAGCTGGTCCTCACCGAGGGTGCCAAGGGCATGAAGGGGGCCATCGCCAAGGCCGACGAGCTGGCCAAGGAGATCCCCAACGCCTTCATCCCCGGCCAGTTCGTCAACCCCGCCAACCCCGCCGCTCACAAGGCCTTTACCGGCCCGGAGATCTGGGGCGACACCGACGGGCAGGTGGACATCTTCGTGGCCGGCGTGGGCACCGGCGGCACCGTCACCGGCGTGGGAGAGTATCTGAAAGAGAAGAATCCCGACGTCAAGGTGGTGGCGGTGGAGCCCGCCTCCTCCCCGGTGCTGTCCAAGGGCACCGCCGGCAGCCACAAGATCCAGGGCATCGGCGCGGGCTTCGTGCCCGACGTGCTGAACACCCAGGTCTACGACGAGATCATCGCCGTGGAGAACGAGGACGCCTTTGCCGCCGGCAAGCGGGTGGGCCGCAGCGAGGGCGTGCTGGTGGGCATCTCCTCCGGCGCGGCGGTGTGGGCCGCCATCGAACTGGCCAAGCGGCCGGAAAACAAGGGTAAGACCATCGTGGCCCTGCTGCCCGACACCGGCGACCGGTATCTCTCCACCCCGCTGTTCGCGGACTGACAGACGTATACAGGGGGAAACGCCCGGCAAAGCCTTGCGGGTTAGTCATAAAACAGTATGTTGCCTGGGCTTGTCTTTAATGATGAGCCGGGACATTGGATAGAAACGCTCCGGACGAGGACAAAATCGCCGGAGCGTTTTCTATTCGATATTGGCAGAAAAGTCGCAAAAATTCGATCGACCGTCTTAACGGGCAGTAGATTTCTTCACATTTGGGTGGTACAATATTAAATATCGGGTGGGTGACAGTTCGGAATTTGAGGAGGAGACACCATGTTAAAGAAGATGCTCTATGATGATTACCGTACGATCGACCTTGCCTTCCATGAGGCGTTAAATGCCAGAGATTCCAAAAAGGTTAAATCCCTGGCGTTGAAACTCCATGCGCTTGTTCATCCCGCCTGCGTATCCGGCGGCAGTGAAAAGACCATGGCGGACTATGTGGTGGAATACATACTTGCCGGACATCAGAACGACCTGGTACCTAGACAGCCCTGGGAAACCGACCTCCACTACGCCGGCACTGACCGGGTGCCCCTGGTGTGGCAGCTCTGGCATACCACACGGATAGAGGACCTGGTCAGCAATATCCTGTTGGCGGATCAGGACCAGTTATTCAACGATGACTGGCAAAAGAAGATCGGCTCGCCTATAACCGACACGGGCAATGCCCTGGAGGCCGAGGAAGCAATCAAATTTGGGAGGGCCATCCGGCCGGAAGCGCTTTGTGACTATATGATCGAAGTGGGGATGAATACCAGGAAGATCATTGCGGGGCTCAAAGACGAGGAGCTTTTCGAAATGGTCCCCGAGGAGTGGGTCATGAGGATATATGAGGCGGGCGGCGTTACAGCCGATCTGCGCTCTGTGTGGTTGCTGGTATTCTGGGGCAGGCTTACCCGTGCCGGAATGCTGGAAACGCCAATGACGAAGCACTATATGATGCACCTCCCGCCATGCCTCGATAACTTACCGATCATACCCGCATAATTTATCCCGCCTGGTTGTATAATTGGAAAACTGCATATCGAAAAAAGGCCGTTGACACACCGGCTTCCCGGTGAAAAGTCAACGGCCTTTTTAATACTGTTTTACAACCGGCTCCATTTCCGCCGGAACGCTTCTTGACGCTTATTCCTCCCGCTCCGCCATGGGGACGAAGGGCCGCCTGTGGACCACCGCCTTGTAGGCGGGGCGGATGATACGGCCGTAGGGGTTGTAGACCTCCTCCACCCGGTGGGCGCACCAGCCCACGATGCGGGCGATGGCAAACAGGGGGGTGTAAAGCTCCGGGGGAATGTTCATCATCTTGTATACCAGGCCGGAGTACATGTCCACGTTGGCGCACATGGGCTTCTCCAGGCCGGTGACCTCCCGGAACACGCCGGGGGTCAGCCGCTCCACCGACTCGAACAGTTCAAACTCCGCCAGGAACCCCTTTTCCTGGGCCATCTTCCGGGCGAACTTTTTCAGAATCACGGCCCTGGGGTCGGACAGGGTATACACCGCGTGGCCCATGCCGTAGATCAGGCCGGAGCCGTCCCCGGCCTCCCTGCGCAGGATCTTTCTGAGGAACTCCGCGATCTCCTCGTCGTCCTTCCAATCCTTTACGCCGGGCTCGATGTGGTTGGTGAACATATTCATGACCCGCATATTGGCGCCGCCGTGCTTGGGGCCCTTCAGGGAGCCCACCGCCGCCGCGATGGCCGAGTAGATGTCCGTGCCGGAGGAGGACAGCACCCGGCAGGCAAAGGCGGAGTTGTTGCCGCCGCCGTGCTCGGCGTGGAGCACCAGGCACAGGTCCAGCAGTTTGGCCTCCTCATCGGTGAATTGGTTGTCGTGCCGGACGGAGTAGAGGAAGTTCTGGGCCACGCTGAGGCCCGCCTGGGGCCGGTGGAGGTAGAGGGACTCCCCGTCGTAGTAATGCCGCTTGGCGGCGAAGGCGTGGGCCACGATCACCGGGAACCGGGCGATGAGCTTCAGCGCCTGGAGCATCTCCACGGGCAGGGTGTTGTTGTCCGGGTCGGGGTCATAGGAGTACAGGGCCAGCACGGAGCGGGCCAGCTTGTTCATCACGTCGTGGCTGGGGGCCTTGAGGATCATGTCCTCGGTGAAGTTGGGGGGCAGCTGGTGGAAATAGTCCATGATATCGCTGAACTGGTCCAGCTGGGCCCTGGTGGGCAGGGCGCCAAACATCAACAGATAGGCGGTCTCCTCAAAGCCGAACCGGTTTTCCGAGGTGAATCCCCGGATCAGGTCCTGCACGTCGATGCCCCGGTAGAAGAGCTGGCCGGGGACGGGGACCCGCTCGCCGTCCTCCATGATATAGCCTTTCACGTTGCCGATCTTGGTGACGCCGGCCATGACGCCGGTGCCGTCGGCGTTGCGGAGGCCCCGCTTCACGCTGTACTTCTCATAGTACCGGGGCTCGATCTGGGTATATTTCTCGAACTCCCCGCATAGACCTTCAATAAAGTTCAGGGAAGACTTGTACTGCTCCACGGCCTTCTGCCGCGCGTCCAACATTGAGTTGATGATATCGTAATCCATGATCCAGCTCCTTTTCCGCCGTGGGTGGATGGCTTCCTTTCCATGCAGTGTGAGAATTATTATACCGCATTTTAAAAATGCCGTCAATGCAATTTTACGGTAAGAATTTTATCGTTTCCCCTTCTTTTTGGGGTATATTACACGAATTTTGAAGGAGGGAAAGAAAAACTTGCAAAACAGCGAGCGTTGGACGGACCTCCGCCGGCCCCTTCTGACGGGGCTGGCCCTGGGCCTCTTTTTACTGCTCTTACCCATGGCCGCCTTGGGGAGCGGGGCCGGGCACAGCGTGGCGGTCCTCCCCGCCAGCCCCACGCCGGCCGCTCCGGTGGCCCCCACCCAGGTCCCGCCGGGGGAGCGGGATGGCAGCCGGACCGTCCGCATCCTGCAAAAAGACGGCTCGGTGGAGACCATGACCATGGCGGACTATCTGTTACGGGTGGTGTCCGCCGAGATGCCCGCCTCCTTTGAGCCGGAGGCGCTGAAGGCCCAGGCGGTGTGCGCCCGGACCTACGCCCTCTGGCGGGCAGAGGCGGGCAGCCACGCCGCGGAGGGGGCGGATGTATGTGCCGACTCCTCCTGCTGTCAGGCGTACCTCTCCCCCGCCGACGCCGCCGCCCGATGGGGCGCTCACGCGGCGGAATACACCGCCAAGCTGTCCGCCGCCGTGGCCGACACCGACGGACAGGTGCTCACCTACGGCGGCTCTCTCATCCAGGCGGTGTTCTTCTCCTCCGCCGCCGGCGCCACCGAGGACGCCGCCGCCGTGTGGGGCAGCGCCCTGCCCTATCTGGTGTCGGTGGACAGCCCCGAGGGGGACGAGGTGCCCAACTACCGCTCCACCGTCACTCTGTCCGCCGACGAGGTAAAGGCCCTGGCGGAGGGAGCGGGGCTGGGCTGCGACCTGTCCGGCGACCCGTCCGGGTGGTTCTCCGGTCTCACCCGCACCGCCTCCGGCCGGGTGGCCGCCCTCTCCCTGGGCGGGGTCTCCATGACCGGCGGGGCCGCCCGGAGCCTGTTCTCCCTGCGCTCCACCGCCTTCGATGTGTCCTTTGCTGACGGCGCCTTCACCTTCTCCGTCACCGGCTACGGTCACGGGGTGGGCCTCAGCCAGTACGGGGCCAACGCCCTGGCGAAGGAGGGGGCCTCCTGGCGGGAGATCGTGGAGCACTATTACACCGGCGTCACCATCCAAGAGGGGATCTGAGGGACAGATTTCCTTCAGGAACCATTAAATTTTGCCATTGCCATTGCAATTTTCCTCCTCCTGTGATAGTATGTTATATTATTATGTAAATGACACGCTGTCACTCGAACCTGGAGGGATTTGTATGGCCTATCGCCCCTACCGCCCCCGCCGCGTCCGGCGGCGCTCCAGCAGTGGCCGCCGGTTTGCCGGCTCTCCTCTGCTGTCCATCCTGTTTTTCCCCGCCGTCATCCTGTACCACGAGCTGCTGCTCCGTCTGTTTGACGGCGACAGCCCCTTTTTCGGCCTGGGTCTGGTCCGCATTCTCTTCTTCTCCCTGGCGGCCGGCCTGCTCATCAGCCTGATCCTGGAGCTGATCCCCGCCCGCGGCGTGGGCCGGGCGATCGGGATCGTCCTCATCGCCATCGGGACAGTGCTGGTGTGCGTAGAGCGGGGCTGCCGCTCCATGTTCCACGTGTACTACGGCCTCACCACCATGGGCTCCATGGGAGGCGACGTGGTGGGCGACTTCGCCGGCACCGTCTTCACGGTGTTCCTGGGCATCCTGCCCTTTGTGATCCTGTCCCTGGTCCCGCTGGTCATCTTCGTCCTCCTGCGGGACGTGATCGTCAACGACCGGGAGCAGGAGTCCTCCGTCCGGGTGATGATGGCCGTTGCCCTGGTGGCCTGCCAGCTGCTGGGCTTCCTGCTGTCCTTCCTCACCGCCCGGGCCCTCTACACCTACGATTTCACCGTCAGCAACGCCATCCCGGAGTTTGGGGTGGTCAACTCCTTCCGGCTGGAGCTCGAATACAAGATCTTCGGCACCCCCCAGCAGGATCTGAGCGGCTTCAAGGAGGACCCGACTTACACCCCTGCCGTCGACCCCAGCGCCGGCACGGGGACCTCTCAGGATCCCGGCACCTCGGAGGGCCCCGACGCCAGCCAGGACCCCAACGTCAGTCCCTCCCCGGAGGTCACCGAACCGCCCAAGGAATACGGCTACAACGTCATGGACATCGACTTCGAGGGGCTGGCGGCCAATTCCTCCGGTAAGCTGCAGTCCATGCACGAGTACTTCGGCAGTCTCACGCCCTCCCAGCAGAACCAGTACACCGGGATGTTCAAGGGCAAAAACCTGATCTTCATCACCGCCGAGGCCTTCTCCCCCTACGTCATCAGCGAGGATCTGACCCCCACCCTGTATAAACTCAGCCACGAGGGTTTCGTGTTCAACAACTACTACCAGCCCGACTGGACCCAATCCACCTGCGGCGGGGAGTTCGCCAATGACACCGGCATCATCCCCAACTGGATCAACGGCGGCTGGGCGGTGAACGCGGCCATCGGCAACTCCATGCCCTTCACCCTGGGCAATCAATTCGCCAAGCTGGGGTACAGCGTCCCCGCCTGGCACAACCACACCTACACCTACTACAACCGGGACAAGTACCTGACCACCTTCGGCTACGATTACCACGGCATCGGCAACGGGCTGGAGCTGCCCACCAACGCCTGGCCCAGGTCCGACCTGGAGATGATGGAGGCCACGGTGGATGGCTATATCCAGGACTATGTGACCACCGGCAAGAACTTCCACGCCTACTATATGTCGGTGAGCGGCCACGCCCTCTATAACTTCGGCGGCCAGGCCATGGCCAAAAAGAACAAGGAGGCCGCCCAGGCGGCTTATCCCAACGCCTCCGAGCCGGTGCAGGCCTATATCGCCTGCAACCTGGAGCTGGAGTACGCCATGGACTACCTGGTGGACAAGCTGGAGGCCGCCGGCATCGCCGACGACACCCTCATCGTCCTGGGGGCCGACCACTACCCCTACGCTCTGGTGGACAGCGAGTCCGGCAAGGACTACTACAACGAGCTGCGGGGCTTTGAGGACACCGAAATGGTCACCTCCCGCTACAGGAACACCCTCATCATGTGGTCCGCCGCCATCACCGAGCCGGTGATCGTGGACACCCCCTGCTACTCCTGCGACATCGTGCCCACCATCTCCAACCTGTTCGGCCTGGAGTATGACTCCCGCCTGCTCATCGGCCGGGACATCTTCGCCACCAACTACGAACCGGACCAGTACTCCAGCTGTATGCCCCTGGTGGTCTTCGCCAACAACCACGGACAGGGCAACTCTTGGATCACCGCCGCCGGCACCTACGAGGCCTCCACCCGCACCTTCACCCCCAATGAGGGCATCACCGTGGCGGACGACTATGTCAGCCGGGTGAATAACCTGGTGGCCGGCAAGATCAATTTCTCCAAGCTGCTCCTCACCCAGGACTACTATAAGAGCGTGCTCGGATGACCCTCCCTCAACAGGAAAAGGCGCCCGTTTCCAGTGGAAATGGGCGCCTTTTGTGTACCTTTATTTCTCTTTTTCGCCCTCGGTCTTGCCGTAGACGATGGACACCGCCCTGGGGTGGTTCACCACGGTGGTCACCGCCTGGGCGCCGCCGAACTCGCCGTCCACGGTCCAGGCCACCAGTTCGTCGCAGGTGAAGGTGACCTCGCTGGCGGTAAAACCCACCACAGCCCCGTTGTCGGTCAGCTCCTGGAGGTTCATGGCGGACAGGACAGACTGCCAGTCCTCCGGGGTCTTGGGCATCCGCACCAGCAGGACTTCAAATTTCCCGTCGTCCAGCTTGACCAGCTCACGGGGCAGGTTCACCATCCCGCCCACCGACACGGTGTTGCCCACCATGCCGTAGATAAAATCCCCCTCCACGGAACGGCCGTCAGAGGTGGTCACCGTCATATGGTAGCTGGGCACGTCAGCCAGCTTGCCCACCCCCTCCAGCACATAGGCCAGATGGCCCAGCAGCTGCTTGCTGGTCTGGGGGGTGGAGTAGGACACGTCGGTGAACAGGCCAAAGGCGGCCACGTAAGTAAAGGGATGCTGGTTGGCCTCACCGATATCCACCGGGTATGGCGCGCCGCTGGCGGCCAGCTCCGCCAGGGGCACGGTGGTCTTGGGCAGTTCCAGGGTCCGGGCGAAGTCGTTGGTGGTGCCGGTGGGGATATACCCGATGGGGATGCGGCTCTCCTGGGGAAGCTGCAGCATGCCCCGGACCACCTCGTTGAGAGTGCCGTCCCCCCCGCAGCAGACGACGCGCTCGAATCCACACGCCATCCGGGCCACGGCGGCGGTGGCGTCCCCCGCCTTGGTGGTGGGGTAGACGGTGACCTCCCAGCCCCGCCCGGAGAAGACCTCCACCACCTCGGCCAGAGAGCCCCTGGCGCGCTGGCGGCCGGCGTGAGGATTATAGATGTAAAGGAGCCGTTTGCTCATAAGGACGACCTCCTCATTGTTATTTTTGCGTCATTGTGCATATTATAGCCAACTTGACAGCGCAATACAATGAACAAACTGTAAAAGTGGCCCTTGCCATGGGGTAAAAAAACTGTATAATAATATCTAATTGAGTTTACGGCGCGTTTTCGCGCAAGGAAGTGTCCTCATGAACCGGAAAACCCTGGCCGCCGCCTTTCCCCACACCGTGCCGGTGCTGATGGGCTATCTGTCCATCGGCATCGTGTTCGGCTGGATGATGTCCGCGGCCGGCTTCGTCCCCCTGTGGTCCGCCGCCATGTCGCTGACCATCTACGCCGGCAGCGGGCAGTATCTGGGGGTGGACCTGCTGGCCAACGCCTCTCCCCTGACCGATGTGGCCTTTCTCACCCTCATCATCAATTTCCGCCACCTGGTCTACGGCCTGTCCATGCTGGAAAAATTCCGCGATATCAAGGGCCCGCGGAAACTGTACATGATCTTCGCCCTCACCGACGAGACCTACGCCCTGCTGTCCGGCGTGACCCCTCCGGAGGGGGTGGAGGCCAAAGACTTCTATTTCGCCATCTCCTTCATGGACCACATCTACTGGATCGCGGGCTCCATCATCGGAGCGGTGGCCGGGGCCCTCATCACCATCAACACCGAGGGCATCGACTTCGCCATGACCGCCCTGTTCATCGTCATCGCCGTGGAGCAGTGGCAGTCCAACGACAGACACTTCCCCGTGTTCCTGGGGGCGGGGGCTACCCTGCTTTCCCTGCTGTGGCTGGGCCCGGAAGGGGGCCGTTTCCTCATCCCCGCCCTGGTGATCCTGGTGGGCGGGCTGCTGCTGGCCCGGCCCAGGCTGGATCCGCCCGCCGCCGGTCTGAAAGGGGGCGAGGGCGCGTGACTGATCTGCAGATCGCCCTGTCCGTGGCGGTGATGGCCGCCATGACCTTCCTCACAAGAGCGCTCCCCTTCCTGCTGTTCGGCCGGGACAAGGAGCCCCCCAAGGTGATCCTCTACCTGGGCAGGTTCCTGCCCCCGGCGGTCATCGCCATGCTCATCGTGTACTGCTACCGCAATGTGAGCTTTGCCGCCGTGGGCGGCTGGCTGCCGGCCTTCCTGGCCGGGGCGGTGGTGCTGGCGCTCCACCTGTGGAAGCGGAACGATATGCTCTCCATCGTGGGGGGCACCATCTTCTATATGTTCCTGGTCCAGGTGGTGTTCTGAATCCAAAAAACGCGCAAAAGAGGCGGTCACCTCGCGGTGACCGCCTCTTTGTGCTTGTTTGAGCTTAAATTACTCGTCGACCTCGATGACCACGCCGGAGCCCACGGTACGGCCGCCCTCGCGGATAGCGAAGCGGAGGCCCTTCTCGATGGCGATGGGGGTGATCAGCTCGACCTTCATGTCCACGTTATCACCGGGCATGCACATCTCGGTGCCCTCGGGCAGGGTGATGACGCCGGTCACGTCGGTGGTGCGGAAGTAGAACTGGGG
>CANRFT010000054.1 GCA_947629955.1 uncultured Oscillospiraceae bacterium
GAGGTCAAAAACTCCCAGGCCCAGGGAATGGCCTCCTTCTTGAAGTAGTCCCCGAAGGAGAAGTTGCCCAGCATCTCGAAATAGGTGCCGTGGCGGGCGGTATGGCCGATGTTCTCGATGTCGCCGGTGCGGATGCACTTCTGGCAGGTGGTCACCCGGCGGCGGGGGGGCTCCTGCTCCCCGGTGAACCAGGGCTTCATGGGGGCCATGCCGGAGTTGATCAGCAGCAGGGACGCGTCGTTCTGGGGGATCAGCGAGAAGCTGGGCAGGCGCAGATGGCCCTTGGACTCAAAGAATCTCAGGAACATCTCCCGCAGCTCGTTCAGGCCGAAGGGTTTGGGGTCTTTCATGGCGGTTCCTCCATTGTCTATGATAAATTTGATCTCAAACAAAAAAATCCCTGCCCGGCTCAGGGGTGAAGCGGACGCTCCACGGTACCACCCTGATTTCCTCACGGCAAGGACGCTCATTTCATCCGGTAACGGGGATGGACCGGCCCGCTCGTCGCGGGCGGCTCGGGAGCGGCCCGGAGAGAGGCCTGCGCGAGGGCTTCCACTCTCCCCTCTCGCTTGCGGCGCGGCGCGTCTCTCCTTCTTTCCTTCACAGCGGAAGTTATTTTATCACAGTTTACGGCTTTGTCAAGGGAAAAATCATTGACAAACCCGCGGTTTCTGCTATAATGAGAAATGGAAAGGGTCCTGCCGTTCAGCGGTCGGCCCGATGTTCAGTAGTTCAGCAAAATGCTAAGACAACCGTCACCGTGCCGGGTGGCGGTTGTCCCTTTTTATCCGCAGCGTCACGGTCAGACCGAAGACGTGAAACGTGATAATCAGAGGCATAAGGTCACCTCCCTTCACGGGAGTGGCCGACCGCCTTCGCTATGGCAGTACCCTTTCCGACTGTATTCTACCAGGTTTGAAGCGGAAAGTCAATGTTTGACCTCCGCCCGGCGCAGCCCCGCCTTGAGCAGGAGCACGGCGCACACCGCGCCGCAGGCCTCGCTGAGCACCACGGCGGCCACCAGGGCGTAGAGCCCCCACAACCGGTTCAAGATCAGCATGAAGGGGATGTAGAACACCAGCTGCCGCAGGACGGAGTGGATCAGGGTGCCCCGGCCATTGCCCATGGCCTGCATACAGAAGGAGCTGTGGTAGTTCAGGAACTGCACCGGGGAGGCCAGGCAGCGGATGCGCAGGAACACCGCCGCCAGGGCGATGGTGGTCAGGGTGTCCTCCACGTTCCCGGCGGAGGTGCTGAGGAAGATGTGCGCCACCCCCGGGGCGAACGCCAGAAAGCTCACCAGGCACACGGCGGAGATGACGAGCCCGTATCGCCGCGCCGTGCGGACCGTCTCGTCCATCCGGGCCCGGTCGCCCGAGGACCAGTTGTAGGCCACGATGGGGAGCATCCCCTGGCAGATGCCCACGTTGATGGCGTTGGGCAGCCGCTCCGCCTTCATCACGATGCCGATGGCCGCCAGGGGCAGGTCCCCGTGGCCCGCCATCTGATTGTTGAGGACGAAGGTGGCCACGTCGAACAGCCCGTTCAGCAGCGCCGAGGGCACGCCCACGGTGAAGACGCCCTTCACGTCCTCCCCCCGGATGCCCCGGACGGCGAGGGGGCTGGGGCTGATGGGCGCCTTTCTGGAGACCACGGCCATCATCACGACCATGTAGACGCAGGCCAGGACGTTGGAGATCAGGGTGGCCAGGGCCGCGCCGAACACCTCCCAGCCGGGAGGGAGCAGCACGAACATGAACAGCGGATCCAGGAGGATGTTCAGGATGCCGCCGCCGGACAGGCCCATGCTGGCCTGCCGGGAGAAGCCCATGTTCCGCAGCAGATGGGCCGCCGTGCCGGACACCACCACGGGCACGCTCCCCAGCACCACCACCAGCCAGACGTACTGCCGGGCGTAGTCCATGGTGGCGGAGGAGGCCCCCAGCAGCACCAGCAGCGGGTCCATAAAGGCCCCCACCAGCACGGAGTAGGCAAGGCTGATGGCCAGCCCTCCGTAAAAGCTGAAGGCGGTGACCCGCCGGGCGTCCTCCGCCCTCCCCTGGCCCATCAGGCGGGCGGCCAGACTGCCGCCGCCGACGCCGAACAGGCTGGAGCAGGCGATGGTCAGCATGAACAGGGTGAAGGCCACCGTCACGGCGGCCACCATATAGGAGTTCCCCGTGCGGCCGATGAAAAAGGTGTCCACGATATTGTAGACCAGATTGATCAGCTGACTGATGACGGTGGGGATGGCCATAGTGGCGATGGCCCTGGGCACCGGCGTTGTCTCAAACAGCTCTTTTTTGTTCTCGTTATCCAATGGGATCTACCTTCCGGCTCAGCTTCTATCCGTCCCCACAGGGGACGCAATTTGTAGTATACCGCCGGAAATGCCCGTTGACAACCCGCAAAACCGCCAAAAAAAGCGAAAAAAGGCCGCTCAAAGCTGGTTTTGGACGGCCTTTTTGATGTTTACAGGATGACCAGCCGGTCCTCCTCCCGGTCCACCACCAGGGTGGCGTCGGGGGACACGTCTCCGGCGATGATCTTCCGGCCCACCAGGTTCTCCACCGTGTGCTGGAGATACCGGCGCAGGGGCCGGGCCCCGTACATGGGGTCGTAGGCGGCCTCCAGCACCAGGGCCTTGGCCTCGTCGGTGAGCTGCACGTTGAGCCGCTTGTCGGCCAGGCGGCGGTTCAGACCCTCCAATTGCAGGTCGATGATGTGGTACAGGTTGTCCCGGGTGAGGGGCTTGTAGAACACGATCTCGTCCAGCCGGTTCAAAAACTCCGGCCGGAAGGAGCGCTTCAGCAGCTCCTCCACCTGGCTCCGGGCAGCGTCGCTGATCTCGCCGTCCGCGCCGATGCCGTTCAGCAGGATCTGGCTGCCCAGGTTGGAGGTGAGGATGATGACGGTGTTTTTGAAGTCCACCGTGCGGCCCTGGCTGTCGGTGATCCGGCCGTCGTCCAGCACCTGCAAAAGCACGTTGAACACGTCCGGGTGGGCCTTCTCCACCTCGTCGAACAGCACCACGCTGTAGGGATGGCGGCGCACCGCCTCGGTGAGCTGGCCGCCCTCCTCATAGCCCACGTATCCCGGAGGGGCCCCGATGAGCCTCGACACGGAGAACTTCTCCATGTACTCGCTCATGTCGATGCGGACCAGGTTCTTCTCACTGTCGAACAGGGCCTCGGACAGGGTTTTGGCCAGCTCGGTCTTGCCCACGCCGGTGGGACCCAAAAACAGAAAGGAGCCGATGGGCTTGTCGGGGTCGGCGATGCCGGCCCGGCTCCTCAGGATGGCCTCGGACACCAGGCGGACGGCCTCGTCCTGGCCCACCACCCGCCGGTGGAGGATGTCCTCCAGGTGGAGCAGCTTCTCCCGCTCCCCCTCCATCAGCTTGGCCACGGGGATGCCCGTCCACCGCTCCACGATGCGGGCGATCTCCTCCTCGGTGACCTTGTCCCGGAGCAGGTTGTCCTCCTTGGACCTGGCGGCCAGGGCCTCCTGCTCCTCCAGCTGTTTTTTCAGAGATGGGATGGTGCCGTACTGCAGCTCGGCGGCCTTCTCCAGGTCGTACTCCCGCTGGGCCCGCTCCAGAGCGGCGTTGGCGTGTTCCAGGTCCTCTCTGATTTTTTGGACGGTGCCGATGGCGTTCTTCTCATTCTCCCACTTGGCCTTACCGGCGTTGAACTGGTCCCTCAGCCCGGCCAGTTCCCTCTGGATCTCGGCCAGGCGGGCTTTGGACAGCTCGTCCTCCTCCTTTTTCAGGGCGGCCTCCTCGATCTCACACTGGATGATCTTCCGGGAGATCACGTCCAGCTCGGTGGGCATGGAGTCCATCTCGGTGCGGATGAGGGCGCAGCCCTCGTCGATGAGGTCGATGGCCTTGTCGGGCAGGAACCGGTCGGAGATGTACCGGTCGGACAGGGTGGCGGCGGCCACGATGGCCCCGTCGGTGATCTTGACGCCGTGGAACACCTCGTAGCGCTCTTTCAGGCCCCGCAGGATGGCGATGGCGTCCTCCACGGTGGGCTCGTTCACCATGACGGGCTGGAAGCGGCGCTCCAGGGCGGCGTCCTTTTCGATATACTGCCGGTACTCGTTGAGGGTGGTGGCCCCGATGCAGTGGAGCTCGCCCCGGGCCAGCATGGGCTTCAGCAGGTTGCCGGCGTCCATGGAGCCCTCGGTCTTGCCCGCCCCCACAATGGTGTGCAGCTCGTCGATGAACAGCAGGATGCGGCCCTCGGACTTCTTCACCTCGTTGAGGACGGCTTTCAGCCGCTCCTCGAACTCGCCCCGGTACTTGGCGCCGGCGATGAGGGCCCCCATGTCCAGGGCGAAGATGGTCTTGTCCTTCAACCCCGCGGGCACGTCCCCCTTGACGATCCGCTGGGCCAGCCCCTCGGCGATGGCGGTCTTGCCCACGCCGGGCTCGCCGATCAGCACCGGGTTGTTCTTGGTCTTGCGGCTCAGGATGCGGATGACGTTACGGATCTCGTCGTCCCGGCCGATGACCGGGTCCAGCTTGTTCTGCCGGGCCCGCTCCACCAGGTCGGAACCGTACTTTTTCAGGGCCTCGTAGGTGTCCTCCGGGTTGTCGGTGGTCACCCGCTGGCTGCCCCGGAGGGCGGCCAGGGCCTGCATGACCTTCTCCCGGTCCACCTTGTAAGTGCGGAACAGCTCCTTGAGAGCCCGGTCGGCGTTGTCGATGAGGGAGAGCAGCAGGTGTTCCACGGAGACGAAATCGTCCTTCATGCCCCCGGCGATGGACACCGCCCCGTTCAGGGCACGGTCCACCTCCTGGGAGACGTACACCTTGCCCTCCTCCCGGCCGGAGCCAGAGACTTTGGGCAGGCGCTCCACCTCCTGGCGGGCGGCGGCCTCAAAGGACTCCACCGTCAGCCCCATGTGGGTGAGCAGCTGGGGGATGAAGCCTCCCTCCTGCTGGACCAGGGCCAGCAGCAGATGGGCCTGTTCGATCTGCTGGTTGCCGTACTCATTGGCGATGTTCTGGGCGGCCTGGATGGCCTCCATAGATTTCTGGGTAAACTGATTCATGTTCATGGTGTTTCACTCCTTCGACGGCCCGGAGCTGACCGGGCCAGGCTGTCGTTCTGGACTGTATTATAGCCCTCGCCGGCGGGGAAATCATGAACAATTCGTAAAGAATTAGCACTCCAGTTATGAGAGTGCTAATTCCCGGTGCAGATCCTCTGAGGACGCGGCTTTGGAGGGCGTGAGCCCTCCGGCGGCGGGCGGTCCTTCCCGCCGGCAGCCTGCGCAAGCAGGCAAAGACGCGCCCCTTAGGAGGCCCTGCCTCCGGCGGGGCACTTTCTCTCACGCGGAAGGGGCGGGTTTCGCCTCCGGGCGACCTACTTTTCCCCCGGGGGAAAAGTAGGCAAAAGGCCGCTCAAGGGGCCGGCGGCCGGGTTGGAGCGTTCCGCTCCACAGGCCGCCTTGCCCCCTGAGGACCCCCATTTCTACAGGGGAGCCGTCGGTCCGGGTTCCTCTCTTTCCAGCGCGCAAAGGATGAATGCAGATGCTACTGTCTCCGCTGCCGCTCAGTGTTCCGCGTCGCTACGGAAAGCGTCTCTTCTGGGCGCCTGGGTGGCCAGCCCGGCGGGCAAAGCCCGCCTTTAGGCAGCGCTGCGCTCCGAATCAGGGTCACCGCCCCGCCGTAGCGTTTGCACTCACGCAGGCACATCGAAAGAGATTAACTCGTTCTGTGTTCAGATACCAAGCGCATAGCGCGGAATCGAGCAGAAACGGGTCGAAAGCCGCTGGTGCCGGCCGGGATTGGCAAGGTATCGCAGCGGGCGCCCCCGTAAACGGGGGTCCTTAGGGGGCGGAGACGCTGAGAGCGTTGGACGCCCTTTTAGTCCAACGCGAACCGCGGCTCTGCCCCCTGAGCGCGCTCTTTGGGTACTTTCTCTCGCGTGAGAGAAAGTACCCCGCCGGAGGCCGCGCTGACGAATAAGACCAACAGACAGCTGACCCTCTCCGCCCCCTCATCCGCCCCAGTGTGCGCACTGGGGCGCCTTCCCCCCAACCTCACCCGCCCCCTTCGGGGGCACCCTCCCCAGAGGGGAGGTCTTTTTGAGGAGAGAAATCAAATGGGGTGGAAGGCTTTAGGGCGGGCCGCTGGAAGCATCGTTCCCTATGCCACCCCCAGCAGATGTGCCGCGCAGTTCAGCGCCAGGCATAGCCCCAGCCCCAGGGCGGTGGGTAGCGCCACCGCCGCCGCCGTCCATTTCAGGCTGCCCGTCTCCTTGTAGATGGTCAGACAGGTGGTGGAGCAGGGCCAATGGAACAGGGAGAACAGCATGGTGCAGGCCGCCGTCAGCCAGGTCCAGCCGTGCTGGGTGAGCAGCTGCCCCAGGGCGGCCAGATTGTCGAACTCCACCAGGGAGCCGGTGGCCAGATAGGCCATCAGCATCACCGGCAGGACGATCTCGTTGGCGGGCCAGCCCAGCAGAAAGGCCATCAGGATCACCCCGTCCAGCCCGAACAGGCGGGCAAAGGGGTCCAGAAAGCCGGTGCAGTGGGCTAAGATCGTGGCGTCCCCCACGGTGATGTTGGCGGTGAGCCAGATCACCGCCCCGGCGGGGGCGGCCACCGTCACCGCCCGGCCCAGCACGAACAGGGTCCGGTCCAGCACCGAGCGCACCAGCACCTGCCCCACTCTGGGCTTGCGGAAGGGAGGCAGCTCCAGGGCGAAAGATGAGGGCATCCCCTTCAATACCGTGGCGGACAAAAACCGGGAGCAGGCCAGCGTCCCCGCCACGCCGAGGACTAACACTCCCAGCAGAAGGGCGGCCCCCTCGATGGAGGGCAGCAGCCCGCTCCGCCCGCCCACGAAGAACAGGGTGATGAGGGCGATGAGGGTGGGGAACTTCCCGTTGCAGGGCACCAGGGACGAGGTCAGGATGGCGATGAGCCGCTCCCTGGGGCTGTCGATGATGCGGCAGCCGGTGACCCCGCAGGCGTTGCAGCCCAGGGACATACACATACACAGCGCCTGTTTGCCGCAGGTCCTGGCTTTTTGGAAGGCGTGGTCCAGCACAAAGGCCACCCTGGGCAGGTACCCCAGGTCCTCCAGCAAGGTGAACAGGGGGAAGAAGATGGCCATGGGAGGCAGCATGACGGCCACCACCCAGGCGGTCACCCGCCACACCCCGTCCAGCAGCAGACCGGACAGCCACGCCGGCGCCCCCGCCAGCAGCCCTTCCAGCCATGTGCCAATGGAGGCGAACAGCTTGGTCAGCAGGGCCGAGGGCAGGTTGGCCCCCGCCACCGTCAGCCAGACCACCGCCCCCAGCAGCAGGAGCATGATGGGGATGCCGGTGCTCTTGGAGGTCAGCAGCCGGTCCAGCCGCCGCTGCCGGCGAAGCCGGCTCTCCTCCTGCCCCCGGAGGACCTGCCGGGCGTACCGCTCCGCCAGGCTCACCCGCTGCTCCGGGGCCCGCTCCGGGGCGGGGGCGGGCTCTCCCTCCCCCTTCACCAGCTTCTCGATGGCGCAGCGCAGGTCGTCCAGGCCGATCCCGTCCCCGGCGGCGGCCGCCACCACCGGCACCCCCAGCCGGTCGGACAGGGCGGTCACATCCACCTCCACCCCCAGCCGGGCGGCCTCGTCCATGAGATTGACGCACACAACCACCCGCCCGGTGAACTCCAGCACCTGGAGCACTAAGATCAGGCTCCGCTCCAGGCAGGTGGCGTCGCACACCACCACCACGACCTCCGCCCTGCCGCTCTCGATGTAGTCCCTGGCCACCCGCTCCTCCTCCGAGTGGGCCGCCAGCGAATAGGTCCCCGGCAGGTCGATGAGCTCGTAGTCCACCCCCCGCCAGCGGTACTCCCCCTTGGCCGTGGCCACCGTCTTGCCCGCCCAGTTGCCGGTGTGCTGCCGCAGACCGGTGAGGGCGTTGAACAGGGTGGATTTGCCCACGTTGGGATTGCCCGCCAGGGCGATCCGGGGCCGCTCCACGCTCATAAGACCGCCACCCCCGCCGGGACGGTCTCCAGCCGGCGCTCCACCCGGACGCCCCCCGCGTCGCTCCCCCGCAGGGCGATGAGGGCTCCCCGGATCCAGTAGGCCCGGGGGTCCCCGGCGGGACTTTTCAGCACACAGGTCACCCGCGTCCCCGGCACCAGGCCCAGATCGGTCAGCCGCCGGTCCATCCCCGGCCGGGCGCTGACCTCTTTCACATAAGCGCTCTCCCCTTCCCCCAGGTCGGAGAGGCGCAGCGTCTCAAACATTTGGCTCGCTCCTTTCCCGCGGGGACCGCTTCGCGGCCGCCCGCACCCTATCCTATGGACCGGGGCGCGCCAATGTGACAAAAAACCGCCTGTCGTGAGACAGGCGGTTTTTGCAGTTGGATGGGACGGCGTCAGCGCATCTGGAGGTAGCCCCGGTACTGGGTCAGGTTGTCGCTGGCGGCCATGTCGGACAGGAACATGCCCACCATGTAGTGGTTGGGCTTCAGGAAGGGGAACTGGGCCTGGGGGGCCTCCTGGGGAGCGGCCTTCGCCCAGTCGGGCTGAGGCATATCCCTGGTGCCCTCCACCGCGGCGGCGTACCACTCGTCGGGCCCGTCGAACCACATCTCCACCAGGCGGTGGAACTGGCAGCCCACCACGTCGTGATAGATCTTGCTGGACACGAAGCGGTTGACCTCGGGCCGGTTCACGAAGTAGGGCACGAACACCTCGTCGAACCACTTCTCGCCGGCCGCCTCGTCGGGCCAGCGGAGGACGAACTGCCACCGGTAGTTGGGGCCGTCGTCGATGGTGCGGCCCTTGCCCTTGTAGTCATACTGCCAGTTGATGGGCACATGGGCGAACACGAAGGGAGGCATGCCGTTGTCGCCGCCGGAGGAGCGGTGGGCGTCGCCGTCCATGTTGGCGCTCTGCTCGGGGGTCAGGTCCACGTCGGGGAGCATGCCCTGCCAGCGCAGGACGATGGGGGGCATCCGCTCGGTAAAGGCGTTGACGCTCATCTCGGGGGTGATCTCGTTGACCATCCAGTAGTGCTCGGTCATCTGCATCCGGCGGGTGCCGAAGCGCTCCCCCTCGGGGGGGACGGG
>CANRFT010000055.1 GCA_947629955.1 uncultured Oscillospiraceae bacterium
CCACAGGCACAAAATTCATTTTTGTCACCGGCGGCGTGGTGTCCGGCCTGGGCAAAGGCATCACTGCGGCCTCTCTGGGCCGTCTGCTGAAGCAGCGGGGCCTCCGGGTGCGGGTGCAGAAGCTGGACCCCTATCTGAACGTGGACCCCGGCACCATGAGCCCCTATCAGCACGGGGAGGTCTTCGTCACCGACGACGGGGCCGAGACCGATCTGGACCTGGGCCACTATGAGCGGTTCATCGACGAGAACCTCACCGCCAACTCCTCCGTGTCCTCCGGCAAGGTGTACTGGAATGTGCTGAACCGGGAGCGCCGGGGGGACTACCTGGGGGGCACGGTGCAGATCATCCCCCACATCACCAACGAGATCAAGCGAAACATCTACTCCCTGGAGGGGGAGGGCGCCGACGTGGCCATCGTGGAGATCGGCGGCACCGTGGGCGATATCGAGTCCCAGCCCTTCCTGGAGGCCATCCGGCAGGTGGCGGCGGAGCGGGGACGCCAGAACGTCATGTTCATCCACGTGTCCCTCATCGTCACCATCCCCGGCAGCGGCGAGCTGAAATCCAAGCCCACCCAGCACTCCGCCAAGGAGCTGCTGTCCCTGGGCATCCAGCCCGACGTGATCATGTGCCGCAGCGACTACCCCATCTCCAAGGACATCCTGGAGAAGATCTCCCTGTTCTGCAACATCCCGGTGGACCACGCCATCCCCAACCTGACCGCCCCCATCCTCTACGAGGTGCCCCTCATGCTGGAGCGGGAGGGCCTGGCCGACGTGGTGGTCCGCCGCCTGGGGCTCATCTGCCACGCCCCAGACCTCACCGAGTGGGCCACCATGGTGTACAACGCCAAGCGGGTCCAGGGCCATGTGACCATCGCGCTGGTGGGCAAATACGTCGCCCTCCATGACGCGTACCTGTCCGTGGTGGAGGCCCTGACCCACGGCGGCATCGAGAACGGCGTCCATGTGGACGTGCGCTGGGTGAACTCCGAGGAGGTCACCGACGACACGGTGGACGGCCTGCTGGAGGGGGCCGACGGCGTGCTGGTGCCCGGCGGCTTCGGCGACCGGGGCATCGAGGGCAAGATCACCGCCATTCGGTACGCCCGGGAGAACAAGGTGCCCTTCCTGGGCATCTGCCTGGGGATGCAGATGGCGGTGGTGGAATACGCCCGGCACGTCTGCGGCATGGCGGACGCCCACTCCTCTGAGCTGGCCCCCAACACCAAGCACCCGGTCATCGACCTGATGCCCGACCAGGTGGGGGTCACCGACAAGGGCGGCACCATGCGGCTGGGCAGCTACCCCTGCCATCTGGTGGAGGGCACGTTGGCTTCCTCCATCTACGGGGTCCAGGACATCAACGAGCGCCACCGCCACCGCTACGAGTTCAACAACGACTACCGGGAGGCGCTGACCAAAGCCGGCATGGTCCTCTCCGGTATGTCCCCCGACGGGCGGCTGGTGGAGATGATCGAGCTGCCCGACCACCCCTGGTTCGTGGCGGGGCAGTTCCATCCGGAGCTGAAATCCCGGCCCAACCGGGCACACCCCCTGTTCCGGGAGTTCATCGGCGCGGCGAAGAAGTATAAGAACGGGTAAGGCAAAGGGCCGGGAGCGATCCCGGCCCTTTGTTCATGCGGGAGGTATTTTCGAAATACGCTTGACACCACATATGACACCATGCTATTCTTGGTGCATACATTGAATTGGTGGCAGAGGCGGTAAGGGCCCATCTGGAGGAGGAATGACGCAATAAAAGATCTGGAGTACTATATGGGTCTCCCCTACCGTGTGGAGGTCATTGAGGACAAGGAAGAGGGCGGCTATACGCTCCACTGTCCCGAACTGAGCGGCTGCGTGACCTGCGCCGGCACCGTTGAAGAGGGATTCCGGCTTCTGGAGGAGGCCAAGCGCAGTTGGTTCACCGCCTGTCTTGAGGCCGGCGCTCCCATCCCCGAGCCGTCCCGCCCGGAGGATTACAGCGGGCAGTTCAAGCTACGGCTCCCCAAGTCCCTGCACCGGCTCCTCGCCCAGAAGTCCAGCGAGGAAGGGGTCTCCATGAATCAGTATTGTGTATACCTGCTCAGCAAAGGTCTCTGACGCAAAAATCCCCCGGCCAGCCGGTCGGGGGATTCCTTATGCTTGTCGCTTATTCCACGGGCACGACCCAGCCGTAGGGGTCGGGCTCGGTGCCCCACTGGATTCCGGTGAGGGTGTCGTACAGGCGCTGGGTCAGGTGGCCGATCTGGCCGCCGCTGACGGTGACCTTCTTGTCGCCCCAGGCCAGCAGGCCGATGGGAGAGACCACGGCGGCGGTGCCGGTGCCCCAGGCCTCCTCCAGGGTGCCGTTCTCGGCGGCGGCGAACAGCTCCTCGGCGGAGATGAGCCGCTCCTCCACCTCATAGCCCCAGTCCCGCATGAGCTCCAGGCAGCTCTTCCGGGTGATGCCGGGCAGCACCGAGCCGGTGAGCTGGGGGGTGACCACCTTGCCGGCGATCTTGAACATCACGTTCATGGAGCCCACCTCTTCGATGTACTTGCGGTGGACGCCGTCCAGCCAGAGGACCTGGGAGAAGCCCTGCTCCTCCGCCCGCTCGCCGGCGCGGATAGAGGCGGCGTAGTTGCCGCCGCACTTGGTGTAGCCGGTGCCGCCCTTGACGGCGCGGACGTCCTCGTTCTCCACGTAGATCTTCACGGGGTTGATGCCCTCGGGATAGTAGGCGGCCACGGGGCAGCAGATGACGGCGAAGATGTAGCTGTGGGAGGCGTGGACCCCCAGGCCGTTGTCGGTGGCGATGATGAAGGGCCGGATATAGAGGGAGGTCCCCACCTGATCGGGCACCCACCGCTGGTCCACGGACACCAGGGTCTTCACGGCCTGGACGAAGTCCTCCTCGGGCACCTCGGGGATGCACATGCGCTGGCAGGAGGAGATCATCCGGCGGGCGTTCTCGATGGGCCGGAACAGCTGCACCTTCCCCTCGGCGGTGCGGTAGGCCTTCATGCCCTCGAAGATCTCCTGGGCATAGTGGAACACCATGCAGGACAGCTCAAAGGGCAGGGGTCCGTAGGGGACGACGCGGGGGTCGTGCCAGCCCTTCCCGGTGTGATAGTCCATCAGGAACATATGGTCGGTGAAGGTCTTGCCGAAAGCCAGTTTGTTGGGGTCCTCGGGCAGGGGCTTGGGCTGGTCGGTGAGGGTGATCTTGATGTCCAGCATGGCGGATGGCTCCTTTACTCATAATATGGGTGCGGTGCTTTAACGCGCTAAGTTATCTTTTATATTATAGCAAGTCCCCCAAAAAACGCAACGTCGATTTTCCCAAATCCACGGACGAATTGTGAAATCAGCCTGTGGAATTGCCCTTGTTTTTCCTGTCAGGATTTGATATAATGATAGAACTTATATTATGCGCAGATGTCTCCGGCGCTTTTTTGCCGGATGAGGCCGCTCTCTCCGGGGGAGCGGCGCGATATGGGAAAGGAGTGGGCGTCTTGTCCAGGCGATTGGCACGCACGCTGACCCCAAAGGTGGGTCTGTATTTTGCCGCGCTGCTGCTGATGGCAGCCGTCACCTTCTTCTGGCGGTGGGACGTGGCCCTGGTGGAGCTGATCCTGGTGGCCGTCTTGGCCATCTGGACCATCTTCTCCGTCCGCCGGCAGCGGCTGGACGCGGGCAAATATCTGGAGGGCCTGTTGGGCAGCGTGGACAAGGCCGCAAGGGACGGGGCCCTCAACTGCCCCATGCCCCTGGTGATGTTCCGGCCCGACACCGGCGAGGTGGTGTGGTCCAACGAGCGGTTCCTGCGCATCGCCGGCGGGCCGGACACGGTGTTCGACACCGACCTGGCCCAGCTGGTCCCCGGCTTCGACTCCCGGTGGCTGCTGGAGGGCAAAAACGTCTGCCCCGGTGAGATCGACCTGGAGGGCCGGCGCTATCAGGTGTTCGGGGCGGTCACCCGCACGGAGGACAAGGACGGTGACTACCCCATAGCCACCACCTACTGGCTGGATGTGACCGAGCTGGCCGACGAGCGGGACGTGTACCACGCCACCAAACCGGTGGCCGCCATCCTCCTGCTGGACAACTACGAGGAGGTCATCAAGACCCAGGCGGAGAACGTCCGCTCCTATATGCTCAACGAGATCAGCCAGCGCATCGCCGCCTGGACCGACGACGTGGGCGGGATGCTCTGCCAGCTGGACCGGGACCGGTACCTGTTCCTGTTCGAGGAGCAGTATCTGTCCGGCTATAAGGCCAGGAAATTCTCCCTGCTGGACTCCATCCGGGAGGTGGAGAACTCCTCCGGCATCCCCGCCACCATGTCCATCGGCGTGGGGGTGGACGGCGACTCCCTGGGGGAGCTGTACCGGTTCGCCAATCTGTCGGTGGAGATGGCCCTGTCCAGGGGCGGCGATCAGGCGGTCATCAAGACCCGGACCGACTTCGAGTTCTACGGCGGCCGGGGCAAGGAGACCGAGCGGCGCACCAAGGTCAAGAGCCGGGTGATGGCCTCCGCCATGGCCGAGCTGATGGCCGACGCCTCCTGTGTGCTGGTGATGGGCCATAAGGCCCCCGATATGGACGCCGTGGGCGCCGCCGTGGGGGTGTGCGCCATCGCCCGGATGAAGGGGGTCCCCCACTATATCCTCCGGCCCGACGTCCCCTCCCCCGCCGACGAGCTCTACCGCCGCGTCGGGGAGATGGCGCAGTATCAGCACGTGCTGGTGGACCACGAGGAGGCACTGGCCCTGCTGGAGCCCCAGGCGCTGCTGGTGGTGGTGGACACCAACCGGCCCGAGCAGGTCATGGACGAGGAGCTGCTCCACGCCTGCTACCGGGTGGCGGTCATCGACCACCACCGGCGGGCGGCCACCTATATCGACGGTGCGGCCCTCAACTTCCACGAGCCCTACGCCTCCTCCGCCTGCGAGCTGGTCAGTGAGCTCATCGGCAACCTGATGGAGCCCGCCGACCTGCTCCCCGGCGAGGCCGAGGCCATGATGGCGGGGCTCATGCTGGACACCAAGAACTTCACCATGCGCACCGGCGCCCGCACCTTCGAGGCGGCGGCCATGCTCCGCCGGGCGGGCGGCGACACCGCCCGGGTCCGCAAAATGTTCCAGACCGACCTGAACGATGCGGTGGAGAAGTACTCCATCATCCAGACCGCGCGGATGTACCGGCCGGGGGTGGCCATCGCCGCGTCCGACCGCACCGTGGGCCGGGTCACCGCCGCCCAGGCCGCCGACGAGCTGCTGAACATCGCCGGGGTGGGCTGTTCCTTCGTCATCTACCCCGACGGGGACCGGGTGGTGGTGTCCGCCCGGAGCATGGACGACACCAACGTGCAGGTCATCGTGGAGGCTTTGGGCGGCGGCGGCAACGCGGGGGCCGCCGGGGCCCAGATCCCCGGCCGCACGGTGGAGGAGGTCCGCAACGAGCTGACGGCGGTGCTGGACAGCTATTTCGACAAGGGCGAGACCGGCTCTGAACAGGGCTGAGACATCATATTCGGGAGGAAACTGACATGAAAGTGATCTTGCAGCAGGACGTAAAGGGCCAGGGCAAGAAGGGCCAGCTGGTGGAGGTGTCCGACGGGTACGGGCGAAACTATCTGCTGCCCCGGAAGCTGGCGGTGGAGGCCACCGCCGAGAACCTGAACACCATGAAGATGCAGGATAAGGCCAAGGCCGCCCGCCTCGCCGAGGAGAGGGCCCAGGCCCTCGCTTTGGCGGAGCAGCTCAAAAACTGCCCGGTGAAGATCCCCGCCCGGGCCGGCCAGGGGGGCAAGCTGTTCGGCGCCGTCACCGCCAGAGAGATCAGCGAGGCGCTGAAGGCCCAGTACGGCCTGGACGTGAACAAGAGCCGCCTGGTGGTGGCCGAGCCCATCAAGGCCTTCGGCTCCTACGAGATCAAGTGCAAACTGGGCAGCGAGATCAGCGGGACGGTATATCTGCTGGTCACCGAGGAAAAGTGACCCCGGTATTTTTGAGACAGGAGGCGAGTCCATGGCTCTGGAGGGATTGACCGAACTGCAGATGCCCCATTCAGTGGAGGCGGAGCAGGCGGTGCTGGGCTCCATGCTCATCGACGAGCGGTGCGTGCCCATGGTCGTGGAGGTCCTCCGGCCGGATGATTTCTATCTCCGGCAGAACCGGGACCTGTACTCCGTGCTGTTCGCCATGTTCAACCGGTTCGAGACCATCGACCCGGTGACGGTGCTGGACCGGATGAAGCAGGCCGGGGTGTACGACGAGAACACGTCGGTAAACTACGTACAGCAGCTCATGGAGATCACCCCCACCGCCAGGAACGTGATGCAGTATGTCCAGATCGTGTCCGACAAGGCGCTGCTGCGGCAGCTGGCGGACGCCGCGGGCCAGGTGAACGATCTGGCCCGCGCCGAGGCGGACACCGCCGCACACATCCTGGAGCTGGCCGAGCAGAAGATCTACGATATCCGCAAGGACCGCTCCGGCCGGGGCATGGCCCACATCTCCACCGTGATGATGGACGTGTGGGAGGCCATCCGCAAGCGGCAGGAGTCCGGGGAGGCCTTCCCCGGCATCTCCAGCGGGTTCATCGATTTGGACCGGCGGCTGTCCGGTCTCAATAACTCCGACCTCATCATCCTGGCCGCCCGGCCCGGCGTTGGCAAGTCGGCCTTCGCGCTGAACATCGGCGTGGAGGCGGGCAAGCACTCGGGCAAGAGCGTGGCGGTGTTCTCCCTGGAGATGAGCCGGGAGCAGCTGGGCATCCGCCTGATCTCCAGCGAGTGCCTGATCGACAACAAAAAGCTCCAGACCGGCCGGCTCACCAGCGAGGACGAATGGAACCGGGCCGCCATGGCGGTGGCCAGCCTGAGCGGCGCCAAGGTGTATATCGACGACGACTCCAAGGTGACGGTGGCCGACATCAGCGCCAAGTGCAAGCGCATCGACAACCTGGGGCTGGTCATCGTGGACTACCTCCAGCTCATGTCCTCCGCCGACGGCACCACCCGCAGCAGCGACAGTCGGCAGAACATCGTGTCCGATATGTCCCGCTCCCTGAAGCTCATGGCCAAGGAGCTGAACGTGCCCGTCATCTGCCTGTCCCAGCTGTCCCGTGACAACGAGAAGCGGGCCCAGGGCCAGCGGCGGCCTATGCTGTCCGACCTGCGGGACTCGGGCGCCATCGAGCAGGACGCAGACATCGTGCTGTTCCTCTACCGGGACAGCTACTACGACGAGGACACCGAGAACCCCAATGTGGCCGAGTGCATCGTGGCCAAGAACCGCCACGGCGAGACGGGCACCATCCAGTTAGAGTGGCGGCCCGAGTTCACCCTGTTCCGCAATCTGGCCCTGAACTACGATGAGTCCGAGGACTACTGACCGTTTCCGCTTCGACCTGATCCCGGAGGGCTCCACGGTGCTGTGCGCCGTCTCCGGCGGGGCGGACTCGGTGTATCTGCTGGACCGGCTGAACTGCTGGCGGCTGGCCCGCCCCTTCACGTTATACGCCGCCCATTTCAACCACCGCCTGCGGGGGGAGGAGTCCGACCGGGACGAGCGGTTCGTCCGGGACTTCGTGAAGACCCGCTGCGGGGCCCAGCGGGTGACGTATTCCGACGGCGCGGAGCGCGTGCTGCCGCCGGTGGAGCTGATCGTGGGCCGCGGGGACGTGGCGGCGGAGGCAAAGCGCCGTGGGATCGGCCTGGAGGAGGCCGCCCGGGAGATGCGGTACGCCTTTTTGTGCGAGGCGGCGGAGAAGCTGGGCGGGGCCCTCATCGCCACCGCCCACACCGCCGACGACAACGCCGAGACCCTGCTGCTCCACCTGCTCCGGGGCTCCGGCCTCCGGGGGCTGACCGGCATCCAGCCCGTACGCGGCAATCTGATCCGGCCCATGCTGGAGGTCACCCGGGCGGAGGTGGAGGAGCATCTGCGTATCTACAGTCTGCCCCACGTGGAGGACAGCTCCAACGCCTCCGACGACTATCTGCGCAACCGCCTCCGGCACCGGGCGATCCCCGTCCTGGAGGAGCTGGCCCCCGGCTTTGTGGCGCGCAGCCGGGACACCCTGCGCTTTCTGCGGGAGGACGAGGAATACCTCTCCGCCCGGGCGGAAACGCTGGCCGGGCAGGCGATCCCCCGGGGAGAGGAGCTGGTCCTCCCCGCCGCCCTGCTGGCGGAGGCCCCCCCGCCCCTGGCGGCCCGGGCCGTCCGGGCGCTGCTGGCCCGCCTCCGGGGGGGGGACACGGACCTCTCCGCCGCCCACCTGGAGAGCGCCGCCGCCCTGTGCTGGGGGAACGATCCCTCGGCGGAGGTCCACCTGCCCGGAGGGCTCACCGTCCGCCGGGAATACGATCTGCTGGTGTTGGGACCTGACAGGGAAAAGCCCCTGCCCCCTCCCCTGCCCCTTGGGTTTGGGGACAACCGCTGGGGGAACTGGACGATTTTCTGTGAAAAAGCCTCCTGCCCCGCCAAAGCCTACGCGGACCCCAACGAGTTCTGGCTGCGGCCTGGGGACTACCTGATCCGCTCCCGGAAAACGGGGGACGCGCTGACCCTGGGGCCCCGGCCCCGGCGGACCCTCAAGCGGCTGTTCATCGACAAAAAGGTGCCGGCTGTCCGGCGGGACTTCGTGCCCGTGATCGATGAGGGCGGCCTTGCCGCCGCCGCGGGGGACATGGGACCGGACAGATCATTTCTGGCAGTACCGGGCGGAGACGCCCTTCATATCATTCTGAAAAGAGAGGGAGAATAGAACATGCATCAGGACGTGGAAAAGATCCTCTATACCGAGGAGGAGCTGAGGACCCGTGTAAAGGAGCTGGGCATGCAGATCACCGCCGACTACCGGGGGAAGGCCCCGGTGCTGGCCTCGGTGCTGCGGGGCTCCTACATCTTCATGGCCGATCTGACCCGGGCCATCGACCTGCCCATCTCGGTGGACTTCATGGCGGTGTCCTCCTACGGC
>CANRFT010000056.1 GCA_947629955.1 uncultured Oscillospiraceae bacterium
ACATGGTCTTGGCGAAGCCGCCCTCGGTCTCCATGAAGGTCTTGACCTCCTCCACGGTCTTGCAGACCCTGGTGTGATCCTCCAGGTTCTTTTTCGCCCTGGCGTAGAGCCCGTCGTGGACTTCGTCCAGCAGGCGCTTCACGGTGTCCTCCAGCTCCGCCAGGGGCACGAACACCTTCTCGCCGCTGTCCCGGCGGCAGATACAGCACTGATCCTTCTCCATGTCCCTGGGGCCGATCTCCACCCGCAGGGGCACGCCCTTCATCTCGTACTCGGCGGCCTTCCAGCCCATGGACTGGTCGGAGTCGTCCATGTCCGCCCGGACGCCGGCGGCCTTCAGCCGGTCCAGGATGGAATTGGCGGCCTCCAGCACACCGGGCTTGTGCTGGGCCACGGGGATGACCATGGCCTGGATGGGAGCCACCCGGGGCGGGAGAACCAGACCCCGGTTGTCGCCGTGGGTCATGATGACGCCGCCGATGGTGCGGGTGGTGAAGCCCCAGGAGGTCTCAAAGGGGGTCTTTTGCGTGTTGTCCTTGTCGGCGAAGGTGATGTCGAAGGCCTTGGCGAAGCCGTCGCCAAAGTAGTGGCTGGTGCCGTTCTGGAGGGCCTTGCGGTCGTGCATCATGCACTCGATGGTATAGGTGCGCTCCGCGCCGGCGAACTTCTCCTTGTCAGTCTTGAGCCCCTTCACCACCGGCATGGCCAGGATGTTCTCGCAGATGTCGGCGTAGACGTTGAGCATCCGCTCGGTCTCCTCGATGGCCTCCTCGGCGGTGGCGTGGAGGGTGTGGCCCTCCTGCCAGAGGAACTCCCGGTGGCGGAGGAAGGGCCGGGTGGTCTTCTCCCAGCGGAGGACGGAGCACCACTGGTTGTAGAGCAGGGGCAGATCCCGCCAGGAGTGGACGATCTGGCTCCAGTGCTCGCAGAACAGGGTCTCGCTGGTGGGCCGGACGCACAGCCGCTCGTCCAGCTTCTCGCTACCGCCCATGGTGACCCAGGCGCACTCGGGGGCGAAGCCCTCCACGTGGTCCTTCTCCTTCTGGAGCAGGCTCTCGGGAATCAGCAAAGGCATGGCCACGTTGGTGTGGCCGGTGGCCTTGAATCGGGCGTCCATCTCCTTCTGGATGTTCTCCCAGATGGCGTAGCCGTAGGGGCGGAGGATGAACATCCCCTTGACGCTGGTGTAGCCGATGAGGTCCGCCTTGGTGCACACGTCGGTGTACCACTGGGCAAAGTCCACCTCCATATCGGTGATCTGGGTGACCTGCTTGTTTTTGTCCTGTGCCATGATCTCTCAACCCTTTGTATATAAAATGATGTTTTTCCCAAACTATGGTCGGCGGTCCCTTTTCAGACGGCCGGCCTATATTGTATTGCCTCGCGGTCAAAAAGTCAAGGAAAAAGGGCCGCTCCCCTTCCCTTTTGTCACGCAAACATATAACATAGAAAGCCCAGCGGGCGAGGCAGACCTCCGGCGCCTCCCCCTCCCGCGGACTCGAGCGGGCCCTGCGCCGCCCAGATACGAAAAAAGGAGTGTTCACTATGCCTCAAACGTCTGTCAACCACGTCAACCGGATCACTCTTCGCCCCGTCGCCCCAAAACCCCGGCCGAAGCTGGCTCTCAGCTTTCCTGTCCGCCGCTCCGCCGCCCAGGTGGACAGCCAGGTGACGCTGGAGCACTGGCTGGACATCTGGATGGCCAGCGAGGTGGAGCCCTGCCGGGCGGACACCACCATCAACGGCTACAACGGGATCATCCGCAACCACATGGTCCCCGCCCTGGGGGCGGTACCCCTGTCCGAGCTGACTCCCGACCTGCTGCGGAGCTACTATCAATGGCTGGAGGAGGAGCGGGGGCTCTCCCCAAACACGGTGCGCAAGCACCACGTGCTGCTCCACACCGCCCTGAAAATGGCCTTCCAGCAGGGGGTCATCCCCAACAACCCTACCCAGCGGGTCTCGCCGCCCCACCCCACCTCCGCCAACATCCGTTACTACACCGCCGCCCAGCTGAAGCGTCTGCTGGATGAGGTGTCCGGACAGGCCCTGGAGCTGCCGGTGAAGCTGGCCTGCTACCTGGGCCTGCGCCGGAGCGAGATCCTGGGCCTGCGCTGGCGGGATGTAGATGTGCAGGCCGGACTGCTGTCCATCCGCCGGGTGCGCACCACGGTGGGTTACCGCATCGTGGAGAAGGCCCCCAAGACACCCGACAGCCGCCGCACCCTGTCCATCAAGGCGCTGGACGACCTGATGGCCCTGCTGCGCAAGCTGTCGGTAGAGCGGCCTCTGGCCGGCATCCCCTGCGGCCCGGAGGATTTTCTGGTGCTGGACGAGCAGAACCGCCCCTGGCACCCCAACCTCATGTCCTATTCGCTGACCTCCATGCTGGTGACCAGGGGACTGCCCTCCATCACCTTCCACGGCCTGCGGCACACCTTCGCCTCCATGGCCAATGACGCCCGGGTGCCCATGTACCAGATCAGCCGCGCCATGGGCCACAGCAATCCCAACACCACCCAGCGCATCTACACCCACCTGTTCGACCAGACCCACGGAGAGGTGCTGGCGGCGGTGGCAAACACCATCACCAGGGGCGGCGACCAATGATAAAAGGGCACGGCAGGTCTCCCCGCCGCGCCCCAGCGCTCTATTCCTTCTTCTTCGGGGCAAAGAGCCCCGCGGGCAGCAGGTCGCTCAGACCCACCAGCGCCTCGCTGAAGCCGCCCTCGTCCCACCGGGCGGCGGGGCTCTCCAGCCGGTTCCCGGCCCGGTCCAGGCCCAGGGGGAAGGACACCGCCACGCTGAGCCCTCTGCCGGGGACGGACACCGGCAGCAGCCGTCCGCCGTGGAGGGAGGCGATCCGCCGGGCGATGGCCACGCCGTTGCCGCCTCTCCGCCAGTCAGACGTCTCCGCCCCCCCGCCGGTGAACACAGTCTCCAGCTTCTCCGGGGACACGCCGGGGCCGTCGTCCTCCACAGTGATGGAGACCTCATCCCCTTTTTTCGCAAGGGTGATGCTCACCCGTTTCCCCGCCTTGGCCCCGTTGGACACCAGCTCCAGCAGCAGCTGCCGGATGAGCCCGGCGTCCACAAAGGCGCTGATCCGCTCGGGGCAGCGGACGGTCAGCTCTACGCCGGCCCCCGCCAGCAGGGCGGCCATCTCGTCGCCCAGCTCCCGCACCAGCTTCGCCAGATTGACCAACGCCGGCTCCATCCGGGGCACATCCGCCCCCAGCCGGTAGGTCAGCTCCATCCGCCCCACGATGCGCAGCATCCGGCAGATGGCCTGATCCATGGCGGCAAGCTGGGCCCTGCTGTTTTCGTCTGCAGCAGTCTGCTCCAATAGCTGGCTGGCTGCCGTCATCTGCGCCAGCTGCACCCGCAGCAGGCCCGCCGTCCGGGCCGCGCCCCGGTCCAGGTTCTCCAGATCCACAGCTCCACCTCCCGCTCTCTATCATACCTATGCTGTGCGGATTTCGCCGTCCCTTCCCCGGTAAAACCTGCCGGGATGGGCCGTGCGCCGCAAAATCTGTCGAATTTTGTCGAATCACCTTTATTATAGCAGGTCTTTGCCCGTTGTGCAACAGAAAACGGCAGCGGCCCGGAGTGTCCCTCCGGGCCGCTTTCCATATCCTCACTCATTCGCCGTCCAGCTTGGCGGCAACTTCCTCCATGGGGTTTGGCTGGAACTGCTCCAGCTTCCCGCTGTCCACCGCCCTGGCCAGCTCCGGCTGGATGGGCAGCTTGGCCAGCACCGGCAGGGACAGGTGGGCCGCCAGCGTGTCGATGGTGCTCTCCCCGAACACGGGGTGCTCCCCGCCACAGTCCGGGCACTTGAAATAGCTGTAGTTCTCCACCAGGCCCAGCACGGGCACGTCCAGCATCCCCGCCATCTTCACCGCCTTGGTGACGATCATCCCCACCAGAGTCTGGGGGGCGGTGACCACGATGGCCCCGTCCACCGGCAGGGACTGGAATACGGTCAGGGGCACATCCCCCGTTCCGGGGGGCATATCCACGAACAGGTAGTCCAGATCGCCCCAGATCACGTCAGTCCAGAACTGCTCCACCGCCCCGGCAATGACGGGTCCCCGCCACACCACCGGGTCGGTCTCCCGCTCCACCAGCAGGTTCAGACTCATGATCTCGATGCCGCCCTCGGTGACGGCGGGGTAGAGGCCCAGCTCGCTGCCCTCCGCCCGCTGGACGATGCCGAAGGCCCGGGGCACCGACGGGCCGGTGATGTCCGCATCCAGGATGCCCACCTTCTTGCCCCGCCTGGCCATGGCCGCGGCCAGGGAACAGGTGACGGCGGACTTTCCCACGCCCCCCTTGCCGCTGATGACGGCGATGACCTTCTTGATGTGGGACAGCTCGTGGGGCGGCTTGCGGAAGTCCTGGACGCTCCCGCCCTCCCGGCTGGGGCAGTTCTCCCCGCAGGAGGAGCAGTCGTGGGTACAATCGCTCATAGATCTTCTCATCCTTCCGTTTGTTTATATGTGAGCAATATTATACCCCATCCACCCGGCAACTACAAGTGCCTTTTGTCCCCCGTACTCTCTCCGATCTGGAGCCGCTTCTTGACAGGATAGCATAATACGGGTATAATACAATTAAAATTATGCTACAAGAGGAGGCCCAACTATGAACATCCGCCCTTCCGCCTCGATCCGTCAAAACTACAATGAGATCGCGGAACTCTGCAGAAGGACTGCAGGGCCCGTTTTCCTCACAAAGAATGGCGAAGGCGATCTGGTGGTCATGGACATTGAGACCTACCATCGCCGGGAAAAAATGCTTCAGCTGCGGGAGGAGCTGCTGGCGGTAGAGGAGGCGCGCCTCCACGGGCAGCGGGACTACACCGTGGACGAGGTCGCCGCCATGATGACGAGGGCCATCGAGGAGACCGGCCATGCCGGATGATATGCAAACCTACCGCGTGGTGGTGTCGCCGCGGGCGGCACGGATGCTGGTCTCCCACGCCGCGTTCCTGGCCGGGGTAAGCCGCGACGCGGCTGAACGTCTGGTCCGGGAGTTTCGGGCATCGGCCGAATCTCTCTCCCGGATGCCCAACCGGTGCCCTTGGTTCATCGGGGAGTTCGTGCCAAGGAACCAGTACCGGTACCTTATTTTTGAGAAGCGGTATCTGATGATCTATCAGGTGATCGACAGCACGGTCTACATTGAGTACGTGGTCGACTGCCGTCAGGACTACGGCTGGCTGATCCGCTGAGTGCGAAACAACGCGCTGAGCGCCGCCCCGAACGGGGCGGCGCTTTTTATGTCAACCAAACGGCTGAGAAAATATTTTTTGCAAAAATACCTTGACAGGTAAGGTATCTCGTGTTATATTAGTCTCACAAGATACTTCAACACATGATGTATCTCCGCATATCGATGTGCTTACCGCCCTCTCTATCCGCAGAAGAAAGGAGAATGCCCATGTCCATTTCGGCAGACACCCTGCGCGGCCACACCGACACCATCATTTTAACACAATTACTGCGCGGGGACAACTACGGTTATGAGATCAACAAAAAAATCCTGGAGCTCACCGGCGGGGCCTACGGCCTGAAGGAGGCCACCCTCTACACCGCCTTCAAGCGGCTGGAGCAGCAGGGCCTCATCACCTCCTACTGGGGGGACGACGGCCCCGGCGCCCGCCGCCGGTACTACGCCATCACCGAAGCGGGCCGGAAGGCCTGGGCCGAAGGCCGGCGGGAGTGGATCAACACCCGCGTCCTGCTGGACGCCCTCATCTGCAATTGTGAAAAGGAGGCCTGAACCATGGAAAACGTAAAAGAGAGACTGTCCGCCGCCATCGCCGCCCAGCTCACCGGCGCGCCGGACACCCCCGCCAAGGCGGAACTGATCGAGGAGCTGGCCGATAACCTGTTCGCCCGCTATTCGGATATGCTGGCCTCTGGCATGGACGAAGAAACCGCCTATACCGCCGCCCTGGACGACCTGGGGGACACCGCCGAGTTAGTGGACTACCTGAACAGCCTGGAGCCCGGCCAGCCCCTCCCCGGCCCGGAGCCGGAGGGAACGCCCGAAGGCGACCTGGACGGGATGCTGAAGGACGTGGGCGATATCATCCGGGACGCGGTCAAGGCCGCCGAGGCCGCCGTCGGTGCGGTGGACGTGGACGGCATCGTCCGGGACGCCATGAAGACCGCGAAAGGGGCGATCCGGCAGGCCAAGGACGCCGCAAGGGATATCAAGGGCTCTGTAAAGCGGGACGGGTACACCTATACCTCCCCCGATGGCCAGGTCCATATCACGGTAAACCCGGGCAGGCCGCCCGAGCCCCCGAAGCCGCCCAAGCCCCCGGTGCCGCCGACGCCGCCCGCTCCTCCCGCACCTCCGGCCCCGCCCGCTCCTCCTGCTCCTTCCACGCCGCCAGAAGAGGGCCATGACAAGGGCCCCCGCCCCGCCAACCGCCATTTCGAAGGCCGCGGCGCCTGGATGGAACACCTGCCCGACGGGGACTACTCCTTCCATTCCGACAACGGCCCCCTGACCGTCATCGATGTGGAGGTGGGTGGCGACATTGCCGTCCGCATGGGCGACACCCCGGAGGGGGACGTGGTCATCGGCGGCGGCGCGGACGACCTGGACGTCCGGGCGGAAAACGGCGTGCTCACCATCCGCCAGGGGGGCACCGCCAGCCGGGGCTTCTTCCTTCGCCGGTGGATGTGCCTGGCCGACGTGGTACTGACCCTCCCCCGGAGACCCTGGGACACCATCCGGCTGACCTCCACCGCCAGCGGCGACGTGGACGTGGATCTGGATGAGCCGGTGAACGCCCTGGAGGTGCGCACTGTGGCCGGCGATGTGGAGGTGGAGCTGGACCGCTGCCGTTGGCTCGCCGTGAACACCGCCAGCGGGGACATCGACCTGACCGTGGACCAGGCCGACGCGGCGGAGGTCCGCACCGTCAGCGGCGATGTGGAGCTGGACGGGGACTTCGCCGCTCTGGACCTGTCCTCCACCAGCGGCAATGTGCGGGTCCGCTCGGGCGTCCCCTGCACCGTGCAGTGCTCCTCCGTCAGCGGGGACGTGGAACTGGAGCTGGAGGCCCTTCCCCCCGCCCTAGAGGTGGTCACCCGCTCCGGGGACGCGGAGATCGGCATCCCCGACGGCGGCCCCTTTGACCTGGATTTTCAGAGCGCCAGCGGCGAGTGCACCTCCGCCTTTTTCAGGGGCGCCCTTTCGGGCCGGCGCGGCGCGTTTACCTACCGGGGCGGTGCGGGGGCCGGCGGGCCGGTCTATCACATCCGCACTGCCAGCGGCGACTGCAAGCTGAACAAGCTGTAACGGGAGGCGTCTCCATGAACCGACACGAACACAGCGAGATCCTTCTGGACATCTACCGGGGCATCCTGTTCCAGCTGCCCCCGCTGGCCGAGGGGGAGGACTTCCCCCTCACCTACCGGTTCGACTGCCCGGAGTTCACCGAGCTGAAGGCCCGCTGGCCCATCGAGCGGACGGCGGGCCGGGGGAGCGACTTCCGGCGGGCCCTGCGCCTCTGCCGCTGGATGGCCCCCAGGCTCACCCACAAAAGCGACTACGACAACCACGTCCCCATGAACTCCCTGGCCCTGCTGGACTACAGCTTCGGGAAGCCGGAGGCGGGCATCAACTGCCTGAACAAGGCGAAGATCCTGGTGGAGTGCTGCCTGGCCCTGGGCATCCACGCCCGCCGGGTGTGGATGTTCCCCTTCTCCCCCTACGATATGGACAACCACGTGGTGGCCGAGATCTATGACCGGGAGCTGCACAAGTGGACGGCCCTGGACCCCACCACCGGCGGGTATTTCTCCGCCGGTGGGGCCCCGCTGTCCTGCCTGGAACTGCGGGAGGCCCTGGCCCGCCGCGCTCCCGTCTCGGTGGTGCTCAACCAGCAGGTGCCCGCCCATCTGGACCGGCTGCTGGACAAAAACGCGGAGTTGAACGCCTATTACGCCAAGAACGCCTGCTGGTTCCAGTTCGAGAGCGTATCGGCCTTCGGCCTGCCGGAGGGCCGGATCTTTGCCGCGGTGATCCCCGCGGGCTTTGACCTGGCCCGGCACGACGAGGGGAACGCCAATTACCTCCGCGCCGAGGCCGCGGGGTGCGGTATGACGGAGGAACAGGCGGAGGCCATCATCGCCCGCAAGTCGGGAACGGCCTCCCGTCCCGTGACCTCCACCCGCCTGTGGGACAGCCCGCTGGCCGATTTGTAAACATTTTTCCGCAGGCCTTGTAGTTTTCCCGCCGCCGTGATACAATGGGGACACTTGAATCTGACTTTTCGGAGGTGTCCACCCATGGCGGAACTCAATATGCTCTCCTATAAGCTCCAAGACCTGCAATTCTTCAATAAGCTGGACAAGCCCGGCCAGATCCAGCTGGAGAACAACTTCTCCTTCTCGGTGAACTACAACCAGGACAGCACCCG
>CANRFT010000057.1 GCA_947629955.1 uncultured Oscillospiraceae bacterium
AAAACGGACAAGGTGCAGTCCCGAAAGACTGCACCTTGCCTTACATAGCAAATGTTTCCTTATCCGGCCCGCGCAAGGGCGCCGGCGGCGTTTTTTTGCATATTTCTGCCGGGAGAGCGGCGCTTACTGCTTCTTTTGGCACCGAAGGGCCGCCCAGCCCTTCCGTTCCAGTCGTTTCGTGATAGTGAAGCCGTGACCCTCCAGGGCGGCACGCACCTCCCCTTCCCGCTCGTCCAGGATGCCGGAGCAGAGGAACACCCCGCCGGGGGCCAAAAACTGCCCCGCCGCCCCGGACAGGGGGATGATGACGTCGGCCACGATGTTGGCCAGCACCACCTGGTTCTGCCCCCGGCCCAGCCGGACGGACAACACGTGGTCGGACAGCACGTCCCCCGCCAGCACGGTGAGCCGGTCCGGGCCGATGCCGTTCATGGCGGCGTTCTCGTAGGCCACGTCCACCGCCTTGGGGTCGATGTCCACCCCGATGGCCCGCTCCGCCCCCAGTTTCAGCGCGGCGATGGCCAGGATGCCCGAGCCGCAGCCCAGATCCAGCACGGCGCAGCCCGGCGTCACCGCCTCCTCCAGCAGCTCCAGGCAGAGCTGGGTGGTGGCGTGGGACCCGGTGCCGAAGGTGAGGCCGGGGTTCAGATACAGGGGCACCCGCCCCTCGGGGACCGGCTCGCTCCGCATCCACTCGGGAACGATGTAGACCCGCCTGCCCACCGGGATGGGCTGATAATACTTCTGCCAGGAGGTGGCCCAGTCCTCCTCCCGGAGGGAGACGGTCTGGGGCTCGTACCGTTCCAGGCCCTTCAAATACGCCCGGAGCTGGGCTTGCCCCTCCTCATTGTCGGGAACATAGAACTTCACCCGGCTGACCCCCTTCATCCGGGCGGACAGCTCCTCGTCCACGTAGTCCCAGCACTGCCGGTTCTGCTCCAAAAAGCGGAGGAACTCCCCCTCCTCTTCCACCACCAGGCCGGTCATGCCGTTGGCGGTGAGGATGTCACACACGGCGTCGATCTGCTCCGCCGGGACGGGCAGGGTGACCTCCAGCCACTGTTCGCTCATGGTTTTTCCTCCTGAAATCAGTCGTGCCGCTCGTCCGCGTTGTCGAACGTCTCGCAGAACCGGGCGGAGAGGGCGGGCGGCTCATTGTGCATATACAGGTGCGAGATATCCCCAAAGGCGCTCACCCGGAAGGAGGCGATCCCCTGCCGGCGCTCCTCCGTCACTACGGTGGTCACCGAGGACGGTGCGGCGCAGAATCCGTGAAGCAGGGGCATAGGGGACACCCCCAGCAGATGGCTCAGCAGTACCGTCTCCACCCCGAAGTGACAGAACAGGGCGACGGTGTCCCGGTTGGGCCGCTCCGCCCGGTAGAGCCGCCCCTCCCGCACATAGCTGTGCCGGGCCAGGAGGGCGTCCAGCCCCCCGGTCACCCGGTCGTACTCCTCCTTCACATGGGCCTCCTCCAGGATTGGGTGCAGATACCACCGGTCCGGGGAGTAAAAGCCGTCCACCGGCGTCCAGTCCTGGGGCAGCCAGTCCCACAGGATGCGCCGCTCCCCGTTTCCGTCCGGCCGGAGGATGGGGGCGTGGAACTCCCGGAGCCAGTCCAGCTCCTCCGCCTCGCGGCCCGCGCGGGCCAGGGTGGGGGCGGCGGTGTCCTTCGCCCGGCCCAGAGGGGAGGTGTAGAACGCGGTGATGTCCAGTTTGCTCAGCCGCTCCGCCAGATACTCCGCCTCCCGGCGGCCCTTTTCAGTGAGGGTGTCATGCTCATAGTCCGGGTCGCCGTGGCGGATGAAAAGCAGCTTCATCCGCTCACCCCTTGGCCCGGGCGGACAGCTCCGCCAGGGTGACCTCGTAGGCCTCCCCCTGGTGGGGCAGGGAGGGAACGGTCTCCGGGACCTCCCAGCCCTTGAAGGCGAAGATACGTTTGACCACCAGCCCCAGCAGCTCCGGATTCTTCACCAGCACCGGCCCGGTGAGATGGGTGGCCAGCACGCTGCCCTCGGCATACCCCTCGGCCCCGCCTTTGGCCTCGTTGCCGAAGCCCAGGGACAGGCGGTCGAACAGGGGCTTTTCAACGCCGGAGGTCACCGAGAACTTGTTCATGAATCCCACCGCCGGCCGCTTCAGCAGGGGGCTGTGGGCGATCACGTCCACCGGGTCGCGCCGGTCGGTCTCCACGGTGACGTAGTCCGCCAGGCCCAGGCAGGGCCAGACTTTCCCCTTGGCGTCGGTGACGGAGGCCCCCAAAATTTCCATGGCGTTCCCGGTGAACAGGACGGGGACCCCCCGGCCGATGGCCGCCTTCAGGTCGTCCGCCTGAGCCGCCAGCTTTTCCAGCGCGTATTTCTGGGCCCGCTCGGTGCCGGCCCCCATATAGATGAAGTCCGCGAAGGTGAAGTCGGTGGAGTCCTCCAACCCGATCTTCTCCACTATTACTTCTACGCCCAGCCCCTCCAGGCAGCGGCGGAGGACGGCGATGTTGGCGTACTCTCCGTAGAGGCTCATCACGTCCGGGTACAGGTGGACCAGTTTCACTTCCATCAGCGGTACACCTCCTCAATCCTTTTTCGCGTGGGCCAGCAGCTTGTCCCGGTCGGAGAAGCAGGTGACCACATACAGGGGCAGGGCGTCCCCCTCCCCCAGCAGCAGGTCCACGCCCTCCCCCACGGTGGAGCGGACCTCCACCTTCGCCGGGTCCACCGAGGTGAAGTCGAACCGCAGGGCCAGGTCGTTGGCGTACTTGCCGCAGAGGATGACCTCTCTGATGTGGGGAGCGTCCAGCAGGTCGAAGTCGATGTCCCACAGCCAGCTGGTCTCGCCGGTGAAATACTTCCGGCTGATGGCGTCCACGATGACCATGACCACGCAGTCCTCGCCCTGGGCCCGGATGTAGCCCAGATTGGTGTCGTAGGCCACCGAGTTCTCGTGCTTGGAGGTGAGCAGGGTGCCCCGCCGCTCCCCCAGGGTGAAGGTGACCATGCGGCCGTTTTTCAGGATATAGTTGCTGATGACCCCGGCCATGGTGCCCTCGTCCACCCCGGCCAGGGAACAGGCGGACCAGGCGGCCAGGATGTTGTAGACGTTGTAGATGGACTTGAACGCCAGTTGGATCTCGGTGGTCCCGCCGATGGTCAGCACGCCCCTGTCCAGATCCACTGCCGTGGCGGCGAAATCGGCGGCGCGGCGTTCATAACCACATTTGGTGCAGCGGTAGTGGCCGATGTGGGCGTAATGATAGCAGGAATACTCCATCCGGCCGAAGCACACCGGGCAGCGCAGCCCGTCGTGATACATTCCCCGGTGCTCCTTGGTGCTGATGGAGCACTCGTCCAGGCCGAACCACTTGACCTTGGCCGGGTCCCGCCCCACGGCGAACCGGGACACCAGGGGGTCGTCGGCGTTGAGGACCAGGGTGGTGTCGGGATGCAGGGCGGGCTCGATGGCGGCGTACACCCACTCCGGGTGGCCGTTGCGGGTGAGCTGGTCCCGGTACAGGTTGGTGATGACGAAGTGGGTGGGGTGGAACCACTTGAAGGTGTGCTTCGCCCACCGCTCATCGCTCTCCAGCAGGAGCACGTCTCCCCTCACCGTTCCGCCCATAGAGGCGTTGGTGAGCAGGAGGGTGGTCACCCCCTCGATCTGGTTGGAGCCCTCCTTGTTGTAGATCACCCGTTTCCCGGCGGCGGTGAGGATGGACGCGATCATCTCCACCGTGGAGGTCTTGCCGTTGGAGCCGGTGACGGCGATCACATAGGGGGGCAGCTTCAGCCGCCCCAGCACGTCGGGGCACAGCTTCAGCGCGATCTGTCCCGGCAGGGAACTGCCTCTGCCGATGAGCCCGCCCACGAACCGCAGGACCTTGCAGGCCAGGATGGCCAGCCATTTTCTCATGGTAACACCCTCAATTCTCTATTTCTCCAGATAAATCATCAGCGCGGCCACGTCTGCCGGGGACACCCCGGAGATGCGGCCCGCCTGGCCCAGGTTCAGCGGCCTTATTTTGTCCAGCTTCTGCCGGGCCTCCAGCCGGAGGCCCTGGATGGACAGGTAATCGATGTCAGTCGGCAGGGGCCGGGCCTCCAACCGCTTCATCTCCTCCACCTGCCGGGTCTGCCGCTGGATGTACCCCTCGTACTTCACGGAAATTTCGACCTGTTCCGCGATCTCCCGGGACAGGGCGGGCCTTCCTAAGTCAAAGGGGGCCAGCTCGGCGTACCCCAGCCGGGGCCGCCGCAGCAGGTCGATGAGCCGGGCCCCGTGGGGGCAGGGGGGCTCGCCCTTGGATTCCAGAAACCCGTCCAGCTCCGGGGACGGGGGCGCCCCGGTGTGCTCCAGCCGTCTGATCTCCCGGTCCACGGCGGCGTATTTCTCCTCCACGGCGGCCAGCCGCTCGGCGGATACCAGCCCCACCCGATGGCCGATGGCAGTGAGCCGCCGGTCGGCGTTGTCGTGCCGGTGGAGCAGCCGGTATTCCGTCCGGGAGGTCATCACCCGGTAGGGCTCATTGGTGCCTTTTGTCACCAGGTCGTCGATGAGTACGCCGATGTACCCGTCCATTCGGGTCAAAATCAGCGGTTCCTCCCCCTTGAGTTTGAGGGCGGCGTTGACCCCCGCCACCAGGCCCTGGGCGGCGGCCTCCTCATAGCCGGAGGAGCCGTTGAACTGCCCCGCCCCGTAGAGGCCGGGGACTTTCTTGCACTCCAATGTGGGCAGCAGCTCGGTGGGGTCCACGCAGTCGTACTCGATGGCGTAGGCCGCCCTCGTCATCTCGGCCCGCTCCAGCCCGGGGATGGTGTGGAGCATTTGCAGCTGCACCTCCTCCGGGAGAGAGGAGGAGAACCCCTGCAAGTACAGCTCCTCGGTGTTGAGCCCCATGGGCTCCAAAAAGAGCTGGTGCCGGGGCTTGTCCGGGAAGCGGACCACCTTGTCCTCGATGGAGGGGCAGTACCGGGGGCCCACCCCCTCGATGACCCCGGAGAACAGGGGCGACCGGTCCAGGTTGTTCCGGATCACCTGATGGGTGCGCTCGTTGGTCCAGGTGAGCCAGCACACCGCCCGGTTTTCCGGGGAAATATCGGTGGTGTAGGAAAAGGGGGAGGCGTCCGCGTCCCCCGCCTGCATCTCCAGTTTGGAGAAGTCCACGCTCCGCCGGTGGATGCGGGGGGGCGTGCCCGTCTTGAACCGCCGGAGGGACAGTCCCAGCCTTTCCAGACAGCCGGTGAGGGCGGTGGCGGCGGCCATACCGTCGGGCCCGGAGGTCCGGGTGACCTCCCCCACGATGGTGCGGCCCCCCAGATAGGTGCCGCTGGCGATAATGACGGCCTTGACCTGATAGGTGGCCCCCGTGGCGGTGCGGACGGCGGAGACGTGCCCGTTTTCGGTTATGATTTCAGTGACCTCCGCCTGCTTCACCCAGAGATTTTCCTGCAGTTCCAGGGTGCGCTTCATGACCTCCTGGTAGCGGCGGCGGTCGGCCTGGGCCCGGAGGGACCACACGGCGGGGCCCTTCCCCCGGTTGAGCATCCGGTACTGGATGCAGGCCCGGTCGGCGGCCTTGCCCATCTCGCCCCCCAGAGCGTCGATCTCCCGGACCAGCTGGCCCTTGCCAGTGCCGCCGATGGCCGGGTTGCAGGGCATATTGCCCACCGCGTCCAGGTTGACGGTGAAGCACAGGGCCTTCATCCCCAGCCGGGCGGCGGCCAGAGCGGCCTCGATCCCCGCGTGGCCCGCGCCGATGACGGCGATATCGAATTGTCCCGCGTCGAAATACATGGCCAAGCTTCCTTTTTCGTGCGCTCTGTAGGGGCCGCCCCTTGGGCGGCCCGCCTTACGATATGCTGGTGAAAACGGGTCGCCGAGGGCGGCGACCCCTACTCCTCTGCCCGGAGGGTCAAGCTCACCACCTCCGGCCGGTTGAACAGCCGGAAGCCGTGGACGGGGGTGGTGTTGTTCCCCAGGCCCCGGGACACGTAGAGGGTGCTGTCCCCCTCCGTATACAGCCCCGCCATGCGGGTGGGGAAGAATTTCCGGTTGGCGCCCACCAGCCCGTCGGTAAAGGGCAGGCGGACGATGCCGCCGTGGCCGTGGCCGGACAGCACCAGATCGTATCCGGCGGCGGCATAGCGGTCGAACTCGGTGTTGCGGTGGGCCAGCAGGACGGTATACAGCCCCGGCTGTTCCGACCCGATCTCCTCCGCCAGCTCCTCCGGGGTCTTCTGGTCGCCGAAGCCGTTGGGGTCGTCCACCCCGGCCAGCACCAGCTTGTCCCCGTTCCGCTCCAGCACCTCATACCGGTTGGTGAGGGTGGTCACCCCGTGGTCGTTCAGCAGGGGCTTCAGCTCCCGCACGGTGTTGGTGCCGGTGGCCCACTCGTGGTTGCCGGTGACGTAATAGGTGGGGGCGATGGCGGCCAGCCCGTCGGCCAGGGCGGGGATCATCTCCAGCTGCTCCGCCCGGTCGATGAAGTCCCCAGTCATCACGATGATGTCCGGCTCCTCCGCCGCCACACGTGCCAGCAGATCGGCGTTCCCCTCCCCGTACTCGTGGCCGTGGAGGTCGGACAGGTGGACGATCTTAAAGCCGTCGAACCCCGCCGGGAGGCGGTCCAGGGTCAACTCCGCCTTGGTGGTCATGAGCCCCCAGCACTGCCAGTGGAACCACGCTGCGCCCAGGGCGGCAACGGCGGCCAGGATGAGGACCGCCTGCAAGACGCGGAGCCCCAGGGGGAGGCGGGCCCTCCGCTTTCCGCTGTAATTATTTGTGGTCATCGCTCAGATAGTAGGGCCGCATGAGGCTTTTTTGCTGAGTGGAGTCCTTCTGCCCGGCGGCGGGGCGGGCCTCTCCGCCGGATTTACGACTGTGGCGGCGGCGCTTTTTCCCGCTCTGGGCGGCCTGCCGCTTTTCCTCCCGCTGCTTGTCCCGGTCAGACTGCCGCCGCTCCTCCCGGGCGCTCTTGGGATTGGCCCGTTCCCCCCGCTCCCGCTGGGGCTGAGGCTGGGGGCGGGTCTGGCTGGACAGGGGCTTCCGGGGGGCCAGCAGCCGGGCCGTGGCGTCCATGATCACGTCGGAGTCCAGGGGGTTGGGCTTGTAAAAGTCGGCGGCGGGCATGGAGGGCTCCGCCGGGAGGGTGTCCTCCAGCCGCCCCTGGCGCACCCCGGCGGACAGGGGCCGGTCAAAGCGCAGTTTGGGCAACCAGTCGTCGTCCTCATCCGCCTCTGGCGATTGCCGCTCGTTGAGTTTTGCCTCCGGGATACGCTGAGTTGTCGCGTTTTCCGGCTCCGGGGCGGCGTTCTCGCCGGACTTCTTTTTGCGGCGACGTTTCTTTTTGGCGGGGGCGTCCCCCTCGGCGGGGGCCTCCGGCACGGCGGCGGACTGATCGGCGGCCTGCTTCCGCTCCTCCGCCTTGGCCTTGTTCTCGGCGTCCCGCTCCCGGCGGCGCTCCTTGGCGGCGGCCCTGGCCTCGGCGTCCTCGGCGTTGACGATCTTGCCGTGCTTGTCCTTCATAGGCGGGTCGAAGTTCTCCATGGGGAACGGGTGCCCCTCCACCACGGGGATGGGCTTGCCCAGCAGCTTTTCGATGCCCTTCAGCTCCTCCTTCTCATCGAACTGGCAGAAGGCGATGGCGACGCCGCCCTTCCCCGCCCGGCCGGTGCGGCCGATGCGGTGGACGTAGGTCTCCGGCACGTCGGGCAGGTTGTAGTTGAACACGCAGGGCAGGTCCTCGATGTCGATGCCCCGGGCGGCGATGTCGGTGGCCACCAAAACGCGGATGCGGCCCGCCTTGAAGTCGGACAGGGCCTGGACCCGGGCGGTCTGGCTCTTGTTGCCGTGGATGGCGGCGGCGGAGATGCCCCGCTTGACCAGATCCCCCGCGATGCGGTTGGCCCCGTGCTTGGTCCGGGAGAACACCAGGGCGGAGGGGATGTGCTTCTCGTTCATCAGATGGGCCAGCAGCTTGGTCTTGTTGGCCTTGTCCACGTAGTAGAGGGATTGTTCGATGGCCTCCACCGGGGAGGACACCGGATCCACCGCCACGCGGGCGTAGTCGTGGAGGAGGCCGTTCACCAGCCCCATCACCTCCGGGGGCATGGTGGCGGAGAACAGCATGGTCTGCTTCTTCGCCGGCAGCAGCTTCAATACCCGCTTCACGTCGTGGATGAAGCCCATGTCCAGCATCCGGTCGGCCTCGTCCAGCACGAAGATCTCGATGTGGGACAGGTCCAGCAGGTTCTGGCCCTGGAGGTCCAGCAGGCGGCCAGGGGTGGCCACCAAAATGTCCAGCCCCGCCCGGATGGCGTCCACCTGGGGCTGCTGGCCCACCCCGCCGAAGATGACGGCGGACTTGAGGGACAGATTGCGCCCGTAGGCCAGGAAGGAGTCCTGGATCTGGATGGCCAGCTCCCGGGTGGGGGTGAGGATC
>CANRFT010000058.1 GCA_947629955.1 uncultured Oscillospiraceae bacterium
GTCTCCAGGTCGCCCCGGTCCCAGGCCACCTCGATGGCGTGGCGGATGGCCCGCTCCACCCGGCTGGCGGTGGTGTTGAACTTTTTGGCCACGGTGGGGTAGAGGACCTTGGTCACCGCGTTGATGACCTCCATGTCCGCCACGGTGAGGCTGATGGCCTCCCGCAGATACTGGTAGCCCTTGATATGAGCGGGCACGCCGATCTCGTGGATGATGGCGGTGATCCGCCGCTCCAGAGCGATGGCGGGGTCCTCCTCCGCGCCGGACAGGGTGTTGGACGCCAGCTTGAGCGCCCGGTCCGCCACCTTCTGGGGCTTGCAGGGCTTCAGCATACAGTAGTCCGCCCCCAGAGCGGCCAGCTCCGCGGCCAGCCGGGAGTCGGGAAAGGCGGAGGTGACCAGCATCTGCGGCCGGTCGTCCCCCAACTGTTCCAGCACCTCGATGCCGTCCGAGCCGGACAGCATGGTGTCCATCACCACCACGTCCGGGCGGTGGGTGTGGATGAGCTCCAGCAGCTCGTCGCCGCTGCCGGTCTGACCTACCACGGTCAGCTCCCCGGTCTGCTCCATTACCTCGGCGTACATCCGCCGCAGCTCTTCCGCGGCGTCAGCCACGATCACGGTTTTCTTCTCGCTCATATCAGCATGGTCCTTTCCGTTTATTTTGCCTGTATCAGCAATGGTATTTTTTACCTGCTATTAAAATACCACAGGAAAAACCAAATGGCAAGAAAGTTTTGCCAAATTTCTGATTTTTTGTTCGACATCAACTGTCGAAGGAGCGGCTCACGGGTCAGTTCACGCCGCACCGCTCCAGCATCCGGCCCACAAAGACGCCGTAACCCCGGGTGGGGTCGTCGATCATCACGTGGGTGACGGCGCCCACCAGTCTGCCGTCCTGCAAAATGGGGCTGCCGCTCATCCCCTGGACGATGCCGCCGGCGGCGTCCAGCAGCTCGTCGTCTGTCACCTCGATCAGAAAGTCCCGTAGGTCGCTCCCGCTCTCCGGATACACCTTGTCGATGCGGATGGCGTACTCCTTCACCTCGTCGCCGTCGATGTTGGCCAGGATGGTGGCGTTCCCCGCCCGCACTTGGTTCCGCTCCGCCGTCTCTACAGGGGTGCCCGCCGCCCAGGCCGGATCGGCCAGGGTGCCGAACACGCCGCTGACCGTATTGGAATCCAGAAGTCCCAGGGTCACGGAGGTGTCGAAGACGCCCCGCAGCTGCCCCGGATTGCCCGCCTCGCCCCTCTGCACCGCCGCCACGGTGGCGGGCAGGATGGACCCGCTCTCCAGCGGCATGAGCAGAGCGGTGTCGGTATCGTTGATGCCGTGGCCCAGGGCGCCGAAGGCCCCGGTCTCCGGGCAGTAGAAGGTCACCGTGCCGATGCCCGCCATGGAGTCCCTGATCCAGGCGCCCAGCTTATAGGAGCCGTCGGCGGCGCACTGGACCGCTCGGCCGCTGAGCTGGATCTGCTTGTCGTCCCGGATGGCCCGGATGCTCATGAGCCCGCCCCGGGTCTCCTGGAGAGCGGCCTCCACCTCCTCGATGGTGTCCACCTCGGTGGCGTTGATGTGGGTGATGATGTCCCCCTCTTTGAGCCCGCAGGCCTTTGCCGGATTGACCTCGCCCTGGTCGGTGGCGACCTCGGAGGTGCCCACTACTACCACGCCGTCGGAGAACAGCTTGATGCCCACCGCCCGGCCCACCGGGACCACCGTTGCCGCACCGGTCTGGGCAAAGGCGGGGATCGCCGTCAGCGTCATGGCCGCTGCCAGGAGAAGCGCCCCCAGGGCAAGGCGCCAAAACGGTCTCGTTTCCTCATTCAATTTTATCGCCCCTCTCTCGCTTCTGTCCGGGAGAGACAGACGCCGCGCGTCCTCGCTCCCGGCTCGCGGGCGATGGACGCCCGCCCTTTTAATATGGGCGCGGGGACGGGTTTTCACCGTGGCAATCACAGGCGGCGCTGGCAGGGGAGAAAAAGCGGGCGGCGATGTCGGCGGCTTTTCGGGTATGATACGAGGAAAAGTTTTCTTTCGGCGGGTAAATCTGCCGTTTTTGCGGCGCCGTTCTTTTCAGGAATAGCTTGCCCCGCCCGGCGCATAAATTGTAACGCGGCGGAGACAATGAAGGGGATCAGACCTCTCCAAATTCTTGCTCCGCCGGGAAATGCGGGGGAGCTTTTATGAAAACATCCACAAAAAGCCAGATCGCCGCGTTTGTGATCGCGGTCATCGCCGGAGTGCTCATCCACAATTTATACACATGGCTGCCAATCCCGCTGATCGCGGTGTTCTCGCCGGTGGTGGAGAGCCTGTGGGAGCACATCAAGCTGCTGTTCTATCCGCTGCTGGCGGTGGCCCTCATTTTTGGGAGGGATAGGGAGAGCCGGGCGGTGCGGCTGTGGTCCGCTCTGATCGTGTGCGCCGTGCTGCTCGCTGTCAGCTATGTCTATCATGTGCTGCTCCGGGGCGAAAATTTCATCTTTGATATCGGCCTCTATGTGGTGTTGATGGCGGCCGGCTTCCTGATGCCCCGGCTGCTGTGGCCCCTGGGGGAGAAGAAGTGGTTCCAGGCGGCGTCCGTCCCTCTGACGGCGCTGGTGTGGGTGCTGATCCTTTGGTTCAGCTTTTTCCCGCCGGAGGGGCTGCTGTTTCTGGACATGGGGGCGGTGCGGACATTTTTCACGATACCGGTGTGAGTGTTTTGCGGGGCGTAAGCCTCGTTTATGGCGCGGCTTTGGAGGGCGGGAGCCCTCCGGCGGCGGGCGGTCTTTCCCGCCGGCAGCCTGCGCAAGCAGGCAAAGACGCACTCTTTAGGAGGCACGGCCTCCGGCGGGGTACTTTCTCTCACGCGAGAGAAAGTACCCAAAGAGCGCGCTCAGGGGGCAGAGCCGCGGTTCGCGTCGGACAGAGGGCGTCCAACGCTCTCAGCGTCTCCGTCCCCTAAGGACCCCCGTTTACGGGGGCTCATGATGGCAATGTAACACTTAGCCCTTCCGGCGCCAGCGGCCTTCGGATGCAGATGCCTCTCTTTCCGCTGCCGCTGATGATCTAATGGCCGGGAGGATCTCGCCTACCGGCCTGCGCCTAAGGGGGTCAAAGGCACCTCCGCCCCGAAAGGCGGGCTTTGCCCGCCGGGCTGGCCACCCAGGCGCCCAGAAGAGACGCTTTCCGTAGCGACGCGGAACACTGAGCGGCAGCGGAGACAGTAGCATCTGCATTCATCCTTTGCGCGCTGGAAAGAGAGGAACCCGGACCGACGGCTCCCCTGTAGAAATGGGGGTCCTCAGGGGGCAAGGCGGCCTGTGGAGCGGAACGCTCCAACCCGGCCGCCGGCCCCTTGAGCGGCCTTTTGCCTACTTTTCCCCCGGGGGAAAAGTAGGTCGCCCGCAGGCGAAACCTCCCCGCCGGAGGCCGCCCGGACCCGGCAAAAACCGTAGGGGTCGCCGCCCTCGGCGACCCGTTTTCACCAGTGCGTCATAAGGCGGGCCGCCCAGGGGGGCGGCCCCTACAGGCTACCGGCTTCGCCGTCGCCGGAGGGCTGCCGCCCTCCAAAGCCACATTTGCAGACGGGCCGATGGGGACATCGGCCCCTACAACCCCGTCAAATCGAACGCGGGCACGAACCCCTCGCCCACCGACTCCAGCTCCTGCACATACCCGGCCAGCCCCAGGTTCTCCATGTACTCCCGGGCGATCCGCAGTTCTGATCTCCGGAGAGGCCGGCTGATCTCGGGATAGTCTGTCAGATCATTCATAGGGGTGTACTGGGCCATCAGGGAGAACAGCACCGTCCCCGGCTCAAAGGCCTCCGCCGCCCAGTCCATCACCTGTTTGGCCTCGTTCACCTGGCCCGGCAGGATCAGGTGCCGGATGAGCACCCCGCTTTTCAGCAGTCCGCCCTCAAAGCGGACCGGTCCCCGCTGGCGGTACATCTCCAGGATGGCGCTTTTGGCCGCCTCAGGGTAGTCCGCCGCCTGGGAGTATCGCTCCGCCAGGGCTGGGGTGACATATTTCAAATCGGGCAGATAGACGTCCACCTTGCCGTCCAGGGCGCGGAGGGTGGACGCCTTTTCATATCCGCCGCTGTTCCACACCACCGGCAGACCGCCCGGGACGGGCCGGTCCAGCACACGGACCAGAGCGTTGGTGAACTGGGTCGGCGTCACCAATTCGATGCAGGCGGCCCCCTGGCCGGCCAGCCGCGCAAAGGCGGCGTACAGCCCGTCCTCCGTCAGTGGTTTGCCATAATTATCTCTGCTGATGGAGGCGTTCTGGCAGAACACACACCGGAGGGTGCAGCCGGAGAAGAACACCGTCCCCGCGCCGCGGTCCCCCGTCAGGCAGGGCTCCTCCCACCGGTGGAGGGCGGCCCGGGCCACGAGAGGGACGGAGGGCATCCCGCAGAAGCCCTCGCCGTGGGATTCGTCCCGGAGGGCCCCGCAGTTCCGGGGGCAGAGGGCGCACACAAAGCCGCTCATACCGCCCCTCCCAGCCGCTTCCACACGGCCTTTTTGGCCCCGTCAAAGGCGCTGGGGACGGGGTAGACTCCCTCCAGCTCGTCCAGGGTGGCCCACACCCAGCCGGCGGGGAGGGCATCGGAGGCCGCCCCCACCGCCCGGAGGGCCATATGCCACTCCATATGGGTGAAGATGTGCTTTGCCTGACCGGCGTACTCGTCGGACAGGGGGAGGATTCCCCAGCCCGCTAAGGGTTCCGTGCCGGAGGGCTCGTTGGGGAACTCCCACAGCCCCGCCAGCAGGCCCCGGGCGGGCCGCCGCCGCAGGGCCACCCGGTCATCGCGGAAGATGAGCCAAACGGTGCGTTCCTCCACCCGCCGGGGCTTTTTCGGGGATTTGAAGGGCAGCTCGGCGATTTTGTCCTGGACCAGGGCGGCGCAGAAGTCCCTGGCGGGACACTTTTCGCACAGAGGCGCGCCGTTGGGCAGGCACACCGTGGCCCCCAGCTCCATCAGCGCCTGATTGAACGCGCCGGGGGCGTGGAGGGGCATGACGGTCCGCACGGCCTCCGTCACCCGCTTTTTCATCTCCGGGGAGGCGATGTCGCCCCCGTCGCCGGAGATGCGGGCGGCCACCCGCAGCACGTTGCCATCCACCGCCGGGATGGGCTGCCCGAAGGCGATGGAGCAGATCGCCCCCGCCGTGTAATCCCCCACGCCGGGGAGGGCCCGGACGGCCTCGTAATCGGCGGGGAACTGCCCGCCGTACTCATCCACGATGATCCGGGCCGCCTTTTGCAGGTTTCGGGCCCGGGAGTAATAGCCCAGCCCCTGCCACAGCTTCATGAGCCGGTCCTCGGGGAGGGCGGCCAGAGAGGCCACGTCGGGGCATTCCTCCAGGAACCGCCGGTAGTAGTCCAGCACCGCCGCCACCCGGGTCTGCTGGAGCATGATCTCCGACAGCCACACGTGGTAGGGGGTGGGGTCGTCCCGCCAGGGCAGCGTCCGGGCGTTGTCCCGAAACCACTCCAGCAGGGGGAGGGGCAGCCTGTCCAGTCCGTCCACGGCGGGACCTCCTTCCTTGAAATGTTCCGGGGGATATGGTATCATATTCCCGGCGGATTTTCAACGCCGGATCGGAGTGATTTTGTGAGATACCAGGGGAGAGCACAGCGGTCCCGGCTGCCCCTCGTGATTGCCGTCGCGATTTTACTGATCGTTGCCGGGGCGGCGGTGTTCGCGCTGTACCGGCTCAATGTCATCCCCCACCGGATGTACGACAGCGCCCACTTCGGCATCGACACCTACGTCAGCCCCGTGGACGCCGACGGGGACGGGATCAACGACCAGGCGGACATCCTCCAGAGCGTCCGGGCCTATCTGGCCACCGAGCCGAAATACAGGAGCGCCTACTACGGCGGCGGCTACCCCGACGACGGCTACGGCGTCTGCACCGACGTGGTGGCCTTCGGCCTGCTGGGGGCGGGGTACGACCTCCGGGAGCTGGTGACGGCGGACATCGTGGCCCACCGGGAGGACTACGACATCGAGGCCATCGACAAGAACATCGACTTCCGCCGGGTGAACAATCTCCGCGTCTATTTTGAGCACACCGCCATCCCGCTCACCACCGATCTGTCCCAGATCGACCAGTGGCAGGGGGGAGACATCGTGGTGTTCGAGAAGCACATCGGCGTGGTGTCCGACATGAGAAATTCCCACGGCGTGCCCTTTGTCCTCCACCACGGCAGCCCCAATCAGATCGGCTACGAGCAGGATATCCTGGAGAGCCGGGACGATCTGGTGGCCCATTTTCGGATCAGCTGAAAAAACTCCCTCCGGCGACACGCCGGAGGGAGTTCGCGTCTATTCGGTTTCCGCCGGCTGTTTTGCCTGGCACCGCTCCACCAGGTCGGCCAGGGTGGTGTGGTCCACCACCGACGACACCGCTTTGTGGATGTCCTGCCACAGCTCCAGGGTGAAGCACTGGCCGCTGCGGGAGCAGCACTCCGAGTTGGCGGCGCACTCCACCGGGGCCAGGTCGCCCTCCAGGGGGCGGAGGATGTCCCCCACGGTGTAGTCCTCCGGCTTCCGCGTCAGCAGATAGCCGCCGCCGGCCCCCCGGACCGACCGCACCAGCCCGCCCCGGGACAGGGGGGTGACGATCTGTTCCAGATACTTGTCGCTGAGGGACTGCCGCCGGGCGGCGTCCTTCAGGGAGACGGGGCCGTCCTGCTGGTGCATGGCCAGGTCCACCATGAGCTGGAGGGCATAGCGCCCCTTTGTGGAGATCTTCATGACGGTCCCTCCTTTCGATGTGCTGTCAATAAAATACCACAAAACCGCTATGATTTCAAGGGGAAATTCTCAGAGACGAAGGCGGGAAAAGAAGGTTGATTCTCTCAAAAAGGCTGATATAATGGAGGCAGAGAAAAAACGTCGGGAGTTGCCTATGAAGATCGTCGGCAGGATAGACATCGAAAAATTCCGGGTGGTCTCCGAGCACATCAGAGGTATGTGGTATATACTTTACAAAGCCGAATAAACGCTTTATAATAGAGATAGGATAAACAGGTGCTTTGAGGTGGAGATTCAGTGTCGCCACACACCTTCCACATCGGGAGGTCAGCAAGAGATGCAGGGACAGGCACACCTGCCAAAGCACCCGCCTACGGAAAAAGGGCCGCGGACGCGGCCCTTTTCTTGTAGTCTGAAAACCACTCGCTAGGCGAGTGGTTCAAAAGAAGCCTGATGGCGATGATGTAGACAAAGAAAC
>CANRFT010000059.1 GCA_947629955.1 uncultured Oscillospiraceae bacterium
ACGACGATCTTCTCGTAGTTGTCCCGGATCATGCGCAGCGGTGTCAGCTCCCGTTCGCGGGTAGCGGGATCGTTCATGGACTCGGTGACCTGGATGTATCGCTTCTCTGTCGCCGTGGCGGCGATAAAGTCCACCTCCCGATTGCCCATCTTCCCGATGGCCACATCATATCCACGGCGGAGCAGTTCAAAGTACACCACGTTCTCGATCATGTGTCCCGTGTCCATGTCCCGGAATCCCAGCAGGTAGTTGCGCAGGCCGACATCCACAATGTAGTACTTCCCCAGCGTCCGCAGATATTCTTTCCCCTTGACATCAAACCGTTTGATCTCGTAAAATACAAAGGACTCCAGCAGTGCCGCCACATAGGCCTGGACTGTCTGGGCTGCCGGCTTCTTGCGGCCGCCGTCCAGCAGATGCTCATTCACCAGCGTGTTCCCGATGGTGGAGATAGAGGTGCTGTTGCCGATGTTGTCCGCCAGGAACATGATGATCTTCCGCAGCAGTTCCGGGTCGGTGAGCTGCCGCTGGCCCCGCCGCCGTTCCCGCTCCAGGATATCCCGCACCACCACGGTGGAGTACACCCCGTCCAGCAGGGCCAGGGCCTTGTCGGTGTCCAGCCCCACGTCTGCGATACCGGGCATCCCGCCGAATTTCAGGTACGCCTCCAGCAGCTCCTGGGGCTCATAGCTCTCGCCGTCTCTGTCATAGACGCGCCGGCGGAGCGCCCCGGCGGGGCCCCTGCCTTCCCGCACCTCATAGCCGTGGAAATCCAAAAACTCCTTGAAAGACAATGGCAGCATCTTGATCTCAACGCTCCGCCCGGCCAGGTATGTGGCGTACTCGGAGGACAGCAGATAGGCATTGGAGCCGGTCACATAGATGTCGCAGTCGAAGTCCACCCGAAAGGAGTTCACCGCATCCTGCCACTGGTCCACCCGCTGGATCTCATCCAGGAACAGGTAGGCCCGGCCGGTCTCCGGCAGCCGCTCCTTCACGTGACGGTACAGCCCCTCGGCGGTCATCCCCCGGAACTCCATGGACTCAAAATTCATCTCCATGATTTGTTCCGCCTTTACGCCGGTCTCCCGCAGGTGCTGAGCCATCAGGCGGAGCAGGCTGGACTTGCCGCACCGGCGGATGCCTGTGATGACTTTCACGGGCTCCGTGTCCTGGAACGCGATGAGACGGTTCAGGTACAGGTCCCGGTTTTTCAGTTCGGACGGCTGTTTCCGCATGGCGATCACCTCTGCTGACAGGATACCACACGAGGAACAAAAAATCAAGTTTTTAGAATCAAAGTTTATAAACTCTCAAAATTCAAAAGTTTTTTACATGGCTCGACACTGCTAACAGAATGCTAACAAACTACCGCAAAACCCGTTTTTTCACTCTCTGTCCGAATCCGTTGAAATTGCCCGGAAAGTTCGCAAAACGCTTAGAAGCGCAAGGGTTTCCGCCGTTTTCAGGTGCTAACAGGGGACGGATGGAGACGCCAGAGGACGCCCGATTTTAAGGGCTCGAAATGCGGTAGGTGTCTAATAAACGTGCGAGAGTTCGAATCTCTCCATCTCCGCCAATGCAAAACAGGCCGGGCATAAGCAACACAGCCTGTTTTGTATTTTTTGTTGCGTTTAAATAGGAAATCGAGTATAATAATTGCATGGTTTAATCTGATTGGGGGGGCAGGAGATGGCAATTCCAAAATATGATGAGATGTACCAGCAGTTTTTGACCTGTATAGCTGATATGAAGCCACACAGCAGTAAGGAGATAAAAAATGTGCTGGCTTCCTATTTTAATGTAACCGATTTAGAACGGAGTGAATTGCTGCCCAGCGGTCGGCAGGCGGTTTTTGATAACCGAGTGGGTTGGGCAGGGACGTATCTAAAAAAGGCCGGTCTTGTAGATCGTCCTGCCAGGGGCAAATATCAATTGACTTCTCTTGGAAGAAAGGTACTGGAGCAAGCACCGCCGGCTATTGATAATCATTATTTATCCCAATTTGAAACCTTCCGGCAGTTTATAGGAGAAAACGACGATAGTTCTGTTCCATCTGCTTCGCCTGATTCCGGTCAGTCTCCTCAAGACACGCTGGATGCTGCATATCAGAAAATTAATGCAGCCCTTGCGGATGATATCCTTTCCGAGATTATGAAGCAGAGTCCGGCCTTCTTTGAACGTCTTGTTGTGAAACTTCTTCGCAACATGGGGTACGGCGGTTCTCTTGAGGATTCAGGTGAAGTTGTTGGGCAGAGCGGCGACGAGGGAATCGACGGTATTATTCGGGAGGACAAACTGGGCTTTAGCTCTATTTATATTCAGGCCAAGCGTTGGGAGCGTGATAAAGCGATTGGACGGCCAGAAATACAAAAATTCGTAGGAGCGCTGGCGGGTCAAGGAGCCAGCAAAGGACTATTTATTACGACAGCCCAGTTCACAAAAGAGGCGCACCAATATGTGCGTAAGCAACATACGACCAAAGTGGTATTAGTGGATGGACAAATGCTGGCCAAATTGATGATTGAATATAATCTTGGCGTTTCAATAGAGACAGTTTATGAAATAAAACGGATTGATTCGGACTATTTCAGCGAGGATTCAGAGTGACGATTAACTATAGACTGTATCTTCACTCCAGGCACAAACCAATTTGATACCATAGGAAACAAGGAGCGCCCCTCCATGAACTACAAACTCATCCTCCAATACGACGGCAGCCGGTATGACGGCTGGCAGCGCCAGGGCAACACCGCCAGGACCATCCAGGGCAAGCTGGAGGGGGTGCTGTCCCGGCTGGCCGGGGAGCCGGTGGAGGTCCACGGGGCGGGCCGGACCGACGCGGGGGTCCACGCCCTGGGCCAGGTGGCCAGCGTGAAACTGCCGGGGGCGATGCCCGCCGCTGAGGTGATGGCCTGTGCCAACCGCTATCTGCCGGAGGACATCGCGGTGGTGGACGCCTGTGAGGCGGACGAGCGGTTTCACGCCCGGCTGGCCGCCAGAGGGAAGGTGTACCGCTACCGGCTGCGGCTGGGGCCGGTGCCCGATGTGTTCCGGCGGAAATACCAGTTCCGATTGGAGGAGCCCCTGGACCTGGAGGCCATGGAGCGGGCGGCGGCGCTGCTCACCGGCACCCACGACTACCGCTCCTTCTGCGCCGACCGGCGGTACAAAAAGTCCACAGTGCGCACCGTCCACGCCATCGAATTTCACCGGGATGGTCCCGACCTGGCCGTCACCTTCCGGGGGACGGGGTTCCTGTATCACATGGTCCGCATCCTGATGGGCACCCTGCTGGAGGTGGGCAGAGGGGAGCGGGACGCGGAGAGCATGACCGCCGTGCTGGCCGCAAAGGACCGCTCCGCCGCCGGGGCCACCGCCCCGGCCCAGGGCCTTACGCTGGTGGAGGTCCTGTACTGAATCCGGACACGAAAAAGTCCGGCTGAAAGGAGAGATGACAAATGGATGTATTGGACTTTATCCGCGATAAGTTTTCGCAGGACTGCTCTATCAGCACCGTGCTGCATCTTGTCATGGCGCATTTCCAGCTGACAGAGGCAGAGGCGCAGGATAAGATCAGGGAATACTTTGAGATCATCGAGGCGAGTGAGCGCCGATAGTGCGTTCCGGGCATAAAAAAGTCTGGCCATCGGCCAGACTTTTTTCATTCGTTCTGCGCCTGCGGTGTGCCCCATCCGGCGTCCCCGGCCACCACGATCCGCGCCTCGGCGTCGCTCATGCCGGCGGCGGTGAGCAGGGCGGCATAATCAGTGTCATCCCACTCCGGGGCGGGCAGCCACACCCGCTGGGCGTAGCGGGCCAGAAGCGCGGTGGTGATCCCGCCGCCGAGACCGTTCCGGACGGTGTCCTCATCGGTCTGAACGGAGAGCCGGACGCCGGAGGAGGCCAGAGCATTTTCCGCCTTGGCATAGAACGCGGCCACCGGAGCGGACAGGTCGTCCCCCCAGGAGGGTAGGCCGCTCTCTGCCGGATAACCGGAGCAGGCCAGCACGATCTCGTCGAACCCCATGTCGGCCAACTCCCGGCACAGGGCGGCCAGATAGTCCGTCCCGATCTCGCTGGCGGGGTCTGCCCAGCTGATCCCATCGCTGTCAGTCCAGACGCGGCCGGACTCGTTTTTCAGTGCGCCGGCCTCGCCGCGGGACAGAGCCTGGTCCCGGAAGCACTGGACACGGGCCACCAGATACAGCTTTTCCTCCGCCGCCAGGGCCCGCACGGCGTCCACGGCAGCGTTATCCGCGGCGTTGACCTTCATGGAGGCGGCAAGCTCCGTGCCCGACTGCCAGGCCAGGCCGCCGGAGGAGTCCTTCATCTCGACCAGGACGGCGTCAGCTCCCGCCTCCTCCGCCAGCTGGGCAGCCAGGCCGCCGGCAAGCTGTTCCGGGGTGACCTCCGCCGCCCGAATGGGGTCGGGCGCGGGGAGCCGGACGGGGACCGATTCGCTGGGCGCGGGTGAGTCAGTGACCACAACCACGGGATCGTCCACCACCACCGGATCGGAGGGGATCACCGGGGGCGCCGATTCCTCCTGGGCCCAGGGAGGGCGGAACTGGGGGCCGTCCTCCGTGTATTCCATGTACTCCCCCATGAAAAAGAATACGAAAATCAGGCCCGCCAGCAGCAGAAGCGCCAGCAGGACGACCAGCACCTTCAGGAAGACGCTGCTTCCGCCTCCGCCTCGGTAGCCCTGATATCTGTTTCTCGTGTCCCGCCTGGCCATAAGCCCCTCCAAAACTGCCCTTCATTTTATCTTTGTATACTACATCATAGCACAGGGGCGGTGCCATTTCTACCCGCAAAACCGCTGTTTTTTGTAAACTTTTTGGGATAGGGCGGGCTCGTTACCGAATGGCCCACTGCGCCATCAGCAGCAGGGCAAACCCGGGGGCCCCCAGCAGGCCCAGCACCAGCCCGTTGAGGAGGTTTACCCCCAGCTGCACTCCCAGCAGGCCGCTCACCCCCTGGAACAGCCAGAGGAAGACGAGGCCCACCCCCGAGCGGGCCAGCAGTTTCAACAGGGCAGACAGGGGCCGGTGGAAGAGGAGGACCGCCAGCAGCAGCGCTGTCAGCGCCCCGCCCCAGAGGGATGGCTGGCTCATGGGCGCTCCTCCTTCCGGGCGTCTAACTGCTTCACCTGCCGGACATAGTAGGCGTACCGGCTGCGTAGGGCGTTGATCTCGTACACGCAGGCCTCCACCAGATCCGGGTCGCTGTAGGTATTGAACTGGGAATAGGCGCAGTTGAGCAGGCTGCGGGTCTGCCGCAGGCCCTCCATGAGCTGCTCCCGCTCCGACTCCGCCTCCGACGCTGCCCGCCGCCGGCCGAAGATGGTCTGTGTCATCCGTGTCACCTCCGCTGTTCTGACGGTTGGAGCGGGTCCGTACCGGCCCGCTCCGCCTTATTCATTACTGTATGTCCAGTTTGGACAAATATTCCAATCCATATACCCGCGGCGGGAAACTTGCCCCGCACGCTTGACTGGCCGGGACGTTTTGCGGTATACTATCAAATTGGTGAGAAATGGGCTGAGATGCCCCCTTCTCCCACTATCTCCGGCCGGTTTCCGGCCGTCTGGCAGGTGCAGTCATGGCCAAACCATCCAAGCAGAATTACGGCAACGAGTCCATCTCCGCCCTGAAGGGGGCCGACCGGGTCCGCAAGCGCCCCGGCGTCATCTTCGGCTCCGACGGGCTGGAGGGCTGCGAGCACGCGGTGTTCGAGATCCTCTCCAACGCCATCGACGAGGCCCGGGAGGGCTACGGCGATCTTATCACCGTCACCCGGTACGAGGACAGATCCATCGAGGTGGAGGACTTCGGGCGGGGATGCCCGGTGGACTGGAACGGAGCGGAGGGCCGCTGGAACTGGGAGCTGGTATTCTGCGAGCTGTACGCCGGCGGCAAGTACAAAGATGGCGCGGGGGACAACTACGAGTACTCCCTGGGGCTCAACGGTCTGGGCACCTGCGCCACCCAGTACGCCTCCGAGTACTTCGACGCGGTCATCCACCGGGACGGGAAGGAGTACACCCTCCACTTCGAGAAGGGCGAGATCACCGCGCCCAAGGACAAGTTCCTCCACAGCGTCCCCTACTCCGGCCGGAAGACCGGCTCCAAATTCCGCTGGAAGCCCGATCTGGAGGTGTTCACCGACATCGCTATCCCGGTGGACTACTATCTGGACGTGATGAAGCGGCAGGCGGTGGTCAACGCCGGGGTCACCTTCCGGTTCCGCAATCAGGTGGGGGCCAACAAATTCGAGACCACCGACTTCAAATATGAGAACGGCATCGTGGACTACGTGACCGAGCTGGCCGGGGAGGACCCCTTGACCCAGCCGGTGTTCTGGCAGGCGGAGCGGAAGGGCCGGGACCGGGAGGACAAGGCGGAGTACAAGGTGAAGCTGTCGGTGTCCTTCTGCTTCTCCAACACGGTGCAGGTCATCGAGCACTACCACAACTCCTCTTGGCTGGAACACGGCGGCTCCCCGGAGAAGGCCATGCGCTCCGCCTTCGTCTCCGCCATCGACGGGTGGCTCAAGCGGAACAACAAGTACACCAAGAACGAGTCCAAAATCTCCTGGAACGACATCCAGGACGCCCTGGTGCTGGTGTCCAACAACTTCTCCACCCAGACCTCCTACGAGAACCAGACGAAAAAGTCCATCACCAACAAGTTCGTCCAGGAGGCCATGGCCGACTTCCTGAAAAGCCAGTTCGAGGTCTATTTCATCGAGAACCCCCAGGACGCGGAGAAGATCGGCGCCCAGGTGCTCATCAACAAGCGGTCCCGGGAAAAGGCGGAGCAGACCCGGCTGGGCATCAAGAAAAAGCTGTCCGGCTCTCTGGACATCTCCAACCGGGTGCAGAAGTTCGTGGACTGCCGCACCAAGGACGTGGACCGGCGGGAGCTCTACATTGTGGAGGGCGACTCCGCCCTGGGCAGCGTGAAGCTGGGCCGGGACGCGGAGTTCCAGGGCATCATGCCCATCCGGGGCAAGATATTGAACTGCCTGAAGGTGGACTACGCCCGCAT
>CANRFT010000060.1 GCA_947629955.1 uncultured Oscillospiraceae bacterium
AAAACTACACGTTTTCAAATTTTTCGCCCGTTCCCGACCCCCACATTTACAAAAAAACCGACGTCTCTCGACGCCGGTTTTTTGTGTTTGTTCGGTCGCGCGCCGGACTCAGCCCCGCATAAGCAGATAGAGCACCGCCTTCTGGGCGTGGAGGCGGTTCTCGGCCTCCTCAAAGATCTCGTCGGCGTGGGCCTCAAAGACCTCGCCGGTGATCTCCTCTCCCTTGTGGGCGGGGAGGCAGTGCTGCACCATGCAGCCGGGGTGGGTGAGCTTCATGAGCTCGGCGTCCACGCAGTAGCCGGCGAAGGCCTTTTTCCTGGCCTCCCGCTCCCCCTCCTGGCCCATGGAGGCCCACACGTCGGTGACCACCACGTCGGCGTCCGCCACCGCGTCCGCGGGCTTGCGGACCAGCTCAAATTTGGGTCCGGTGACGGATTTGGCGAAGTCCAGCACACGGGGGTCGGGGTCGTAGCCCTCGGGGCAGGCCACGGACACGTCCATCCCGCACTTGAGGCCGCCCACGATCAGGGAGTTGGCCATGTTGTTGCCGTCCCCGATGAAGGCCAGCTTCAGCCCCTCCAGCCGGGTCATCTTCTCCCGGACGGTCATCAGGTCGGCCAGCACCTGGCAGGGGTGGCAGAAGTCGGTGAGGCCGTTGACCACAGGGATGGAGGCGTGTTTGGCCAGCTCCTCCACCTCCTCCTGGGCGAAGGTGCGGATCATGATGCCGTCGCAGTACCGGGAGAGGACCCGGGCGGTGTCCTCCACCGGCTCGCCCCGGCCGATCTGGCTCTCCTTGCCGGAGAGGAACAGGGCGTGGCCCCCCAGCTGGTACATGCCCACCTCGAAGGAGACCCGGGTGCGGGTGGAGTTCTTCTCGAAGATCATGGCCAGGGTCTTGCCCCGCAGAAAGTCGTGGGGGATGCCGTGCTTCTGGCTGTACTTCATCTGGTCGGCCATGTCCAGGATCTCATTGATCTCCTGTCCGGTCAGGTCCAGCAGCTTCAACAAATCTTTTTTCATATCCGTTTCCCTCCAGTCAGGCCAGCGTCTTTTTCAGGATCGCCAGGCCCTTGTCGATCTCCTCAAAGGTGATGATCAGGGGCGGCAGGAACCGGAGCCCCGGCCCCGCCGTCAGGGACAGCAGCCCCGCCTGATTCAGCCGGGCGCAGAGGTCCTTGTTGGAGTACCCCTCCGCCACCTCGATGCCGATCATCAGGCCCAGGCCCCGGGTCTTCCCGAGGCAGGGCAACGCCATTTTTTCGATCTCAGAGCGGATGTAGTTCCCCTTCTCGGCCACCTGGGCGATGGTCTCGTCGGTGAGGGTGTCCAGCACAGCGCAGGCGGCGGCGGCGCACACGGGGTTGCCGCCGAAGGTGGAGGCGTGGGTGCCGGGGCCCAGGACGTTCCGGCATTTCTCGTTCACCAGGAAGCCGCCCATGGGCAGGCCGCCGGCGATCCCCTTGGCGAAGGAGCAGGCGTCGGGCCGGACGCCGTACTGCTGGAAGGCGAACAGGGAGCCGGTGCGGCCGATGCCGGTCTGGACCTCGTCCACTAAGAGCAGCCAGTCCCGGTCGGCGCAGAGCTTTGCCAGCTCGTGGACGAAGTCCCTGTCCAGGGGCAGCACGCCCCCCTCCCCCTGGACCAGTTCCACCAGCACGGCGCACACGTCGTGGCCGGCGGCCTCCTCCACGGAGGCCATGTCGGGGTCGGCCCGGCGGAAGCCCTCGGTGAAGGGGAAGAAATACTGGTGGAACACGTCCTGGCCGGTGGCGGCCAGGGTGGTGATGGTGCGGCCGTGGAAGGAACGGTTCAGGGTGATGACGGTGCCTCTCCCCTCCCCGTACCTGTCAAAGGAGTACTTCCGGGCCAGCTTGATGATTCCCTCGTTGCCCTCGGCGCCGGAGTTTCCGAAGAAGGCTGCCGCCATGCCGGAGCGGGCGCAGAGCTTTTCCGCGAGTTTGGCATAGGGCTCGGAGTAGTACAGATTGGAGATGTGGCCCAGCTTGGCCGCCTGGTCCGAGATGGCCTTCTGCCACGCGGGATGGGCGGTGCCGACGGACAGCACCCCGATGCCGGCGGCGAAGTCGATGTACTCCCTCCCGTCCAGGCCGTACAGGGTGGCGTTGGACCCGCGGTCGATGGCGATTTGATTGCGGCCGTAGGTCTGGAGGACGTATTGGCCGTCCAGCGTTTTCAGTTCCTCAAAGGTCATGGGCGTCCCTCCTTATACCGAGAGCATGGTGCCCACGCCCTCGTCGCTGAGCAGTTCGATGAGCACCGAGTGGGGGATGCGGCCGTCCAGGATGACGGCGCTGGTCACGCCGGAGCGCACCGCCTCCACGGCGCAGTCGATCTTGGGGATCATGCCCCCCTTGATCACCCCGTCCTTGACGAGGCCGGGGATCTCGGAGGCACGGACCGATTTGATCAGGGAGGCCTCGTCCGCCGGGTCCCGGAGCAGGCCCCGCACGTCGGTGAGGAGCAGCAGCTTCTCCGCCTTCAGGGCCACGGCCAGCTTGGCGGCGGCGGTGTCGGCGTTGATATTGTAGGCGGGGTTGCCGTCGATCCCCATGGCCACGGTGGACACCACCGGGATGTACCCCAGGTCCAGCGCGTCGATGACCACGTCCGGGTCCACGTTTTTGATCTCCCCCACCAGGCCGTACTTCTCATCCAGCCGCTCCGCCTGGAACAGGCCGGCGTCCATGCCGCAGAGGCCCAGGGCGCGCCCTCCCTGCCGGTTGATCCGGGCCACCAGGTCCTTGTTGACCTTGCCGCAGAGGACCTGCTGGACCACGTCCATGGTCTGCTCGTCGGTGTAGCGGAGTCCGTCCACGAACCTGGAGGGGATATCCAGCTTTTTCAGCATATCGGTGATCTCCGGCCCGCCGCCGTGGACCACCGCCACCTGGATGCCGACGAGGGACAGCAGGATCAGGTCGGAGATGACCGCGTCCCGCAGCTCCGGGGAGATCATGGCGTTGCCGCCGTACTTCACCACCACGGTCTTGCCGCTGTACACCTGGATATAGGGCAGGGCCTCGGCCAGCACCTTGGCCCGTTCGATGAGAGAGGACATCTTAACTCAATCCTATCGTTATGGTTTTTGGAACAAAAAAGTCGTCAGGAGCGATAATCTCCATTGATTTTCACGTAATCGTAAGTCAGATCACAGCCCCAGCAGGTGGCGGATTCGTCCCCCTCGTGGATGGACACGTCGATGGTGACGGCATCCTGGGTCAGCACCCGCTTGGCATAGTCCTCGTCGAAGGGGAGGCCCACCCCCTTCTCGCACACCTTGATCTCCCCCAGGGCGGAGGCGAATTTGATGTCCACATACTCTGGCCGGAAGGGGGCCTTGGAGTAGCCCATGGCGCAGATGACCCGGCCCCAGTTGGCGTCGGCCCCGTAGAGGGCGGCCTTCACCAGAGAGGAGCCGACGACCGCCTTGGCCAGCCGCTCGGCGCTCTCCTCGCTGCGGGCGTCCCGGACGGTGCAGGTGATGAGCCGGGAGGCCCCCTCGCCGTCGGCGGCGATGGACCGGGCCAGATGCTCGCACACCTGATAGAGGGCCTGATAGAACAGGGTGTAGCTGTCGTCCTTCCACTCGATCAGCGGATTGCCCGCCATGCCGTTGGCCAGGACCACGCACATGTCGTTGGTGGAGGTGTCCCCGTCCACCGTCACCCGGTTGAAGGTCCGGGGGACGATCTCGTGGAGGGCGTCCTGGAGCACGTCGTGGGCGATGGCGCAGTCGGTGGTGATGAAGCACAGCATGGTCCCCATGTTGGGGTGGATCATGCCGGAGCCCTTGGCGATGCCGCCGATGGTCACCGTCCTGCCGCCCAGGGTGAGGGAGACGGCGATCTCCTTCTTCTTGGTGTCGGTGGTCATCACGGCGTTGGCCGCCGCGTCGGAGCCGCTGTCGCTGAGCCGCTCCACCAGGGGGCCCATCCCCTTCTCGATGGCCTCGATGTTCAGCGTCTGGCCGATGACCCCGGTGGAGGCCACCACGAAGTCGGTGGACTTGAGCCCCGTGGCCCTGGCGGCGGCGGCGCACATCCGCTCGGCGTTCTCGTGGCCCATGGGGGCGCAGGCGTTGGCGTTGCCGCTGTTGGCCACGATCCCCCGGCACACCCCGTCCTCCAGGTTGCCCATGGTCACATAGATGGGGGCGGCCTTCACCCGGTTCATGGTGTAGACGGCGGCGGCGGCGCACTCGCACTCGGACAGGATCATGGCCAGGTCGAACTTGCCGCTCAAATAGTCCTTCATGGAGGACACGATGGGCTGGTTGCCGTCCCCCAGAGACATGCCGTTCTTCACGCCGCAGCGGACCCCGGCGGCCTTGAACCCCTTGGCGGCGCACACGCCGCCGGGCACTTGATTCAGCATGGATAACACTCCTATCGTCACAGGCTGAGGCCGGCGGTCTCGCCAAAGCCCAGCATCAGATTCATGTTCTGCACAGCGGCCCCGGAGGCCCCCTTGCCCAGGTTGTCGAACTGGGCGGTGATGAGGGTCTGGTCCTCGTGGCCGGAGACGGTGAGCAGCAAGGCGTCCTTCCCCGCCAGCTCACTGGTGTAAAGCCGGGGACCTTCCCCCCCGAAGGGGGCCACCCGGATCAGGGCCTGGTCCTGATAGTAGCCGCTCAGCAGCTCCCAGATGTCCTGGGCGGTGGGCGTCCCGGTGAGCAGACGGTCATGGAGCAGCACGGTGGTGGCCATGCCCTTATACACGTCCCCCAGCACGGGGAGGAAGGCCGGCGGACAGGTCAGTCCGGCGATCTTCTGCATCTCGGGAAGGTGCTTGTGCTTCAGGCCGACGCTGTACGGGGCCGGGGAGGCCAGCCGGGGGTCCCGGTCGGGGGCCTCGTACTCGGCGATCATCTTCTTGCCGCCGCCGGAGTAGCCGGTGAGGGACCAGCAGGTCAGGGGGTAGTCGGTGGGGAGCACCCCCAGATGGACCAGCGGGGCCACGCAGGACAAAAAGCCGGTGGCGTGGCAGCCGGGGTTGGCCACCCGCTTGGCGTATTTGATCCGCTGGCGCTGGCCGGGCAGCAGCTCCGCAAAGCCGTACACCCAGCCCTCCGCCGTCCGGTGGGCGGTGGAGGCGTCGATGACCCGGGTGTTGGGGTTCTCGATCAGGGACACCGCCTCGATGGCGGCGGCGTCAGGCAGGCAGAGGAACACCAGGTCGGCGGCGTTCAAAAACTTCTTCCGCTCTGTCAGGTCTTTTCGCTTGTCATCGTCGATGAGGAGCAGTTCAATGTCCTCCCGGCCCGCCAGCCTCTCGTAGATCTGGAGGCCGGTGGTGCCCTCCTTGCCGTCGATGTATACCCTGGGCTTCATGTGGTCACCTGGATTCGTGTGTGGTCAAAAGCGTCTCTCATTATCCCCCTCTTTGGGGGAAAAATCAACCCTTTTTTCTCTCGGCGATGAACTGCTCGATGAGCTCGATCTGCTTGTTCACGCTCTCCTCGGAGGGACCGCCGTAGACGGTGCGGCCGTTGACGCAGGTCCTGAGCTGGAGGGCGTCGTACACGTCGTCGTCGAACAAATCGGAGATGGCCCGGAAGTCCCGGAGGGTCAGGGTGTCCAGGCTCTCCCCCGTCTTGATGCACATGTTCACCAGCCGGCCCACGATCATGTACGCCTCCCGGAAGGGCATCCCCTTCTTCACCAGGTAGTCGGCGCAGTCGGTGGCGTTGATGAAGCCGCCGGCGGCGGCCTTGGCCATGTTCCTGGGCCGGACGGTCAGGGTCCTCAGCATGGCGGCGAACACGGGCACGCACATCTCCACGGTGTCAAAGGCGTCGAACACCGGCTCCTTGTCCTCCTGCATGTCCTTGTTGTAGGCCAGGGGCAGGCCCTTCATCACGGTGAGCAGGGTGACGAGGGAGCCGTACACCCGGCCCGTCTTGCCCCGGACCAGCTCGGCCACGTCGGGGTTCTTCTTCTGGGGCATGATGGAGGAGCCGGTGGAATAGGCGTCGTCCAGCTCCACGTACTTGAACTCCCAGGAGCACCAGAGGATGATCTCCTCGGAGAAGCGGGACAGGTGCATCATCAAAATGGACAGGGCGGACAGCAGTTCGATGGCGTAGTCCCGGTCGGACACGGCGTCCATGGAGTTGTCCACCGGCTTTTTGAAGCCCAGGGCCGCCGCCGTGGCGAACCGGTCCACCGGATAGGTGGAGGTGGCCAGTGCGCCCGCCCCCAGGGGGCACTCGTCCATCCGCTCCAGGCAGTCCTCCAGCCGGCTCACGTCCCGGCGGAGCATGTTGGCGTAGGCCATCATGTAGTGTCCGAAGGTGGTGGGCTGGGCCCGCTGCATGTGGGTATAGCCCGGCATGACGGTGTTCACGTTGGCCTTTGCCTTGTCCACCAGCACCTGCTGCAGGTCCAGGATCTGCCCGATGACCACCGGGATCTCCTCCTTGACGTACAGCCGGAAGTCGGTGGCCACCTGGTCGTTCCGGGAGCGGGCGGTGTGGAGCCGCTTGCCCGTGTCCCCCACCCGCTCGGTGAGCATGGCCTCGATGTTCATGTGGATGTCCTCGTTGTCCAGGGAGAACTCCACCTTGTCGTCCTCGATGTCGGCCAGGATGGCCTTCAATCCCTCGATGATCTTCGCCGACTCCTCCGGGTCGATAATGCCCTGCTTCCCCAGCATGGCGGCGTGGGCGATGGAGCCCCGGATGTCCTGCTCGTAGAGCCGGGCGTCGAAGCCGATGGAGGAGTTGAAGTCGTTGACCAGGGTGTCGGTCTCCTTTTGGAAGCGGCCAGCCCAAAGTTTCATGGTGATTACCCCTTAAATTACAGTTTCCCCTGCTCCCGCAGCGCCTGGACTTTGTCGGGCAGGCCCCACAGGTTGATGAAGCCCTGGGAGTCCTTCTGGTCGTAGTCGCTCTCCTCGAAGGTGACCAG
>CANRFT010000061.1 GCA_947629955.1 uncultured Oscillospiraceae bacterium
GAGGCCCGGGACTTGGTGAAGGCCGGCGGGTCCAGGATCACCACGTCGAAGGTCTCCCCCCGCCGCTCCAGCTCGGGCAGCAGCTCGAATACGTCGGCGCAGAGGAAGTCCACGTTGTCAAGGCCGTTGAGAGCGGCGTTCTCCCTGGCCTGGTCCACCCCCAGCTGGGAGGCGTCCACCCCGGTGACCCGCTCCGCCCCGGCCGCGGCGGCGTTGAGGGCGAAGGAGCCGGTGTGGGTGAAGCAGTCCAGCACCCTGGCTCCCCGGCACATAGGCCGGATGGCCAGCCGGTTGTACTTCTGGTCCAGGAAGAACCCGGTCTTCTGCCCCTCGGCCACGTCCACCAAGTAGCGCACGCCGTTCTCCGTGATCTCCACCTTGGTGTCAAAGGGCTCGGTGAGGAAGCCCTTGGTCCGCTCCATGCCCTCCCGCTCCCGGACCTTGGCGTCGCTGCGCTCATAGACGCCCCGGACGGCGACGCCGTCCTCCGCCAGCGCCTCCCGGAGGCAGTCCAGGATCACGCCCTTCCACCGGTCGATGCCCAGGGCCAGGGACTGGACCACCAGCACGTCGCTGAACTTGTCCACCACCAGGCCGGGGAGGAAGTCCGCCTCCCCGAAGATGACGCGGCAGCTGGAGGTGTCCACCGTCCGCTTCCGGTAGTCCCAGGCGGCCCGCACCCTGGCCCGGAAGAACGCCCGGTCGACGACCGCCCCCGGGTCCCGGGTCAGCATCCGCACCGTCAGTTTGGATCGACTGTTGAGGAAGCCCTGGCCCAGTGGGTAGCCGTTGTGGGCCTCCACCGCCACGATGTCCCCGTCGGCGGGGGACCCGTCCACGCGGTCGATCTCGTTGTCATAGATCCAGGGGCCGCCGGCGCTGAGCGCCCGGCCCTCGCCCTTTTTCAGCGTGACTGTTCCATTGGTCATGATTCTGCTCCTTGTGCGCGGGATAGATGAGAGCAGTATACCACAGACCGGGCCGCTTTTGAAGGGGCGGAGGGCGGCGCAGGGAAAATTTTCTCCCGGCGCTCAGCTCCGGGCCCTGGTGAGCTCGCTGGGGTTGCTGCCGAACTCCCGCTTGAAGGCCTTCAGATAGTTGGAGTAGTCGTTGAACCCGCACTCCATGCAGGCCTCGGTGACCGACGCGCCCCCCCGGATCAGGTCCCGGGAGACGGTCACCCGCTTTTTGATGATGTACTGGTAGATGCTCATGCCGGTGTACCGCCGGAACTGATGGCTCAGGTAGTACTTGCTCAGGTAGAACTGCTCGGCGATGCCGTCCAGGGACAGGTTCCCGCCGATGTTCCGGTTGATGTAGCGCAGCACGTCGTTGACCAGCCCGCTCTCGGTCACCTCCTCGCTGTCCTGGCCGGAGGGGTCGAAATAGCAGCGGCACACCTCCACCAGCAGCTCCAGGATACAGGCGTACTCCAGGGCCAGATTGCCCAGGGCGTGGCTGTTCTGGAGCTGGGAGATCCGCTCGCACAGGGAGCGGATGCGGATGGAGGCCGCCTGGCCGGGGCGGACCCGGCGGTAGTCCTTCCTCGCGGCGTCGGCGAAGCAGCCGGCCAGGTCCTCCCCGTAGCTCCGCAGGGGGTCGAAAAAGCTGTCGTCCAGCCAGAGGACCACCCGCTCGTAGGGCCGGCCCGGCCTGATCTCCGGCCGGTGGATGTCCAGGCTGTTGGTCAGCAGGATGTCCCCCGGGCGGAGCTGGTAGGTCTTGCCCTCGATGGTGTAGCTCACGTCCCCGTCCAGCAGCAGGAACAGCTCGTAAAAGGGGTGCTGGTGGAACTCCACCTTGGGGGAGGTGACGTCCAGGTAGTGATAGAACTCAAAATTGTTTTCGCCCAGCATGACCTGGCGGTCGGTCCACACATCTTTGTTCATATTTCACAAATCCTTCCTGTAAATTTTGGTATGTCCGGCGCAAGTTTCACCAGGTTTTAAACCACAAATACCGTGTGAAAAAACCGATTGCTTCTTATAATTATTATAACAAATGCGAACAGGCGGCGGCGCTGTGTGTTCTGTTTTTGTGTATTATTCTTAATTGCACTGGACACAGATGGAAAAGTGTGATATAAATTTAATCATGCAAAGCACCATCGTGTCAACAGGCAGAAAGAAAATACCCCGTAAAAATTGAAAGGAGGAACCACAGACTTTGAGAGAGAGGATTTCACTGAACAAGGGCTGGACCTTTACCGACAAGGACGGAAAGGCCATCCCGGTGGACGTGCCCCACACCTGGAACAACATCGACGGCCAGGACGGCGGCAACGACTACTGGCGCGGCACCTGCCACTACCGCAGGACCTTCCCCAGACCGGACTTCGACTCCGCCGGCCAGCGGGTCTATCTGGAGTTCCGGGGGGTCAACGCCTCCGCCGCGGTCACCCTCAACGGCAAAGAGGTCATGACCCACGACGGCGGCTACTCCACCTTCCGGGCGGATGTCACCGACCTGCTGGCCGACTCCAACGACCTGTCCGTGGCGGTGGACAACTCCGTCAACGACCGGGTCTATCCCCAGAAGGCCGACTTCACCTTCTACGGCGGCATCTACCGGGACGTATGGCTCATCGTGGTGAACAAAGATCACTTCGACATGGACTTCTGGGCCGGCCCCGGCATCAAGGTCACCCCCAAGGTGGAGAAGGCGGACGCCTCCATCCGGGTGGAGACCTTCCACAAGGCCGAGGGCGGCAAGGTGGCTGTCCGCATCAAGGACGCCTCCGGCGCCGTGGCGGCCCAGGGGGAGGGGACCGACGTGACCCTCACCATCCCCAGCGTCCACCTGTGGGACGGGGTGAAGGACCCCTACCTGTACACCTGCGAGGCCGACCTGATCGTGGGCGGCAAGGTGACGGATCAGATCAGCACCCCCTTCGGCGTGCGCTCCTTCCACGTGGACCCGGACAAGGGCTTCTTCCTCAACGGCCGGCCCTATCCCCTCCACGGCGTCTCCCGCCACCAGGACTGGAAGGGCATCGGCAACGCCATCACCAAAGAACACCACGACAAGGACATGGAGCTCATCCGGGAGATGGGCGTGAACACCATCCGGCTGGCCCACTACCAGCACGACCAATACTTCTATGACCTGTGCGATAAGTACGGCATGATCGTCTGGGCGGAGATCCCCTACATCTCCGAGCATATGCCCAACGGCCGGGAGAACACCATCACCCAGATGAAGGAGCTCATCGTCCAGAACTACAACCACCCCTCCATCGTCACCTGGGGCCTGTCCAACGAGATCACCATCTCCACCAAGGACAAGGCCGACATGCTGGACAACCATCACGTGCTCAACGACCTGGTACATCAGATGGACCCCACCCGGCCCACCACCCTGGCCTGCTACGCCATGTGCGGACCCTTCAACAAGGTGGCCCACATCTCCGACCTGGTGAGCTGGAACCTGTACCTGGGCTGGTACGTGCCGGGGCTGTTCCTCAACGATTTGTGGATCGACTTCTTCCACTGGAAGTACCCCAAGCGCCCCCTGGGCTACTCGGAGTACGGCTGCGAGGCCATGACCAACCTCCACTCCTCCCACCCCAAGCGGGAGGACCAGACGGAGGAGTACCAGTGCGTGTACCACGAGTACCTGCTGAACTGCTTCGCCAAGCGGCCCTTCATGTGGGCCACCCACGTGTGGAACATGTTCGATTTCGCCGCCGACGCCCGGGACCAGGGCGGCGAGCCCGGCATGAACCACAAGGGGCTGGTCACCTTCGACCGGAAGATCAAGAAGGACAGCTTCTACCTCTACAAGGCCTGGTGGAGCGACGAGCCCTTCGTCCACATCTGCTCCAAGCGGTATGTGGACCGGAACGAGACCGTCACCAACGTGAAGGTCTACTCCAACCAGAAGACCGTGGCCCTCTACGCCAACGACAAGAAGGTCGCCGAGCTCACCGGCGACAAGGTGTTCAACTTCCAGGTGCCGCTGAACGGCCATGTGAAGCTGGCCGCCGTGTCCGGCAGCCTGCGGGACGAGAGCGAGGTCCGGTATGTCAACACGCCCAACCCCGACTACATCCTGAAGAAGGGCGAGGGCAAGGGCAAGAACTGGGTGTGATACCCGTTCCCGCCCGTCCCCGCGCGATATCTTCGTTATCTCTGAGGCGGAGGGGGAAAACTCCGTCTCCGGATAAAATTTAAGAAAAGTGGAGGAAACCTGTATGCAGAAAAAACCGAAAGTTGTCCTGTGGTCTGTGCTGACCGCCCTGCTGGCCATCGTGCTGATCGCGGGCATCGTGCTGAACATCGTCGGCGGGATGTACGCCACCACCATCAACGTGGCCCTGAACACCGACACGTTCAAGATCATCAACAAGACCAACGACCAGTATTTCACCAGCGACTTCGCCAGCAAGGACGACCTGGCCGCCTATGACAAGCTGATGGGCGCGGCCGTGGAGGCCGAGGGCGCCACCCTGCTGAAGAACGACAACAACGCCCTGCCTCTGGCCGGCGGCGCCAAGGTCTCCCTCTTCGCCCGGGGCAGCGTGGATCTGCTGTACGGCGGCACCGGCTCCGGCGCCGTGGACACCAGCTCCGCCCCCAGCCTGAAGGACGCCCTCACCGAGAACGGCATCGAGATCAACCAGACCCTTTGGGACTGGTACTCCGGCAACAACTACACCCGGCAGACCCCCGCCGCCATCTCCGACAACCTGAAGGCCAACACCCTCTACGGCGTCAACGAGGCCCCCTGGTCCGAGGTGCAGTCCGCCGCCGGCTCCTCCTTCGCTGAGTACGGCGACGCCGCCATCGTGGTGTTCTCCCGCTCCGGCGGCGAGGGCGCCGACCTGCCCGCCGGCGACATCGGCGCGACGCTGACCTACACCAACAAGGACGGCGAGACCATCAACTACACCACCGGCACCGACGAGGGCAACGGCGGCAACTACCTGGCCCTGTCCGACGAGGAGAAGGACCTGCTGGCCGGCCTGAAGGCTCTGAAGGACGACGGCACCTTCAAGTCCATCATCGTCCTGCTGAACACCTCCAACGCCCTGGAACTGGACTTCCTGAACCCCGACATCTGCGGCACCGACTACGGCATCGACTCCTGCATGTGGGTCGGCGACGTGGGCCAGTGGGGCGCCAACGCCCTGGGCCAGCTGCTCTCCGGCAAGGTGGCCCCCTCCGGCTCCCTGGTGGACACCTATCTGTATGACAACCTGGCCGCCCCCGCCATCCACAACTTCTACTCCCAGGCCTACACCAACCTGGGCGACTACGACCTGCAGGCCCAGGACAGCGCCGACGTGCAGGGCATGTACACCGTGTACCAGGAGGGCATCTACCTGGGCTACCGGTACTTCGAGACCCGCTATGAGGACGCCGTCATGGGCACCGGCAACGCCGGCAGCTATGACTACGCCAAGACCGTGGCCTATCCCTTCGGCTACGGCATGAGCTACACCACCTTCGAGTACAGCGGCTTCTCCGTGTCGGAGAACGGCGACAGCTTCGACGTGACCGTCACCGTGAAGAACACCGGCGACACCGCCGCCAAGAAGACCGTCCAGGTCTACTTCCAGTCCCCCTTCACCGACTACGACAAGCAGAACCGCATCGAGAAGGCCGCCGTGGAGCTCTGCGGCTTCACCAAGACCGGCATCCTCCAGCCCGGCGAGTCCGCCACCGTCACCATCAACGTGCCCAAGACCGAGCTGCGCACCTATGACGCCTACGGCGCGGGCACCTACATCCTGGACGCCGGCGACTACTACTTCACCGTGGCCAACGGCGCCCACGACGCCCTGAACAACATCCTGGCCGCCAAGGGCTTCACCTCCGCCGACGGCATGACCGCTGACGGCGACGCCGCCATGGCCGGCAAGTGGACCAACGCCTCCCTGGACACCACCACCTTCGCCACCTCCGCCGCCACCGGCAACGCCATCGGCAACCTGTTCGACCAGTCCGACCCCAACCGCAGCGGTTACTGGGACGGCGAGGTCGTCAAGTTCATGAGCCGGACCGACTGGGAGGGCACCTATCCCACCAAGCCCGCCGAGCTGGCCCTCACCGACAAGCTGGCCGACACCCTGAAGTTCATCCGCTACACCCCCGACACCTATGAGGGCACCGC
>CANRFT010000062.1 GCA_947629955.1 uncultured Oscillospiraceae bacterium
GAAAACAGAAAATTTTGCGGCTTCTGTTTTCATCTCTATTTGTGCCGGCGCCGCACCGGCATGGTGATTATTATGAAGAAAAATGGGAAAGGGAAAAAGGCCGTTGTGATCGTGGTCACCTCGATCATCCTGGTGCTTTTGCTGGTCGTGAACATCGCCTGCGGAATGTTCGCGGACATGATCACCGGCATCCTGGTGGGCTACGGCGCAGACTCCGAGCAGCTGACGGCCGCCCGGCAGGAGAGCGCGGCGCTGGCCGAGCAGATCGAGGGCGAGGGCATCGTCATGGTGCAGAACAATGACGGAACGCTCCCCCTGAGCAAGACGGACTCCGCCAAGGTCAACGTGTTCGGCTGGTCCGCCACCCAGTGGGTCCGCGGCGGCAGCGGCTCCGGACAGGTGCAGCAGCCCAGCGACGGCAGCGAGCCGGTCGGGCTCCTGGAGGCGCTGAAAAACGCCGGTATCGAGTACAATGAAGAGCTCATCAACATGTATACCAAATATCTCGGTGAGCGTCCCTTTGCTGATGCAGGCGCCCTGAACAGCTGGAGCTATCAGTTCTCCCGGCTGTATGAGCCGTCCATTGACGACACCAGCTATTACAGCGAAAGCCTGCTCCAGAACGCCGAGGCGTATTCCGATACGGCTGTTGTGGTCATCGGCCGGGTGTCGGGCGAGAGCAACGACCTGCCCAAGGTGCAGTACAAGGGCGCCTTTGACGCCGCTGCCCACGCCAATGGCACCGATGAGAAGGACACCACCCGTACTTATCTGGAGATCTCCACGGAAGAAGAGGCTCTGCTGGAGTACGTGGGCTCCCACTATGACAAGGTGGTCGTTCTGATCAACACCATCAACACCTTTGAGCTGGGCTTCCTGGAGACGATCGACGGTCTGGATTCCTGCCTGATCGTGGGCGGCACCGGCTGGACCGCCGCCAACGCCATTCCCAAGGTGCTGTACGGCGACATCACCCCCTCCGGCCGTGTGGTGGACACCTATCCCTACGATATGACCACCATCGCCAGCTATGTGAACTCCGGCGGCTTTGAGGGCGAGGGCTACTATACCAACGCCTCCAGCAGCATGTATCCTCTGACGGTCACCAACGGCAACGTAGGCGACAACACCACGCCCTATGACGGCGTGGCCTATGTGGACTATGTGGAGAACATCTATGTGGGCTACAAGTGGTTCGAGACGGCGGACGCCGAGGGCTATTGGGACAACGTCTCCAACGAGTACGGCACCGGCTACGACGGCGTGGTGCAGTATCCCTTCGGCTACGGCATGAGCTACACCAGCTTCTCCTGGGAGGTGGTGGATATTTCCCACGAGGCGGGCGCCGCCCTGGGTAAGGATGACACCATCACCATGACCGTCCGCGTGACCAACGAGGGCGATGTGCCCGGCCAGGACGTGGTCCAGGTCTACTATACCGCCCCCTATATCAAGGGAGAGATCGAGAAGTCCTCCGTGGTGCTGGCGGACTTTGCCAAGACCCAGAGCATCGAACCCGGCAGCTTTGAGGACGTGACTCTCTCGTTCAAAGTGTCTGATATGGCCTCCTACGACGCCTACGACCGCAATAACAACGGCTTCGCGGGCTATGAGCTGGACGCGGGCGATTATCAGATCAGTCTCCGCAGCGACGCCCACACCCTCCATGAGGTGCTGAACACCCACAACAGCGCGGCGGCGGAGCCCGTGATCGAGTATCATATCGACGCTGTCCGCTATGAGACTGACCCCGTGACCGGGGCGGTGGTGTCCAACAAGTTCACCGGCAGCGACGCCATGGACGGCATTTCCATCGACGGCAGCGACTCCGGCGCTCAGATCGGCTGGCTGTCCCGGGCCGACTTCGCGGGCACCTTCCCCTCCGCCCTGGCGCCCAACCGGGAGATGGCCCAGAACCTGATCGACACCAACCTCTACACGGAGGCCGACGCCCAGGCCTGGATCGACCCGAGCGACGAGCCCGTGACCTATGACGCCTCCAACGGCCTGTCCGTCACCAACGCGGACGGCACAGTCAGCGAGCTGGGCCTGGCCCTGGGCGCGGACTACGACGACCCCCGCTGGAACGACCTGCTGGATCAGCTCAACAAGGAAGAGGCGCTGACCATGGTGTTGAACGGCTACGCCTCCAACGGCGCCGCCGCCTCCATCGGCAAGCCCGGTACGGTGGATCTGGACGGCCCCAACCAGATCGGCAGCTTCGGTATGGCCATGATGTACGGCACCGGGACCGGTTTCCCCAGCGCTACGGTGCTCGGCCAGACCTTCAACAAGAAGCTGGCCTATGACATGGGCCTCTCCCTGGGCAAGGAAGGCGTGTCCTCGGGCATCAACGGCTGGTACGGCCCCGCCATCAATATGCACCGCAGTCCCTTCGGCGGCAGAAACTTTGAGTACTATTCTGAGGACTCCTACGTCTCCGGCATCATGGCCGCCAACGCCGTGCGGGGCGCCAAAAACGCCGGTATGTACGTCTATCTGAAGCACCTGGCCCTCTATGAGCAGGAGTGGAACCGTGACGGCATTTATACCTGGATCACGGAGCAGGCCCTCCGCGAGATCTATCTGAAGCCCTTCCAGCTGGCCATCCAGGTGGGCGGCGCCAACGGCATCATGACCTCCTACAACCGCATCGGCGCCATCTGGGCCGGCGGCAGCGAGGCACTGATCAGCGATGACGGCGTGCTCCGGGGCGAGTGGGGCTTCCACGGCGCGGTGCTCACCGATTACTGCGATCACCACGTTTATATGAATGGCGATCATCAGATCCGGGCCGGCGGCGATCTGTGGATGAGCGGTTTCTACATCGCGGGGATGTTCGGCGACCCGGCGGAGCTGGAGTATGAGATGGAGTCCAACACCTTCAACCAGCGGCTCCGCAGCGCGGTGAAGAACAACACCTATATGTATCTGAACTCCCAATATGCCAACTCTGTGTACAACGCCGACGCTGATACCGTGCCCATCACCCAGGGCGTGAAGACGGACGTGTTCCCCTGGTGGATCATCGTTCTGGTCGTCATCGACGTGGTGGCCGTAGCGGGCTGCGGCACCTGGCTGTACTTCACCTTCCGCAAAAAGAAAGCGGCCTGATCGCTGAGGCCGTCAGGGGACTCCGCTCCAGCCGGGGCGGAGTCCCCGCATATCTGGGAATACCTCCTCCGATCATTTGATTTTTCCAGCGGAAACGACTATACTGAAAGCGATAGACCGGGACGAGGTAACGAAAGGGGGAAGGTCTCATGCTTCGCATCGCCATCGCGGAGGACGAGCCGGCATTTGCCCGGGAGCTGGAGGATCATTTGCGCAGGTTCGCCCAAGAAGAGCGGATCGAGATCCACATCGACACCTTCCCCAACGGAGCCACCTTGGTGGAGCGCTACTCGGCAGAGTGGGACCTGCTGCTCTTGGATGTGGATATGCCCGCCATGAACGGCATCGACACCGCCCGGAGCATCCGCCGGCGGGATGCCGACGTACTCATCATGTTTATTACCAACCTGGCCCAGTACGCCATCCAAGGCTATGAAGTGGACGCGCTGGACTATGTACTCAAGCCGGTGAGCTACTATTCCCTGGCCATGAAGCTGAAGAAAGCGGCGCGCATCCTGCGGGGCCGGTCCGGCCGGTCCATCATGCTGGGCCTGGATGGGGAAATGGTCCGTCTGCCGCTGTCCCGCCTGTACTATGTGGAGGTCTATGGCCACCAACTCCGCTACCACACCGCGGATGGGGAGCTTCTTCAAACCGGTGCCCGCTCCCTGGCGGCGGTGGAGAAAGAGCTGGAGGGAGACGGCTTCGCCCGCTGTCACAATGGCTATCTGGTGAACCTGCGCTATGTGGAGTCTGTGACTGGCACAGGCGTCCAGGTGGCGGGGGAACTGCTGCCCATCAGCAGATACCGGCGCAAAGCGTTCCTCCAGGCCCTGCTCAACGAGACGAAAGGAGCTGGCCCCACATGAGATTATATCTGTATTATCTGTTCCGCCCGGACTTCATGCAGGCCATGATGGTGATGACGGCGGTGTTCCTCCTGCCCCTGCGGCGGGAGCGGCACTGGGGCAGGAGACTGTTCTGCGCCACCCTCGCGGCCTTCCTGGTCGAAGGGGGACTGGGCATGCTGAATTCTCAAATGTATGATCCGAGCGGCGGCGCTCTGCCGGTGACCGCGGGGCCTTTTTTGGCGCTCACTGTCTATATGGCGGCGCCGCTGGCAGCCTCCCTGCTGACCTTCCGCCTCTGTGCGGGCCTGAGCTGGACGGATGCCCTCTACGGTATGGCCTGTGCCTATGCGGCCCAGCATATGAGCTTCTGCCTGTGTACCGCCCTATGGGGGGAGTTCTACCAGGGAGACATAGTGGGCTTTTGGGCCAACTGGCTGGTGATCCTGGTGGTGGGCGGCATCTGCTACTACGCTTTCGCCCGGAGGCTGCCCCGGGACGGGCGCTATCATGCCAGCCGGCGCAAGGCGCTGTTCACGGCGGGCATGGTGTTGTTCATCGCGCTGGTGCTGAACTACGCCGCCCGACAGATCAACGGCTTTGGCGAGCCAGCCGAAAGCTCGGTAGTGTACAGTATCTGCATGATCTACGATCTGCTCAGCTGCGTGTTCATCCTGTGGCTCCAGACAGAGCAGCGCAGGGAGGTGGCGCTCCAGTCCGATGTGGAGACAGAGCGGCGCCTGCGCCGACAGCTCCAGGAACAATATGAGTTTTCCAAAAAGAACATCGATATCATCAATCAGAAGTGCCACGACATCAAGCACCAGATCGCGGCCCTCCGCATGGTGCGGGACCGCCGGGAACAGGACGCGGGACTGGAGGAGATCGAGCGGTCCGTACTCATCTACGACGCGGTGAGCAAGACGGGCAACGAAGTGCTGGACACGGTGCTCACGGAGAAGAGCCTGCTCTGCGAGCGGGCGCACATCTCCTGGACCTGCATGGCCCAGGGAGATCTGCTGGATTTCATGACGCCGGTGGATATCTACACCCTGTTCGGCAACGCCCTGGACAACGCCGTGGAAGGGAGCTGTACAGTCCGGGACACAGCGCGGCGCAGCGTGGCGGTGACAGTACTGAACCGGCATGGGGCGGCTTTCATTCAAATTGAAAACTACTTTGACGGAGTACTCACCATAGAAAATGGGCTGCCCCGCACCACGAAGACGGACGAGCGCAGTCATGGCTTCGGGATCAAGAGCATCCAAAGCATCGCCGAGCGCTACGGCGGGATCATGAACATCTCCACGGAGGACGGTATTTTTCTGCTCAGCATCCTGATCCCCATCCCCGTGCAGGCGGAGGCGGGTCAGAGCCGTCCCGACGCTCCGCTTTCTGCGTAAACCGAATACCGATCGATCAGAAATGAAGGAAGGAGCTTATAGCATGAAAATGGGACACATCACGATCCACACGGCTGATTTGGACAAGTCCATCCGATTCTATACGGAGGCTCTGGGACTGCGGATCCAGACCGATTTTCGAGGAGAACGGGGTATGCCCATCGTCTTTGTTTCTGACGGCGCGGGTTCCCCGCCGATCGAGCTGATCGAGGGAAACGGGACGCCATACACCGGCGCGGGGCTTTCAATCGGATTCCACGTTGAGGATATTGAAAGGGCGCACCGGGAGTTAGAAGATAAAGGGTGCCATCCGACGCCCTTTGTCAGTCCGATGCCTGGGGTACGGTTTTTCTTCATAAAAGACCCCAATGGTGTAGACATACAGTTGATGTAGTTCATAATATGATAAAAAGAAATTGACATATGTTCTTCATGTTTCATGCGTGGACCTTTTTGCATACGCTCCCTGCCGGGGGGTGCGGACAAAAAGCTGGACCGGAAGGGACAGTGAAAAAGGATGTACAGCTACAAAGAGAGGAAGAGAGCGG
>CANRFT010000063.1 GCA_947629955.1 uncultured Oscillospiraceae bacterium
GTCTGGGCGTCGGTCAGGTCCATGAGCCGGGCCAGCAGGGTGGGGCCCATCTCGCTGATGGTGGTGCGCAGCGGCAGGCCCTTCTGCCCGTAGATGTCCCAGAAGCAGACGGGGTACTTCTTATACCCGAAGCCAGCCTCGGCCAGGCCGAACTTGGCGATGCGTTTCTGCATATCCTCGCTGTCCGCGCCGGGGCGGCACATGCCCGCCAGGTCCCCCTTCACGTCCGCCAGGAACACGGGCACCCCCGCGTCGCTGAAGGATTCGGCCAGTACCTTCAACGTGATGGTCTTTCCGGTGCCGGTGGCCCCGGCGATGATGCCGTGGCGGTTGGCCATTTTGGGGAGGATGGAGAGGTTTTCCGTCTCGCTCCTGCCGACCCAGACACCGTTATTGTAAAACATAGTCGTCACTCCCGTCAAAAAATGGGGATTCTGAACACAGTATAGCAGATTGCGGGGCGGTCGGCAAGAGAAAAACGGGGACATCCTCAGAAGATGCCCCCATTGTATCTGAACGACCCGTCAAAAGTAGAACAACTCCTCGAACTTCTTGTCCAGGGCAATACAGAGGATCAGCGCCAGCTTGGCGGTGGGATTGAACTGCCCTGTCTCGATGGAGCTGATGGTGTTCCGGGACACGCCCACCAGTTCCGCCAGCTGGGTCTGGGACAGGCCCTTCTCCGCCCGCGCCGCCCGCAGGTCGTTTTTCAGCGTGAGCCCATCCTTCATCCCACGATCCCCGCCAGCCGAAGCACAAAGAACACCAGCGCCACAAAGCACATCACAAAGAACAGGGCGCAGAGGAACAGGTCGCTCTTCTGCCGCAGCCTGCTGGACCTGACCGCGTACTGTGCGCCCATGGTGCTGAAATAGATGATCCAGGGGGCAAAGGGCACCGTGCCCGTGAAAGCGCAGAACAGCATGGAGACCAGACAGCAGGCCGTGGCCCCCACCCGTCCGGCGATGCTCCACGCCTGTACCGCCGTCTCCCGCTCCGCCAGATCCCGGTTTTGATTCTCCTTACGGCTCAACTCCAGAATCTCATCTCTGTCCATCACACCGCCGCCTTTCCAAGTTTTCTTGTCATCATTATAGCTCTGCCAAGTTTTCTTGTCAACACTTTTTTAATTATTGAGGCCCCTCTGACCGGGCAGGCAGCTCTCATGTCCTGTGCATCCGGCGCAGGGCTCCCGCCCCGGCAAACCTTCACACCGCCCCGGCAAACCTTCACAAAATCCCTCTTGTTTTTGGGGCGGGGATAGCATATAATAAATCAGTTTCATCCACTCGGAAAGGGGGAGTCCCATGGACCCGCGGCCCATCGGCGTGTTCGACTCCGGCCTGGGCGGCCTCACCGCCCTGCGGGAACTGGCCCGGCTCATGCCGGAGGAGGATCTGGTCTACTTTGGGGATACCGGGCGGGTGCCCTACGGCGGCCGCTCCAAAGACACCATCATCCAGTACGCACGGCAGGACGTGGCCTTCCTCCGCTCCTTCGACCCCAAGGCCATCGTCATCGCCTGCGGCACCGTGTCCGCCACCGCCCTGGACATCCTCCAGCGGGAGAACGCCATCCCCGTGTTCGGCGTGGTGGAGCCCGCAGCCCGCGCCGCCGCCAAGGCCACCGGCAACGGCAAAGTGGGGCTCATCGGCACCAAGGCGTCCATCCGCTCCGGGGCCTACGAACGGGCCATCGAGGCCCTCCGCCCCGGCACGGAGGTGACGGTGAAAGCCTGTCCCCTGCTGGTGCCTCTGGTGGAGAACGGCCGGTTCCGCCCCGGGGACCCTGTGGCGGAGCAGGTGGTGGGCGAATATCTCGCCCCCGTGAGGGATGCGGGCGTGGATGCCCTGATCCTGGGCTGCACCCACTATCCCCTGCTGAAAGACATCGTGGGGGCGCACATGGGGCCGGACGTGTCCCTCATCGACGTGGGCGCCCAGTGCGCCCACTGGGTGGCCTCTGAGCTGGACCGGAACGGCCTCCGGGCCGGCCGGCCCGACGCGGGCCGCCGCCGCTATTTCGTCAGCGACTCCACTGAGGACTTCGCCGCCCTGGCCTCCATCTTCCTGGGGGAGGACGTGTCGGCAGAGGTGGAACGGATCGACATCACCCAATACTGAGCCCTGTATGTCAGCGAACCGTCATATCCCATAGAAAGGGGGACCATGCGATGTGCGCCGATAATGTCATCATCTCCATCAAAGGCAAACAGATCTACGCTGAGAACTCCCCGGACGAGATCGAACTGGTCACCGCCGGCACCCTGAAGCGGGAGGGCCTGGGCAAGTACTCCATCTCCTATCAGGAGAGCGAGCTCACCGGTCTGGAGGGCACCACCACCAAACTCCTCATCGACGGGGGAAAGGTCACCCTCCTGCGGGAGGGCAGCATCAACTCCCAGATGGTGTTCGAGGAGGGCCGCTGCCACCTGTCCATGTACGAGACCCCCTACGGGGCCCTGTCCATCGGGGTGAACACCCGGCGGATGCGCTCCACGGTGGGCGACAAGGGCGGCGATCTGGAGATCGACTACGCCATCGAGATCGACAATCTACTGGCGGGGCAGAACCTGTTCCGCATGAACGTGAAAAAGAACCCCGCCCTCCCCCAATGACCGCCGTAGGGGCCGGCCCATGTGCCGGCCCGAATCGCGGTGGGGCGGCCCGGAGGCCGCCCCCTGCCGATGACCCCCAAGAAAGGATGACCCCCATGTCAAACCTCATCCAGGCCGCCAGAGAGCAGGTGGCCCAGCTCACCCAGGCCGCCTATGAACGGGCCGCCGCCCAGGGGCTGCTTCCCGCCGGCCAGGCCATCAACGGCACCGTGGAGGTGCCCAAGGACAGCAAAAACGGCGACTTCGCCTCCTCCTTCGCCATGGCGGGGGCCAGGGCCCTCCACATGGCCCCCCGGGCCATCGCCCAGATCATCCTGGACCATCTGGAGCTGGAGGGCACCTTCTTCGCCCGGGCGGAGATGGCCGGCCCTGGTTTCCTCAACTTCTTCTACGCCCCCAAGTGGTACGGAGAGGTCCTCGCCGCCGTGGAGGCCGAGCCCGAGACATACGGGGCGGCCGATGTGGGCGCGGGCAAAAAGGTGATGGTGGAGTTCGTCTCCGCCAACCCCACCGGGCCCATGCACATGGGCAACGCCCGGGGCGGCGTGCTGGGGGACACCCTGGCCAACGTGCTGAGGCGGGCGGGGTATGACACCTGGAAGGAGTTCTACGTCAACGACGCGGGCAACCAGATCCACAAGTTCGCCGTATCCATCTACGCCCGGTACATGCAGCTGCTGGTGGGGGAGGACAATTTCCCCTTCCCCGAGGAGGGCTACCACGGGGACGACATCAAGGAGCTGGCCCGAGCCTTTTACGAGGAGAACAGCGACCGGTACCGGGACCGGAAGGAGGACGCCTTGGACGCCATGGCCGCCTTCGGCCTGGAGCGGAACATCCCCAAGATGCAGTCTGACCTGAAAAAGTACCGCATCGAGTACGACCAGTGGTTCTTTGAGTCCGAATTGCACGAGTCCGGCTACGTGGCTGAGACGGTGGACCTGCTCACGAGCAAGGGCTGGACCTATGAGAAGGACGGAGCCCTGTGGCTGGACACTGCCGGCCTTTTGCGGCAGAAGTACCTGGCCGAGGGCAAGACTCAGGAGCAGGTGGACAAGCTGGAGCTGAAGGACGACGTGCTCCGCCGGGCCAACGGGTTCTACACCTATTTCGCCGCCGACATCGCCTACCACCGCAACAAATTCGAGAAACGGGGCTTTGACCTGGTCATCAACGTGTGGGGGGCCGACCACCACGGCCACGTGGCCCGGCTCCAGGCCGCCCTGGACGGCCTGGGGCTGGATGGCTCCCACCGGCTGGTCATCGTGCTGATGCAGCTGGTGAACCTGCTCCAGGACGGCAAGCCCGTCCGCATGTCCAAGCGCACCGGCAAGGCCATCGCCCTCCACGACCTGCTGGACGAGATCAGCGTGGACGCTGCCCGGTACTACTTCAACAACCGCTCCGCCACCTCCCCCCTGGACTTCGATCTGGACTTAGCGGTGCGGCAGGACAGCGACAACCCGGTGTACTACGTCCAGTACGCCCACGCCCGGATCTGCTCTCTGCTGGCCAACCTGGCGGAGGAGGGCGCCGGCGTGCCCCACGCCTCCGCCGTCCATCCGGAGCTGCTGGAGACCGAAGAGGAGAAGGCCCTCATCAAAACGCTGGCCCAGTACCCGGAGGAGATCCGGGCGGCGGCCAGGGACTATGACCCCAGCCGCATCAACCGCTATCTGACCACCCTGGCCGGGGACTTCCACCGGTTCTACAACGCCTGCCGGGTGAAGGGCATCGAGGCCCGCCTCCAGGCGGCGCGCCTCAAGCTGGCTGACACCGTCCGGCTGGTGCTGGCCAACGGAATGGGCCTGCTGGGGGTCTCCGCGCCCAGAAGAATGTGACTTTTTGCGGAAATTTTTTCACACAAGGGGTTGCAATCCCCGATCTGTTGTGATAGAATGTATCGGTAAGTTGAAGTATGGAAAGAGTGAGGCTGGCGCCTCACTCTTTTTTCAAGGAGGCACGCGTATGCCAAAAGTCACCGATGTCGTGTCCGAATTGGCCGGGCCCGTGGTGGAACAGGCCGGCTGCACCCTGTGGGACGTGGAATACGTGAAGGAGGCCGGCGAGTGGTTCCTCCGGGTCTACATCGACCGGGAGGGCGGCGTGGACCTGGACGCCTGCGAGGCGGTGTCCCGCCCCCTGTCCGACCTGCTGGACGAACACGACCCCATCCCCAACAGCTACACCTTCGAGGTTTCCTCCGCCGGGCTGGACCGGGCGCTGAAAAAGCCGGAGCACTTCGCGAAATGCCTGGGTTCGCGGGTGGATATCCGCCTGTACCGCCCGGTCGAAGGGACCAAGGAATACACCGGAACGCTGGCCGGATACGAGGACGGCGCCGTCGTCCTGGAGGGCGGCAGGCGATTTGAAAAAAAAGACGTGGCCCAGGTCCGCCTCCACGTTGATTTTTAAGGAGTAATCGATATGGCTAAGAAAAAGATCGCCCCCAAGAGCACGGAGCTGGACGCCCCCGAGTTTTTCGCCGCCATCTCCGACATCGAGAAGGAAAAGGGCATCCCCAAGAGCTATATGCTGGAGAAGATCACCCAAGCGCTGGTGGCTGCCTACAAGCGGGACCACGAGGGCATCACCGACAATGTGACGGTGGAGGCCGACGAGGAGAAGTGCTCGGTGCGCATGTTCGTGAAGAAAGACGTGGTGGAGACCGTGGACAATCCCCACACCGAGATCAGCCTGGAGGACGCCCAGAAGGCCCTCCCCCGGGCCCAGCTGGGGGACGTGCTGCGCATCGAGATCAAGCCCAAGAACTTCGGCCGCATCGCCGCCCAGACCGCCCGGCAGGTCATCATCCAGGGCATGCGGGAGGCTGAGCGGGGCATGGTATTCGACGAGTTCTCCGCCAAGGAGCACGAGATCCTCACCGGCACCGTCACCCGGGTGGACGAGCGGTCCGGCTCGGTGGCCATCCGGCTCACCTCCGGCTCCGAGTTCACCGACGCCTTCCTCTCCGCCGGAGAGCAGGTCAAGGGTGAGGTCATCCGCGAGGGCGACCGGGTCAAGGTATATGTGGTGGAGGTCCGCCGCTCCACCCGCGGGCCCCAAGTGCTCATCTCCCGCACCCACCCCGGCCTGGTCAAGCGCCTGTTCGAGTTGGAAGTGCCCGAGATCTACGACGGCACCGTGGAGATCAAGTCCACCGCCCGGGAGGCGGGCAGCCGCACCAAGCTGGCCGTCTGGTCCGAGGACCCCAACGTGGACCCCATCGGCGCCTGCG
>CANRFT010000064.1 GCA_947629955.1 uncultured Oscillospiraceae bacterium
AGCATTCCCACACAGTAAAAATGTATTTGTATTCCCGTATCGAAGTTTTATCATGCGTGGTGTTCTCCTAAATCCCGGTTTGTCTGAATATGATTTCAAAAAGGATACTCCGATCGTTTTATCGCAGACCGTATTTGTCCAGCACCGCCGTGAACCAGCCGGGCAGCGGGGCCTCCACCGTCATCACCTCGCCGGTGGAGGGGTGGGTGAAGGTGAGCTTCGCCGCGTGGAGGCACTGGCCGGCCAGGCCGGGGACGGGCTTTTTTGCGCCGTAGACCGTGTCCCCCAGCAGCGGGTGGCCAATGTGGGCCAAATGCACTCTGATCTGATGGGTGCGGCCCGTCTCCAGCCGGCAGGTGAGGTACGTCATGCCCCGGTTGGAGGCCAGCACCTTCCAGTGGGTGACGGCTTCCCTCCCCTCCCCCGGGCGGCAGACCGCCATCCGCTTCCGGTCCATCGGGTGGCGGGCGATGGGGGCGTCGATGGTGCCCTCCTCCTCCCGGAAGGAGCCCACCGCCACGGCGTGGTACAGCCGGAACAGGGAGTGGTCCTCCAGCTGGGCGGAGAGGGCCAGGTGGGCCCGGTCGTTCTTGGCGGCGATGAGCAGGCCGCTGGTGTCCCGGTCGATGCGGTGGACGATGCCGGGGCGCAGCTCCCCGTTGATGCCGGAGAGAGATCTTCCGCAGTGATATAACAGCGCGTTGACCAGGGTGCCGTCCGGGTGGCCGGGGGCGGGATGGACCACCATCCCCGCCGGCTTGTTCACCACGATCACGTCGTCGTCCTCATACACTACGTCCAGCGGGATGTCCTGGGGGAGGATGTCCACCGGCTGGGGCTGGGGCGGAGAGATCAACAGGGTGTCTCCCGGCTCCAGGCGGGCGTTCTTTTTCAGGGGCAGGCCGTTCCGGGTGACCCTCCCCTCCTCCAGCCAGCGCTGGGCCGCCGAGCGGGTGAGGCCGTCCAGGGCGGCGGAGAGCACCGCGTCCGCCCGGCCGGGCTCAGGGACGGTCAGGGGGAAGCTGGGGGCCGTCATGGGGGTCCTCCTCCTTTTTCTCGTCGTCCTTCCAGTGGAGCAGCAGATAGATGGCCAGCAGGGGCACCCCTACGGTGATGCAGCAGTCGGCCACGTTGAACACGGGGAAGTCCATGAACAGGGTGCGGATCATATCGGTGACAAAGCCGAAGATGGCCCGGTCGATGAGGTTGCCCACCCCGCCGGCCAGGATCAGCATGGCGCACACCCGGCCCAGGGTCCCGGTGAAGAAGCCCTTCACCACCAACCAGCAAATGACCAGCACCACGGCGGCGGAGATCAGGGTGAGCAGCCAGGTGTGCTCCCGGAGGATGGAGAAGGCCGCGCCAGTGTTCTGGACGTAGGTGAAGTCCAGCACGCCAGGGATGAAAGGCACCGAGCCCCCCAGGGGGATATGGGCGCGGACCAGGTATTTGGTGAGCTGGTCGATGATGACCAGAAGCACCGCTAAAATGGCGTAAAGCATGATATCAACCCTTTGATAGAAAAGTCTCATTGCCGGTATTATACACCGATTTCAGGCCGATGTCATCTATTTATTGGCGCGGCGTGCATAGTTTGGGCGGGATGGCGGAAAACTGCCCAAAAGGAGAGATACCCATGGGCTTTTTCGGAACCAAAAAGGACGTGCCGCCGCCCCATCCCCGCAGGGAACCCCGGTTCGACCTGCCCGTCACCCCCGACGCCATCGCCGGGGTGTTCGACCGGTGCGCCGACTTTGACCGGCGGACCCTGTATCTGAACAACGACCCCTCCCGGCAGGTGGAGATGATGTATATCGCGGGACAGGTCCGCAACGAGCGGGTCAATGACTACGTGCTGCGGCCCCTGACCCAGAACGGGGCGCTGTCCGCCTGCCCGGACATGGACGCCGCCTTCGACCTGATGGCCAAGGGCGGGCTGTACACCCTGTCGGTCCAGATCAGGGACACGGCGGACCAGGTCATCTTCGACCTGATCGACGGCTCGGTGGCTCTGTTTTTCCCGGGGAAAACCAGGGTGCTGACCCTGTCCGCCGGCACCGAGGAGAAGCGCTCCGTCTCCGACCCGGAGAACGAGCCCGACGTGAAGGGGGCCCGGGACTCCTTCGTGGAGAGCCTGCGGACCAATACCTCCCTGGTGCGGCGGCGGTTCCGGGCCCCGGAGCTGAAGGTGGAAGAACAGATCGTGGGGCGGCAGTCCCTGACGCCCGTGGACGTGCTGTATGTGGAGGGCATCGCCGACCCCGATTTGGCGGAACAGGTGAAGGCGCGGCTGGAGAAGATCGACATCGACGCACTGCTGATGACCGGCAGCCTGGAGCAGTATATCACGGAGGAGAGCCGGACGGCCTTCCCCCTCACTGTCTACACCGAGCGGCCCGACCGGTTCACCGTGGGGCTGGCGGAGGGCCGGGTGGGGGTGCTGGTGGACGGCATCCCCATGGGGTGGCTGTTCCCCGCCACCCTGGACAGCTTTTTCCGCACCGGCCAGGACCGGACGGACAGCTGGGCGGTGGCGGCGGCCCTGTCGGTGCTGCGGTATCTGTGTGTATTGGTCACCCTGTTCCTGCCGGGGCTGTACGCGGCGGCGGTGCTGTTCCACCCGGAGCTGATCCCGGTGAAGCTGTCCCTGTCCATCATCGCCGCCAAGGCGGACGTGCCCTTCTCCACGTTGGCGGAGGTGCTGGTGATGCTGCTGGCCTTCGAGGTCTTGCAGGAGGCGGGGCTGCGCCTCCCCTCCTCCATCGGGCAGACGGTGTCCATCCTGGGGGGACTGGTGGTGGGCTCGGCGGCGGTGGAGGCCAAGCTGGTGAGCCCGGCGGTGCTGGTGGTGGTGGCCATCGCGGGCATCGCGGGGTACACCGCCCCCAGCCAGGACTTCGCCGGGGCGCTGCGCATCTGGCGGTTCGCTTTGTCCGTTTTGGGCGGGGTGCTGGGTCTGGCCGGACTGGCCCTGGGCGGAGCGGTCCTCATCTACCGGCTGGCCCGGATGGAGACCTTCGGTGTGGCCTATCTGACCCCCTTCGCCTCCAACGCGGGCAAACAGCGGGAAGGCCACACGGTCATTCAGGAGCCGCTGCCCAAGGTCAAGACCCGTCCCGACTATTTGAACACGAAGAACAGGAGGAACCAGGGGTGAGACGGCTGGCGGCGTTGATGATGATGTTCCTCCTGCTGACGGGCTGCCGGGGAAAGGAGCCCGACGAGCTGGCCCTGGTGCGGGTGCTGGGGGTGGACGGGCCCGGGCCCGTGACCCTCACCGCCGTGTGCGGGGGCGACGACCAGGGGGACGAGAGCCGGGGGACCTCCGCCGGGGCGGACTTTCTCTCCGCGCTGGACGGTCTGCCCTGGGCCAACGAACAGAGCGGAGAGGAGCTGGCCCTCACCAGCGTGTCCTGGCTGATTGTAGGCCGGGACGCGGACCTGGAGGCGGTCCTCCTGGCGGTGCTGCGGGATCAGGAGCTGGCGGGGCTGTCCACCGTGTGGCTGGCGGATGAGGGGGCGGCGGCCCTGCTGGGAAACTGTGAGGACCCGGCGGCGGCCTTGTCCCTCCTGGACCGGCAGGGGGTAAAGGCCCCCACAGCGGCCAAGGCGCTGGCCTCCTTATATAACGACGGCCAGGTGGAACTGCCGGTGCTGGATGTGGGGGAGAGTGGGTTGGAGTGTCAGGGAGTGGAGCCATGGAGGTAGAAAAGCTGTCCGGGCGGCAGCTGTGGGTGGCGGCCGCCACGGCGGGGCTGTCCACGGCGGCGGCTGTGGCGGGCCGGGCGGACTGGCGATGGATGCTGTTGGCCGTGCCGCCGGGCGTGTTGATCTTCTGGGGCGTCCTGCGCCTGGTCGGGGGGCGCGCTCTGTTTGAGGGGACGCGGGGCAAGGTGCTGCGGGTCCTTTACTGCGGATGGGCGGTGGTCCTCATGGCGGGGGCCTTTGAGCGCACAGCGGGGCGGCTCCAGAACGTGGCCGAGGGGCGGTGGCCCATCGGTCTGCTGATGCTGCTGCTGGCCGCCCCTCTGGCCTGGATGGGCTGGGGAAAGACGGCGGCCTTTTTCCGGGCGGCGGAGATCTTCTGGCTAGCGGCGGCTGTCACTGTGGGCGCGATACTGGCCATGGGCGCGTTCCGGGTGGAGTGGCGGTATCTCATCGCGCCGGCGGCGGGCTGGGGGGAATCCCTGCTGGCGGGGGCGGAGGTGCTGTCGGTGGCCGTCTTCCTCCTGCCACATATATATAAGGTGGCGCCCGCGCCGGGAGATGAGCGGCGGGGCCTGGGCTGGTTGGCGGGGCTGGGCGTGCTGGCGGCGGCCCTGGCGGCGCTGACGGTGGGGGTGCTTAGCCCCGCCGCGGCGGCAAACCTGGACCGTCCCTTTTTTGTGGCGGTGGGACTGCTGGGGGACAGCGCCCGGCTGGAGGGGCTCATCTCCGCCCTGTGGCTGCTGCCCGATCTGACGCTGATCGGCCTGCTGTCCCGGACGTGGGGGGAGCACCGATGGCCGGCGGCGGCGGTGCTGGCGGCGCTGGGGCTGGCCCTCACCGGGCTGACGGACAGGATGGCCCCCTGGGTCTCCCCCGCCGGGAGCCTTTTGCTGGTGATTTTGACGGGCCTTCTGGCGGCGGGAGCAAAGAAATAGTGGTCGGACCGGGGAACGGACCGCACATCTTGTGGTCGAAAAATCGGGAGAAATAAGTGCGTAAAATTCGGGAAAAAACCGTTGACAAATGGGGGAAGCGCGTGGTATATTAGCAAGGCGCCTTGAGGGAGACCGCTTCGCGCCGGGCCGGGAGAAAAATTTTCGCCCGGAGGCAAAAAAGGGGTTGACAACGGCGCTGGGATGTGCTATCCTATCAAAGTTCGCGGGTGAGACCGCGAGCGGGTTTGCACCTTGTAAATTAAACAACGAAGACAGAAAGCACCAGAAGGAAGAGAGTTCCTTCTGTACTGGTAGAACAGTGTAGAAGGTTCTCGTTGATTCTAAATGAAGACAGGAAACTGGCTTCAATAAATAAGGTTTAAGCGCGAAAGCGTTTAGATACGATTTTATTGAGAGTTTGATCCTGGCTCAGGATGAACGCTGGCGGCGTGCTTAACACATGCAAGTCGAACGGAGTGCCCAAGAAGGAGGATTCGTCCAACGGACTGGGTTACTTAGTGGCGGACGGGTGAGTAACGCGTGAGGAACCTGCCTTGGAGTGGGGAATAACAGTTGGAAACAGCTGCTAATACCGCATGATACATCGTTGTTGCATGGCAATGATGTCAAAGATTTATCGCTCTGAGATGGCCTCGCGTCTGATTAGGCAGTTGGCGGGGTAACGGCCCACCAAACCGACG
>CANRFT010000065.1 GCA_947629955.1 uncultured Oscillospiraceae bacterium
GACATCGCTGACGATCCGGGCGGCCCGCAGGAGCTTTTCCTTCTGATCCCTGGCGATAGCCTCGATGGCGGCGGCAATGGTTTGAGCGTACTGCTCCGTCAACATATATCTCACCAACCTTTAAAAAGGACCGGCGCTGTATCGGCAGACCTCCGCAGCGCCGGTCCGGCATCTCCTATCACTTGATCCAAACGGGCTGGCCGCTGGCGATGGAGTCATAGCAGCGCACCATGGCCTCGATGGTCTTTCTGTGCCACTCCAGATTGATCTTGGGCTGCTTGTGCTCCACGATGCAGTCATAAAACTCGTCCATCATACCGATCCACTCGTCGAAATAGGTGTACTGGACCGTGTAGCGGTTGTTGGGGCCGCCGTTGAAATAGACGTTGGGCCCAAAGCAGTCCGCCTGTATGACGCCCTCGGTCCCCACGATGGAATAGTTGACCTCCATGCGTTTGGGGAACACCTCCCAGCCCACGCCCGGGCGGGTCAGGTGTTCTTCGTGGCGGCTCCAGGAGGGGTCCAGAAGGAACTTGCAGCCGTTTTTCATCCGGCCGGTGACATACAGAATGTCCTCCTCCGGAATGTCCCGCAGGTTATCGGCTACATCGGCAAAAACATAATCAAAATCGCTGCCCGTGATCCAGCGGAGCATATCAAAGATGTGCGGATGGTCGCTCAGAGCGCCTCCCCGGAAGCGGGGATCGCCCTCCCGCAGCGGGACCTTCTTGCCATAGGAGACCTCCGGCTTGCCCTGCCAGGGGAAAGCCCAGACCGGAGAGAGGGTGATATTGGTGGCGTTGAAGGAGATCACATCTCCGACCGCGCCCTCCCGGACCAGGTCCATCACGCGGCGGGCGGCGGGGTTATAATGCATTTCCAGCTCCACCTGACAGATCACGTCCGCATCTTTGACCATGCGGATCATCCTGTCGTATTCCTCCAGATCGAAAGAGGGTATCTTCATGGAGAGCATGTTCTTTTTGTATTGGCAGCAGAGCTCCATATCCTGCAGGTGGCGGTTGTTCTCGCTGGCGACCACCACGCCTTCTATCTCGGGATGCTCTGTGAGCATCTGCTCGGTGGATGCATAGACGGGCACATCAAAACCCAGCGTCTTGAAGTGGCTGGCGATATCCTCATCCTCGCAGGAAACGGCGACCCAGCTGAGCTTGGCGTTGTCATGGAGCGTCTGGTAATACTTGCGCACGTGGGCGTGGGTCAGGGATGATATGGCGACGTTGATCTTTCTCATGGTTTACACCACCTCTTCGTATTTCAGAGCGTCTTTGGTGCGCTGGGCCGCGGCGTATACCGCGTTCAGGTGCCGGTACTGCGCCTGGAGACCGGCCACAGAGCCAGTATCGCGCAGCACGTCCAAAATGTAACGGATACACTCCGCTTGGGTATTGTCCAGGCCGTAGAGCTCGTTGTCTATCTCGTTGTAATGGGTCACCCTCTCGCCGTTGATCACATAGATCGGGTACTGGACCATCTGGGTGTCCACGGCCAGATCGGAGGCGATGCCGGTCCGGGCAATGACCTCGTGCAGCAGCACCGGTTCGCTCCCGGCAGGCGAGAAGCCCAGCTCCATGCTGATCTTGATGTTGCCGCTGGTGGAGGCGATGCAGTTGGTGTAGACGTCGCCGGTGAAGTCGGCAAAGATGTGCCGGACGCTCTGGCCGGTCAGAAACTCCGCCAGGTCGGTCTCATAGATGATCAGATTTTTCAGCGATGCGGCAAACTCGTCTCTGGGCACGATGTGATGGATGCGCATGCCCCTGGGGTCCTCGATGATCTTCGCATCCAGGATGCTCTTCAGCTCTGTATACTTGCGTTTGTTCCGCCAGTGGAGCATGGGCACGAACTCAGCGTCCGGCTCGGGGCCGTCCGCGGCGAAGTCATACACAAAGGCGAAACGTCCCTTGCCGCAGCGGATAACGATCCTGCCGGGGCGGAACGATACGTACATTTCGTTTACGACGGAATACTTTTTGCTGAGCTCCTCCAGAGAGGAGACAAAGGTTTTTTTGTCCATGGTCTTTTCTCCTGATATATATGAATCAAAATAGACGGGCGCGTCAAAGGTCCATGGCGCCGACGGTCTCCGCCGCTCTTTCCAGCACGGCCCGCAGATCCGGCCGTGAGCCGGCGTCCATCGCCTCCAGCGGCGTGGCATGAAACAGCTTCCGGTTTTCCTCCGCCCGGGCCATGATCGCTTCAAAGTCCGGGGAACGGCCGGCCCTGGCCGCAGCTTTCGCCTCGCTGAAGAATATCTCAGCCTCCGGCACATACAGGAACCGGGCCAGCTCATAGGCGTGGGAACGGCAGTAGCCGTTGTCCGCGTTGTGTTTGAGGGTGCGCTCGAAGCCGGGGTTAGTCTCCGTCACGGCCTGAAGCTTCCGCAGCGAGGAAAACAGAGAGTAGTCCTCGTGCAGGGACAGCAGTCCCGCAAACAGGGTCAGCAGCGCCGTGGTGCTGTCCGCGGCCTTTTCCACGGCTCCCGCGTTGCCCTTGGAGAGGCTGATACCCGCCCGCATGATCCCAAAGTTTATGTAGCGGCTGATGACCGTCCGGGCGATGTCAAACAGGTCCCGCCGGAACAGGGGATCCTCCTCCCCGGCCATGGCCGCCAGTTCCGCGAGGATGGCCGCCGCGTCCGCTTTCAGGGCCGCCCCGGCGGGCAGACGGCGCGCATAGACCGCGTTCTCCTCGCCGGAGAAACGGACGGTCTGGCACAGGGTGAGGAACAGATCCGTGCCGCGGGAAAGGGAGTCATCCTCCATAGACCAGGATATGAGCTCCGCGATGGGCAAAAACCGATCCCAGACGGCGTTCATCGTCCCGGCCAGGGAAGCCGGATAGCGCTTTGCGCAGTAAGTCGCCGTCATGGAGTCCAGCCGGGGGGTGTCCTGCTCCCAGGCCTGATAGGCGGCATACTCTCCGCAGAAGGTGTCCCCGTGGGACAGCTCCGGCCACAGCACATAGCCACGGCACATGGGATCGGCCTTGGCCAGTCTGGTGCGCTCCTGGATGAGCTCATAATCGCTCCGTATCTCGTTGTTGGCCACATAGGCGCTGAACAGCCCAAATATCCACGGGAAGCGCCCCTGAACGCCCCAGCGGGTGAAGTTGTTGCCGGCGCTGGTGTCGGATGTATAGTCCAGCAGGATCACCCGGTCAGGGTCCAGCTCCTCGATGAGCCGCCGGACCTCCTCCGGGGCGTAGAACATCCACAGGTCCCAGCTGGCCAGCAGGAGCTTGGCGTTGGGATAGTGCTCGGTGAGATATTCAATGGTCCGGTGGTAGGTGAACAGTTTCAGCCGCAGGTTCTCCTCCCGTTCCTCGGAAAAATTGCGCTCCGCGAGGCCGATGGTGTGAAACAGCTCTCCGCTGCCGTAATGGTCGATATGGGCCTGGGTGAGCCTGAAGTAATTCTCCAGGTTCTCCTTGTTCCGGATATCCCAGACGAGGCCGGTCTCCTCGGTGTAGAACCCGCCGGTCTGGCCCCTCAGAAGCGGGGGATGGACCTTTTCCAGGTACTGGACCGGCGTGCGGGAGTACCAGTGGGTCATGGCTCCGCAGTCCTCCGGGTGCATCAGGTCCCGCTGGAAGGCATACTGGAGTATCCTCCGCCGCAGCTCACCCCGGTACCGGAGGGACCAGAACTGGTCGCGGTCATCGTATCCCTCGTCAAAGCTCTCGGCCAGATGGCTGTCCAGGGCGGGATAGTCCACGATGTCCGGGAAGGCCAGCTGGAACAGATCGTCCATGCCGATGCGGAGCATGAAGAGATTGAACCGCTTTTTCACCAGCCAGTCGATCTCCCGCTGCCAGTCCTCCAGGGACCAGTGCTCCGCCTGGAAACGGTGGAGGCTCCGGTGGCCGAAATAGCGGACGCCGCGGTACTGGAAGCGGGGCGACTCCGTCCGGTCGATGCCCGTGAAGGGCGCCGGCCCCGCGCCCAGCCGGTCCCCGTCCCAAAACCAGCTGCACCCGCAGTACAGCTCAAAGTACCGGTACACGGCGTACAGCGCGGCCCGGGGGCGGCCCCCGGCCAGCAGCAGGGTCTCGCGGCCCTCATACATACAGGTACGGATGCAGTAATCGTCCGTGCCGGTGCGGATGCCCAGGGGGGCCAGGGCGCCGGAAAGATACAGCTGTGCCGCCGCGTCATTCACAGCGTCGCTGCCGATGATCGCCAGCCGCTCCTCCGCCTCCAGATCCGGCAGCGGGAGCTGCCGGTCGCCGTCGAGCGTCACGACGGCCCCGGACACGGCCCGGGCCAGACCGGCAAAGGTTTCCGCCGCGATCCTATAGGCGCTGTGGGCGGCGCAGGGATAGATCACGCGAATTTTCATGGTGATGTGTCCGTCACTCCTTTACGCCGGAAAGGGCCACCGACTGGACGATGTACTTCTGCAGGAACAGATAGATGACCACCAGGGGCAGGGAGCTGAGCACGATGACCGCCATACGGGGTCCCACGTAGTTGCGGAACTGGTCGGAGCCGAACTGGGCCACGCCCACGCTCAGCACCTGGAGCTTTGTGCTCTTGATGACGATCATGGGCCAGAGGTAGGCGTTCCACTGGGCGACCACCTGCAGGATGGCCAGGGCGGCCGCCACAGGCTTGCACAGGGGCAGGATCACCTGGAAGAAGATGCGCCATTCCCCGGCGCCGTCGATCTTGGCGGATTCCCGCAGGGCGTCCGGAATGGCGGCGATGTTCTGCCGGGCGAAGAACGTACCGTACACATAGGCAAAGCTGCCCAGGATCAGGGGCCAGTAGGTGTCCAGCAGGCCGACGGACCGGTACTGAAGATACAGGGGGATCATGCGGGACTCAAAGGGGATCATCATGACTGCCAGCATCAGGTAGTAGCAGATCTTTTTGCCGGCGAACTTTCCCTTGGCGAAGGCGTAGCCGCACATCAGGGCGAAGAACACCGTGATACATGTGTTCACGATCACGATGAAGGTGGTGTTCAGGAAATACCTGGCCAGATCCACAGACTCCCAGCCGTAC
>CANRFT010000066.1 GCA_947629955.1 uncultured Oscillospiraceae bacterium
GTACACGGTGATGACCACGGGGATGATGAGGCCCATGTCCTTCTTGGTGCGCTCGTTGAACTCCTTGGTGAACATGGCGATGTTGACGCCGTGCTGGCCCAGGGCGGGGCCCACGGGGGGAGCGGGCGTGGCCTGGCCGGCGGGGATCTGCAGCTTTACATATCCAGTGATTTTCTGTGCCATTTGAAACAGCACCTCCTATTAAGTGTGGTGGTGACGGAGCGGGTCTGGCCGCGCTCCTCCCACGGATGGGGACGCTGTGGTCCCTTTTTGCTTGTACAGGTCCGGGTCAGATGGTCTCCACCTGATCCAGATCCAGCTCCACCGGTGTCTCCCGGCCGAACATGGACACCACCACGCGGACCTTGCCGCGCTCCTTGTCCAGTTCTTCCACGGTGCCGATGAAGGAGGTCAGCGCGCCGTCGGTGATCTTGACGCTGTCGCCCACGTCGTAGGACACCACCACCTCGCGCTTTTCCACGCCCAGGGCGGCGATCTCCTCGTCGGTGAGGGGGATGGCCTTGTTGGCGGCGCCCACGAATCCGGTGACGCCCCGGATGTTCCGCACCAGGTGCCAGGTCTCGTCGGTCATGACCATCTTGACCAGCACGTAGCCGGGGAACACCTTGCGCTCCACGGTCTTGGGGCCGTTGTCTGTGATCTCGGTGACCGTCTCCATGGGGATGGACACCTCGGCGATCAGATCGTGCATATTGCGGTTTTCCACAGCCTGCTCAATGGACATGGCCACGTTTTTCTCGTAGCCGGAGTAGGTGTGGGCCACATACCATTTGAGATCCTCAGCCATGGGGGCACCCGTCAGCTGAAGAGCTTCAGCAGAGCGTCGATGACGGCGCGGGCCAGCCAGTCGAACACCCAGATGAATACGCCGATGATGAGCACGCAGAGGATCACGACGCCCACGTTCTTGACCACGTCCTTGAGGGTGGGCCAGGTGACCTTCTTCAGCTCGCCCTTCAGGTCCTTGAACCAGCGCTTGATGCGGTCAAAGATGCTCGGCTTCTTCTTGTCCTTGGACTTTTTGGCATCCTTCTTGTTGGAGCTTACGGCCTCCAACTTCTTATCCTGTTCAGACATCTGTATACCCCTCTTTCCTTACTTCGTTTCGGTGTGCAGAGTGTGCTTTCTGCAGAAGGGGCAGTACTTGTTGAGCTCCAGGCGCTCGGTAGTGTTGCGCTTGTTCTTCTTGGTGTTGTAGTTGCGCTGTTTGCACTCGGAGCAGCGCAGGACGATCTTCACACGGTTACCGGCTTTCGCCATTCTCGGCACCTCCTTGATGAATTTGACCGGCGGGCGCGAAAAAGGCGCCGGACCCGGCCTTTTGCCGTTTCCAGCGCCGTCAGGGGCGCGGCGCGCCCTTGAGATGGCTACGGGAAAGCGGCAGAATTGCCTCCCTGCGGCCCGTCGTACCGGGGTGAGGGTTTTTGCGGCCATCCCGTAAAAATGGACACAAAAAGAAAGCCCTGCTCGCAGGTGACGATAGCGTATCACATTTGCGGGGGCTTGTCAAGGGCGTTTTTTTACTTTATAATGTGAAAAAACGAAGGGGGGAGAGGACCATGCGGGTCATGGCCATCGACTACGGGGACGCCCGCACCGGCGTGGCGGTGTCCGACGAAAGCGGCCTGCTGGCGGGATTTACCACCGTCATCCACAGCCGGAGGCCGGAGATTGTGCTGGACGAGCTGGAAAAACTGATCCGGGAGCGCCAGGCGGACGAGCTGGTGATGGGCTTTCCCCGGAACATGGACGGCACCGAGGGCCCCCGGGCGGAGCTGTACCGGGACTTCGCCGCCCAATTGGAGGAGCGGACCGGGATGCCCGTCCGCCTCTGGGACGAGCGGCGCACCACCGTGGAGGCCCACGCCATCCTCCACGCCGGCGGCAAGCGGATGAAGGACCACAAAAAGACCGTGGACGCGGTGGCGGCCTCGCTGATTTTGGAGGGCTACCTGGCCTTTAAGCGGCGGAACGAGCGGTGAAAAGAACTCCCCTCCCGGGCCGGGAGGGGAGTTTCGCGCGCTATTGCCCCAGCTTTTCGCCCACGATGGCCCGCTGTTCCGGGGTGGGGATCCGCTTGGAGCCGAAGTCGATCACCACGATGCGGTGCTCATAGCACAGCAGAAAGCGGTTCGTGCGGCCCCCGTCGTCATACACCCGTTCCCAAGCCTCCTGCGCGCCCCAGGGGGCGGGATCTGTGGCCTCGTAGCGGTAGCCGAACTCCTCCCCGCGCTTGTCGTCCTCATGGTACAGCCTGTCTCTACACCAATCGTAGAGGAACGGCAGCTTGACCTCGGTGAGGGTGTACTCCAGAGAGGGCAGAGACAAGTCCGGGTCGTCCCGGTTCCAGTTCGTGTGCTGAAAGACCTCGTACTGTCCCAGCAGGACGGTCTCGTCCCCGGTGCGGCGGGTGAAATAGCCGTCCATGTCCACGTCGGCCAGGTCGGCCACCGACAGGGGCGGGTCGCCGGACTGATCTCCAAGGTCCAGCAGGCCGCTGCTCACCGCCCAGATACCGAAGAAAATGATAGCGTCGAACAGGACGAAAGCCACGATGAAATAGACGGTAAAGGTGACGCCGCGGTTGAGGTTTTTGGAGGCGCCCCGGCGCTTCATCAGGTTTTTCAGGCCGTTGAACAGGGCCACCAGGACGGCGATCGTCACCAGCATCGCCGCGCACAAATACCGCATGAGCGAGCTGCCCAGGAGGATGATGTTCACCATCCACCAGGCGAAGCTGACCAGCACCAGCGCCAGACAGACCTTCTGGAAGGGGGAGGTGTTGGGCGTGTCGAGAAATTCTCCCCGCTCCGCCGCCTGTTTTGCCCGGGCCCGCCAGCGGAAATAGGCGATCAGTTCCACGGAGAGGATCAAAAGCAGGATGATCCAGGTAAAGCCGGAGAACATGCCGCCGGGGCGGGACAGCCAATCGATAGGGTCATTCACCAGCTGACCGATGAGCAAAAAGACCTGTAACACGCCCAGGGCCAGCAGGATGAAATAGACAGGCAGAAAGGTCTTCTTTACGGCCCGGTGGAGGGTGTCGATCTCCAGGACCGGGTCGGTCTCGATGGGGACGGCGTCCGGATCCTCGTTGCGGAAGATCTGGAGCTGGGCGCTGGAGCCCGCCAGCTTCCATCCGGTGCGCTCGCAGAACTCCCGGAAGTCCAGCTCCCCCTCGGAGGGCTCCGGGTCGAACTGGGAGGCACGGGGGTAGTAGGTGACGCAGAACTTCATCGGTTTGGGCTCCACCCGCCGGTAATGCCACAGGTAGGCCCCCAACTTGTCCAGCATCCAGCCACTGGCGGCCATTTTCTCCAGGTGTTTTTCGATGCCGGTGTGGTCGTAAAAGGAAAAGAGCTCTAAACGGCGCTTGGTGTCCCTCATTTTTGCTCCTCCTCTCCGAAGATACGGCGGTAGTCCTCCCCCTGGGCGGCGATGCGGCGGTACTCCTCCGCCAGACGATTTACACCGGCCTCGGTGAGGATGTAGCTCCGCCGGCGGCCCTCCACTTTCGTCTCCCGGATCATGCCGGCGTCCAAGAACTGCTCCAGCAGATTGTAGAGCGTCCCCGACCCTACGCTGACCCGCCCGCCTGTCATGGCGGGCACCCGGTCCAGGATGTCCATGCCGCAGCACTCGGTCTTGAGGCACAGCAGCACATAGAACATCTGCTCCGTCAGCGTTTGAAATTTCAAGCGGGGCATAGTGGTTCCTCCTTTTCTCGAATATCGAGTTTGATGGGGAAAGAAGGAATCTCGAATATCGAGATTACGGTTTCAGTATAAACTCGAATATCGAGAATGTCAAGAGGAGATCGAAAAAAAGAGGAAAAATTTTTGAGGGGCGCAAAAAGGCCCCGGCGGGATGTCCCGCCGGGGCCGGTCAAACCGTATGTTCTGATGAGGCTCACACCAGGGCCGCGGTGTCCAGGGCGATCATGAGCTCCTCGTTGGTGGGGATGAGCAGCACCTGCACCTTGGAGTCGATGGCGGAGATGACCGCCTCCTTGCCCCGGACGTTGTTGGCGTCGGGGTCCATCTTCACGCCCATGAACTCCAGGCCGGAGGCGATGGCCATCCGCTGCTCGGCGGAGTTCTCACCCACGCCGGCGGTGAAGATGATGGCGTCCACCCCGCCCATGGCGGCGGCGTAAGCGCCGATATACTTCTTCACGCCGTAGTTGAACATATCCACCGCCAGAGTGGCCCGCTGGTTGCCCTCCTCGCCGGCCTTGGTCAGATCCCGGAAGTCGGAGGACACGCCGGAGACGCCCTGTACGCCGGACTTCTTGTTCAGCACGTTCAGCATGGCGCCGATGTCCATGCCGTGCCGGTTCATCAGGTACTCCAAAATGCCCGCGTCCAGATCGCCGGAGCGGGTGCCCATGGGCACGCCGGCCAGGGGGGTGAAGCCCATGGAGGTGTCCACGCTCTTGCCGTTCTTCACGGCGGTGACGGAGGAGCCGTTGCCCAGGTGGCAGGAGATCAGCCGCAGGGACTCAATGGGCTTGCCAAGCATATCGGCGGCCCGCTGGGCCACATACTTGTGGGAGGTGCCGTGAAAGCCGTAGCGGCGGACCTTGTCGTTCTCGTAGTACTCATAGGGCAGGGCGTAGGTATAGGCCACGGGGGGCATGGTCTGGTGGAAGGCGGTGTCGAACACGGCCACCTGGGGCACGTCGGGGCCCATGACGGC
>CANRFT010000067.1 GCA_947629955.1 uncultured Oscillospiraceae bacterium
TCCTTGATAGCCAAATGATAGCAAAAGTTCGGCAAGCCCATAGGATAAGGATAATAGGTATCAGGAAAAATCAAATGATATCAAATCTCCCAAACAAAAGCGTTTAGAATTAAGTTTCATTTTGCGAGTGGGAATAACATCAAAACCTCCGCGCCCCATTGACAAATCCCCAAAACGTGGTATGCTTGAAGCAGAACTGAATATCGGGGGGAGCCCGGTGCCGGGCTGAGAGGAAGCGCAGCTTCGACCCCTCGGCGGAATGCCGCCGGGAACCTGATTTGGGTAATGCCAACGTAGGGACCCTTACTTTTTCAGATCAGAAAAAGTAAGCAAAAAGAACTTTAAACCGCTACCCAAGTCTCCGTTGCCCTGCCAGTTTCCGGACGGCAACGGAGACTTTTTTGTGTCGGAACAAGTGAGGAGGAACTGTCCATGAGAGAATATCACACCCAGATGGAGGCCGCCCGGAAGGGCATCGTCACCCCGGAGCTCGAGCGGGTGGCGGAGAAGGAGCGCATGACCCCGGAGGAGCTGCTGCCCCTGGTGGCCAGCGGCAAGGTGGCCATCTGCGCCAACCGGCTGCACACCTGCCTGGACCCGGAGGGGGTGGGCTCCATGCTGCGCACCAAGATCAACGTGAACCTGGGGGTCTCCCGGGACTGCAAGGACTACAACGTGGAGATGGAGAAGGTGATGGCCGCCGTGGATATGGGGGCCCACGCCATTATGGACCTGTCCTCCCATGGCAACACCGAGCCCTTCCGGAAGAAGCTCACGTCCGAGTGTCCCGCCATGATCGGCACCGTGCCCGTCTACGACGCGGTCATCCACTACCAGAGGGACCTGGACACCCTCACCGCCAAGGACTTCATCGACGTGGTGCGCCTCCACGCGGAGAACGGCGTGGACTTCGTCACCCTCCACTGCGGCATCACCCGGAAGACCATCGACCAGATCCGGAAACACAAGCGGAAGATGAATATCGTCTCCCGGGGCGGCTCCCTGGTGTTCGCCTGGATGTGCATGACGGGGGAGGAGAACCCCTTCTATGAGTATTTCGACGAGATCCTGGACATCTGCCGGGAGTACGACGTGACCATCTCCCTGGGGGACGCCTGCCGCCCCGGCTGTTTGGCCGACGCCTCCGACGTGTGCCAGATCGAGGAGCTGGTCCGCCTGGGCGAGCTGACCAAGCGGGCCTGGGAAAAGGACGTGCAGGTGATGGTGGAGGGCCCCGGCCACGTGCCCATGGACCAGATCGCCGCCAACATGAAGATCCAGCAGACCATCTGCATGGGGGCCCCCTTCTACGTGCTGGGCCCCCTGGTCACCGACATCGCCCCCGGCTATGACCACATCACCTCCGCCATCGGCGGGGCCATCGCGGCTGCCAGCGGCGCGGCCTTCCTGTGCTACGTCACCCCGGCGGAGCACCTGGCCCTGCCCAACGTGGAGGACGTGAAGCAGGGCATCATGGCCTCCAAGATCGCCGCCCACGCCGCCGACATCGCCAAGGGCGTCCGGGGCGCCCGGGAGATGGACGACAAAATGGCCGAGGCCCGCCACGCCCTGGACTGGGAGGCCCAGTGGCGGTGCGCCATGGACCCGGAGACCGCCAAGGCCATCTGGACCAGCCGCAAGCCGGAACACGAGGACTCCTGCTCCATGTGCGGCAAGTTCTGCGCCGTGCGGAGCATGAACAAGGCGCTGGCCGGCGAGCATATAGATATCCTGTAAAGCGATTTTGCGGTTGAAATCCCGCCCCCGTTCATGCTATAATAATGGGGCGAAAAACGCCGGGAGGTGAGGGCATGGATGACAAGGACCTGGAGCTGATGAAGCAGATGGAGCCGGAGCAGCCGGGCCAGGAGGAAGAGGACCGGTCCGCCCCCGAGCACCCGGACTACAAAAACGAGATCGCCGCCCTCATCCGCGGCGGTCTGGCCCCCAAGCCCATGCGGGAGCGGCTCATGGACTACCATGAGAACGACATGGCCATGGCCCTGGAGCTGCTCACCCGGGACGAGCGGAAGAAGATGTACGGCCTGCTGGACACCGCCACCCTGGCCAACGTGTTCGAGTACGCCGACGAGCCCCAGCAGTACCTGGCCGAGCTGACCATCCGCCGGCGGGTGGCGGTGCTGGGCAAGCTGGAGATCCCCACGGTGGTGGAGTACCTGCGCCAGCTCAGCAAGGAGGAGCGCGGCATCATCATCGAGCTGCTGGACGACGACGCCCGCCGGGAGATCACCCTGGCCCTCTCCTTCGACGAGGACGAGATCGGCAGCCGCATGACCACCAACTACGTCACCATCCATTCGGGCCTCAGCGTCCGGGAGGCCATGCGGGAGCTGGTGGACCAGGCCGCGGAGAACGACAACATCTCCACCCTGTATGTCATCGACCAGGACGGCACCCTGTCCGGCGCCATCGACCTGAAGGACCTGATCATCGCCCGGGACGGCTCCGACCTGGACGACATCATCATGACCTCCTACCCCTATGTCTACGCCGAGGAGGAGATCGGAGACTGCATCGACCGCATCCGGGGCTATTCCGAGGACTCCATCCCCGTGCTGGACCGGGACAACAAGCTGCGGGGCGTCCTCACCGCCCAGGAGATCACTGAACTGGTGGACGACGCCATGGGCGAGGACTACGCCAAGCTGGCCGGTCTGACCGCCGAGGAGGACCTGGAGGAGCCCCTGCGCAAGAGCATCGGCAAGCGCCTGCCCTGGCTGATCGTCCTGCTGGGGCTGGGGCTGGTGGTCTCCACCGTGGTGGGCGTGTTCGAGCCGGTGGTGTCCCACCTGGCCCTCATCGTGGCCTTCCAGTCCCTGGTGCTGGATATGGCCGGCAACGCCGGCACCCAGTCCCTGGCCGTCACCATCCGGGTGCTGATGGACGAGCAGGTCAGCGGGAAGCAAAAGCTGTTCCTGGTGCTCAAAGAGGCACGGGTGGGCCTGCTGAACGGCCTGATCCTGGGCGGGCTGTCCTTTGTGTTCATCGGCGGCTATCTCATGCTGCTGAAGGGACAGGCGCCCCTCTCCGCCTTTGCCATGTCCTTCTGCACCGGCTTCGCCCTGATGGCCGCCATGCTGCTGTCCAGCATCACCGGCACGGTGATCCCCCTGATGTTTCACAAGCTGCACATCGACCCCGCCGTGGCCTCTGGGCCCCTCATCACCACCCTCAACGACCTGGTGGCCGTGGTGACCTACTACGGGCTGGCCTGGGTGCTGCTCATCAATATGATGGGACTTTGAACCGGATATCAACAAAAGAGAGCCGCCTGTCACTGACAGGCGGTTCTCTCCTTGTCTGTTTGTCTGTGAATAGGCTTGCAGAGCAAAATAGGTCGTGTCAAGAATTATGGTCGTGTCAAGAATTATGTAAGCGCAAAACGTAGCGACGGATAGACAGACATGAGATAATGGAGACGGGGCGGAATGCTCCGCCTCCATTACTTTATGGGCATAACGGAACGTTGCGGAAGGTTGCGTTACACCACGGCGAGGTGTGACGCAACAGAACGGAACGTTCCGACACACCAAACTTTACAGGGAGGCGCGGCGATGACATCGATGGAATTGAAGCACAAGGCCAAGTTGAAGGAATGGTCCGAGAAGATCCAGGATTGCAGGAGCAGCGAGTTGTCTGTGACGCAATGGTGCCGGCTGCAAGGCTGCACAACGACAACGTACTATCGTTGGGAACGGGAGTTGTTATCGCTGGCGGAGACCGGGCCAAAGCGGCTGGAAGCTCCGGTGGTGGAATTTGAAGCGCTGCCGGCATTGCAGCCACAGCCGCGCAAGACGGAGCGGTTTGCGACCGTACGGGTAAAGGGGAGCGTGATTGAATTCCATGAAGCCATAGGCCCGGAGACGGTGAAGGCGGTGATAGAGGCGCTTGGGAAATGCTGAACAGTTTTAACGGGGCCGACAAGGTCTATATCGCCTGCGGGTATACCGACCTGAGGCGCGGGATAGACGGACTGGCCGGGATCGTCCAGCGGCAGTTCAACCTGGACCCATTTACCAATACCCTGTTTCTGTTCTGTGGGCGGCGGCGGGATCGGATCAAGGCCCTGTACTGGGAAGGGGACGGATTTCTGCTGCTGTATAAGCGGCTGGAGAACGGGAATTTCCAGTGGCCGCGGAGCGGAGCCGAAGCGCGGGCGCTGACCCCCCAGCAATATCGGTGGCTGATGGAGGGGTTAAGCATCGAGCAGCCGAAGGCGCATAAACCCGTATCAGGGCTGAGTGAGATATAGGCATTTGTGCAACAGGGAGAAAATAATTCGGCCTGACATTGCGGCCGAGGCCATATATACCTTGCGTTGTGGACAACTATCCCCGGAAAGCGGATGGTTGTCCACAAACCTGTTGGGAGAGGGTATGAACGGGCTTTAGGGCCGCGGATTTGTGGAAACTGAGCCAGCTTCGGGAGGGAGTTTTCCACAGGCGAAATGACATATGGGAAAACACAAGGATTTGCGATCCAGGGAGCGATTTGATATAATAAAATCATGAAAGAGAAAGATTTTGACACAAGAACCGCGAATGAAACGGTTACCGTTTCCCGCGTGGAATATGAAAGCCTCCTGGCCCAGAAGGACGAAATTGC
>CANRFT010000068.1 GCA_947629955.1 uncultured Oscillospiraceae bacterium
CTCTTTTGCTGTATCTTCTCCGTAAATCAAAACCTAACCTATGCAAGCGCTTAGACTCGGTTTTTCGACAGACTGAGAGGACGCCGAACGGCGTCCTCTTCTCACGTTGAGGGGTCAGCCTCCAGCCCCGACGGCCCGGATCACGCAGACAACTGCCACGATCACGACCACGATCAGGGCGATGATAAGGATCTGGCGCAGGTAATTGTTTTTCGGTTCAGGCGTTTTTGACATGGGGAACAGCTCCTTTCATACATGTTCAGCACAGGGGCGCAAGGATGCGGAGGACCCCGTCCACTGTCCAGCTCCAGAAGCCGCTCTTCACGTTTTTGCCCAGCTCCATCTGCCGGCACTGCTCCAGCGTGGCCAAAAAGTCGGCCTTCACGTCCTTCAGCAGGGAGGCACCGTAGAACAGGGAGTTGTTCTCAAAGTGAAGGAACAGGCTGCGGTAGTCCAGGTTCACGGTGCCCACGGTGCCCACCATGTCATCCACCACGCAGCCCTTGGCGTGGACGAAACCGGGGGTGTACTCATAGATCTTCACGCCGGCCTCCAGCAGCACGGGATAGAAGCTGTGGGACATGCGGAACACCAGCGCCTTGTCGGGCACGCCGGGCATGATGATGCGCACGTCCACCCCCCGGCGGGCGGCCCGGCAGAAGGCGTCCATCAGGGCGTCTCCCGGCATGAGGTAGGGGGTGAAGAACCAGGCGTACTCCCTGGCCTGGGACAGCAGCTCAATATACAGCTCGTTGCTGGCGGCACTGGAGCGCAGGGGGGAGTCATAGTAGCTGAGGACATAGCCGTCGGCAGGGGCGTCCCCGGCAGGGGCTTCCGGGGCGGTGAGCAACTCCGCGGGGATGGGGTCGCCGGAGAAGGCGTTCCAGAACTCGGTGAACAACCGGGCATAGCCCTCCACCGCCTCACCGGTGAGGCGGAAGCCCACGTCCTTCCAGTGGCCGAACTTCACCACCCGGTTGATATACTCGTCGGCCAGGTTGACGCCGCCGCTGAAGGCCACCTTGCCGTCGATAATGAGCATCTTGCGGTGGTCCCGGTAGTTGATGGTGCCCCGGATGGAGCGGACGGGGTTGAAGGGGATGCATTGGATGCCCCTGGAGCGCAGTTCCTTCACGTTCTGGTCGGAGTAGGTGGAGATGCTGCCCAAATCGTCGTACATGACGCGCACATCCACGCCTTTGGCGGCCTTTTCCGCCATGATATCCACCATGGAGTCCCACATGACCCCCCGCTCCACGATGAAGTACTCCACGAAGATGTACTTCTCGGCCTTTTTCATCTCCTCCAGCATGACGGGGAAGAGCAGGTCGCCCAGGGGGTAGTATTTGGCGTCCCGGTTCACGTAGAGGGGACAGCTGGTGAGGGTGTGGAGGTAGCGGAAGGTCTCGGCCATGCGGGGGGCCTCCTGGCCCAGGGCGTCGCAGAGGGCGCCGGTGTCGTCCGTCCCGCCCGGATAGGGCCGGGCGGCGGAGAGCTGCTTTTGCAGGGGCCTGGTGGAACGGCGGTTGCCCACGATCAGGTACAGCAGCGCGCCGGCCAGGGGGAAGGTCAGGATGACCAGCAGCCACAGGATCTTATAGGTGCCCTCGTCCCGCTTGGTGATGATGAACAGCACTGCCAGCAGGGCCAGGATGGACAGGGCTGGGTTGATGAGCCACGCCCAGGGGGTTAGCCAGCGGGCCAGCAGGAAGGCCCACAACAGTTGGAGCAGGATGGCGGGGATGAGGATGAGCACACGGCGAACGACCTTTTTCATAGGAGCCCCTCCGTTCCAAGGAAATTGAATCCATTTTACCACAAAATTCCCGCCGGCGCAAGAGCCCGGCGGGAAGCCTGTATCTGTTCGATTTGGGAACGGCCGGCGCCGCGGCACCGCTTCCGCTATTTCATAGTGCGCACGCTCTCGCCGCAGATGAGTTGGAAGGGGATGATCTCGTGGACGGCCCCGCCGCCGTCGGTCTGTTGAAGCAGGATGTCCACCCCGCGCCGGGCCAGCCGGTCGGCGTTCTGCTGGATGGTGGTAAGGCGGGGAATGCAGTAAGCGGCCTGCTCGATGCCGTCGTACCCGACGATAGACACGTCCTCCGGTATCCGCAGCCCCCGGTCATGAATGGCCCGGATGGCGCCGATGGCCATAATATCCGACATGGCCAGGATGGCGGTGAGATCGGGGCTCCGGTCCAGCAGCCGGCCGGCGGCCTCGTATCCCCCCTCCAGGGAGTAGCGGGCCTGGACGGACTGCCGGTCCGGGTCAAAGGGCAGCCCCCGCTGGAGATGGGCCTGCTGGCAGCCGATCAGGCGGAGTTGACTGGTGTTATAGTCCATTTCGGGCGTGAAGGTGCGGCTGTCTCCGCCGATGACCCCCACTGCCCGGTGGCCGGCGTCCAGAAGATGGCCCATGGCCTGGGCGGCGCCCGCCACGTCGTCGGTGGAGACGCTGGACAGGTTGGGAAAGCCCAGGGTATCGGCCCGGGTGGTCACCAGCACACAGGGACAGGTCACGGCGGAAAATCTGCGCACGAAATTCTCCCGGTTGCCCCCCAGGAACAGGATGCCCAGGGGCTTCCGCTCCCGGCAGACCTGTGCCGCCAGATCCACTTCGTCGCTGTCCTCTTCCAGGTAATAGATGTCCACCGCCCTGCCGGCGTCCTTGAACATGCGCTGCATTTTTTCTACGATGCCGGCAAACAGCCGGTTGCCGACGCCTTTGACGATGATGCTGTAGCCCCGGCCCTCCCGCAGCTTCAGTTGGCGGGCATTGCTGTTGGGCTTGAAGCCCAGCTCCTCCACCACCGCCAATACCTTGTCTCTGGCGGCCTTGCTGACGCCGGAGCTGCCGTTGAGTACCCGGGACACTGTCCCCACAGAGTATCCGGAGCGCTGTGCCACATCTTTGATGGTCACTGGCGCCGCCTCCTTTTCAAAGCCGTTCTCGCGCCTCGCTGCGCGCTTGTTTTGTCAATCATATCACGGGTAGGGGGCGATGTCACCTGTTTTTTTCTGTCAGTTTCAGCCCTTTACCGCGCCCGCTGCCACGCCCTTGATGATGTATTTCTGGCAGGTCAGGTAGAACACGATGACCGGGATGATGCTCAGCAGGATCAGCGCCATGGTGGCGCCCAGGTCCACGGTGCCGTAGCTCCCCTTCAGGTACTGGATGTGGATCATGATGGTGCGGTACAGATTCTTGTCCAGCACCAGGTAGGGCAGCAGGTAGTCGTTCCACACCCACATGATCTCCAGGATGCCCACGGAGATCATGGTGGGCCGCAGCATGGGCAGCACCACCGAGAAATAGGTGCGGACGGGTCCGCAGCCGTCGATGGCGGCGGCCTCCTCGATCTCCAAGGGGATGGATTTGACGAAGCCCGCGAACATGAAGATGGCCAGCCCCGCGCCGAAGCCCAAGTACACGATGGGGATAGTGTAGGGCGTATTCAGATGGAGGGTGTTGGCGGTCTTGGCCAGGGTGAACATGACCATCTGGAAGGGGACCACCATGGAGAACACGCACAGGTAGTAGATGGCCCGGCAGACTCTGGAGTTGACCCGGCTGATGTACCAGGCAGCCATGGAGGTGAACAGAAGGATCAGCGCGGTGGACACCACGGTGATGAGCACCGTGAACACCACCGACTTCCAGAAGGGATAGTTGCCAAAGGTCATGCCCGTGGTGAAATTGTCGATGCCGGCCCACATCTCGCCGGTGGGCAGGTCGAAGGTATTGGTCTTGACGAAGGTGTTTTTCTTGAAGGCGTTGATCACCACCGCCAGCACGGGCAGGACATAGACCACGCAAATGATGGACAGCACTACGGTGAGGGCGTTTTTCCGGTGCCGCTCGGCGCTGATCTCTTTCTTCTTCTTCATTACTGCTGTACCTCCTTCCTGCGGGTAAAGGCCAGCTGGGCCAGCCCCAGACCGGCCACCAGGATAAAGAAGATGACCGCTTTGGCCTGGGCGGTGCCTTGGGCATTGGCGTTCTGGCCGTAGAAGGTGTTGTAGATATTCAGGGCCAGCATCTCGGTGGTCTTGATAGTGCTGCCGTCCGGCTGGATCAGGAAGGGCTGGCCGGCGGTCAGCGCCAGGTTCTGATCGAACAGCTTGAAGCCGTTGGTCAGGGACAGGAAGGTGCAGATGGTGATGGAGGGCATCACATTGGGGATGGTGACCCTGAACAGGGTCTGGGCGTTGGTGGCGCCGTCAATCTTGGCGGCCTCCAGCATCTCACCGGGGACGGCTTGGAGCCCGGCGATGTAGATGATCATCATGTAGCCGATCTGCTGCCAGCACATGAGGATGATGAGCCCCCAGAAGCCGTACTTGCTCTCCAGCAGGATAGAGGTGCCGAATTTGGAGAGGATGCCGTCAAAGATCATGGACCAGATGTGGCCCAGCACGATGCCGCCGATCAGGTT
>CANRFT010000069.1 GCA_947629955.1 uncultured Oscillospiraceae bacterium
ATCGTGGCGCTCCCCGTGACCATCCTCTTCCTGTGCTTGCAGAAGTACTACGTCGAGGGCGTGACCGGCGGCGCCGTCAAAGGTTGATTTGAAAGGAGAACGGGACAAATGGCAAGTGTTAAACTCACTGGAGTCAAAAAGATATATGACAACAAGGTCGTGGCCGTCCACGACTTCGACCTGGACATCAAGGATAAGGAATTTGTGGTCTTCGTCGGCCCCTCCGGCTGCGGCAAGTCCACCACTCTGCGCATGATCGCCGGCCTGGAGGACATCTCCGAGGGCACCATCGAGATCGGCGGCGAGGTCGTCAACGACCTGCAGCCCAAGGACCGCGGCATCGCCATGGTCTTCCAGAACTACGCCCTCTACCCCCACATGAGCGTGTATGACAACATCGCCTTCTCTCTGCGCCTGAGCAAGGTCCCCGAGGATGTTGTCTACGACAAGGTCACCAAGGCGGCCGAGATCCTGGGCATCACCGAGTACCTGATGCGCAAGCCCAGGGCCCTGTCCGGCGGCCAGCGCCAGCGTGTGGCCATCGGCCGCGCCATGGTGCGGGACTCCAAGGTGTTCCTGATGGACGAACCCCTCTCCAACCTGGACGCCAAGCTCCGCAACCAGATGCGCGCCGAGATCATCCTCCTCCGGGAGAAGCTGGACACCACCTTCATCTACGTCACCCATGACCAGACCGAGGCCATGACCCTGGGCGACCGGATCGTCATCATGAAGGACGGCTACATCATGCAGGTGGGCACCCCCACCGAGGTGTTCGAGATGCCCAAGAACCTGTTCGTGGCCGGCTTCATCGGCGCCCCCCAGATGAACTTCATCAACACCAAGCTCATCAACGAGGGCGGTAAGTACTATGTGACCCCCTTCGGCGTGAAGCTCCCCGTGGAGGGCGAGAAGGCCGAGATGCTGGCGGAGCGGAAGGTCCAGACCAAGGACATCGTTCTGGGCGTGCGGCCCGAGCACATCCGCCTGGCCGAGGCCGGCGAGCCCGCCATCCACACCAAGCTGCTGGTGAACGAGATGATGGGCTCCGAGATCCACCTGCACGCCGCCACCGAGGACGGGACCCGGCTGATCGTCCGCATCCCCACCGTGGACCTCTCCAAAGAGGAGCGCGGCGCCATGGTGGCCGGGCACGAGCTGGCCGTCACCTTCGAGGGCAAGGTCATGCACTTCTTCGACCCCGAGAGCACGGAGAACCTGCTGGTGTAAGCATCCCGCAAGGCGAACAAAAGGCGCACGTAAAAAGTGCGCCTTTTGTTTTTCAAACCGCAAAACGAAATGATCGCAACGAAAATATGGAGGTGCGTATGACTCAAAAAATCACAAACGCCGCCAGGCGCCTGAACTGCGTCCTTCTCGCGGCCGTGCTGCTGCTGTCGCTGGCCCTGGCGGGGATGGGCCCCGTCTATGCCCAGGCGGCGGACGGCGGCGTCACCGTCAAGCTCCACTACCACAGGCCCGACGGCGCCTATGACGGCTGGGACGTCTGGTTCTGGGCCGAGGGCAAGGACGGCGCCGGCTATCCCTTCGCCGAGGAGGACGGGGACATGGTGGCCACCTTTGTGGCCGAGCCCGGCGTGACCAGCATCGGCTACATCGTCAGGACGGCGAGCTGGGACAAGGACATCGCGGAGGACCAGTTCATCGACATCTCGGACGTGGTCTCCGGGACCATCCACGTCTACGTGGAGTCCGGCGTGGCGGGCTATACCCGTGAGGATGGCGGCGACGCCGTGACGGGCGTGAAGGTCTCCAGCGTCAAGTACGACCGCGCCGCGGGGACGGTGGTGGTGACTACGTCGGGCGCGCTGCCCGGCGACCCCGCCTCCGCCTTTACCCTCACCGAGGCGGGCGGGAAGAAGATCGGCATCCAGTCCGCGGAAAAGACCGGCGACAAGGTCTACACCCTGACCCCCGCCGCGGCCCTGGACGGGAGCAAGTCCTATCAGCTGGAGTACGACGGCACGGCCTACGACGTGATCATGCCTATCATTTACTCCACCGACGAGTTCGAGGCGGAGTACACCTATGACGGCGACGACCTGGGGGCCGCCTGGACGGAGGAGGGGACCACCTTCCGGGTGTGGGCGCCCACGGCGTCGGCGGTGTCGGTGGACCTGTACACCGGCGGCGAGGCCGGGAAGGACGACCTGATCGAGCGGATCCCCATGACCGCCGGGGAGAACGGCACCTGGACGGCGGAGAAGGAGGGCGACCTGAACGGCGTCTACTACACCTATGAGGTGACGCTGGGCGACGAGGTCCACGAGGCCTGCGACCCCTACGCCAGGGCCACCGGCGTCAACGGCCAGCGGGCCATGGTGATCGACCTGGACGCCACCGACCCGGAGGGCTGGGACGCGGACACGAATCCCAACGCCGGCGGCACCTATAACGACGCGGTGATCTACGAGCTCCACGTGCGGGATGCCTCCATCGACGAGAGCTCCGGCATCGTGAACAAGGGCAAGTACCTGGGGCTCACCGAGACCGGCACCAGGACCCCCGGCGGGGCGGCCACGGGCCTGGACCACATCAAGGAGCTGGGCGCCACCCACGTCCACCTGCTGCCCGTCTACGATTTTGGCTCCATCGATGAGACCAAACTGGACACCCCCCAGTTCAACTGGGGCTATGACCCGGTGAACTACAACGTGCCCGAGGGCTCCTATTCCACCGACCCCTATCACGGCGAGGTGCGGGTGGCCGAGATGAAGCAGATGATCAAGGCCATGCACGACAACGGCCTCAGCGTGGTCATGGACGTGGTGTATAACCACGTGCAAAGCGCCGAGAGCTTCTGTTTCAACCAGATCGTCCCCGGCTATTTCAGCCGCGTGTCCGACACGGGGGTCTACTCCAACGGCTCCGGCTGCGGCAACGACACCGCCTCCGAGCGCTCCATGGTGAGCAAGTACATCGTGGACAGCGTGAACTACTGGGCGGACGAGTACCACATGGACGGCTTCCGCTTCGACCTGGTGGGGCTGTTGGACATCGACACCATCAACGAGATCGTGGAGACGGTCCACGCCAAGCACCCCGACGTGATCTTCTACGGCGAGGGCTGGAGCATGACCACCGCGGTGACCAAGGACGATGTGACCCTGGCCACCCAGCCCAGCTCCGGCAAGACCCCGGGCTTCGCCTTCTTCAGCGACAACATCCGGGACGCCCTGAAGGGCAGCGTGTTCGACCGGGCCCCCGGCTTCGTCTCCGGGGCCACCGGCAAGGCCACCATCATGAGCCAGCTGTTCTACGGGCTCAACTCCTGGTGCAAGACCCCGGCCCAGAGCGTGAACTACGCCTCCTGCCACGACAACAACACCCTCATCGACCGCATCGCCCTCTCCACCCCCAACGCGGACCGGGCCGACCAGGTGAAGATGAACAACCTGGCCGCGGCCTTCTACCTGACCGCCGAGGGCATCCCCTTCATGCAGGCGGGGGAGGAGATGCTCCGCACCAAGGTGAACCCCGACGGCACCTTCAACGAGAACAGCTACAACGCCTCCGACGAGGTCAACGCCATCAAGTGGGCTGACCTGGACGAGGCGGAGTACGACAGCGTGTTCCAGTACTACAAGGGCCTGATCGCCTTCCGCAAGGCCCACGGCGCCCTGCGCCTCACCACCGCCGAGGACGTGAAGGCGCACATCACCACCATAGAGGACCTGCCCGAGAACGTGGTGGCCCTCCAGATCAGCGGCGGGATCAACGGGGAGACGGCGGACGCCATCTTCGCGGTCTTCAACCCCAACAACGGGTCGGAGAGCGTTACCCTCCCGGAGGGCGACTGGGATGTGTATATCAACGGGGAGCGCGCCGGGACAGAGGTCCTGAACACCGTCAGCGGCACAGTCCAGGTGGCCCCCATCTCGGCGCTGGTGCTGACGCGGGCCTCCGCGCCCGCCCCCGAGGCCACCGAGCCCCCCGCCGAGACGACCGCCCCCACCGAGGCGCCCGAGGCCCCGCCCTCCTCCGGGAACGGCGGCCTGATCGCCGCGGTCATCGCCGTGATCGCGGTGATCGCCGCGGCCATCGCGGGAGTCGTGGTCTACAACAAGAAGAAAAAGTCCCAGTGACCGATGACCCGTGAAACGGAAGGACCCCGGCTCGTTGAGCCGGGGTCCTCTTTTCGCGTCCCGTCATGGCAGGACGGGGAAGGTCAGCTTTGCCGGGGGGAGGCCGGGGGCGGAGAGGGTGACCTCCGCCGCACCCGGGGCGGTCCCCCGGAGGATGAACAGGGCGCGGCCCCGCCAGGTCCGGCAGGAGGGGTCGGTGTAGAC
>CANRFT010000070.1 GCA_947629955.1 uncultured Oscillospiraceae bacterium
CCGTCCTGGCAGGGGATGAACAGCACCGGCCGGCCGGCGTGGCCGTAGACCTTGCACTCCATGTCCCGGCCCAGGGCGGGGCTGTAGTCCTTGAAATACTGGGTATACATGATGTTCGCCTCCAAATCGGGTCGTAGGGGCCGCCGCCCTCGGCGGCCCGTATTTATGAATGTGGAACGTTTTGAACGGGTCGCCCAGGGGGGCGACCCCTACGGGGTCGGCGTTTTTCAATAATCCTTCCCGTAGAACAGCGCGTCCATGAAGAAGGGGATCTGCCGCTCCCAGCTGGCCTCGCTGTGGTCCCCGCCGGGGACGATCCGGCAGGTCAGGTTCACCCGCCGCTCCATGAGCAGCTGGGCGAAGTGGCCGAAGCCCCCGGCCATGCCGGTGTGGTTGCCCAGCTCCCGGGAGCCGTAGTCCATGTAGAGGTGGGTGTCCGGGTTGAGCCTGGCGTTTTTGATGAGCCGCTCGATGCGCCCCGGCGCAACCCACAGGGAGGGGGACAGGGCCGCCGCCCGGGAGAAATACTTGTTATACTCCATCAGGGCGTAGAAGCTCATGAGCCCGCCCATGGAGCTGCCGGCGATGAAGGTGTCCGCCCGTTTGGGGAGGGTGGGGTACTCGTGGTCGATGTAGGGCTTGAACTCGTGGACGATCCACTCCATGGTCAGCTTTCCCCGGCCCACGAACTTGCCCATGCCCCGCCGCTGGAAGGTGTATGGGGAGTACTCGGACAGCCGGGCGTTGTCGGGGCTGTGGTTGCACTCCACCGCCGCCACGATGAGGGGCATCTCCGTCTCCTCCAGAAACTCCTTCATGCCCCAGCTCTTGCCGTAGGTGGCGTCCTCGTCGAAAAAGACATTGTGGCCGTCGAACATATACAGCACCGGGAAGCGCTGGCTCTCGTCCTCCGCAAACCAGTCGGGCACATAGACGTAGGCTTTGCGGGGCTCGTCGCCGGTGAGCGCGGGGAGAGTGACGTTCCAGGTCTCGATCATAGCAAGCCTTCCTTTTTCAGATGATGAAAGAAGTGTAGCACAGCAAAGCAAAAAATGCAATCCGCAGTTTCCCATATTTCAGGGGGGAGAAGGCGCAAAAGATGGGAAATCCATCAAAAACGCGGGCTTCGCGTGCCTTTGATTTTTAAAATATTCGTTGGAACACAGATTGAAAAGGCGGGGAGGATGTGATATACTTTGTCCGTACCGCGGATGGACCCCTAAATGGCCGCGGCGCGGCGACCTGTGAAGACCGCGCCTGTCAGCGGCCATAGAGGCGGGGAAAAGGCGCGGCGTAAAAACGGAGAAAGGCGAAGGCCCTTGCGGACCAGGGGTTTTCGGATGGGTATATGATATTATGAAATTAGGCATCGTGGGGCTTCCCAACGTGGGCAAGTCCACCCTGTTCAACGCCATCACCAACGCCGGCGCCGAGAGCGCCAACTACCCCTTCTGCACCATCGACCCCAACGTGGGCACGGTGGCGGTGCCCGACGCGAGGCTGGACTGGCTGTCCGACTTCTACAAGCCGAAAAAGACCACCCCCGCCGTGGTGGAGTTCGTGGACATCGCCGGGCTGGTGAAGGGGGCCTCCAAGGGGGAGGGCCTGGGCAACAAATTCCTGGCCAACATCCGGGAGTGCGCCGCCATCGTCCACGTGGTGCGCTGCTTCGACGACGAGAACGTCATCCACGTGGAGGGCTCCACCGACCCCGTCCGCGATATGGACATCATCGACCTGGAGCTCATCATGGCCGACGTGGAGATGGCCGACCGGCGCATCGACAAGGCCAGAAAGGCCGCCAAGGCGGACAAGAAATACAACCACGAGGCCGAGGTGTTCGAGGGCCTGCGGGACTGGATGAACGACGGCAAGTCCGCCCGGTCCTACCTGAACGAGGTGGACGAGGACGACGCCGAGCTGATAAAGACCTCCGAACTGCTGTCCCTGAAGCCGGTGATCTACGCCGCTAACCTGGACGAGGACGGCTTCGCCGACCCCACGGCGGTGGACTACTACAACCAGGTGGCGGAGCGGGCTGCGTCCGAGGGGGCCCAGGTCATCCCCGTGTGCGCCAAGCTGGAGGCGGAGATCGCCGAGCTGCCCGCCGACGAGAAGGCCCTGTTCCTGGAGGACCTGGGTATCAAAGAGTCCGGCCTGGACCGGCTCATCAAGGCCAGCTACACCCTGCTGGGGCTGATCTCCTTCCTCACCTCCGGCGAGGACGAGTGCCGGGCCTGGACCATCACCAGGGGCACCAAGGCCCCCCAAGCTGCCGGCAAGATCCACTCCGATTTCGAGCGGGGCTTCATCCGGGCGGAGACCATCGCCTTCGAGGCATTGAAAGAGTGCGGCTCCATGGCGGCGGCGAGGGAGAAGGGGCTCATCCGCTCCGAGGGCAAGGAGTACGTGGTGCAGGACGGGGACATCATCCTGTTCCGGTTCAACGTGTGACACAGAGGACAGAAAAACCCCGCGGGAGCGATCCCGCGGGGTTTCGCGCGCCCTCAGGCGATGAACTGCACACTGTTGGCGCAGACGAAATAGATCCGGTCGTCCTCGGGGTTGGCCAGGACCAGCACGTTGCCCACGCTGCCCAGCAGGGTCGCCCCGCTGACGGTCAGAGGGCCGGCCACCAGAGACACCTGGCGGCTCAGATTGCCCTGGGACAGGGCGGACAGCACCCCGCCGGAGCAGCAGCACCCCTCGCCGCTCTCGCGGCCGCAGTCGCGGCCGCAGGCGGGGGCGATGGCGCAGCTCCCCTGGACGGCGCCCTGGCCCAGGACGGACTGGATGATTCGGAAGTTCCGGGCGGCCACCTGAGCGGGGGTCAGGTCGCCCTCGGCCACGGGGGCGGCCGCCTGGATGACCAGGGCGTCCAGGACGCAGAGGGGCATCTGGGAGGCGGTGAACACCGGGGTGCCGGCGGTGTCCCCGGCGGGATACACCGGGGCGGACACCTCCAGCAGGTCGGCGCTGCAGGGGGAGAACCGGCGGAAGGCGCCGGTCAGCTCCTCGGCCAGGTTGTCGGAGGGGGCGGCACCCGGCGCGGCCTGGGGGGTAGCGGGGGCCGCGGGCGCCGAGCCGGCCACATAGCCGTCGGTGACGAAGGCCACCGCGTCGAAATCCAGAAGGCCCGCCAGCGCGGGGTTGCACAGTAGGCCCAGGGCGGCCCGGAAGGACTGCTTGCAGCAGCAGGCGTCCTCGTTCACCTCTGCCGGCTGGCAGGCGGGCTGGACGGGCTGGCAGCAGCACACCATGGGCTGACAGAGGCCGCCGGGCGTTCCCTGGCCCAGGGGATAGGCCGCCGGGGCCGCGGGATACCGGGGGGCGGACTGGCAGCCGCAGGGGGCCTGGGAGACGCCCTGACAGCCGCAGCCGGGGCCGCCGTTCTGCGCGGTGAACTCCTCCGCGGAGATGGGGACCCCCACGGAGGGACAGTTCAAATAGGTCTGGTTCATGAAGCACGCTCCTTTCACTCCCTGTCAGGCACGGTCCCGCCCCCGGCGGGAGGGCCGGACAGGTGCATCCCAGTCTATGCCCCGCCGGACCGGGCCGCCACAGGGGGTCGGTCCCATAAAAAGGTCACGCACACAATATTTTGATATTTTTTGCCTTGACCCCTTGACAGCCACCACAAGATGTAGTACGATAATCGAGCACGGGCTGTTTTCGGTTTTTCCAGAGCATGGCAGCCCGGCCTTTTCGGACATAGCGTTCACGCAGAATTTCAGATACAGAGAGGGAGCTATACCAATGAAGGTCATCAAAAGAGACAACTCAGTGGTCGATTTTGACCGCAGCAAGATCGTGGCCGCCGTCCAGAAGGCCAATGCCGCCGTGGAGGAGCAGTACCGCCTGGACGACGCCTCGGTAGACGCCATTGCCGACGCGGTGGCCGCCAGCCGCAAGCCCCGCCTGCTGGTGGAGGACATCCAGGACATGGTGGAGACCAAGCTGATGGCCGCCGGCAAGTACGAGCTGGCCAAGGCCTACATCATCTACCGCTACACCAGGGCCCTGGTCCGCAAGGCTAACACCACTGACGAGTCCATCCTCTCCCTGCTGCGCAACCAGAACAAGGACCTGGCGGAGGAGAACTCCAACAAGAACACCGCCATCGCCTCCACCCAGCGGGACTACATCGCCGGCGAGGTGAGCCGGGACCTGACCCGCCGCATCCTGCTGCCCGAGAAGATCTCCAAGGCCCACGACGAGGGCGTCCTCCACTTCCACGACGCCGACTATTTCGTCCAGCCCAT
>CANRFT010000071.1 GCA_947629955.1 uncultured Oscillospiraceae bacterium
ATCTCGTTGACCATCCAGTAGTGCTCGGTCATCTGCATCCGGCGGGTGCCGAAGCGCTCCCCCTCGGGGGGGACGGGCAGGGCGTTATAGAAGGTGTACTTGTTGCAGTAGGGGACGAATTTGCTGATGCTGTCGGGCACATGGACGGAATAGAGCCAGTGCTGGAGGCGGTGGCGGTACTCCTCGCGGACCACGTCCACATAGATGACGCTGCGCATGGGGCGGTATTCAAATGCCATGATACAAAACTCCTTTCGTATGGAAGTGCTGACATAATTATATAAATCTGCCGTCTTGCTGTCAACAGTCGTTTGGACATTTTTCCAGTATAGCGCACGTCTGCCGCCCTCAGACGGCCTCCAGCGCCTGCTCCAGGTCCTCGATCAGGTCCTCCTTGCTCTCCAGACCGCAGGACATCCGCACCAGCCCGGCGGGGACGCCGGCGGCGGCCAGCTCCTCCTCGGTCATCTGCCGGTGGGTGGAGGTGGCGGGATTGAGGCAGCAGGTCCGGGCGTCGGCCACGTGGGTCTCGATGGCGGCCAGCTTCAAACGGGCCATAAAGGCCTCGGCGGCGGCGCGGCCGCCCTTCAGCTCGAAGGACACCACCCCGCAGGAGCCGTGGGGCAGATACTTCTCCGCCAGGGCGTGATAGGGGTCGGAGGGCAGGTCGCAGTAGTGGACCACCTCCACCTTGGGGTGGCTCTGGAGGAACTTGGCCACCGCCAGGCCGTTCTCACAGTGGCGGGCCATGCGGACGTGGAGGCTCTCCAGGCCCATGTTCAGATAGAAGGCGTTCTGGGGGGACTGGATGGAGCCGAAGTCCCGCATGAGCTGGGCGGTGCACTTGGTGATGAAGGCCCCGCCCAGGCCGAACTTCTCCGCGTAGGTGACGCCGTGGTAGCTGTCGTCGGGGGTGGTGAGGCCGGGGAACTTGTCGGCGTGGGCCAGCCAGTCGAACTTGCCGCTGTCCACGATGGCGCCGCCCACCGCCACGCCGTGGCCGTCCATGTACTTGGTGGTGGAGTGGGTGACGATGTCCGCCCCCCAGTCGATGGGCCGGCAGCCCACGGGGGTGGCGAAGGTGTTGTCCACGATGAGGGGCACGCCGTGGGCGTGAGCGGCCTTGGCGAACTTCTCGATGTCCAGCACCGTCAGGGCCGGGTTGGCGATGGTCTCGCCGAAGACGGCCTTGGTGTTGGGCTTGAAGGCGGCGGCCAGCTCCTCCTCGGAGCAGTCGGGGGACACGAAGGTGAAGTCGATGCCCATCTTCCGCATGGTCACGTGGAACAGGTTGTAGGTGCCGCCGTAGATGGTGGAGCAGGACACCACATGGTCGCCGCAGTTGGCGATGTTGAACACGGCGTAGAAGTTGGCCGCCTGGCCGGAGGAGGTGAGCATCCCGGCGGTGCCCCCCTCCAGCTGGGCGATCTTGGCCGCCACGTAGTCGTTGGTGGGGTTTTGCAGGCGGGTGTAGAAATAGCCGCTCTCCTCCAGGTCGAACAGCCTGCCCATGTGCTCGCTGGTGGCGTATTTGAAGGTGGTGGACTGGACGATGGGGATCTGGCGGGGCTCGCCGCTGCCGGGGGTGTAGCCCCCCTGGACGCAGATGGTCTCGGGTCTGTACTGGCTCATGGGAAAAACTCCTTTCGATGCCGGAAAAACCGGCCTCTCTGAATCAACGCGGATTCAGTATAGCACTTTATGCCTGGAAAGTCCACTGTTTTCCCGTTTTTTCGTGAAATCGGCACATCCCCGGCCATTGTGAAAATCCGCTTTACTTTTCCCCTTTCATCCGATATAATATTGGCAGAAATCCACAATTCGCACTTAGAGAGGAGCGTACCAATGAAGCTGACGTTTTTCGGCGCGGCCAAGGCGGTCACCGGCAGCTGCCACTGCATCGAGTGCGGCGGCCGCAAGGTGCTGATCGACTGCGGGCTGCAGCAGGGCCGGGACGAGCGGGACAACCGCGAGCTGGACTTCTCCCCCGGATATATCGACGACGTGGTGCTGACCCACGCCCACATCGACCACTCCGGGCGGCTGCCCCTGCTGGTGAAGCTGGGCTTCGCCGGCAACATCTACTGCACCAGACTGACCAGGGACCTGCTGGACATCATGCTGCGGGACTCCGCCCACATCCAGGAAAGCGACGCCCAGTGGGAGAACCAGAAAGGCAAGCGGGCCGGCCGGGAGCCGGTGGAGCCCCTGTACACCGTGGCCGACGTGGAGAAGACCCTCCGCCACGTGATCCCCTGCGAGTACGGCCAGGAGATCGCCCTGTCCGACTCCATCAAGCTCCGGTTCGTGGACGCGGGCCATCTGCTGGGCTCGGCCAGCGCGGAGCTGTGGCTCACGGAGCGGGACGAGACCCGGAAGATCGTGTTCTCCGGGGACATCGGCAACCGGGAGCAGCCCATCATCCGCAACCCCCAGTACATCCGTGAGGCGGACTACGTGGTCACCGAGAGCACCTACGGCGACCGGCTCCACGACATGGACGAGGTGCCCGACTACGCCGCCGACCTGGCCGTGCTCATCGACGAGACCCTGGGCCGGGGCGGAAACCTGGTGATCCCCTCCTTCGCCGTGGGCCGCACCCAGGAGCTGCTGTACTTCATGCGGGAGATCAAGGAGCAGGGGCTGTGCAAAAAGGTCCCCGACTTCCAGGCCTATGTGGACTCCCCCCTGGCCGGGGCGGCAACCCACATTTTCTCCGGCGACCTCCACGGCTATCTGGACGAGGAGGCCATCGAATCCCTCAAGGACGGCAACCTGTTCCAGTTCCCCGGGCTGAACATCACCGAGAGCACCGAGGAGTCCCGGGGCCTCAATGACGACCCCGCCCCCAAGGTCATCATCTCCGCCTCCGGCATGTGCGACGCGGGCCGCATCCGCCACCACCTGAAGCACAACCTGTGGCGGCCCGAGTGCACCGTGCTGTTCGTGGGCTACCAGGCGGAGGGCTCCGTGGGCCGGCGGCTGCTGGACGGCGTCTCCAAGGTCAAGCTGTTCGGCGAGGAGATCGCCGTGAAGGCCCGCGTCGTCAACTTCCACGGACTCAGCTCCCACGCCGACCGGGACGGCCTGCTGCGGTGGATCGACGCCTTCCAGCCCGTCCCCAGACAGACCTTCGTGGTCCACGGGGAGAGCCAGGTGACAGAGATCTACGCCGACACCCTGCGGAAGCGGGGCGTCCCCGCCCACTCCGCCAACTACGAGGAGATCTATGACCTGCTGGAGAACCGCATGGTGGCCCCCGGCGTGGTGCTGGAGCCCAGGGTCAAACAGCTGGAGAGCGGCTCCCCCGCCTACAGGCGGCTGGCCGAGACCGGGCAGAAGCTCACCGAGCTCATCGCCGCCAGCAAGGGTCGGGCCAACAAGGACCTGGCCAAGCTGGCCGACCAGCTCCGGGCCCTCATGGAGAAGTGGGAGAAATAGCCGTCATTCCCGCGGCGGGCGCCGCGTAATGTAAGTATCAACAAAGCAAGGAGAGAGAATGAAATGGACCTGACCCGTTCCCAGAAGATCGCCTTCGGCATCGGCGCCGTGGGCAAGGACATGGTGTACGCCCTGTCCGCCACCTACGTGATGTACTACTACCAGGACATCCTGGGGCTGCCCTCCACCTTCGTGGGGCTGATCCTGATGATCGCCCGGGTGTTCGACGCCGTCAACGACCCCTTCATGGGCATCCTGGTGGCCAAGACCCGGACCCGCTGGGGCCGGTTCCGCCCGTGGCTGTTCAGCGGCACCGTCCTCAACGCCGTGGTGCTCTACGCCCTGTTCGCCGCCCCCGCCCTGGACGAGACCCCTATGATGGTCTACTTCACCGTCATCTACATCCTCTGGGGCACCACCTACACCATGATGGACATCCCCTACTGGTCCATGATCCCCGCCATCACCTCCACCCC
>CANRFT010000072.1 GCA_947629955.1 uncultured Oscillospiraceae bacterium
ATCTTCTTGAAGCTGCCCACGGCGGCGGGGAAGTCGGCCAGGATGGCCTTCCCCTTCTCCGAGCCGGTGGCGGCCACGTGCTGTTCGATGAGGGAGCGGAGCTCCTCGATGTCGTGCCGGCTCTCCAGGGGCTCGATGGACACCAGCTCCTTGTTCACCCGCAGGTACAGATCCCGCTTGGGATCCCACACGTAGGCGATGCCCCCCGACATGCCGGCGGCGAAGTTCTTGCCGGTGGGGCCCAGGACCACCACACGGCCGCCGGTCATGTACTCGCAGCCGTGGTCGCCCACGCCCTCCACCACGGCGTAAGCGCCGGAATTGCGGACCGCGAACCGCTCCCCGGCCACCCCGGCGATGAACGCCTTGCCGCTGGTGGCCCCGTACAGGGCCACGTTGCCGATGATGATGTTCTCATCCGCTTTGAATTTGGCGTCCTTCGGCGGGAACACCGCCAGCTTGCCGCCGGACAGCCCCTTGCCGAAGTAGTCGTTGGAGTCCCCCTCCAGGGTGAGGGTGAGCCCCTTGGGGATGAAGGCCCCGAAGGACTGGCCCCCGCCGCCGGTGCAATGGACGGTGAAGGTGTCCTCCGGCAGCGCGTCCCCGTGGAGCCGGGTGATGTCCGAGCCGAAGATGGCCCCCACAGTGCGGTCGGTGGAGCTGACCTCCAGGGAGATGTCCTTCTTCTGGCCCTTTTTCAGGGCGCTGCCCAGCTTGGAGAGCAGCACGGACATATCCACCGTCTTCTCCAACTGGAAGTCGTACACGTCGGCGGGGTCGAAGTGGGTCTTGTACCCCTCGCCGATGTAGGGGTTGCCCAGGATGGCGGACAGGTCCACCGTGGCCGCCCGCTCGTTGACGGCGTGCTCCCGGACTTTGAGCAAATCGGTGCGGCCCACCAGCTCCTCCACGGTGCGCACGCCCAGTTTCGCCATGTGCTCCCGCAGCTCCTGGGCGATGAACCGCATAAAGTTCACCACATACTCCGGTTTCCCCCGGAAGCGCTTGCGCAGCTCGGGGTTCTGGGTGGCAACGCCCACAGGGCAGGTGTCCAGATTGCACACCCGCATCATCACGCAGCCCATGGTCACCAGGGGCGCGGTGGCGAAGCCGAACTCCTCCGCCCCCAGCATACAGGCGATGGCCACGTCCCGGCCGGACATGAGCTTGCCGTCGGTCTCCACCACCACCCGGGAGCGGAGGTCGTTCTGGATCAGGGTCTGGTGGGTCTCGGCCAGCCCTAACTCCCAGGGCAGGCCGGCGTTGTGGATGGAGGTACGTGGAGCGGCGCCGGTGCCGCCGTCGTACCCGGAGATCAGGACCACCTGGGCCCCGGCCTTGGCAACGCCGGCGGCGATGGTGCCCACCCCCGCCTCGCTCACCAGCTTCACCGAGATGCGGGCCTGCCGGTTGGCGTTTTTCAGATCGTAGATGAGCTGGGCCAGGTCCTCGATGGAGTAGATGTCGTGGTGGGGCGGCGGGGAGATCAGGGCCACGCCGGGGGTGGAGTACCGGGTCTTGGCGATCCAGGGATATACCTTTTTGCCCGGCAGGTGGCCGCCCTCGCCGGGCTTGGCTCCCTGGGCCATCTTGATCTGGATCTCCTTGGCGCTCACCAGGTACTCGCTGGTGACGCCGAACCGCCCGGAGGCCACCTGCTTGATGGCGGAGCATTTGTCCGATTTCAGCCGCTCGGGGCGCTCGCCGCCCTCACCGGAGTTGGACTTGCCCCCCAGCATGTTCATGGCCACCGCCATGCACTCGTGGGCCTCCTGGGAGATGGAGCCGTAGCTCATGGCCCCGGTCTTGAACCGCTTGACGATGGACTCCACGCTCTCCACCTCATCGATGGGGATGGGCTGGTCCAGATACTTCATCTCCATGAGGCCCCGGAGGGTGTGGGGCCGGGTCTCGTCGTCCACCAGGGCAGTGTACTGCTTGAACAGCTCATAGTCCCCCCGGCGGGTGGACTCCTGGAGAAGATGGATGGTCCGGGGGTTGTACATGTGGTCCTCCTGGCCGGAGCGGGCCTTGTGGGCGCCCCGGGAGTCCAGGGTGGCGTCGCATCCCAGGCCCAGGGGGTCGAAAGCCCGGGTGTGGTTCCGATCCACCAACTGCTCGATCTCCTTGAGGCCCACCCCCTCCACCCGGGACACGGTGTTGGTGAAGTACTCGTCCACCACCGCCTTGGAGATGCCGATAGCCTCAAAGATCTGGGCCGACTGGTAGGACTGGACGGTGGAGATGCCCATCTTGGAGGCGATCTTCACGATGCCGTGGAGGATGGCGCTGTTGTAGTCGTTGACAGCGGCGTCGAACTCCTTGTCCAGCAGGCCCTCGTCGATGAGCTGCCCGATGGTCTCCTGGGCCAGATAGGGGTTGATGGCCCGGGCCCCGTAGCCCAGCAGGGTGGCGAAGTGGTGGACGTCCCGGGGCTCGGCGGACTCCAGGATAACGGACACGGCGGTGCGCTTTTTGGTGCGTACCAGGTGCTGCTCCAGGGTGGACACCGCCAGCAGAGACGGGATGGCCACGTGGTTCTCGTCCACCCCCCGGTCGGACAGGATGATGATGTTGGCCCCGTTGCGGTAGGCCCGGTCAGCGGCGATCTTCAGCTGGTCCAGGGCCCGCTTGAGGGGAGTGTTCTTAAAGTACAGCAGGGACACCGTCTCCACATGGAACCCCGGCTTGTCCATGGCCCTGATCTTCATCAGGTCCACGGAGGTCAGGATGGGGTTGTGGATCTGCAGGACCCGGCAGTTGTCGGCGGTCTCCTCCAGCAGGTTGCCGTCGTCTCCCACGTACACGGTGGTGTCGGTGACGATCTCCTCCCGGATGGCATCGATGGGCGGATTTGTCACCTGGGCGAAGAGCTGCTTGAAGTAGTTGAACAGGGGCTGGTCGTGGTCGGACAGCACGGCCAGGGGGATATCGATGCCCATGGCAGCGGTGTCCTCCGCCCCGTTTTTCGCCATGGGGAGGATGGTGTTTTTCAAATCCTCATAGGTGTAGCCGAAGGCCTTCTGCACCTGGGTGCGGCGCTCCGGGGAGTAGTGCTCCACCCGCTTGTTGGGGATGGGCAGGTCCTTCAGCCGCACCAGATTGCGGTCAAGCCACTCGCCGTAGGGGTTGCGGGCGGCGTAGGTCTCCTTGATCTCGTCGTCGTCGATGATGCGGCCCTTCACCGTGTCCACCAGCAGCATCCGGCCCGGCTCCAGCCGGGACTTCTTCACGATTCGGGCGGGGTCCATGTCCAGCACCCCCACCTCGGAGGACAGGATCAGCTTGCCATCGTCGGTGACATAGTACCGGGAGGGGCGCAGGCCGTTCCGGTCCAGCACGGCGCCCACCTGGTCCCCGTCGGAGAACAGGATGGAGGCGGGGCCGTCCCAGGGCTCCATCATCACGGCGTAATATTGGTACAGGTCCCGCTTGGCCCGGCTGATGTTCTCGTTGTTCATCCAGGGCTCTGGGATGCAGATCATCACCGCCAGGGGCAGTTCCATGCCGCTCATGACCAGGAACTCCAGGGTGTTGTCCAGCATGGCGGAGTCGGACCCGCTCTCATCTATCACGGGGAACACCTTGTCGATGTCGTCCGCCCACACAGGGCTGTGCATGGTCTCTTCCCGGGCCAGCATCCGGTCGGCGTTGCCCCGGATGGTGTTGATCTCCCCGTTGTGGAGGATGAACCGGTTGGGGTGGGCCCGCTCCCAGGAGGGGTTGGTGTTGGTGGAGAACCGGGAGTGGACCAGGGCGATGGC
>CANRFT010000073.1 GCA_947629955.1 uncultured Oscillospiraceae bacterium
TACATCCTCTGGGGCACCACCTACACCATGATGGACATCCCCTACTGGTCCATGATCCCCGCCATCACCTCCACCCCACAGGACCGGGAGAACCTGTCGGTGGTGGGCCGCTCCTGCGCCGGCGTGGGCTCCGCCCTCATCCAGATTGGCACCGTGATGGCCGTGGCCTCCCTGGGCGGCGGCAGTGAGCGCGCCGGCTTCGGCCGGTTCGCCCTCATCGTGGCCGTCATCTTCGTCGTCGCCGAGGTCATCTGCTGCCTGAAGGTGCGGGAGCACGACGGCGAACAGATGCAGACCTCCACCATCCCCGAGATGTTCAAGGCCCTGTTCAGCAACGACCAGGCCATGGTCACCGTGCTGGCCATCCTGCTCATCAACGGCTCCCTCTACCTGACCTCCAACCTGGTCATCTACTTCTTCAAGTACGACGTGGGCGTCGCCCTGAACCTGGGCGCCGCGTGGCAGGGCAACTATACCCTGTTCGTCACCGTGGGCGGCGGCTGCCAGATTCTGGGCATGATGGTGGTCTATCCCCTGCTCCGCAAATTTCTGGGCAACACGGACCTCTTTAAGGTGGCCCTGGGCCTGGCCATGGGGGGCTGCGCCCTGATCCTGGTCACCTGCCTGCTGGGCCAGGCCGGCAACATGATCCTGCTGTGCGTGTGCGGCGCGCTGGTGTTCGCCGCCAACGGCATCCTCTCCGTGCTGACCACCGTGTTCCTGTCCAGCTCGGTGGACTACGGCGAGCTCAAGACCGGCAAGCGGGACGAATCGGTCATCTTCTCCATGCAGACCTTCGTGGTCAAGGCCGCCTCCGGCGTGGCGGTCTTCATCACCGGCATCGGCCTGGACATTATCGGGCTCGTCGGCAACTCCGACACGGAGGGCGAGATCGTGGCCCAGAGCGCCCAAACCATCCTGGGCCTGCGGCTGCTGATGACCGTCCTGCCCATCATCGGCCTGGTCGTGGCCTTCCTCTTCTTTGTGAAGAAGTTCGTCCTCACCGACCAGAGGGTCCAGGAGATCGCCGACACCCTCCGCGCGAAAAAAGGCGCCTGACCTCTCCCCCGATACGGAAAGAGCCCGCCCGGTCATGCAGACCGGGCGGGCTTTCTGTCTGTCGTTGGGCTCACAGGCCCAGGATATTCCGCAGGACCCCCCACAGGACCAGGACGGCCACCGCACCCCAGGCCAGCCGTCCCTCCCAGGGGGGCGGAGGGGCGGGGTCGGAGCGGACATAGCGGACGGCGATCCTGGCCGCCAGGAGGGCGATCAGGGGCGACAGGAGCAGCAGGACGGGGTTGGCGGCCCAGGCCGCCGGCAGGTCCAGCCGCAGCAGGGCCAGGCACAGGGCCGTGACCCCGCAGCCGGGGCACCTCCAGCCGGTGACAGCCCGGAACAGGCAGGGCACGTACAGGCCCAGCCGGACGTTCACCAGGGCATAGAGCAGCCCCCCTCCCAGCAGGGCCGCGCCTCCCAGGAGGAGGCGTCTCAGGCGCGCGGGAGCGGCCATCTCACGCCGCGAACTGGTTCAGCTCGTCCTGGATCAGCGCCACGGTGATGATGTCCAGCCCGAACAGGTTGAGCACCAGGAAGATCACGTGCATGAACCCGTCGGGGTTGCCCCGGCCGACCCGGAGGGCGTTGACCTTCTCGCCGCACTTCCAGGCCCAGTACAGGCTGTAGATGCCGCAGGTGATGATGGTGAACAGCAGAGCCATGCCGCCGCTGGTGGCGTTCGGGTCGCCGCTGAGGTAGTTCAGCTCGTCGGTGACCTTCACCATCCAGTACAGAAGATAGATGCCGCAGGTGACGATGGTCAGCAGGATACACACAGGGATAGAACGTTTTTGGAACACAGCGATCTCCTCCTTTGTAATGTAAAACGATTTGACAGGATCATCCTATCAGAAGAATGTGAATAAATCGACCGATCGCGGTGACAAATGATTACAGTTTTCCGGGGTCCGCCGCGCCCTCCCGGCGGAGCATCTCCCCGAGGAAGGCCAGGAAATCCTCCTCCGCCTCGGCGAGGGGCCTGTCGTTCTGATAGACGTAGTCGTAGGGATAGTTCTCCGCCTCGTCGTCAGAGGCGTTGCCGTAGGCGGCCTCGGTGCGGGAGGAACGGATCAGCAGTGTGAGGCACTTCCCCTTTATCCTTCGCTTGAAATCGTCGATCTGGCTCCCCTCCCGGATGTGGACAAAGAGGATCTCCCCGTCACCGGCCGCAAAGGCTTGGGCCCGCTCCTCCAGCCAGCGGTTGGGCAGGTCGTTGTAGTCGGCAAAGGCCCGCTTCAGGTCGGAGAGGAACTTCCGGGCCCGGTCGTCCTTCTCCCCCTGCCAGCCGTGCTGGGCCGCGATGGCCTTGATGGGGTCGATGGAGGAGATGTTCTCCACCCGATACCGCCTGGCGGCGGCGGCGCAGAGCGTGTCCTTCCCCGCCCCGCCCTTGCCGTTGATGACGATGATGACTTTTTCCATGGCGACTCCCCCAAGCGGCTTATCGGTCAGAGGTACAGCTCGCACTCCTTGCGGACGGAGCAGGCCTTTTTGATGGCCAGCGCGGCGGCGGAGACCATCAGCTCGCTCACCTTCCGGGCCTGGCGCGGGCACTCCGTCACACAGCGCATACAGGCGATGCACTTTTTCGGGTCGGCGGTCCTGACATTCTCCGGGCTGATCGCCCCGGCGGGACAGCGTTTGGCGCACAGCCCGCAGGATACGCAGTCCGCGGCGGCCTTCGGGACCAGCGGAACGCCGCCGCCCCGCTTATAGGGACGGTTCCCGGGGATCGCGGCCTCCATCCCCAGCTGGCCGGCGGCCAGCTTCTCGCGGATCATCCCGCCGAAGGACCTCAGCTTCTTCTGGTCGGCGACATCGGGCCGGCCCGCGGCGTACTGGTGCATGATGGAGTGCTCCGCCACCGCGGCCGCCGCGGCCGTCACCGCAAAGCCGCAGCCCTTCGCCAGGTCCTCCATCTCCGCCAGGGTGTCCTCGTAGGCGCGGTTCCCGTAGACGCACAGCAGCACGCAGGGCATCCCGTCGGTCCGGACCTGCTTCAGCCGCTCGGCGGCCAGCGCGGGGACGCGCCCGCCGTATGAGGGCATGGCGATCACGGCGATCTCTCCGTCGGCCGCGGGCAGCTCCTTTCCCGTAAAAGACGGGTCGGTCAGGTCGAGGATCCGCGTCGTGTCGGACAGCGCGGAGCACAGGTGTCGGGCCGCCTTCTTTGTGCCCCCTGTGGGGCTGAACAGGATCAGATCACAAATCATCTTGCGTTCTCCCTTCTGCGGCCCCGATCCCGCGGATGAAGCTCCGCGTCCGCGGATCATGCGGATCGGCCTTTCATAGTATAGCACAAATCGCGCGGTATGGAAATACTTTATTTCTGTAGTCAGCAAAATAATCGGCAAGCCCGGGAGAACACGCCCCGCGGTTTGCCCGCTGAAAAAATCTGAAAAAAGCTATTGACAAATCCCGCCCGGTTTGGTATTATAACTCTCGCGCCGGGGCAACGCCCCGTGTGTCATGGGGGTATAGCTCAGCTGGGAGCCCGCTTCATAGCAAATGCACCCCCCGATTAAAAAGTTAATATGAAACCTCTC
>CANRFT010000074.1 GCA_947629955.1 uncultured Oscillospiraceae bacterium
GCTTCCGGGACGAGGACGCCCGGGGCGACCGCTCCCCCGGCGAGTTCTATCAGCTGGACATGGAGATGGCCTTCGCCGGCCAGGAGGACGTGTTCGCCGTGCTGGAACGGGTGCTGCCCCCCATCTTCGCCAAGTACGGGACGTATAACGTGGCCTCCGAGGCGCCCTTCCAGCGCATCCCCTACCTGGAGGCCATGGACAAATACGGCACCGACAAGCCCGATCTGCGCATCGACCTGGAGCTGACCGACGCCACCGAGCTGCTGTCCGGCTGCGGGTTCGGGCCCTTTGAGGGGAACACCATCAAGGCCATTGTAGTCTCCGGCTTCGAGGGCACCCGGAAGCAGATCGACAAGCTGTGCGCCGATGTGGAGGTCCAGGCGGGCCAGAAGGCCTACTGGTTCCGATATGACGAAAGCGGCGAGATCGTGGGCGGCATCGCCAAGTTCGTGCAGCCCCTTAAGGAGCGGGTGGTCTCCGCGCTGGGCCTCACGCCGGGCTGCTTTGTGGGTCTCACCGCCGGGAATCTGCTCACCGCTCAAAAGACCGCCGGCATCCTCCGCAACAAGCTGGGGGCTTTCTGCCCCGCCCACATGGACAAGGAGCGGTACGAGTTCTGCTGGATCGTGGACTTCCCCATGTACGAGATCGGCGAGGAGAGCGGCCAGCTGGAATTCTGCCACAACCCCTTCTCCATGCCCAACGGTGGGCTGGAGGTGCTGCAAAAGGCCGCCGCCGGGGAGATCGACCCGCTGACCATCACCGCCTACCAGTACGACCTGGTGTGTAACGGGGTGGAGCTGTCCTCCGGGGCGGTGCGGAACCACGACCCGGAGATCATGATCGAGGCGTTCCAGCTGGTGCGGCTGGGAGAGGACGACGTGAAGGCCAAATTCCCCGCCATGTACAACGCCTTCTGCTATGGCGCGCCGCCCCACGCGGGCATCGCCCCCGGGGTGGACCGGATGGTGATGCTGCTGTGCGGCGCGGAGACCATCCGGGAGGTCATCCCCTTCCCCATGAACAAGAACGCCCAGGACGTGATGATGGGCGCCCCCGGCGAAGTCACCCAGGCCCAGTTGGACGAACTGAACATCACCGTGACCGCGCAGGAGGATGAACCATAGACGGCCGTAGGGGGCGGCCCATGTGCCGCCCCACATTGAAACCACCGGGCCGCCACATGGGGCGGCCCCTACAGAGGATGTTTTCACATAAGAGAAGGGCGCCGGCGTGAGCCGGCGCCCTTCTTGCGCGTCTATGGATCTAAATTACTCCTCCACCACCACGACGGGGGCGTCGGGGGCGTTCTTGCCGATGGACTCGATACCGTTCAGGGCGCTGGCCTTGGCCTTGTAGCCCTCGCTGCGGCCGATGTTCTCGCCGTTGCGGGCCTTCAGACGGAAGCGGTACTCGCCGGCCTTGTCCTGGTACAGTTCGTACTTGGGGTTGGTCAGGGTCTCGCCGCCCTCCACGGTCTGATCCTCCACGTGGACATTGGCGTTCTTCGCCACAGAGGCACAGCCGTTTTTCGCGCTGTCCAGAGAGGCGTAGGTCTCGGACGCGGAGAGGACGGGCTGACCGTTGGCGGCCAGCAGATTGAAGGTGTACTCGCCGTTTTTGGCCTTTTTGATTTCAAACTTGCCCATGATGATTGCCTTCTTTCTTTATGATCTGTTTACCCGCCCCTGGCGGTTTGGAAATAAGGTGATCAGGTCCCGCTTTTCAGCTTCTGCCATTCGCTGACGGCCATCTCGTCGCATCGATTATTATACGGATTCTCCGCATGACCCTTGACCCAGTGGAGGCGGACGGTGTGGATTTCGCACAGGGTCAACAGCCTGTCCCACAGGTCCGGATTCAAAGCGGGCTTCTTGTCCCCCTTCACCCAGCCTTTGGCCTTCCAGCCCCTGGCCCAGCCCTTTTCCAGGGCGTCGATGACGTATTTGGAGTCGGACCACAGGTCCACGGTACAGGGCTCGGTGAGGGCCTCCAGCCCCCGGATGACGGCGGTGAGCTCCATGCGGTTGTTAGTGGTGGACGCCTCCCCGCCGGAGAGCTCCTTTTTGTGGCGGCCGTACATCAGGATGGCCCCCCAGCCGCCGGGGCCGGGGTTGCCGGAGCAGGCGCCGTCGGTATACAGAGTGACAGTTTTCATTGGCTCGTTCCTTTTTAAAATCTTCCACCTCCAAGGGTACATGAAATCAGCCAAAATGTCAAATACTTCTTGCGCGCTTTTTCTAAATGATAAGTGAAACCGGGTATTGAATATGCTATATGCCGCGGCGGCAAAGGCCGGCGTCAACAGCCAGAACACGATCACCGCCGCGATTTTCCCCAGCGCTTCCATAATACCACCTCACAGGTGGTATTTTACTACATATCAATCCGGTTTACAAACATATTATTTGTATTTTAAATCATTCTGTTTGAATACCTCCCGTCCAGTTCCGTTTACAATGAGAGATGAGCAAAACACTGTGCAAAAGATGAAGCCGCAGGAAGGCGCAAGATGTCGAATGCCAGGAGGCGCAGGACAGGGCGCAGGATTCCAAGCCCGGCGGGGAACCGAGCCTGTAAAGCCATATAGCACGCAGGGTCAGGCAGAACGGCGAAGCAATTTGGTGGAACGGTAGGAGTGAGAGCCGGAGGAAACAGCGGCCAGAGCAACAGCCAGGGCGGAGATATGAGCCAGGGTGTTCAGATTAGAGACGCTGATTATGCTGCGGACCCAGAGGCGTTCCTGGCCGGCAGCTTTTGCTTATGTGCGATAAAGAAGTAATAGAAGTGTAAAAAATTTTGCCGTTCCTATCCGGCACTTGCGCATTGTGT
>CANRFT010000075.1 GCA_947629955.1 uncultured Oscillospiraceae bacterium
AAAAATGACAGAAGGAAGTGCGAGGCCAAATCGGCCTCGCACTTCCCGTTTTAAGCGCTGTTACGTTTTACGCTTACGGGACTATTTTCCAAAAAAGCGGGGCGGCCGCATACGCGGCCGCCCCGGACGGTTTCGCTATGTAAGAAATATCAGCCCTGCTTGGAGGGAGGAGTGGTGGGCTCGCAGACAGCGGTGTAGTGGGCCTTGCGGGCCTTGAACTCGGGATCCTTGTAGAGGTCCATCAGACGGCCTTCGTTCTCGAAGATATCCTGGCCGTGGGCGAACTTGCCGCTGAGCACGTCGTGGGCGTGCTCCAGATGGCCATTGGGCACGATGGACTCGTCGAACACGAACTTGGTGGCGCCGTTCTCCACGGTGAGGTGGCCCTCCATGCCGCAGTACTCGCAGACGGCGTGGGTGGTGCCGGGGAAGATGTAGAAGGCGTTGCCGTGGCAGTGGGGGCAGGCGCCCTCCTTGCCCTTCCACAGATCCAGGCTCTCGGAGCCGGCGATCTGCACATCGTTGTCGATGAGGTACTGGGTGGCCTCCACCAGGTTCTTGCCGATCTCCTTCATCCGGGCGATCTTGTCGTCCTGCATGATGACGTCCTTGGACCAGGAGAAGTAGTCGTTGTCAACGATCTTCCAGCCCTGGCTCAGGGCGAACATGGCGTGGTCGGTCTCGCAGCGGACGGCCCAGTCGGAGCCGCCGATGGCCACGAAGGAGATGGCCTTCTGCTTGAAGTAGCGGGGATTCAGGCCGGGCTTGCCCTGCTCTTTCAGCTTGCCGTCCAGCATGAGCAGCATACCGGTGTCGTGGCCGGGGCCCATGCGGTCGGTGATGGTGTGGTACAGGCCGGAGCCGCCGGACTCGAAGATGGGGTCGACCATGAGGACGCCGTCGGCCTCCACGATCTTCTCATAGAAGGCGGAGAAGTCGTCCTTCTGGGAGCAGATCATACCCTTGCCCATGACCAGGCCGCGGGAGCAGGCCACGCAGCCGGAGCAGTACTTGATGTTCCAGTCCAGCAGATGGATGAACTCGATCTCCGCCCCCATCTCCTTGGCGGTCTCCAAGGCCACACGACACATGGTGTCGTTGTTGCCGTTTTTCGTTCCCAAAGAAACGCCGAGAATTTTCATCTTTTTTTCCTCCCAGAATAAATTTTTTTCGGGTAATACCGCGCAAGAAACGCACAGAACAGGAAGGCGCATTGTGCATTTCCACTTATCTGATACTATATCATGCCGTCCGGAGGATGTCAATAATTTGGTTCACCGGGCAGCCGCACAAAGTGCCAGCAAATAAATATTGACAGGTCAATATTAGAGGTATATAATTGCCGCGAAAAGGAGGGGGTCAAATGAAAGAGGAGCGGTTCGAGGAGTTCTCCGGTCTCATCGCCGGCATCTTCGGTAATATCCAAAAGCTGAAAGCCCGGTACACAGCCCAGCTGGGGTTGAAGGCCGTCCACGTGTTCTGGCTCTATCTGCTGCGGGACCGGCCCGAGGGGCTGTCCGCCGCGGAGTTGTCCGCCGCCGGAGGGTCTGACCCCAGCCTGGTCTCCCGCGAGCTGGACGCCCTGCTGGAGCAGGGGATCGTCGGGACCGCGGGGAGCGGAGGGCGCCGCCGGTACGGCTGGAAGCTGACTCTGACGGAGAAGGGGAAGCGGCTGGCGGATATCATCGCCGCCGTGGCGGACGATGTCCAGGACTCTGTCAGCAGGGACATCCCGGAGGAGGAGCTGGAGAGCTTTTACCGGACCCTGTCCACCCTGGCGGAGCGCTTCGCCATGCTTACCAAAACCAACAGGATCCAGGAGGTCATCGACCGTGAGCGTAAGACTGTTCAGTGATTCGGCCTGCGATATGACGCAGGCTGAGGCAAGGGAAATGGGGGTCACTGTCCTGCCGTTGAAGACCATCATCGACGGTGTGGAGTATCTGGATGGGGTGACCCTGTCCGCGTCTGAGTTCTATGAGCGGCTGGGGAGCTGCAAGGCGCTTCCCACGACCAGCCAGATCACCCCCGCGGAGTTTGACGCCGCTTTCCGGGCAGTAGCGGAGACCGGGGACGAGGCGGTGGTCATCACCATCTCCGGGAAGCTGTCCGGCACCGCCCAGAGCGCCGCCATCGCGGCGGAGGGCTATGAGGGCAGGGTGTATGTGGTGGACAGCGGGAACGTCACCGCCGGGCAGAACATCCTGCTGCGGTACGCCGTCCGCCTGCGGGATCAAGGCCTGCCCGCCGGAAAGATCGCGGCGGAGTTGGAGCGGGTGAAGGGCCGCATCTGCCTGCTGGCCCGGGTGGACACCCTGGAGTATCTGATGAAGGGCGGGCGGCTGTCCAAGGCGGCGGGCATCGCCGGCACGGTCTTGAACATCAAGCCGGTGATCTCGGTGGAGGACGGCGAGATCAAGGTGCTGGGCAAGGCCAGAGGGATCAAGCAGAGCGACAACCTGCTCACCGAATTTGTGGACCGGCGGGGGGCCGATTTTTCGATGCCCGTGATGCTGGCTTACACCGGCCGGGACGACAGCCTGCTGAGAAGCTATATCGACAGCAGCCGCGCCTTGTGGGAGGACCATCTGGCGCAACTGCCCATCGCCGCCGTCGGCAGCACCATCGGCACCCACGCGGGGCCGGGGGCCGTGGCGGTGGCCTTTTTCGCCAGGGAGTGAGTGGAAGGGCAGCACACATATAGCAAAAGAGGACGCCGAACGGCGTCCTCTCAGCCTGTCGAAAAAGTCTGCCCAGAGGCAGACTTTTTCGCATATATGTGATAAAATGGGAATGAGGTGAAAGAG